>JBEBKD010000004.1:0-343887 GCA_040079515.1 Lysobacteraceae bacterium
GGTGATGTGTTTCACATGCATCGCAAGCATCCTATCGTTTGGAAGCAATCAACAGCTTCGTAGGGTAGCGGTGAGCGTAGCGAACCCCACCATCACGACATATCGAGAACACGGAGATGACCAAGCGACGTCGGTTGCTCATGGTGGGGTTCGCTGCGCTCACCGCCACCCTACTTGTTCGCGACCTTGCATGCCTTGCTGTCGATGGCAACGATGATATCGAAATACCCCAACGGCGTGCCACCGACATGCGGCAACGGCACCCACCACAGCCACCAGTCCGAATCGGAACGCTTCGCCACGATCGGCACGTCGTTCAAGACGCAATCGCCGACGGTCACGCGCGCAAAGCGGACCCGCGGCGCCCAATCCGCAACCCATCGCGAATGCACGGCAAAACACCGGGCGTAAGCGTCACGCTGCTCGTACCCGTCGTACAGCGCGCAGCTCTGGACCCTGGCGTCGGGGTGGAAAGCCTGCATGTAGCCGTAAGGTTCGATCGATCTTGCCGTAGCCAATGAGGCTTTGTCCGCATCGAAAAACTCGATCGCCGCGCCGTGCGCTTTACCGTATCGCTGCCCCTCGGTGCGCATGCCGTAGTCTTCGATACGGAGATTCAAAGCAGCATGGGTCGACGCGCGCCAATAGCCCCAAGCCAAGACCCCTGCGAACAACGCCACGATGACGCTCAATACGCGCAACCCAGTCGACATGAAGCCTCCATTTTTCAAATGCAGCCCGCGTTACGAAAACCGCAGGGTGGCGGTGAGCGCAGCGAACCCCACCATCACGACGCACCAGACGCGAAGTCTCGTAGGGCGGATCTTGACCGCCTTTGTACGACCGCAGCCATCACAAACATCGTGAAGCGCCCTTTCAATCGCAAAGGTAGCTCGCGGTTCCTGGCCGATATCTCAGGACCCGACTTCAGCCCCTTCAAAAACCACTTTCGCCGTGCGGACGTCCAGCACAGGACCGAGCTCGTAGACGTTTTCATACCCGTATGCGCGCAGCGAGGTGTATGTGGACAGATTCAGCGACGCCGGAGCCGCTTTGGTGGCGAAAGCACGCGGGCTGCCGACGAAATTGTTGTTGCAGTAGATCAGGATTCTGGAGTTCTTGTCCGGCACGACTTCCGCCAGGGTTTGCTCGGTGAAATCCGTGAAAGGAAGATTCTTCGCGCCTTTGATGTGCCGCAGCGCGAATGCCGGGCCACTCCTTGCATCGAGCAGAATCACGCCGGGCTCTTTCAGCGCAGTGATGAAATCGTCTTCGCTCAGCCGCCTCGACTCGCGATACTGTTCCGTATCCAACACGATCTGCTTGAAGGCTGCGTAATCGATCTGGTCGTTCGGAATCGTTTGCGCGTAAGCACTCACGGCAGTCAACGACAGCAAACACATCAACACGTTATTGAATCGCATGAAACGCCTCCGCTGTTCGATGATGGATCCGCTTCAGTCGACGACCGCAGGGACAACCTGAAAGGCATCCTAATGGAAACCAATCCCACCGATGAACGAACGATCGTCGATGTCGAAGCTGTGTTCAGCGAACATGCTGCTTCGCGGCGGGCACGACGATCGCGGCAATGGTTCTGCACGCGCTGCGGGCTCCGCTCGGGACCTGATCGTGCTGGCCGAACGCCTTGGCTAGGGCCTTCGCTTGGCGGTACGGTCAGGATGAGCCGGGAAGAGGGCGATCGTTGCCCGCCAGGAAGGATCGCCCGCGGGCACCGCCCATGATCCAACACATGGACCGATGCGCTGGATATGCGAAATACGTTTCGGATTCAGGGTCGGCGCGTCCGGAGTTCACGCAGATAGGGCACCAGACGATCGCGCCAGACACGGTAGCCGGCCTGGCTGGGATGGACGCCGTCGGTGACGAAGTAGCCGCCGATCTGCTGGCCTGCGGCATCCGCGAACAGTGGATAGATGTCGAGGTAGGACACGAACGCCGAGAATTGCGGACTCGCCGCCAGATCGGCGATCCGGCGGTTGATCGGCAATAGCGCATCGCGATTCTTCACCGCGTCATTCGTCGGGATCAGCGATTGCAGCACGATGCGTGCATCGGGCTTGCGCGCATGGACGGCGGCCAGCACCTGGACGATGCCCGCCACGACGCTGTCCACGACCGGCGTTTCTTCCGCCCAGGTGTTGTTGACGCCGATCAGCACGAGGATCACATCCGGCTGCAGTTCCGGCGCATCGAGTTGCCCCAGCCCACCCGCCGATGCCGGCAGGATCCGATACAGCACATGCTCGGTGCGGTCGCCGGAAATCCCGAGATTCAGCGCCAGATTCTCGGCCGGCACGCCCGTGAACGATTCGTCCCACGACTGCTTGCCGAACAGCTGACCGGTCACCCACGGGTTGTCGCCCAACTGCCAGAAATCGGTGATCGAATCGCCGAGGAACACCAGCTTCACTTTCGACAGCGCTTCGGTATCGCGCAACTGCACGGCGATGTCCGCCTCCCGCTTCTGCCAATACTCCACCCGCTGCGTCGGCTTCGTGGACGCGAAGTCGTCTGCGGCCTGTGCCGGGAAGCCGGATGCGGCGATCATCAGCACGACGAGTGCGCATACGGCGCGACGGGCCGTGCCGCTAGCCTCGACGCGATCACCTGTATACGTTTGGATCGGCGACATCATGGCAGCCCTCGGTGGTGTGGCTATTGTAGGGTGTCCCCTCACTCACTTGCTCCATATCTCACTCAACCAGTTTTGGAACTGCGCCAATGATGCGTCGGCAGGAAAGCGGTGCGGGGCGCCCTCCGGCATCAGCAGTTGAACACGTGCACCTGCGGCGGTGAGGCTATCGGCGGCGGCCTTAGCAAGGGCTGGATCAAGCGCCTCATCCGCTTGGCCGTGGTAGATGAAAACCGGAACGTTGCGGAAGGCAGATGCGACCTCGGTCTTTCTGAAGTCAGGATGCGGCTCGTCCAGCCATTCACTGGCCAGATTGGGGTGTCCCGCGAGCATGGCCACACCGACATAGCGTTCGGGCTGCTCGTAGAACGTGCGCAGTGCGCCGTATCCACCCATCGAAAAGCCGGCGATGACAACCCGTGTAGCATCCACCGAAAAATCGCGTTGCGCTCTTTCGATCGCCTCAACAATGTCCTTCTGTGATGCATCTCGCGCATAGGCCTGAAAGCGATCGCGTCCGAAGGGCGCCAGTTCGATGGCCTGTCCGCCACTCCAGTCATGGCCCAGGATCGTGGTGTCATCCTGCGCACTGCCGTGCAGCATCACCAAGAGCGGATATTTGCGGTCCTCCGAATAATCCACCGGGAGCTTGATCGTCATGGGCTGCAAGCTTGCATCATGTATGGAGCGGAAGCCGCGTCGATACGGCCCGCGCACCTTCGCGTAGGGGTCCTCCCCCTGCTGCCAAGCGGAAAGCAAGGGCTTCAGTAATCGCCAACCCTCCAAAACACCTTCGCAAGACTCATAGGGCTTGAGCACAGAAGCTTTCTCGAGCTGTGCCAACTCGAACGACAGCGCTTCCGAAGCGCCGCGACGTGGGCCCTCGGGTACCTTGAGCTGGTCCCCCAGTGCAGAATAATCGACATCGGGAAGCACGCAGATCGGGGCGCTGGCCTGCGTCCGCGCGCCAGTCACTTGCAGGCTGTATTTGCCCGCGGGAAGTGGTGGCAGATCCAGCAACTGCTTTTGCACTGGCCCATCAAGACCGGGGCGCTGCTGCCACGTCCTAGTCCAGTGTTGCTTACCCTGCTGGTCCAATAGATTGGCCACGAGGGTCACGTCATTATTAAGTTCCTCCGCACCCAGCAAACGTGTGCGAATTCGACTTGACTGCTGTTGCGCCAGCGAGACCTGCTCTGGACGCAGAAGCAGAAAGGGCGATGCCAAGTCTAGTGGCCGCTCAAAGCTCAAAAGCCTGACCGCGCGGCGGGCAATCTCCTCGTCCCAGATGCCCTCGTCTTCGCGAGCTGCGTAGCCATGGGTGATGGGTTCACCGGCTTGCGCAGGGTGCGCCTTTGCGAAGTAGAGATTGAAGCCGATGGGCGTGCCGTCCCACGGATGATAGGGCCAGAGGTCCTCCCAAGCGATGAGCGATTCGAAGCCGCTACGGGCGTCTCCGGCATGCTCGGCAGACCAGGACTTTGCACTGAGCTGACTCTTGGGTGTTTGATGGTTGTAGCTCGCAACGCGCTGCCTGTCCCATTCGCGCTTCGGGTCGCGCGTTGGCGAGAAAGTCAGGTCGAAATATTCGCTCGCAAGGCCATCTGCCTCAGGTCGGCCAACCAGAAGCCGATACCCGTCGCCCCCCAGATAGCCTCGCGGCTGATAGCTCACTTCGGGTGCATCTGTCTCTATGTAAACGTAGAGGTGCGTCGCTGTGTAGCCGAGCCTATAGCTGAGTTCCGCAGGACGCACTGGCGGATTATCGAAGTCAAAGAAGTGAGCAAACCTGCGCTTGGGCAAATCCTGCAGGTCCTTGTCGAGTCGGCCGTCGACAATGGGTTGCCGATCAAGGAAGGTAACTGCCGCGTCACTCATTGGTAGCGGATCTGGCGAGCGGGACTCACAGTGAGCGCACCCCGAGAGAAGCCAAACCAGAGCGGTCGCAATCGAAATAACTGCCCGCGATCCCTGCCTGACACTCGCGCGGTGGTGCGGACTGCTTTTGCTCATGAAACAAACCTCTCTATGACCTGACCTCAAAGTACGAGAATGGAAGTACGAGAATGGGACACCCACAACTCAGACTTTCCCGACACGAACTTACCGCAATCCCGGATATATCGCCACACAGTACCAGGGCACGATGCCCGCATGACCCGACCGCGTTCCCATACCGCTCCACCCGATATCACCGGCACCTATCATTGCGTCCAGCGATGCGTGCGCCGGGCCTTCCTGTGCGGGGTCGATCACTACTCAGGGCGTTCGTTCGAACACCGCAAGGCTTGGGTTGAGGCACGCATCCATCTGGTGGCCGAATGTTACGCAGTCTCCATCCATGCCTATGCCGTCATGAGCAACCATCTGCATCTGGTACTCAGGATCGATCCCGCCGAGGCATCGGCGTGGAGCGATGAAGATGTTGCAGTCCGCTGGATACGTCTGTTTCCGCCGCGAGAAGACACCGACACAGCCATCGAGCACAAACGCATGCGCCTGCTCGTCGATCCGACCCGACTCGACCTGATCCGCAAGCGGCTCGGAAGCCTGTCCTGGCTGATGCGTTGTCTGGTCGAACCCATCGCGCGTCGCGCGAATCACGAGGATGGCTGCAAGGGGCGATTCTGGGAAGGCCGCTACAAGTGTCAAGCACTGTGCGACGAGCGTTCGGTACTTGCCGCCATGGCATACGTCGATCTCAACCCGATCCGCGCCGGAATCGCAGATCGTCTTGAAGCATCTACAAACACCAGCGTGGCTACGCGCATCGCAATCGCGCAGTCGAGTCCGGAGATGCTTACCCGGCCGCTGAAACCGATCGCGGGCAACCTGTCTCCCGACATCAATTTGTCCACGGCGGACTATCTACAACTCCTGGATTGGACCGGACGAACACTGGCGCCGGACAAACGTGGACGGATCGCGCAGGACGCGCCTGCCATCGTATCGATCATTGATCGCAACCCGACGTGCTGGACGACGCGTGTCGCCGCCTACGGGAACGGCTGGGCGCGCGCGGCGGGTTCTGCCCAGGATCTGATCGCACTCGCCGAACGCATTGGTCAACGCTGGCTCAAGGGTCTTCGTCTGGCGGCCAAGTTGGGATGAGTTGCAGATAGGGGTTCTTCGCCCGTCAGGGAGGATTGATCGTGGACGATGGGATTTCAGTCCGGCTTTCTATATCGAACATCGAAGCGATTCGGGAGGGCGAATCGAATCGCCTCGTGCATGTCTGTGTTTAAGATTGTGGGTGTCCCAGTCTTCTGCCCAGTCTTCTGCGGTGTGCGCCGTGAACTATCGTGGCAATGGTTCGGCACGCGCCGCAGTTTCGTAGGGTGTCCCAGTCTTCATCAGGGGTGTCCCAGTCTTCATCACGCCGATGTGCGCGCCATATTCCGAAGCCCTCACTCAGCCACGCGTTGCGGGAATCGGTAGACGACGCTGCCGATCAACACTGCGATGCTTACTGCCACCAGGTGCGCTGGTCGGGCGCTCAGCAGCAGGGCCATCGACAGCGCCAAGGCGGCGAGCGGGATCAGCGGGCCGCCCGGCAACTGAAGCGTGCCCGGCGGATCGCCGTGGCGCCTGCGCAGCACCAACACGCTGGCCGAAGTGGTGATATAGGCCAACAGGCGCGTGACCATCGACAGCAGCGCCAACTGAACGAACGAGCCGCTCAGCGCCAGCGCCATCGCCACGACGCATTGCACGGCGATGGCGATATCCGGAGTGTGGAAACGCGGATGCACGCGTGCCAGCACGCGCGGACCGTAACCGCCCATCGCCAGCGTGTGCAGGAAGCGCGGGCCCAACAATAGTGTCGCGTTGCTGGTGCCGAGAATGGACAGCGCCGCGCCGACCGTGAGCAGCAGCGCCAGACTTTCGCCACCGAAGCGGGCGGCCGCATCGGCCAGCGGCGTAGACGATGCCGCCAGGTCCGGCAGCGTGCCCTGCGCCACCAACTGCACCGCCGCATAGATGATGGTGACCAGCACGATCATCGCCACCAGCGCGAACGGCACGTTGCGACGCGGGTTCTGGTATTCGCCGGCGGCGACCGACAGGTTCTCGAATCCCGCGTAGGCGAACAGCAGCAGCAGGGCGGCTTCGCTGGTGCTGCGCAGATCGACTGCACCGGCAGCGGAACCGCCCAAGGCGAGTTCCCAGTCGACGTGAAACACGCCGATGCATACGAACAGCAACAGCGGCAGCAGCTTGCCGAACACCAGCGCCAGCGACAGCTGTGCGGCCTGGCGCACGCCCACGATATTGATCGCGCCAAGCAGCAACAACGACCCTGCGATGGTCGCGGTGCGTCCGACACCGGTGCCGGCGGTCGGCCAGAAGCGCGCCACCGCGTCGGCCAATCCGTTGCTCAGCGATGCGGCCGTAGCGACGCGGGTCAACCAGATGGTCCAGCCGATCTGGAAGCCGGCGAACGGCCCGAAGGCTTCCTGCGCATACAGCGCGCTGCCGCCCTGCTGTTCGAAATGGCTGGCCGCCTTGGCGTAGCACAGCACCAGCAGGCTCACGGTCAGGCCCGCAGCCAGCACGCCCCACACGCTGAAGGGGCCGAGCAGTGCGAAGGCCGTCGCCGGCAAGAGGTACACGCCGCTGCCGACCACACTGTTGATCGACAGCCCCAGAATCTGCCAGCGGCCTACCGCGCGGGTCAGGCCGGCGGCGGCGGGTGGTGGGCGCGAGGCATCGCTCATCAATTGTCCTGTGAATCGTGGCCGGTCGCGACACAACCGGCATACCGATATTCGGCGAAATCCGCCACGCGGGTTCCGCCCTGCATTTTGCCAGTTGGCCTTACCGTCAACCCTTCAAATTGTGGGTGCCCCAGTCTTCCGCATCCCCGTTTTTGCAATTAACAAAGCAGCTCTGGCAACAGCCCAAAAAACAGCAATTCCTGACGATACAGCCAAAAGCAATCCCAAGTCGGGGTAAAACATACGCACTGCCGTCAGGTTGACTCCGCTCAACTGTGGAACGACAAACACCAGAAAATAGCTCAGCCCAAAGAGAAAAAACGACGGAACGCCAATCCACAGCCATTTCATTACAGCGGATCTGCGCGGAGATTTTGGCGCACGCTTGATCAATGCATACAACGACAGCGCACAACCCATCGCCAGCAAAACCGTCAGGCTCAACGTTCCCCACAACCGTAGCAAAGCGACATTTGGCGGAGATATATCAGCAGGCGGAAGACCCAACGCATAGTCCGTTGCACCGTATATGAAATTCCCCTCAAGGCTGCCCGACATATTGGTCAAGACAAGCGCGCCTTTCCGGGTATCCGGTGTGTACTTGACCATTGCAAGAAAACCCGGGTTCAGACCGCCATGAAAAACAACCCGCCGCTCATCGACGGTATCGAATTCCCAACCAAACTCATAACCACCCTTCCTTTCCCTGGCCAAGGCTTCGGAGAGTGCTTTTGGCATGATGCGGGGGTCGTTCTCGAAGACAGCGATGAGATAGGCAGCCAGATCTTCAGCGCTGGCCGTAATACCACCAGGCCCCATCATCGCCCTGCCTGCAATGAAATTTCTTTCGAATGTACGGCCAAACCACTGGGTATGTCCGACGGCGGGCTCTGCTGTTGCAGCATCGGCAATTTGCACGTAGGAATTATTCATTCCGAGCTTCGAGAAGATCCTGGCCTTTACAACCTTCTCATATGGAACTTTTTCCACCGTTTCAATCAATTGAGCCAGGACGATGTAATTCGCGTTGGAATACTGGAATCTGTCGCCGGGCATTGCGAAGAGATGAGCGGACTTCAACTCCCGGACAACACGTTCCATCGCATCATCACCGCGATAAGTCGTGTCTTGATGCCTGTTGCCGTCAATCGTGGCCAAGCCGCTACGGTGGCTGAGCAGGTGACGCACAGTGATTTTGTCGGAGGCCGTTTTATCATCGGCCTGAAAATACGGGATATATTTCGACACTGGATCGTCGAGCGATAACCGCCCTTCTTCGGCGAGCTGCAAAACGACGAGCGCAGCAAATGATTTGCTGACAGAGCCAAGCTGAAATGGTGTTTTCGCCGTTACAGGTGTTCCAGAGCCATCAATATCTCCAAAGCCTTTCAGGTGTGTGATTTTCCCATCTGCGATGAGCGCTACGGCAGCCCCTGGAATTTCAAGCTGCCGCATCCCTTTTTCAATATAAACATCAACTTGCTCGGCCGAAGGCAAGGGTTGGTCGGATGTTTTCGCTGACAGTGGCGCTGAAAAGAACAGGACGGCCAAGAGCAGAATCTGAATTCGAGCAAGCCGATAAAGCATCGCAGCGTCAGCGCGCCGAGCAATGACAGCTCCTTTATTCATGAGCATGCAAGCCCGACCCTTTAGAGATAGACCGCCCAACGCGGCAACATTGCCAGCCCAGGAAAGCAGAATTTCAGTTCTACGGCGCATCAAAAAATCCTTAACCAAAACGGGGGTCATAGCATGCTTTTGGAACAAGGCGCGGAATGTCTATTCTGCCCCCCTGCTTTGTTGCAGCCTCGCATTTAGACTCCAAGCCGACTCAAGAGACTCACTGCACCATAGTCTTGAAATGACCTCCCCTTTGGACATCTGGAAGACATGTCTAAGCACACCTCTCGACACAGGGACACCAAAGCCAAACACGCCTCTAAGAATCTTTGGATATCTCTACCGCCCTGGGGCCAAAGACTAATCTCGTCCACATCAAGCTTCCAATCCGCCAATCTCGTATCCAGCGCAGAAAAATAAGGTGGCTGCGTATTATATGGATACCACGCAGAAAACTCATGTCGGTAGGTAACGCTGTTTCGAACCTGCGATAGCCAATTTCCCTTTGATAACTTGCCCCCTTCTGTGAGCAATGTCTTCAGTTCAAGAATCTTAGACAGCGAAGACTGCACTGATGCAGACGGTGCGTTTCCTCCAATTATTAAGGCAGAATCTGAAAGTAGCTCAAGAAATCGAACCCAGAGGCCTTCGTGCGACTGATCCATCGACTTAACAATTCTTAAAGTCTTACCTGCGTGATCAACAACACCATAGAACATGCCTTGCTCAAGGGGTGAAGTTTGCATGCCAAATAGATCCGAAATCTCATTAATGCTTCTCGTCGCCGCGCGTTCAAGCTGAGTAAAACTACGCCCACTCAAACGCAGGAGGGCGTGCGCGGCAAAAAAAGCACCGTAATAGGCCTCCACAATAAGCCAGCCGGTGCTTTTTGGTAGGCTCGCTGGCCTCGAAAGTCCCACCATTGTTTCCATAGCGGCCATGCTGAAACGACGCGCATCGAATGCATAAGCACTCGCTACTTTCGACATATCAGAAAATTGCAAGGTCACAGCATTAGATGTCGCAGGGCTATAAATCTGGTATGACTTATCTCCAATCAATCCCACCACACTTCTCTCAGGCATGCCTGTAATGGCATGGATTCCATCCAGCCACATAGCACGGAACTCTTGGCATAGAGCAGACATCTCGGCTCTTAGAGCTTGAAGCCCACCTGCAACGCCTTAAAAAGGCTTTCATATAACGACTTATATGAGTTGCCAGGACTCTTAAAAATATTCGCACGCATAGCGCTGAACATCGGCGCCATAACCTCGACGAAATTCTCCTCTGTATATTCTGATGCGTATCTATCCTTCACTTTTCGAGCCACATCAGGAAATAGCGCAATGATCGCTCGAAAATTTGTAGAATTTGTAAGAAGCAATTCAATTCCTCGGTCCTCAGTACCCGAAATGAATGCTCTCAGATAAGACCTAATCGCCTTATATATCTCATCGGTACTCGACTCCTCAAAGACAGATACGATCGGCTTTAGGGCCGCGTTGAATGTGACGCGAGATATTTTCCCTTTTGCACGAGCAGCTGAAGCCATCAAGCCAACAAGAGGGCTTCCTTTCTGCTCTGCAAACTTGTCGAAAATCTTGCTTAGAACTTTCTCAAGATCGGTTTCATACTCTGCCAATCTCTTGATGTCCAACAAAAGCTCATTGGGGACTGGCCTCTGCTTCGTATTGATGTCGATGAATAGCCTTGTCTCGTCTTGGCGACTCAAGCCGTTATAAATAACGACGGGGACTCGCAGCGCAGTTTCAGCTAACGAGAATCCGTAGACTCGATGCTGTCCGTCAAGAACCAAGAATGCTTTGCTCGTGTCTTTGAACTCGATAGTCTTTGAGCCAATGATTCGAAGCTCTGCGTCAGGCTGTGCTGATAGAACAATCGAACTCGGGATCGTGCCAAAGCCAACATCGATATAATGAGCTATTTGCTGCGCACGATCAGTGTCCAGCACGCGTTGAAATCCTGCTCTTGGATCTTCGTTTCTAGTTGTAACAAAACATGTACGCCCGAGCACATCACTCGGCATTGTCAACGTGTAAAAACGATGCGCGCCCTGAGTTACAAGGCTTACTGAAAAGCGTAGCCGCTCAGGTTCCTTTTGCGTTCTAGCCATTACCTTCTCTCAGAAGTTACGAAGTTCAACAAGCATCGACAATTTTCACACTCTATAACTCGTAGGCTGGGTCATCGACCCAGCGTATTGCCGCATGAAATAGCTGGGCCAATGACCCAGCCTGCAAAATCAATGCCCGCCGTCGAGCGCCTTAAGTTCACTCACCAACGCACTCGCCATCTCCGCCCCATCCCCATACAGCATCCGCGTGTTGTCGGCATAGAACAGCGCATTCTCGATCCCCGCGAACCCGGTCCCCTTGCCACGCTTGATCACGATCGTGTTCTTCGAATTCACGACATCCAGAATCGGCATCCCATAAATCGGTGAAGCCGGATCGGTCTTCGCGACCGGATTCACCACATCATTCGCACCGATCACCAGCGACACGTCGGTATTGGCGAACTCGGGATTGATGTCGTCCATATCCACGATCAGGTCATAAGGCACACCCGCCTCGGCCAGCAGCACGTTCATATGCCCGGGCATGCGCCCCGCAACCGGATGAATCGCGAATTTCACTTTCACGCCGCGTTCGATCAACCGCTGGCTGAGTTCCCATATCTTGTGCTGCGCCTGCGCGACCGCAAGGCCGTAACCGGGGACGATGACCACGCGCTCGGCGAAGGCCATCATCGCGGCGACGTCGCTGGCGTCGATGGGTTTTTGGCTGCCTTCGATGGCGGCCGCTTCGCCGGTGGCGCCGAAGTTGGAGAACAGCACCGAGTTGATCGAGCGGTTCATGGCCTTGGCCATCAGTCGCGTGAGCAGGATGCCGGCGGCGCCGACCATCATGCCGGCGATGATCAGGGCTTCGTTGCCCAGCACGTAGCCTTCGAACGCGACCGCGAGGCCGGTGAAGGCGTTGTAGAGCGAGATGACCACCGGCATGTCGGCGCCGCCGATGGGCAGGGTCATCAAGACGCCAAGCGCCAGCGCGGCGATGAAGAACGCGACAATGTACGGCACTTCCAGGGTATGCACCGCCATCGCGCCGAGCACCACCGCCGCAATGCCGACCAGGGCATTGACGACCTGCTGGCCGGGAAAGGTGTAGCGCTTGTCCATGCGGCCGTCGAGCTTGGCCCAGGCGATGATGGAACCGGTGAGCGAGACCGCGCCGATCAGCGAACCGATCACCGCCAGAGCAAGGGTCCAGACATTGGGCGCGTGGCCTTCGGCGGAATACTTGAACAGTTCGACCGCACCGATGGCGGCGGCGGAACCGCCGCCCATGCCGTTGAACAGCGCGACCATCTGCGGCATGTCGGTGAGCGCGACTTTCTTGCCCCAGGTCCAGTTGACCGCGATGCCGATGGCGATGCCGGCGGCCATCAGCGCGATGTTGTGCAGGCCGGGCAGGAAGAAGGTGGCTGTGGTGGCGATGAGCATGCCCACGCCGGCCCACTGGATGCCGCTGCGCGCGGTCTTGGGCGAGGCCATGCGCTGCAGGCCGAGCAGGAACAGGGTGGCGGCGACGAGGTAGCTGGTCTTGACCAGCAGCGACAGCAGTTCGGGCGTGCTCATGCTTTATCTCCCGGCTTCTTGGAAGACTTGAACATGTCCAGCATGCGTTCGGTCACCACGTAACCGCCGGCGGCGTTGCCGGCGCCCAGCAGCACGGCGATGAAGCCGATGGCCTTCTCCAGCGTGGTGTCGGCATGGCCCAGCACCACCATGGCGCCGATCAGGACGATGCCGTGGATGAAGTTGCTGCCCGACATCAGCGGGGTATGCAGGATCACGGGAACCCGCGAAATGATCACGTGCCCGGCGATCGCCGCGAGCATGAATATGTACAGCGCTACGAAACCATCCGCCATCGTCGTTCTCCCCAGGGTCTGTCCGCATCATAACCGCCGCGTCGGGACATGCCAGCGGGCGGCGGGCGCTCATTCCTGCGCTCCCCCCATCCCAGCCTTCCCCCGCACGCGGGGGAAGGAGACAAGCCGCAGAGCGGGGGAAGTAGACAAGGAGGAAGGCGACGAGCCGCAGAGCGGAGATTCCGATCGATGGGCTGTCAACCGATGCGGGCAGGAAGCGTTTCCCTTCCTGCAGGCCTGCAGACATTCCCCGCCTCCCCATTCCAGAAGGACAGCCCATGAAGTCGCTGATCACCGTTTCCCTGCTGCTGGCGGCGTTGGCCGCAGGCTCCGCCCAGTCCGCCGACCGCGGAGACCGCGTCGAACGCCGTCTCGACAACAAGGGCGACCACATCGACGCCCGCCTCGACCGCAAAGGCGATCGCATTGACGAGCGTCTGGACCACCGGGCGGAAGTCGCCGAGAACCAAGGCCACGACCGCCGCGCCGCCCATTTCGACAACAAGGGCGACCGCATCGAGAACCGCCTCGACCACAAGGGTGACGTCGCCGACAACCGCCTGGACCGTCGCGGCGAGCGCTTCGACCGGCGTTGGGACCACAGGCATTGAGTCTCAGCTCCGATGGCAGATGGTCGCGCCGCCGATGACCTTCATGGCCTTAAGCTTGCACGCGTGAGCTCCGATGACACCTCCACGCGTGTTTCCTCGGCCGTCTCCTCCCCGGGAGCGGCCGAGGATTTTTCCCTTGATGCATTCCTTGAGGGCATTTCGGCGCGCGCGTTCCGCTTCGCCGAACTCGGGCTGCGGCACCGCGAGGACGCGCTGGACGTGGTGCAGGAGGCGATGATCCGGATGATGGGCTATCGCGAGCGGCCATCGGCGGAGTGGACACCGCTGTTCTGGAGCATCCTGCGCAGCCGGATCGTGGATCTGCAGCGGCGCAGTCTGTTCCGGATGCGCTGGTTGGTGTCGCCGAGCGCGAAGGATGCCGAAGACGATGCGATCGACTGGATCGATCAGGCGCCGGACGATGCGCCCGATCCCGCGCGGACGCACGACAACCGCGAGACCTATCGATCCGTGGCGACCGCGCTGCGCGCACTGCCCGCGCGCCAGCGCGAGGCCTTCACCCTGCGCGTGCTGGAAGACTGCGATGTCGCCACCACCGCGCGGATCATGGGCTGCAGCGAAGGATCGGTGAAAACCCATCTCTCGCGGGCCCGCGACACTTTGCAACGACAGTTGGAGGATTTCCGATGACTTCGGACCACCCACGCCAGGATTCACACGCCACGCTGGATCAGGCCGCGCTTGATGAAGTCGCGTTCGACGATGCCGCACGCCGCGCGCATGCCGCGTCGCTCGACCGCCTCTCGCCGCGCGTGCGGGCACAGCTCGCACAGCGCCGCCGCGCGGCGATCCAGCAGGACACCCGTCCCGCACCCGTGCGCGTCTGGCCGATGCTGGCGCTGGGCAGCGCCGCTGCGCTGACGCTCGCGGTCGGCCTGTTCGTGGTGCGCGGCACCGGCGACAGCGGTACGTCGAAGACGCCGGACACCGTTGTCACTGCACCGGTTCCGGGCATCGACACTGCACCGCACACGAGCACGGCGACGGCCGACCCCGAGCCGGCGGCGCACACCACGTCCGCACCCGTCATCGCCAGCACCGACACGCCGGATACGACTGTCGGCGACAGCGCCATCATCGAAGTCGACCCGCTGCCTACGGAATTGCTCGCCGCCGAATTCGATACGGCGGACGAGGCCATGGGCTTCGATACGTCGCAGGAAAGCCCGGATTTCTATCTATGGCTGGGCTCGGAAGAGTCGCAGATCGATGTCACGGAGTCGCTATGAACCGCTCGAACCGTCTTTTCGCGCTGCTCTGCGCGACGCTGATCGCCTTCGCGGGCATGGCGTCCGCGCAGACACCTGCACCGGCCGCGCCAACGGCGCAGCGCGCAGCGCAGGCGCCAGAGTGGGAACGTCTGACCCCGGCGCAGCGCGACGCGATCATGGACGTGGTCCGCGAGCGTTGGAACGCCAACCCCGGACAGCGCACGCAGATGCTGCAGCACGCGGAACGCTGGCAGCGGATGACACCGGAACAGCGGCAGCGCGCGAAGGCGGGCGAGCGCCGCTGGAAACAGATGTCGCCGGAACAGCGTAAACACGCGCGCGCCAGGTTCGAGCAGGGTCGCGGTGGTCGCGGTCTACCGTCTGGACAACGCGGCGCCTTGCGCGAACAGCTGAAAGCGATGACACCGGAACAGCGTCGCGAGTGGATCCGCACGCACCGGCGCAAACAGGGCGAAACACGATGAACACAACACGCCGCCGGCCGTGGCCGGGATTGGCGTTCGTCCTGCTGCTGGCCTTGGGCGCAATGTTCCGCGAACCGGCGCCTGCGGCCGCGCAGGTAACCACGGCGACGTCTCCGTCGATGCGTGAAATCGCCTATGGGCCGGATCCGGCGCAGCGCTTCGATGTGTATTTGCCGAACACGTCTCTGTCGGCGCAGCCGAAAGGCGCACCGACCATCTTCTACGTGCACGGCGGCGGCTGGCGACGCGGCGACAAGGCGATGCGCGGTTTGATCGAAGCCAAGCAGAAGCGCTGGACCGCAGCGGGCGCGATCGTGATTTCGACCAATTACCGGATGCTGCCCGACACCGGGCCGATCGAGCAGGCGCACGACATCGCACGCGCGGTCGCGAAAGCGCAGGACACCGTCGCTTCGCTCGGCGGCGATCCGGACGGGTTCGTGCTGATGGGGCATTCCGCCGGCGCGCATCTGGTCGGCCTGCTCGCGGCGTCGCCGGCGATCTCCCGCAAATACGGCGTGAAACCGTGGCGCGCCAGTGTGCTGCTCGACGGCGGCGCGATCGACACCGAGGCGACGATGCAGGGCCGCAATCTGCCGTTGTTCGAGGCGGCCTTCGGCAAGGACCCCGCCTATTGGCGCGCCGCGTCGCCACTCGCACAGTTGAGCGCCAAAACCGCACCGGTGCTTGCGGTGTGCGCCAGCGGGCGTCGCGATTCGTGTCCCGCCAATCGGCTGTTCCTCGACAAGGCGGCGCGCTTCGGCACGCGCACGCAACTGCTGGCGAAACCGATGTCGCACATGGAGATCAACCGCGATCTGGGCGAAGACAACGACTACACCCGCGAGGTCGAGACGTTCCTGCGCAGCGTTGGTGTTTCGCTGCGCGGCTGAGTTGCGCTCAAGGCATCACGGACAAGTCCGGCCTTCCATCGCCAGCGTCGCCGCGTACTGCGGCAAGGCCGGGATCTTCCCTGCCGCCGCCTGACGCTTGGCATCTTCCAGATAGATCCGAGGCCGTCCCTCGCCGTCGAGCTGCGGCGCGTTGTTCGTCGGCTTGCGCCAGATCCGGATCACCGCCTGCTGCGCCGGGCAGGCGGCATTGGGAATGCGGATCAGGTCATTGAGGATCCAGCCCGCTTCGGCGGAGGGGTTCGCCTTCGTCGGATCGACCAGTCGCGCGCGCGGCTGACAACGTTTGCCGGTCCGGGCAGCGCCGTAGCGATAGGGCGTGGCCGCATCAGTGGAGAAGCTGCCGTGCAGATAGGCGCAGACCTCGGGAATGATGCGGATGGTGTGCACCTTGCCGGGCGACTGCGGCGGGAAGGGCTCGCGCTGGATTTCGGGATTCTGGGCGGCGTGGGCCGCGACGGACGACAGGAAAAGCGACAGGCTGACGACGGTTGCGAAGCGCATGGACACTCTCTGAGGGCCGGAAAAGGCCGGGAAGGCTTCGGCAAACTGCCCGAACCCGCGTGAACCCCTGCTGGCTTGGCGGGGCCTCTGGGCCGGGTCGGCCCGGGCCACGACGCCATTTCCTGCACCGCCGCATGTCGGCTGACCCGGCGTTTGGGGGGGCTGGCCGGTTCCAACGGGGGCGGCCCCTATGCCATAGTCGTCCGGTTGCATGCGGTCGGAGCCATCTGGCAGCGCCGTTTCCGCGTCCTGCTTCATCTGCATCCTGATGTCTGCACCCTGTTTCCGCATGCGGTTTCTATTTGGCACATTTTTTTACGACTCTGGGGAGGGTTTCATGCTTGAGCAATATGGACTGATGATCGCGCTGGTCTGCGCGGTCGTGGCAATTCTGTACGGGATCATTTCGGCGCGTTGGATCAACCGCCAGCCCGCCGGCAATGCGCGTATGCAGGAAATCGCCGGCGCCATCCAGGAAGGCGCGCGCGCCTACCTCAACCGGCAGTACACCACCATCGGCATCGCCGGCGCGGTGCTGTTCGCACTGATCGGCATCTTCCTGAACTGGCCGACCGCGATCGGCTTCCTGATCGGCGCCGTGCTCTCGGGCGCGGCCGGCTACATCGGCATGAACGTGTCGGTCCGCGCCAATGTCCGCACCGCGGAAGCGGCGCGCAAGGGCATGGGCCCGGCGATGGACGTCGCCTTCAGGGGCGGCGCGATCACCGGCATGCTGGTCGTTGGTCTGGGCCTGCTGGGCGTGGCCGGCTATTACGTCATCCTCGGCAAAATGGGGATCACCGGTGAACCGGCGCTGCACGCTCTGGTCGGTCTGGCCTTCGGTTCGTCGCTGATCTCGATCTTCGCGCGCCTCGGCGGCGGCATCTTCACCAAGGGCGCTGACGTCGGCGCCGATCTGGTAGGCAAGGTCGAAGCCGGCATCCCCGAGGACGACCCGCGCAACCCGGCGGTGATCGCCGATAACGTGGGCGACAACGTCGGCGACTGCGCCGGCATGGCGGCCGACCTGTTCGAGACCTACGCGGTCACGGTCATCGCGACCATGCTGCTGGGTGGCCTGATGGTGGCCGAAGCCGGCAAAAACGCCGTGCTGTACCCACTGGTGCTGGGCGGCGTGTCGATCCTCGCCTCGATCGTCGGCGCGTTCTTCGTCAAGGTGAAGGAAGGCGGCTCGATCATGGGCGCGCTGTACAAGGGCGTGATCGTCTCCGGCGTGCTGGCGGCCATCGCGTTCTATCCGATCACCATGCAGCTGATGGGCGACAACAGCCACGGCGCGATGAATCTCTTCTACTGCGCGCTGATCGGTCTGGTCCTGACCGGCGTGATCGTGTGGATCACCGAGTACTACACCGGCACGCAGTACAAGCCGGTGCAGCATGTTGCTGCAGCCTCCACCACCGGCCACGGCACCAACATCATCGCCGGCCTCGGCGTGTCGATGAAATCCACCGCGCTGCCGGTGATCGCGGTATGTATCGCGATCTGGGGCGCGCATGCCCTCGGTGGCCTGTACGGCATCGCGATCGCCGCCACCGCCATGCTGTCGATGGCCGGCATGATCGTGGCGCTGGACGCCTACGGTCCGATCACCGACAACGCCGGCGGCATCGCCGAAATGGCCGAGCTTCCGCCGGAAGTGCGCGCCGTGACCGATCCGCTGGACGCCGTCGGCAACACCACCAAGGCGGTCACCAAGGGCTACGCCATCGGTTCGGCCGCGCTGGCTGCACTGGTGCTGTTCGCTGATTACACCCACAACCTGCAGGCGGCCAACCCGGGCGCGACCTTCGCGTTCGATCTGTCCGACCACAAGGTCATCATCGGCCTGCTGATCGGCGGCCTGATCCCGTACCTGTTCGGTGCGATGGCGATGGAAGCCGTGGGCCGTGCCGCCGGCAGCGTGGTGGAAGAAGTGCGCCGCCAGTTCCGCGACATCCCCGGCATCATGGACGGCACCGCGAAGCCCGACTACAGCAAAGCCGTGGACATGCTGACCAAGTCGGCGATCAAGGAAATGATCGTGCCGTCGCTGTTGCCGGTGGCGGTGCCGATCGTGGTCGGCCTGCTGTTGGGCGCTGAAGCGCTCGGCGGTCTGCTCATCGGTACGATCGTGACCGGCCTGTTCGTGGCGATCTCGATGACCACCGGCGGTGGCGCTTGGGACAATGCCAAGAAGTACATCGAAGACGGTCATCACGGCGGCAAGGGCAGCGAGGCCCACAAGGCTGCGGTGACCGGCGACACCGTCGGCGACCCGTACAAGGACACCGCCGGCCCGGCGATCAACCCGCTGATCAAGATCATCAACATCGTCGCCCTGCTGCTGGTGCCGCTGCTGCCGGTGAACAAGGTCGAAGGCGGCATGCCCGCCGGCCATGAAACGGCCGTCGCTGAAGCTGCCGCTGCAGCCGAAGCCGCTGCCGTGGCCGCTGCGACCGCCGCCGCCGATGCCGGAGCGACCGGGATGTCCTCGGCCGCCGAGGTCCAGGCCGCTGCAGCCGATCCCGCCAGCGACGCGAGCCGGATAGCGAAGATCTACTTCGCTTCGGGTTCGGCCGCGCTGCCCGCCGACGCCAAGGCGACGCTGGAACGCGTGCTGATGACACTGAAGGGCAGCGAGGAAGCAAAGGTCGCGATCTCTGGCTACCACGACATGAGCGGCGACCCCGCCAAGAACGCCGAACTGTCCAAAGAGCGCGCACAGGCCGTGCAGAAAGCACTGGTTGACGCCGGTATCGCCGAGGACCGGATCGACCTGCAGAAGCCGCAGGCCACGGGCGAAGGCGGCAGTGCCGACGAGGCCCGCCGGGTGGAAATCACCGTGCAGTAATTCCCTGCGGCTGGTTTTGAACGACACGTACGGCGGCCCTTGGGCCGCCGTACGTCCATGGGCCCCACCGATCTTGTGCAAAACGTAACGAAGAGCCTTCGAATGCGACTGTCTTCCGCAATCCCCCTGTTGGCCGTTCTGGGTCTTGTACTGCTCTCTGCCTGCAGGCCTTCGTCGACGCCGGCAACGGCCGGATCCGACATCAGCGACGGGAAAACGCTGGCACAGGCCCGCACAGACGCGAGCACGCGCCTGATCCGGCAAACCCGCGACGGAACGGCCCCGCCGACGCCGCCGGAAGGTGTTTTCGATCTCATCCGCTACCCTGCGCCGCCCGGATCGCTGTCGGCATACCTCACGCCTCGTCCGGCCACACCCGGCAAACATCCCGCCATCATCTGGATGACCGGCGGCGACTCCAACACCATCGGCGATGTCTGGACGCCCCAGCCACCCGAAAACGACCAGAGCGCAGCGGCCTACCGCGAAGCCGGCATCGTCATGATGTTTCCGTCGCTGCGCGGCGGCAACGACAACCCGGGCATCCGTGAGGCGTTCTACGGCGAAGTACAGGACATCCTGGCGGCTGCGGATTACCTCGCATCGCTGGATTACGTGGACCCGCAGCGGATCTATCTGGGCGGACACAGCACCGGCGGCACGCTGGCCCTGCTGGTCGCCGAAAGCGATCCGCGCTTCCGCGCCACGTTCGCATTCGGCCCGGTTTACGACGTCTCGGTCTACGGCCCCGACATGCTGCCGGTCGCGATGGACGACGCCCGCGAAATCCGGCTGCGCTCGCCCGGCTACTGGCTGTCGTCGATCCGCAGCCCGACCTTCGTCTTCGAGGGCGATCACGATGCCAATACCGGCGAGCTGGAACGGATGCGATCGGAAAGCCACGATTCGAACGTCGAATTCCTCGTCGTGCCCCGCGCGGACCACTTCAGCACGCTCGCGCCGGTCAATGCCCTGATCGCGCGGAAGATACTGGCCGACGTCGGCACCGGACCCCGCCTCCGGATCAGGCAGGACGAGCTCTCCGACCTGAGCCGTTGAACTTGTCCGGACCTGGGGCTTCAGCGACTGGGTGAGCTCGTCGCGACGACATGCTGCAGCGCAATATCCGCCGACGTAGAATGGGCGACTTCCCGCATCAATGGAGCCCCGCCATGGGCCTGGACCTCGTCGCCACCGGCAACAACCCGCCGGACGAAATCAACGTGATCATCGAAATCCCCAAGGATGCCGAACCGGTCAAATACGAGGTGGACAAGGCCTCCGGCGCGATCTTCGTCGATCGCATCCTGTCCACGCCGATGCGCTACCCCTGCAACTACGGCTATATCCCGCACACCCTGTGCGGCGACGGCGACCCCGCCGACGTGCTGGTGATCCTGCCGCTGCCGCTGATCCCTGGCTCGGTGATCCGCGTGCGCCCGGTCGGCGTGCTGCGCATGAAGGACGAAGCCGGCAGCGACGAAAAGCTGTTGGCGGTACCGGTGGACAAAGTGTTCTCGGGTTACAAGCACATCGCCGATATCGATCAGGTGAGCGAACACTGGCTGGAGCGAATCGGCCACTTCTTCGAGCACTACAAGGACCTGGAGAAGGGCAAATGGGTGAAGCTCGACGGCTGGGGCGGCGCCGAGGAAGCGAAACGTTTGATCCTGGAATCGATCGAGCGGTACAACGCCACGCCGGAAGCGGAAAAGCCGAAGTTCTGACCTGCGACAGACCGTCGTGCCCAACACGAAAAGCCCGCGCGATGCGCGGGTTTTTCGTGACCTGCGGCATGTGCACCGTCAGGCGTACTCGCCCGCCGCCCTGCCTGCCACGCGCGCATCCGCAGGCGCGACCGCGACACGGCTGATCATCACCATCATCACCTGGAACCACGGCATTTCGTTGCGCAGGGTCACGCCTTGGCTGGGGCCACGTACGGACATCGCGAAGGCATCGAAGGCCGCACGGAAGGTCGCGCGACCTTCCACCGCATCGCCGTACTGCGCCCACAGCCCTTTCCACTCCCGGACCAGATGCCCGGAACGCTGCTGCAGCGACTCCAGTTGTGGATGCGGCAGCGACTCGGTGATCAGGAACGACAGATGCTGGCCCAGCTCCCATGGGCTCATCACCGCCGGCACGTTCACCGCTTCGCAGGCGAACTCGCGCAGCGCGGAAGGATCGGGAACGACACGTTTCGGCGTCCAACCATCGCGCGGCGCGTCGTGCGCGCGGCCGTGCGTGACCATGTCCCAGAACGCACCGCCGCCGACCGTGTCGCAGACCAGATGGATGCGCGACTGCACCGCATCGTTGAGCACGCGATGCTGGCGCCACGTGTCGAAGATCCAGCATTCGCCGGCGGCCATGTTGATGGCGTCTCCGTCGCATTCGAACTGTACGGTCGGTTGGGTCACCAGCGGCACATGCACGCGCACGCGCTCGGCCCAGTAATAGCCCTGATCGGCGTGGCGGGCGACTTCGGCCTGTCCGGCCAGTCGCATCAAACGGGTGCGGCCGATGGTGGCGCCGAAGCTGGCCAGCGTCTGCCGCATGTACGGGCAGCGCTGCAGATGCGGCGTGGGGCGCATCTGCCCGCTGAAGGCTTCGTTGTCGGGATCGCCGTTCACCGCCAACAGTGGCAGCATCGAATTGCCCGCGAAACCCTGCGGATGCGGCTTCCACACAGACTCGCCCAACGCTTCGATTTCCCGCGCGAGCGCCTCCGCATCGAACAGCAGCGGCAGCTGGATGAAGGGGACCTGGAGTTTCAAGGCTCGGACCTGCGCGAACGACGACGTTGGCCGGATTGTAAGCCGCAGCGCCGCTCCGTTCTTGAGCGCGATCAGTCCGGACAAAAAAGAGGCCCGCATCGCAGGCCTCGAAGAGAGGGGACAACATCGGAGAGAGAAGGCGGTCCTGCGACGGGGGCAACGCGCAGGACCGCTTGGCGCAACGCTCAGAACTTCTGGTTGTACTGCAGGTAGAAGAAACCGCCGCCGGGCAGATCGTAGGCGCCGTCGAACGAGTGGGCGAACGAGCCGCGCGTGATGGGCGGTTCCTTGCCGAACACGTTCCGTGCGCCAAGAGTGATCTTGCCGTTCCAGGGCGCCTTCCAGCCGACCTGCACATCGTGGTAGGTCGCCGACGGAATCCTGTTCTCGAAGCGCAGGAAGTTGCCGTTCGAATCGAAGATGTCGTGGTTGCACTGTTCCTGCGGGGAGATGCCGTACTCGAAGTAATTGCCGCCGGCGCAGGCCTCGTCCATGCCCGAGTAGTAGCGCACCGCCCAGGTCGCATCCCAATCGCCTTTCCGCCACGAGGCGGTGAGATTCGAACGCAGGCGCCAGGCCGGCGCACCGTTGTAAGTGCCGATCACGCCGAACAGCGTGTTCTTGGTCGAGTAGGTGTTGTCCCACTGGAACGAGAATCTGCCCCATGCGTTCTCCGGCAACGCATAGGCGACCTGGAAGTCGTAACCCTCGACCTCGCCCTGGACCAGATTGAACTGGCTCTGGCGCAGGTCGATGATGTTGCCGGTGGCGTCGCGGGTGATGAACGAGCAGAACAGATCGCGCTGGGCCGGATTGGCGGCAGCACCCGGTGAACCCGGAGTGCCATAGCAGGCCGTGAGGATGGCCTGCGAGCCGCGGAAAGTGATGACGTCTTCGAGCGAGATGTTGTACCAGTCGAGGGTGAGGTTGAGGCCCGGGGCCCAGTTTGGGCTGTAGACCACGCCGAAACTCCTGGTCTTGCCGAACTCGGGCTTCAGGCCGGGATTACCGCCGTTGAGCGAACGGATCTGACCGTTGGGCTGGACCACGCCGACACCGGGCACGCCATCGGCGACGCAGCGCGCGGCATCCGTGGTGCTCAGCGCGATATTGAGCGTGTTGCAGGGGTCGACCGCAGGCGGAAAAGTTTCGCCGCCGCCGAGGTACAGATCGAGCGGATCCGGGGCGCGGAACGACTCCGAAAACGTGCCGCGGAGCAGAAGATCGTCGATTACCTGCCACTTCAGGCCGAGTTTCTTCGAGGTATCGCCACCGATGTCGGGGTTGACGTTGACGCCGCCGAAGAAACCGGACGATGAATAATCGGACTTGCGTGCCGCCAGGTTCAGTTCGAGCAGCTTGACGCCCGGGATGTCGGCCAAGATCGGCACGTTCAGCTCGGCATAATATTCGTCGACGTTGACGGCGCCGTTGGTCGGCTCGGTAAAATTGCTGGACGAACCGCCACCGGCAACCAGTGCGTCGGGCGAACTGTTGTAGGCCGTGCGGCGATGCTCCAGACCCACGGCGAAGCCCAGCGGGCCGGCCGGCAATTCGACGATCAAGCCGGAAAGGTTCGCGAAATAATCCTTCGTCGTCATCTCCTGCGAAGTGTTCAGTGTGTAGCTGATGTATCTGTTCATCGCATCGTATTCGGCCTGAGAGATCACGCCCGCGGCCAAACCGAGATCCGGGCCGCCGAAAACGTTGTAAGGCACGCAGCCGGCGATCACTCCACCAGCGCCATTCAGGCATTCCAGCGCACCGGTGACCGGGTTGCGACGCGAATCGCCGACAGCATTGCGAAGATTGAACAGGTTGATGAAATTCTGGCCGCGTTGATTGATGCGCGAGTTGAGAAACGAATAACCGACGTCCCAGTACATGTCGCGGCCGGCCAGATCGAACGAGCCGTCCAGCGAGAGCGTCACTGCGGTATTGTCGTTGTCGAAATAGGGTTTGCGCGGGCCGACCGCGATCGCACGGAAGTTGGCTTGGCGCAGATTCTGCCCGAACGGGTTGAACACGTTGCCGGCGGTCGGCGCGAACGCCCACTGCGGACCGGAAAGCCCGCGCGTATCCATGGTCAACGGCACTTCGGCCAACTGCTGGTTCGAATCGCGCTTGACATAGACCGCCTGCGCGTTGGCGTTGATGCGATCAGTCAAACGCAGACTGCCTTGGGCGTAGACATTGAAACGCGAGATCGGCTGCAACAGGTAGTTGACCGGCGCAAAATTGTAGCGGTCGGAGCTGCCGGAGCCATCGAAGGTGTAGTTGACGAATGGGCTGAAATCCGTGGCCTGGCGGCCGTCTTCACCGGGGCGCAATGTGGTACTCGTACCCGAAATGCCGGTACCCGGACCCGTGCCTGCGCCGTTGCCCACCGCCGAACAGTTCCGGAAACCGGTCAACGGATTGGTGGTGAATGCGCCGGCACAGCGCGTGAAGTTGCCGCGGGCGGTGCTGCCCGAACCGAAGAAACCGCCAGATGCGAGATCGCCGCCACCGAAGGCCGGCACCGACGAAATCGTGCGATCGCCGGCATAGACCGGCTCCTGGGTCTGGTAGGCGAGGCTCATGACCGCATTCCACCGATCGCTGTTCGAACCGATGGTGAAGTCGTAGGACTGCTGGAAGCCATCGCCCTTGGTATAGCCGCCCAGATACGCATTGGCTTCGGCGCCGTCGAAATTCTTGCGGGTGATGACGTTGATCACGCCGGCGATGGCATCGGAGCCGTAGATCGCCGAGGCGCCATCCTTGAGCACTTCGATACGCTCGACGACCGACACCGGGATCGAGTTGAGGTCGACCAGCGCGGCGTTTGTGACGCCTGCGGTCACCCAGCGTCGGCCGTTGACCAGTACCAGCGTACGCGTCGCGCCCAGACCGCGCAGCGAGATGTTCTGGGTGCCATCGCTGCCGTTGGTGCCGGTGGTGATATTGCGCAACGCGCCGCCGTCGCTGGCGGCGATGTTGAACAGGATGTCGCCGACCGAGGTCAGGCCGGTGGCTTCGATCGCCGCACGG
This sequence comes from Lysobacteraceae bacterium, assembly GCA_040079515.1. Lineage (GTDB taxonomy): Bacteria > Pseudomonadota > Gammaproteobacteria > Xanthomonadales > Xanthomonadaceae > Lysobacter_I. Next base: position 25,365 of record JBEBKD010000004.1, read on the forward strand.
TCGATGGTGAGCACCGGGGAGGTGCCTTCGACTTCGGAACTGCGCGGAATGCGCGAGCCGGTGACGGTGACGACGTCGAGTTCGTCGCCGGATGGCGCGTCCTGGGCAAAACCAACCGCCGGCATCAGTGCGACAGCGACCGCCAGCGGCAAAGCCGCGGGCTTCATCGGATTCTTGTTGTCGTGATGGATCATCATCCTCTCCGTAGTGTTAGAGCGAAACGAAAAAATTCGGGCCATCCGCCGTCGACAGGGCATTGCGATCCGTCGCCGGAACGCATCCGCGTGTCGCGCGATGGCTTGTTATTGCACCGTTAAAGGCTCGACAACATTACGTTTCGCGCGCTCCGCTGGCTTTGCGTGGCGGGGCCCGTGTCTGTGCCGACCTTGGCGCCAATCCGCATCGATTCGCGATATGCAGTAGCGGTGGTGCGATAGCGCGTGCGGAATGCGCGCGCGAAACTGCAACTGTTATCGAAGCCGCAGGCAGCGCCGACTTCGCCGATCGAGCAATCGGTGCCCGCAAGCAGTTCGCAGGCCCGCTCCAGACGCAATCGCACCGATGCCGCCTGCGGGCTTTCCTCGTAGATCTCGTGGAATGTCTTCGACAGATACCAGCTGGAGAAGCTTGTGAGTTCAGCGAGCTCGGTCAGACGCACGACGCGATGGCGATGGCCTTCGAGAAACAGCCGCGCGCGCTGCAGACGGCCGAAGACCTGCCGCTTGCGGCGAACGGAACGCCCGGGGCAGCGCGAAATGCCGCCGTCGAGATCGCGCTGCAGCGCCGAGAGATGCAGCAGCATCGACTGCAGCGCGCGGCCGACGGGTTCGTCGCCGTCATGGGCGCGCACGGCATCGGCCCCGTTGCGCCAGAGCCGGGTCGCGATACGCAGATCGCGCGCGGCCATGCATCCGTGCCCCGGCAGCCATTCGCCCCGCCCGCGTCCGAAGACGTCGGCGGGAATCATCACGCCAAGGGTCGCGCCGTGCCGCCCGGCCTGCAGCTCGGGGGAAGAATCGCGATCCAGCGCCAACCATTCCCCGGGGCCGAGGCTGAACGTGCCTTCGCGCGCAGTGATCCGCGTACGCCCCCGCAATTGCATCCAGATCGAGAAACCGCCGCTGGCCGTACGCAGGCTGCCGAGGCGGGCGACCGCCAGCCAGCGCGGAGCGAGACCGGCATCGTGTTCGAGGTCGACCGTATTGCCCCGGTCCGCCATGGTCTGGGGAAAAGAAGGAATGGCGTGCATGTGTCCGCTCCGTGCCGAATGAGGTCCGAGGTGTGACCCAATCGCGGCGGAGACGCCGGAAATTACACGGAGATTTCGCCTAAATCGGCGCGAAAGCGTTCCGAAATCGTTCCGAAAGCTTGCGAATCAAACGCTTGCGCGCCAACACGGCGGATCAGCGCTTGTCGTTCATGAGCGACGACAGCGGCATCAGGCCGATATCGGTGTCCATTTTCTCGATCGAGGACAGATAGAGCGCGTTCTGATCCTGGTGGTAGGTCACGCTTTCCAGATACCAGTCGACGACACCGAGGCACTGCGCATCCCGAGCAGCCGCATCCTCGGCGACCCACCGCCAACGCCAAGGGCAGGCTTCGTCCGAATCCATCACCCGCACGCCGTCGGGGGTCGAGACGAGATTGCGATTGCGGCGCTGGACCGTCACCCGGTCGATCGTCCGCAGATCGCCCAGGTCCAGATCGGTGCTGCGGATCTCGGGCTTGGACATGGTGGCAAGCACGATCCGGCGGTGACGCGTGTCGACCATCGCGGTCGCGACATCGCCGATCTGCGCCATCGCCCGCCACGGCGTGCGGCTGCGATCGTAGAGGGTGACGCCCAGACTTCCCTCGCCGCGATCGGCCACCACCAGGATGCGATCCGGATCCGGGTGATAGGACACCTGCACGGGCAGCCTGTCCGGCACCGGCAGCCGGACAACGCTGCCACGACGCGGATCGAGCTCGTAAATGCCGACATCCCCGGCGGCGTTCTTGCCGAAGGTCAATGCGTGTCGCGAGTCGGCCTGCCACATCACCGGATACCGCGCGACCGGGTTGAAACCCTCCAACGGACGCAGGGTCTCGGGCCGGGTCTGATCCAGCCACCACAGACGCATGTCGCCGGTGCGGTCGGAGAAGAACATCACCTGTTGCCCATCCGGGGCGATCGACGGCAGCAGATTGGAGCCGGCACTGTCGAACAGCAGGCGCGAAGCGGACATCGCGTTCGCGCCGTCCGCCACCGAGACCCGCCGCACGCGCGATCGCGCATCTTCGATCTCGAACGCTACCGCTCCTGTGCCGCGCGATACCGACGGGTACATCAAGTTGATGTTGCCGCCGATGTGATCGGTGATACGGCCGCTCTCCAGGGCCAGTGTCGACAGCATGATCGTGCCATCGATATAGCGCGCGAAGATCAGGCCACGGCTGTCCGGCGTCCACGCCAGCCCATAGATGTTGGTGCGCAGATCGGTGAGCCGCTGCGCCTGGCCGCCATGGGCCGGAATGCGCCACAGATCGGCCACCGACACATTGCGCTGGAACGCGATCCATCGACCATCCGGCGAAACCACCGGCGACATGTCCTCATCGGCGGGTCGTTTGGTATAGGTCATCCGTTCCCAGCGCCCGTCGCCGAGTGCCATCCGATACAGCGCTTTGTCGACAACCGGCCCGTCGTCCCGTGGCGACGATGGGTCTTTCCCGCGACCGGCGCCGACCAGCGACTTGCCATCCGGAAACCACGCGAGCGCATGCGCCACACCGCCGATGCATTCGCTGACTTCGCGCGCAGCACCGCCTACGGCGGGAATCAGCATCACCGCGCAACGACCCGCCGTGGCGCGCACGAACGCGATCTGGCGGCCATCGGGGGACCACTGCGGGAACTGGTCGAACTGTTCGGCGACCGGTTCGGTCAGCGCGCGTGGCGATACCGCCGCCGATGTCTGCAGCATCAGATTGGCCACGCCGCCGCCTTCCGCGGAACGGGTGTAGACCGCCAGCGCACCATCGGGGGAGAGACTGGGCTTTCCCTCCGTCATCGGCAGCGAGGCGATGCGCAGGTACGGCGGCAATGCTGCTGTGTCGGTCGTGGATGCAGGCGAGACCGGTGCGGGCGACCCGGACGAATGGCGGTCGACCTGCCGATACGCCAACGCTGCAACCACCACGAATACCACCGCGCCGAGCGCCCAGGGCCAACGACCCGTGGCCTGTCGCATCGGCGCCGCGACAGGTTCGGCGCCGATGGATGGTTCTACCGGTAGCGCAACCGTGTCCTCGATCAGCCACTCCACCGGCGCGATCAACCGGTAACCCTGTTTCGCCAGGGTCTCGATGTAGCGCGGCTGCTCACGGTCGTCGCCCAGCGCGCGGCGCAGTTGAGTGATCGCCTGGGTCACCACATCGTCGCCCGGCAGCGTATCCGGCCACACCCATTCCAACAGCGCTTCGCGGCTCACCAGCTTGTTCGCATGCGCCACCAGGGTCAGCAACACGCCCAGCGACTTCAGCGTCACCCGCGTCGCATCGCCGCCCATCGACGGTACGATCTCGCGCAACGGGATATCGACGATCCGATCGCCGATGCGCAGGCGATCCGACGGTCTGGGTTCGAGCAGATTGTGATGCGACTTCAGCATCGGCGGGCGTCGAAGGATGGAGGGCGTGAAGTAACGAGCGCGTTCGATATCAACTTGATCCGCATCTTAACCACCAGAAACGACGGCAACGATCCGCACAGTGCCGCGGTTTACCGCTTCGTGCCGCTGGTCTCGCCCTCGCCCGCCGCTGCGAACACCGACAGCGGCAACAGGCCGATATCGAGCCCGGAGAAATTCGGAGTCGACGCGAACAATTGGCCCGAAGCGACATCGAAGCTGACGCCACTGGGCTGATAGGAACCACTGCCGAGACATTGCGCGGACGCGGGCCGCGCACCCTTGACCCGGCGCCACAACCATTCGCAGGACGGGCCGGTATCCATGACCCAGACGCCGTCGCTGGTGGAGGTCAGCGTGCGGACCCGCGGGCGCAGCCTGACCTCGTCGATCCTGCGCACGTGCGACAGATCCAGATCGGCCTGCCAGATCGCGGGGTCGTAGGTCCGCACGAACACGATGCGTCGTTCCGACGGATCGGCGAAACCGAACACGGCATCGTCGATCTGCGCAAGCACGCGCCACGGCTGCACGCTGCGGTCGTACAGCATCATCGCAAGCCTGCCCTGCTCGCGTTCCGCGACCACCAGCATGCGCTTGGGGTCGGGATGGTAGGCGACATACACCGGCACCGGATCCGGCACCTCCAGACGACGCACGCGCCCAAGACGGGGCTCGATCTCGTACGCGGTCTTGCGCCCGTCGAGGCTGTCGCCTATCGCCAGCGCGCGCGTCGAATCCGCGTGCCACAAGACCGGGAAGCGCGGCATCGGGGTCAGGCCTTCGATCGGCCGCAGCGAATCGGGCTGCGCCAGATCCGCCCACCACAGCCGGTTCTCGCCGTCGCGATCGGACACGAAGACCATCTGTCGGCCGTCGGGCGACACCGCCGGCTGGATGTCCGAGCGCGACGACGGATACAGGATCTTCGCGCGCGCGAACGCCTGCTCGCCGTCCGCCACGCGCAACCGGCGCAACTGCGACTGCGCTTCTTCGACCACGAATGCCACCGTGTCGCCGTTCGCGCCGATCGACGGCGCACTCATGCCGCCATCGTTGCCGCGATACTCGACCAGCGCACCGGTATCGACCTCCAGTTTTCCCAACACGACACCATCGCTGCGATAGCGCGAGAACACCACGCTGCGACTGTCGCGCGTCCATGCCAGACCGTTGAAATTGGTGCGCAGCGTCGTCAACCGCTGCGGCTTGCCGCCGGCAACCGGGATGCGCCACACATCGCCCAGCGAAATATTGCGCTGGAACGCGATCCAGCGACCGTCGGGAGACACCATCGGCCGGACATCGATATCCTCATCGGCGCGTTCGTAGGCGATCGGGCTCCAGCGTCCGTCGTCGATCGACATCCGGTACAACGCGCTGCCACCACTCTGCGTGCTGTCGTCGCCGAGCCGGCCGCTGGAGATCAGCGACTTGCCGTCGGGAAACCAGCTCACCGGCATGCTGTCGTCGATGCAGTCTCCGAGTCCGCGCGGTGCACCGCCGGTCGCAGGAATCATCATCAGCTCGCACGAAGCTTCGGTCGCACGCATGAATGCGATGTCACGGCCGTTGGGAGACCAGGCCGGAAACGCGTCCCAGCGACCTTCGACCATCTCCGTCAACGGTTTCGGCGGCACCGCGGACGAGGTCTGCACCACCAGTTGCGCCGCCTGGAGATCTTCGCGGTTCAATACGTACACCACTTGCGAAGCGTCGGGCGACAGACTCGGCCACTCTTCCCGCTGCGGCGAACTGGCGATCCGCTGCAGCGCGACCGGTTTGACGGGCTGAGTCGGCACAACCGCCGCTGCGTCGTCGCGTCCGCGCCAGTAAGCCATCGTGGCGACGACCGCCACCAGCACGACCGCCGACACCAACGCCCATACCCAGCGAACACGCGTCGCGGATGACATCGACGACGTCGACGTTTCGATGCGCGCAGTTGCAGACGCATCTTCCGCTGTTACGGCAGCGGCCTGATCCGCCTGCTCCACCAACCATTCCACCGGCGCGACCAGCCGGTAGCCCTGCTTCGCGATGGTTTCGATATAACGCGGCTGCTCGCGATCGTCGCCCAGCGCGCGGCGCAATTGGGTGATCGCCTGCGTCACCACGTCGTCGCCCGGCAACGTGTCCGGCCACACCCATTCCAGCAACGCTTCGCGGCTCACCAACTTGTTCGCATGCGCGACCAGCGTGAGCAGCACGCCGAGCGACTTCAGCGTCACCCGCGTCGCGTCGCCACCCGATGCCGGCGCGATCTCGCGCAGCGGAATGTCGACGATCTGGTCGCCGATGCGCAGACGATCCGACGGCCGCGGCTCGAGCAGATTCTTGTGTGACTTCAGCATAGGGTGGGGGTGAGCATGCCAAGCAACTGACATCAGCTTAGCATTGCTACCGCTGCGTCCTGCCGGGACATTGCGGCGCCAACCGGCAAACTCGGCAAAGTCGCGCGAAATTGTGAGAATCAAGCGCCCGGCGGAGCAGGCCTTCGCCCGAGCATGCCGGCCAACCGGGACACGATCAACGCCATGTACATCACGCCGTTCCACTGCTCGACGATGGCGATGGTGCGGGCGTGCGGCGACAGCGGCATGATGTCGCTCAGCCCGGTCGCCGAGAAATTGGTTGCACTGAGGAACATCAATTCGACCCAGGTCAGCGGCTGTTTGATGCCACCGGGGGCGAGAAAAGCCTCGGGCTGCAGTTGTTGGCAAAGCATGAACAGCCAGGCATAGGCTTCGGCGAACAGCATGAAGGTGGCGCCCGCCGCCCACAGTTCGTCGCGCGTCGCGCGGTCGTCGCGCATCATGTAGGTGATCAGCGAAGCGGCGGCGTAGAAATACGCGGCGGCGTAACCGGCGGCGCCGATCACCGCGAGTGCGACACTATCGGTCGCGCTATGCGCGGCCCATGCACCGACGCCGACGGTGGCCAGCACGCCCGCGATCCAGCCCGGACGCGGCGAGCGATGCACCATCCACACCGCAGCGGCGAGCACGCCGACGCTGAGCGCGGTCGAAAAAATCTGGCCGGCGCGGTTGTCGTCGAGGAACGGATACAGCAGCAGCGCCAGCAGTTGCACCATGAACAGCGTCCGCGAAGGCGAACGTATCCAGGGCCTGATCGACATGTTCATGCGTTCTCCCGCGCTCGACGTGCGTTCATCAATTTTTTCATCGATCTTTTCATCCGTGCATTCATCGTTGCCCACGCTCGACATCGAGCACCGCGCGCGACCATGCTGCCATGAAAGGAATGCCGATGGTGTCGTACTCGTAGCGATCGTCGTTGAGGATGCCGTCGGCATTGACCCGGATGCTCGCGGCGAGCATGCACTCCACGCCGGAATCGCGATCGACCACGTACGCCACTTCGCTCAACGCGCCGTAGGCCATCCCGGATTTTCCCGACACGCTCAAACCATCGGGATAACGCGCCTTGCCATCGCCGACGAAGAACCAGCGTGCGTGACCATCCGGATATTCCGCTTCGGGATACAGCGGCGATGTGCTTTCGCGCGGGCGTAATGCGAGCGCGCGCAGCAACCGCGCACGCACCCCGCCATCGATCCGCCAGCGCTGTGTCGCCGGTACCGATTCCGGCGACACGAACGCCTGCAGCATGCGCAGGCTGTCGGCCAGCGGCAGGGAATTCGCGCGCGAGAAATCGTGCGGGCCGCGGGTCACGCTGCCATCGTCGTTCTGCCAGCCCTCGCCCGACAGCACGCGGCCGAACGGAAACCGCCGCGCAGCCGCAATGCCTGCAGGAAAACGCCGCAGCGTGCGTCCGTCGACGGACAGCAGCGCGCCGCCGCCGTTGCGCCGGTTGGCTTCGATGTCGGACGAGCCCAGACGCGCGATCAGCCGCACGTGCGGATAGCCCAGCTCGGCGAGTCGGCGGTGGATGTGTTCTCCGCCGAGCAGTTCGTACCAGCGGTTGTACGGACGATTCTCGCTGACCGCGAACGTGCGGTCGATGCCGCGCGCGAACGTGTCCGCCAACGGCTCGTCGCCCCACTCGCCGCTGACCGGCTCAGCGTCGAGACGCAGCACGCTGTCCACGTCGCCGCCTGCGGCCTGCACCGCCTCGGCCATCAGCAGCGCCATCGGCAGCTTCACCACGCTGGCGGCAGGGAACCAGCGCCGTGGCGCAAGGCCGTGATCATGCGTGACGTAACGTCGCGCGCCGTCGGCATCGCGGGCAATGCGCACCCAGCGCAGTTGCACTGCGTGCTGCGGATCGTCGACCAGCGCGGCGAGCGCGGGCGGCATCCGCGCGAACACATCCGACCACGGCGAACGGTCGCGTGTCCCCGCACACAGATCATGCGGCAGCGCAGCAACCCCAAGACCGAGTGCCGACCACGACAGGAATTCGCGACGATGCATGCGGCTCAGCCTGCTTCGCCGATTCGATCGTCATCCGGATGTTGCAGTGCCGCATCGTGATCGCACGCCATACGCCTTTCTCCTCATCGCTGTATGCGCTTTCAAAAATAACCCGGATCATCGACACCATACAGCCGCGCAATTCATGCCTGCCGCACCGCAGCAACCGGCTTCGCGCATGCAGGTGAAAACGAATGCACGTCCACCGCAGCCCCGCCCACGCTGGCGTCAGCGATGAATACGATTACAGCAGGCTCGCCCTCCGCCGATGCGGCTCCTAAGCTCCGAAAGTTTACGCGTCGCCTGCGCCACACGGCGGCGGCCGTCCGCGCCACTCCGAGGAATCGAGTCACGCATGAAAGTCACCGATCTCAACGCCAGCACCGTCACGACCAACTTGGTGCCGGCTTTCCGCAATGCGCTGGCGATGACCCGCAGCGACACCCAGGCGGTCCCGGCCGCGCGCGCCGCACTGCGCGCGGCGGCGGACGTCTGCCGCGACACCCTGGCCGCACGCTGGGCGGCGACCCAGGCCGAAGACGCCCGCCGCGGGCCGTCCAGCCGCCGTGTGCACTACCTGTCGATGGAATTCCTGATGGGCCGCGCGCTGCGCAACGCGCTGGCGGCGCTGCAATTGGAACCCGAACTGGCCCGCGAGCTGTCCGCGCGCGGTCTGTCGCTGGCCGATGTGCTGGAGGCCGAACCCGACGCCGCGCTGGGCAATGGCGGCCTCGGCCGGCTCGCCGCGTGCTTCCTCGATTCCTTCGCCGAAACCGGCCTGCCCTCGTTCGGCTACGGCCTGCGCTACCGCTACGGCATGTTCGCGCAGGCGACGCTGGACGGCCGCCAGATCGAACGTCCCGACGACTGGCTGCGCCACGGCGCGCTGTGGGACATCGAGCGTCCCGACTTGGAATACATCGTCGGCTTCGGCGGACGGGTCGAATCCGACGGCATCGGCGGGCGTCGCTGGATGCCGGCCGAGCGCATCGTCGCCCGCGCCTACGACTTCATCGTGCCCGCCCATCAAGGCGAGCGCGTCTCCACGCTGCGCCAATGGCAGGCCAGCGCCGAAGCGCCGATCGATTTCGCCGCGTTCTGTCGCGGCGACCACGCTGGCGCCGCGCGTCATCAAGTCGCGGCCGATGCGCTGAACTGGGTGCTCTACCCCGACGACAGTACCGACGCCGGCCGCGAACTGCGGCTGAAACAGGAAGCGCTGCTGGTCAGCGCTTCGCTGCAGGATCTCATCGCCCGCCATCTCGCCGAAGGCCGCGCGCTGGACCAGCTTGGACGGGGCAACGCGATCCATCTCAACGACACCCATCCGGCGCTGGCGCCGGCCGAGCTGATGCGTCTGTTGATCGACGACCACGGCGTGAACTGGAACGATGCCTGGGTCATCACCCGTCAGGCGGTGTCCTACACCAATCACACGCTGATGCCCGAGGCGCTGGAAACCTGGCCGGTGCGGATGTTCGAGGCGCTGCTGCCGCGCCATCTCGAAATCATCTACCGCATCAACCACGAATTCCTCAGCGATGTGCGCGCGCGCTATCCCGACGACCACGCGCTGGTGCAGAGCGTGTCGCTGATCGATGAAACCCAAGGGCGCAAGGTCAAGATGGCGGCGCTGGCGGTGCTGGCGTCGCACCACGTCAACGGCGTCGCCGAACTGCATTCGGAACTGATGGTCGACACCATCTTCGCCGACTTCGCGAAACTCTTTCCCGAGCGCTTCACCAACGTCACCAACGGCGTCACCCCGCGCCGCTGGCTGCAACAGGCGAACCCGGGCCTGTCGTCGCTGCTGGACGACACCATCGGCGCAGGCACGTCCGATAAAAGCTGGCGTCGCGATCTCGGCGCACTGGCGCAGCTGCGTGCGCACGCCGACGACCGCGCGACCGGCCAACGCCTCGCCGAAGTGAAGCAGGCGAACAAACAGCGCCTCGCCGCGCTGATCCGCCACGAGCTGGGCATCGAAGTCGATCCGACCTCGCTGTTCGACGTGCAGATCAAGCGCATCCACGAATACAAGCGTCAATTGCTGAATCTGCTGCACGTGGTCGCACGCTATCAGGCGATGCTGGCGCAGCCCGATGGCCCCGACGGCAACGGCTGGGTGCCGCGTACCGTCATTCTCGCCGGCAAGGCCGCATCGGCGTATCACACCGCGAAACAGATCATCCGTCTCGCCCACGACATCGGCCGCACCATCAACAGCGATCCGCGTATCGGCGGCAGACTGAAAGTGGTGTTCCTGCCGAACTACAGCGTGAGTCTCGCCGAAACCATCATTCCCGCCGCCGATCTGTCCGAACAGATTTCCACCGCCGGCACCGAAGCCTCAGGCACCGGCAACATGAAGTTCGCGATGAACGGCGCGCTGACCATCGGCACCTGGGACGGCGCGAATATCGAAATGGCGCAGGCGATGGGCGAGGAGAACATGTTCGTGTTCGGCCTGCGCACCGACGACATCGCCAAGCTGCGCGCGGTCGGCTACGACCCGCGCTGGATCGCCAGCCAGAACGCCGCGCTGAAGCAGGTGTTGGACGCGATCGGCAACGGCGCTTTCAGTCCCGGCGAGCCGAAGCGCTATCGCGCGCTGATGGACGGCCTGCTCGGTGCGGACCCCTATCTGCTGGTCGCCGATTTCGCCGATTACGTCGCCACCCAGGCGCGCGTCGATGCGCTCTATCGCGATCGCGATGCGTGGAACGCCTGCGCGCTGCGCAATATCGCCGGCATGGGCTTTTTCTCGACCGACCGCACGGTGCGCGAATATACCGACAAGATCTGGGCGGACCATGTGCAGTCCGCACCGAAACCGCACGGTCAGCGCAGCTGAGCATGCTGAGCCAGGGGGACATCGATGCACTGCTGGCGGCGCGGCATGCCGACCCGTTCGCGGTGCTCGGCTTGCACGCGGATGCCGACGGCAAGCTGTGGCTGCGCGCGCTGCTGCCGGGCGCGGTATCGGTCGAATTGCTCGACGCTGCCAGCGGTAAATCGCTGACCGACCTGCTGCATCACCGCGACGGCTTCTTCGAAGCGCGCGTGCCGCTGCGGCGCAAGCACTTCGACTATCGCCTCAAAGTGCGCTGGCACGATGGCGGCGAGGGGCTGTACGCCGACACGTTCGCGTTCGGCCCGCAGCTCGACGAAAACACGCTCATCGCTTTCCGCGAAGGCCGCGAACTGCGCCCGCACACGTTTCTCGGCGCGCATCCGTGCACCGTCAACGACGTCGACGGCGTGCGTTTCGCGGTGTGGGCACCGAATGCGCGCCGGGTCAGCGTGGTCGGCGATTTCAACGCCTGGGACGGCCGTCGCCATCCGATGCGTCTGCGCCATACCGCGGGCGTGTGGGAGATTTTCGTCCCGCACGCCACTGTCGGCGATCTTTACAAATTCGAGCTGGTCGCCGCAGATGGCACGCTGTTGCCGACGAAAGCCGATCCGTTCGCTCGCGCCTCCGAACTGCGCCCCAGCACCGCCAGCAAAGTCGCCGCACCGATGCCGATGCGCGCGCTGCCCCCGGATCGCGCCGCCGCCAACGAGCGCCATGCGCCGATCAGCATCTATGAAGTGCATCCGGGCTCGTGGCGCCGCAACGACGACAATACGTTCCTCGATTGGGACGCGCTCGCCGTACAGCTGCCGGCGTACGCGGCCGACCTGGGCTTCACCCACATCGAATTGCTGCCGGTGTCGGAGCATCCCTTCGACGGTTCGTGGGGTTACCAGACGCTCGGGATGTTCGCGCCGACCGCGCGCTTCGGTGCGCCGGAAGGCTTCGCACGCTTCGTCGATGCCTGCCATGCGCACCGCATCGGCGTGCTGATCGACTGGGTGCCCGCGCATTTCCCGAAAGATGCGCACGGTCTCGCGCAGTTCGACGGCACCGCACTCTACGAATACGCCGATCCGCGCGAAGGCGAGCACCGCGATTGGGGCACGTTGATCTACAACTTCGGCCGCACCGAAGTCCGCGCATTTCTCGCCGGCAGCGCGCTGCACTGGCTGGAACAGTTCGGCATCGACGGCCTGCGCGTGGACGCGGTCGCGTCGATGCTCTATCGCGACTATTCGCGCAACGCAGGCGAATGGGTGCCGAACGCCTTCGGCGGACGCGAGAATCTCGAAGCGATTTCGCTGATGCAGACGATCAACGCGCGCGTCGGCGGCGACGTACCCGGCGCGATCACGCTCGCCGAAGAATCCACCAGCTTCCCTGGCGTATCCGCGCCCACCGATGTCGGCGGCTTGGGTTTCCACTACAAATGGAACATGGGCTGGATGAACGACACGCTGCGCTACATGCACGAAGACTCCGTGCATCGGCGCTGGCATCACGACACCATGACCTTCAGTCTGGTCTACGCGTTCAGCGAAAACTTCGTGCTGCCGCTGTCGCACGACGAAGTGGTGCACGGCAAGGGTTCGCTGCTGAGCAAGATGCCCGGCGACGACTGGCAGAAGTTCGCGAATCTGCGTGCGTATCTGGGCTTCATGTGGGCGCACCCGGGCAAGAAGCTGCTGTTCATGGGCCAGGAATTCGCGCAGCGCGACGAATGGCGCCACGACGAAGCCTTGCCGTGGCATCTGCTGGACCATGCGAACCATGCGGGCATGCGCAATCTGGTGCGCGATCTCAACGCCTTGTATCGCACCACGCCCGCGCTGCATCGGCTGGACTGCGACAGCGCCGGCTTCGCATGGATCAGCGGCGACGACCGCGAGCAGTCGGTGTTCGCATGGATCCGCCGCGACGGCCACGGCGGCACCGCGCTGGTGATCTGCAATCTCACCCCGGTACCGCGCCACGGCTATCGACTCGGCGTGCCCGACGACACCTCCGCGCAGTGGCGCGAAGCCATCAACACCGACTCGCGCCACTACGGCGGCGCCGACCTCGGCAACGGCATGCACACGCTGCACGCGGACACAGTGCCAGCCCACGGCTGCGCACGCTCGCTGTCGCTCATGCTGCCACCGCTGGCGACACTGGTGCTGGTGCCGGCATGACCCACAGACGGCTCAAAATCCTGTCGCTTTCGACAGAATCCCATGCCTATGCTGTTCGTAGGAGCGACGGAAGTCGCGACAGGCTGCGGAGAGACTTGCCGCAGGCGGTCGCGACTTCCGTCGCTCCTACAGTCGCTCATACAGTCGCTGCTGCAGATCATGACTGAGCCGCTACCCGCACACCTGCTGCCCGGCCGCGCCGCGCCGCTTGGTGCGCACGTCGTCGATGGCGGCGTGCAGTTCGCGGTATTCTCACAGCGCGCCAAACAGATCGAACTGTGCATCTTCGACAGCACCGGCACACACGAACTGAAATGCTATGCATTGCAGCCCACCGAGGACGGCGTGTTCTCCGGCATGCTGCCCGATGCGCAACCCGGCCTGATCTACGGCTATCGAGCGCACGGCAGCTATAAACCCGAATCCGGCTATCGCTTCAATCCGCACAAACTGTTGCTGGATCCGTATGCGCGCGAGATCGTCGGCCATTTCGATTGGCGGCCCGAACACTTCGCTTACGTCCACGGCCACCCCGAAGGCGCGCGCGTGCTCGACACCCGCGACAACGCCGCGTTCGCATTGAAATCGCGGGTGACCGCGCCGCCCGCACCCTCATCGCATACGGCGCAGCGTCCGCGCCGACCACTGTCGGATCTGGTGCTCTACGAACTGCACGTCAAAGGCTTCACGATGACGCTGCCGGGCATTCCCGACGCGCTGCGCGGCACCTACGCCGGGCTGGCGCATCCGGCCGCGATCGCGCATCTCAAGCGCCTCGGCGTGACCACGCTGTCGCTGCTGCCGGTACACACCGCGATCGACGAACAGCATCTCGACGACCGCGGCCTCGGCAATTACTGGGGCTACAACACCATCGGCTTTTTCTGCCCGGATGCGCGTCATTCGGCAGCGCGGCGCGGCGGCGACGACAACGTCGGCGTAGTGATCGAAGAATTCCGCGCGATGGTCGCGGCGCTGCAGGCCGAAGGCTTTGAAGTCGTGCTCGACGTGGTCTTCAACCACAGCGCCGAGGGCGACGAATACGGGCCGACGATTTCGTTCCGCGGACTCGATAACCCGAGCTGGTACCGGCTGAAAACCGACGACCGCAGCCGCTACGAAAACGCCAGCGGCTGCGGCAACACCCTGCGTTTGATCCATCCGCGCGTCACCCAGTTCGTGCTGGATGCGCTGCGCTATTGGGTCGAAGTGATGGGTGTCGATGGTTTTCGCTTCGACCTCGCCCCCACGCTCGGACGCACGCGCCAGGGCTTCGATCCATCGGCACCGTTCTGGGTCGCGTTGCGCCAGGATCCGACGCTGTCTCAGGTGCATCTGATCGCCGAACCGTGGGATCTCGGTCACGACGGCTACCAACTCGGTCATCTGCCCGGGCGTTTCCTTGAATGGAACGACCGCTTCCGCGATGCCGTGCGCAGCTACTGGCTGGGTCACGACGCACATCACGGCAAAACGATCGGGCGCAGCGAATTCGCGCGCCGCTTCAGTGCATCCAGCGATCTGTTCCATCACGGCCATCGCCTGCCCGGGGCCAGCGTCAATTTCATCGCCGCGCACGACGGCCGCACGTTGGCCGATGTGGTGACCTATCGCGAGAAGCACAATCTCGCGAACGGCGAGCACAACCGCGACGGCCATTCGCACGAGGTCTGCGCGAATTTCGGCATCGAAGGCCCCAGCGACCATCCGCTGGTGATCGACACCCGGCGCCGCGTGCGTCGCGCCCTGCTCGCCACCGCACTGCTCGCACAGGGCACGCCGATGCTGTGCGCGGGCGACGAGTTCGGCAACAGCCAGCGCGGCAACAACAACGCCTATTGCCAGGACAACGCCACCGGCTGGCTGGACTGGTGCACGGCCGGCGACGGCGACATCGATTTCGTCGCATCGATCCTCGCGCTGCGTCGCGACGACCCGCTGCTGCGGCATCCGCGCTGGTTCGCGACCGCGCCCGACGCGCACGAACCGGTGCTGCACTGGCTGCGGCCCGATGGCGAAGCGATGCAGGTCGACGACTGGCACGACCCGCACGCGCACGCCTTCGCCTGCCAGCTCGCCGACCACGCCGCGTCGCCGCCGCGCTGGTGCATCGTCTTCAATCCCGGTGCGCAGCCCGCACGCTTCCGTCTGCCCAACGGCCCGTGGCGGCTGGCGGTGGACAGCAGCGGCATCGCATCGCATACACCCGCACACGACACCGACGGCACCATCGAAGTGCCGTATCGCACGCTGCTGTTGCTGCGTCGCGACCCGAATCTCCAGGAGACTTTTTCATGATCGATCTCGATCAACGCTCAGCGGGCATCCTGCTGCACGTGACCTCGCTGCCCGGACCGCACGGCATCGGCGATTTCGGCCCCGATGCGTATCGCTTCGTCGATTGGCTGCAATCGACCGGACAGCGCGTGTGGCAGTGGCTGCCGACCAATCCCATCGGCCCCGGCAATTCGCCGTACCAGAGCGTGTCGGCGTTCGCCGGCAGCCCGCTGATGGTGGCGCTGGAACCGCTGATCGCCGCCGGCTGGCTGCACGCGCCGACGCTGCCCGAAGGCGGCTTCGACGCGCATCGGATCGACTTCGGCCACATCATCGGCTGGCGCCAGACGCAACTGCGCAGCGCGTACGCTGGTTTCGTCGCGAAAAAGGATGCAGGCGAACACGCCGCGTTCGCGCAGTGGGCCGCACAGCAGACCGACTGGCTGGACGACTACACCCTGTTCATGGCGCTGGAAACCGCGCATCACGGCGCGCCGTGGTGGCTGTGGGCCGCGCCACTGCGAACGCGCGATGCCGCCGCACTCACTGCCGCACGTAAAGAGCATGCGAACGAAATCGGTTTCTGGTCGTTCGTGCAGTGGTGCTTCGATACCCAGTCGCATGCGCTGAAGCGATACGCAAACAGCTGCGGCGTCGCGATCATGGGCGACCTGCCGATCTTCATCGCCCACCACAGCGCCGACTGCTGGTCGCGCCCCGATCTGTACATGCTCGACGACGCGCATCAGCCCACCTCGGTCGCCGGCTGCCCGCCGGATGCAATGGCGCCCACCGGACAACGCTGGGGCAATCCGCTGTACCGCTGGGACCTGATGGCGAAGGAAGACTTCGCATGGTGGACCGCGCGTCTACGCCGTGCGCTGAGTCAGGCCGATGTATTCCGCATCGACCATTTCCGCGGCTTCGCCGGTTACTACGACATCCCCGCAAGCTGCCCCACCGCCGAAGAAGGCGAATGGAAACCAGGCCCCGGCAAAGCCCTGTTCGAAGCGATCGAACGCGTGCTCGGCCCGCTGCCGATCATCGCCGAAGACCTCGGCCTGATCACCGACGACGTCATCGAACTGCGCGACAGCTGCGGCTTCCCCGGCATGAAGATCCTGCAGTTCGGCTTCGGCAACGACGCCACCGACCTGTTCCTCCCGCACAACTGGGGCCGCAACTTCGTCGCCTACACCGGCACCCACGACAACCACACCGTTCGCGGCTGGTGGGACACCGCCAACGAACACGAACGCGCCTACGCTGGCAGCTATTTACCCGCACATCAGAACGACGTGCACTGGGCGATGATCCGCGCGTGCTGCAACTCGGTGGCCAATATGGCGGTGTGTCAGTTGCAGGATGTGCTGGGGTTGGGGCTTGAGCATCGGATGAATACGCCCGGCACCGTGGGCGACCACAATTGGACTTGGCGGTTTGAGTGGGGGATGGTGGATGCGGAAGCGACTCGGGTGTTGGGGTTGATTACTGCTGCTAGTGGGCGCGGGAAGTTTGAGTTGGGTGGGTTGCCATAGCGTACACCTCGGCTCATGGGGGTTTCGATTGATGGAATCTTTTGAAAAAAGCGCTGGGGAACTGGCGCTTTTTTTGTGGGCGCTATTCGAGCGTGATGTTGCTGTGCACAAACTGCGAAAAGATGGGTCACAGCTGTTGACACTGGAAAATGCGAGTGGCAGATTCGATGCACAGTCGCGTTTTGTAAGTCACACGTTACTACGCATGGACAGGACGACAGGGGAAAACGACGATGTCTGTTGATCGCTCGGGGTTAGCGGGTTCGCTTGGGTTAGATGGTGATGTTTGGGGCGCGGACAAACGGTGCATATCGATTGACCATGGCATTTAACCATTCAATCTAATCTTCATAGAGTTGCTTTCATAAGATGGCGTGCATTCCAATATGCCTGCCCGATCAGCTATTCGCTTAAAAACTGCCTCCTCTATTGCATATCGTTACGCTTAGGAGTTCAACTCTGAGTATATTTTTTTTAGCCAGAAAATAGCTCGCTCAGCCTCAGCAATTGACATACGGAAACAGCCGACATGGCGATGGAGATAGCAAAGTGAAAGTATTCATAAGCTGGTCTGGAAAAACCAGCAATGAAATTGCAAAAATAGTCAAACAATGGTTGCACGAATCGGTCTTCCCGCTTGAAAATATTTCATGTTTCGTTTCAGAAGAGGACATTGGAGTCGGCGCAGATTGGCTCGCAACGATTAAAAGCGAGCTCCTTGCATCTGAATGCGCAATAATTGTGCTGACTAGGAACAACATAAATGCGCCATGGCTGAACTTCGAGGCAGGAAGCATTGCCATAAGCCATTCAGATCAAAAAAGAGCGATTCCACTTTTGATAGACATAGAACCAAAAGACATTAAATCTCCGCTAAAACACCTTCAAAGCTCATCATTGTCCAAACAAAGCATTAGAAAACTTATCGAAGACATAAAATTTCTTGGGCAGTTTAACTCGCCATCCCATATCCAAGACAGCATAGACAGACTGTATGATGAGCTTCGAACAAAAATAGATACCGCAAGAACATCAGTCGATGAAGACTATGCTTTTGATAGATTCGACATCTTCCCTAGCCACATCAAGAATATAAAAAAGGGTAAGGTTTTTGTCGGCATACCAATGGCAAGCGCAGACGATGCAGAATATTCTGAATTTAAAGATTGCGCACTTAGAGTGAAAGCAGCCCTACTAAATTTTGCTGGCGCCAAAGAAGTATACTGCCCGTCCGAGTCAATTCAGAACCGAGGTCAATTTGACGGTTACAAAAAAGCGATTATAAAAGACTTTCAAATCCTAAAGGAGAGCGAGCACTACGTCTTCATATATCCACGAGAGATAAGTAGCAGTATTTTGGTAGAAATGGGATACGCAATTGCTCTTAGCAAGAACACTACGATTTTTGCTAGAAGCAAAAATGACCTGCCTTTTATGCTTAAAAAAGCTGACACAGTAATTGATACGCTTGAAATACACGAATGCGGAACCACCGATGAAATTATTCGAGTGATAGAGAGTGAAGGCGACTCTTTTCTGGTCAGGAAGACAGGGAAATGAACACTATTGAATCTCAAAACTTTATCGTTTTTATATCCACTCCAATATCTGGATTTTCAGATATAGAGCTGTATCAAATCAAAGATGCTTGCGGCGTTATTGATAGAATCGTGCGCGGAAAAATGGAGGGTTGCGACACATTTTGTGTTGCCATGGAAATATCCTCAGTCAACAAAAATGAGACCCCAGAAGTATCTGCTGAACGCGATTTTCTCGCAATTGATAATTGCTCGGCATTCATCCTCCTGTATCCTCGACCTGTACCTTCAAGCGCTCTAGTGGAGCTTGGATATGCGATTGCGTTGAATAAGCCAATTTTGATTGTTGCGCCGTCTAAAAGCACCGTTCCGTTTATTGTAAAAGGATTGATAAATTGCAGGCCTAGAAATATCTCTTTGGCATTATTCGATTTTCTAATGAATCTTGATGAGGCTCCCGTTCTGGATTTCCTTAGAGCCCATCTAGAACCACTGCACAAAATATAAAACCAGAACGGCCACGTTTAACCTGGGACAATCAAAATTATTTAGAACAGCCTGTCAGAAACAAGATGCGAGACTTGGAGACCCACAGCTCCAATCCACCCGTGACGGGAAAATCGGGACACCCACAATTAAACCCACCCAAGCCGTGTGACACTAGTGCGACCGTCACCGTTTCCATCGGATTGTGTTCAACTCGCTGTGCCATGATCTGAGTTCTCTCGGTTCGGCGCTATGGCGCCAACGAGGGAGCTGCCGCACATTGCCGGAATGAAAATCACAGAAAGGATATTGCACCAACCCCGTTTTCTCTTGAGTTCTTCAATCAATAAGGAGTGTTGATATATGAACGCAACAATGAGACTAGGCCTGTCGTCCGTTCTTCTTCTGCTCGCGGCTGGGCTCGCCGCCTATGCGCCGGCCGCGTCGGCGCAGGTGGCTCCGCTCAAGAACACAGGGAGCGGTGACTGCTTGGCGGTCAATACCATCACAGGCGTCGCCATCGCTCAGGCATGCGGCACTTCCGGTCTCCAGATATGGGCTCAGGTCAATACCGGTTCCGGCTTCCTGATCAAGAATATCGTCACCGGCAATTGTCTGAACAATACCGTCACCGGAACCATCATCACTGCGCCGTGCAGTCCCGCTATTGCAAACCAACGGTGGCTGAGACAGAACGTCGGCCCCACGACGGCGCGCTACAAGTCAGTCGCCACCGGTTTGTTCTTGAGCAACACAAGTGTGGGGGTGGTCTCGAGCAGTGCCGCCAGCACGAGTCCTCTGCAGATCTGGTCGTACTGAATGCTACGCGGTGCGGGTGGGTCCGGCCCCACCCGCCTCGACGCGCCGCGCCCGCGCACAAGGCACCCACTGATTCGAAGGAAGGATAGCGCTGACCTTACGCTCAGCCCTTCTTCACCAGACGATAAACTTCGTTCGCTGCACGCGCCCCCGACAAGCATGCGCCTTCCATGAAACCCTGCCAGCTGTAGAACGAGTCCGTGTGTTCACCTGCGAAAAGAAGATTGCCCTCCGGCAGCGGCGCCCAGCCTTCCAGGGTCGTGAAATAGCCGGGCGCGTTGTTTGTGTAACTGCCCATGGCGAGGGGATCGCGGAACCAGTTCTTGGCGTAGGCGACGACATCGCCGCGACTATCGCGCCGCGCGATTTGGGTGATGCCCGGATAGATGATTTCAAGATCCGCCAGGAAATGACCCGCTTCGCGCTGCACTTGCGATGGATCGAGCGCAGCGCCCAATTGCCCGCCCGTATAATCGGTGAGCATCCCGCGCGTGGCGCTCGAGAGCGCCGCGTTGGTTTCCCAGGTGTTCTGGTGGTGACTCAAGTCGCTGTAACTGCCGCCATTGCTGCCGAAATCCTCGATCCATGCGCGTCGATTGAAGCCGACCATCATCTTTGAATTGGTGCCGTAACTGTGTTCGCGAATGACGCGCTGCTTTCCGGCCGAGAGATTCAGGCTCGGATCCAGATCCACAGTGCGCAGTACAGAAAACGGCAGCGTAAGCACCAGCACATCGTGAAGCACATCGACCAATTGGCTGCCCACATCGAATGTCGCCTGATAGCGACCATCGGCGCGGCGCTTCAACGCGACCAGACGCTGCCCGAATTTCACCGGTGACGGCAAACGTGAGGCTATACCGGTCGCGATGCGATCGTTGCCTTCCACGACGTGGAAGCGCTCATCGCTGAATTGGCCCAGAGGAGAAAATTTCGACCGCTTGTCGGCATGGATGAACATCAGGAACGCAAGCGCCGACTGCTCTTCGATCTGTCGGCCGTATTCTCCCGTGTAGATGGTGTCGATCACGCTGCGCAACAGGCCGCCGGCGCCGCGGCTGTCCAGATAGTCGGCCAACGTCATGTTGTCGATCTGCTGGTCGCATGCGTTGTAGGAAAACGCCGTCGGCCCGTTCGACAATCGGGTCAGATCGTGACGCATCGCGGCGACGAAAGCGCGAAGCTCGTCGACGACCTGGGCTTCGCTGTAATGCTGGCCGCCAAAATAATAGAACTCGTCGCCCGGCTGTTTTTCGTAGTCTTCCAGCGTCAGCCCGAAGGCGTTGGCGAGGCCACGCATGGTGGTGTGACTGGTATCGATCAGTTCACCGCCCAACTCGGCGATCTGTCCCGGAAAGACACCGCGCAGACTGCGACAACGTCCGCCAACGGCCGTGCCCGCCTCGTAGACACTTGCGGCCACACCTTTTCCAGCCAGCTGGTCCGCGCAAAGCAGACCCGCCAGACCTGCGCCGACAATGCCGATTGATCCGGATGTGCTGGGTGCCGCCCATGCGACCCTGCCCGCCATCCCGGACACTCCCGCGACACAGGCCCCCGCTGCCATTTTTTTCAGGAATCCGCGCCGCTCGGTCCGTTGCGCGCGATGCTCCTGCACCACATCGGCCGCCGACCTGCTCTGCTGCTCGCATTGCTCGGCCAGATGCAGCCATTTCATCAAATCACGGAACTGTGCAGAACCCGCCATTGCAATCTCCTTGTCAGGCAACAGAAAATCCATTCGATCGAAAACGCGGGAAACCGGCATCCGGCGAACGCGCAGACTTATGGATATTACGCATAAAATTTCGGGGAACAATGCCGGCGAGATCGTCCGACAAAGCGGGCCGCTTCGTTTTTACGCACGCCGCCATCGAGTGCGGGGATGGTGTGGGGTTCGCTTCGCTCACCGCCACCCTACGCAAACGTATGCGGGTGCGTTAGTGTGGTGCGATGCATCACGCCGAACACTACTCCGCCATCTTCGCGTTTCTCTCCGGCATTGGTCTGCCCATCGCGGAGGTGACGTTGGCGGCGGATACATTCCTTCCCGGTATCGCGCTGCGGGCCGGCGGTCTGGTGGTCGATCCTGAAAAACTGACATGGCCCGGCGATCTATTGCACGAAGCTGGGCATCTCGCGGTGTTGCCGGCCGCGCTGCGCAGCGACGCGCACGACGACCAGTTGAACCAGGAAGAGACCGAGCACGCCGGCGAGTTGGAAGCCATGGCCTGGGCGTATGCGGCGGCGGTCCAGCTGTCGCTGCCCATGGAGGTGCTGATCCACGATGGCGGCTACAACGGCAAGTCTCGGGATCTGCTGCAGATGTACACCTTCGGCGTGTACCCGGGGCTGCGTGGGTTGTGCGCGAGCGGGATGACGGCGGCGCAGGGGTTCACGCCCGACTGCGGGCCGGTGCAGTATCCGCAGATGCTGCGCTGGCTGCGCGATTGAACCTCCGATGCGTAGGGCGGGCCCTGGCCCGCCGTTGCGATGTCACGGAACGATCGAAGCCGCTTCGATCATTGCAACCTTGAGCGGAAAGATCGTAACGGCGGGCTTGAGCCCGCCCTACGAATCCGTCGGAATTCCTGGCGCGAATTTCGCGCCGAAACGATCGCGCAGCAGGTTCTTCTGCACCTTGCCCATGGTATTGCGCGGCAGTTCGGCGACGACTTCCAGCGCCTTCGGCTGTTTGTAGCGCGCGAGCTGCTCGCGCAGCACAGCATCGATAGCGGTGAGGTCGAGCCTTGCATCCGGCTGGGCGACCAGCACCGCGATCACCGCTTCGCCGAAGTCGGGATGCGGGACGCCGATCACTGCGGATTCCAGCACGCCGGGCTGTTCGTCCAGCAGCAGTTCCACTTCTTTCGGATAGACGTTGAAGCCGCCGGTGATGATCAGATCCTTCTGACGGCCGACGAGGGTGAGGTAGCCGTCGTCGCTGAAGCAGCCGAGGTCTCCGGTGATGAAGAAGCCGTTGTCGCGGAACTCCTCCTGCGTTTTCTCCGGCATCCGCCAATAGCCCTTGAACACGTTCGGACCGCGCACTTCGACCACGCCGGTTTCGCCTGCGGGCAGCGGCGTGCCGGTCTCGGGATCGGCGACGATCACGTCCACGCCCGGCAACGCCAGACCGACAGTGCCGGCGCGGCGGTCACCTGCGTACGGATTCGAGGTGTTCATATTGGTTTCGGTCATGCCGTAGCGTTCGAGGATGCGATGCCCGGTGCGCGCCTCGAACGCGACATGCGTTTCGGCCAGCAGCGGCGCGGAGCCCGACACGAACAGCCGCATGCGTTCGCACAGCGCGCGATCGAACTGCGGCGCATCGAGCAGGCGCGTGTAGAACGTGGGCACACCCATCAGCACCGTCGCGCGCGGCAGCAGGCGGAGGATCGCATCGAGATCGAAACCCGGCAGGAACAGCATCGATGCGCCACTGATCAGGGTCACATTGGTCGCCACGAACAGTCCGTGGGTGTGGAAGATCGGCAGCGCGTGCAGCAGCACGTCGTCGGAGGTGTAGCGCCATTCGCGCGCCAGTGCCTCAGCGTTCGAGAGCAGATTGGCGTGGGTCAGCATCGCGCCTTTCGAGCGCCCGGTGGTGCCCGAGGTGTAGAGCAGCGCGGCGAGATCGTCGTCGCCGCAGTTTTCGACGGCAAAGGCCTCCGGCTGCGCGTCGCACAGATCGCGGAAACTGCCGCGTCCGTCCGCGCCCAGCGTCGACAGCTTCGCATCGTGTGCGGCTGCGATCGGCGCCAGCGCATCGGCGCGTGCGGGATCGACCAGCAGCAGTGCGGGCTCGGCATCGCCGACGAAATAGTCCACTTCCGCAGCGGTGTAGGCGGTATTGAGCGGCAGGAACACCGCGCCGACCGCTGCAGTCGCGCCGTAGACGGCCAGCGCCTCCGGTGTCTTCGCGATCTGCGCGGCGACCCGATCGCCGGCACACACGCCCTGCGTATGCAGCGCATTGGCCGCGCGATGCACCATCGCGAGGAATTCGACGCCGGAAATGGTGGCCCCGTCGGGCTGTGCGAGAAACGGCGATGACTTGCCGGCGAGCGGCGCGAACAAGCGGTCGTAAAGCGGATTCGGCACGGGGTTCCCTCGACTTGTCCACGCATGGAGACGATCGCAATCCTAACCGCCCGCGCTACCGCAGGCTCGATGCCGCAACGTTTCGTCCCCGGATGACGCAGGGGATTCCGGGACGCCCATCACCTAAGACCAAAGTCGATATCGGATCGAAACGATCCTGCTTGAAAAAGCCGCCGAAGGCTGATAACCATATCAATGACAGCGAGAGACAATACCGGGCGCGGAGCCGGCCCGGGGTGTCTACAGGAGGCTCGCGAGCGGCACCCGCAGGAAATCAAGCGGGGGGATGGAATGGATTCCGACGGCCCTTGTGGCTGTCGATACGACGGCGCTCGCCGACAGGGGCTTCATGGAAGCAATACCGGTTCGACAGGGGCAGGATCAGGACGATCTGGTATGTCATTGCGCGGGCGTGACCCGCGGGCGGATCAAATCCGCAATCGCCACGGCGCCGGCCTCCACGCTGGAATCGCTGGGGGTTCAGCTCGGCTGCGGCGTCCAGTGCGGTTGCTGCCGGCCGCTGGTGCAGGAACTGCTCGGCCAATCGCCGTGGTACGAGGTGGCGAACGCCACCCGGACCACATTGACCGACGACGGCAGCCCGGAACGGCGGATCGTGCAGCTCGATCTGCAACTGGTCGGCTTCCCGCCTTATCCGCAGGCGCAGCCCGCACAGCACGTGGTGCTGCAGGCGTGGCTGGGCGAGACCTGGATTACGCGCACCTATACCGTCGTGAGTCAGTCCGAGGACGGCAATACGGTGAGTATCGCGATGCGCCGGATCGAGGGCGGCGAATTCGGCCCGCAGCTCATCGATGCCGACGACGCGACCTTCGCCGCGATCCCGCTGCGCATCGCGATACCGGCCGGCGAAGCCGATCCTGCCGACGGTCGCCCGGTGGTGTGCTTCGTCGCCGGCGTGGGCGTGACCCTGGCGCTGTCGCTGCTGCACGGCCGCCGCCCGGGCCAGCACCTGCACGTGGATTACAGCGCATCCAGGCGCGGCGACATGGTCTATGCCGACCGCATCGAAGGCTCTGCCAGCAGCGGCCAGGAGGTCAGCTGCCATCTTCGCACCGACGATGTCGACGGCTTCATCGACGACGAGGACATCCTCGAAACAGTGAAGCAGTTCCCGGGCGCGCGTTATTACGTCTGCGGGCCGCCCGCCTACACGCGCCGACTGGTCGATGGTCTGCACAAAGCCCAGGTGCCCGATGCCGACGTGCGCGTGGAGGCCTTCTTCCTCAAGACCAATGCGCGACCGCGACCCGGTATCCGCCGGCTCGCTTACGCTGCCGGCATCGCCCTCGCCTTCCTGCCGTTGCTGCTGCTTGCACCGGCATTGGCGAAGTTCGTGCCCAACGATGCGCACAACCCCGGGCATGTCGATCTGGAATGCAGCGAATGCCATCGCGAGGCGCCGGGCACGATGCGTCAACAGTTGCAGGCCAAAGCGAAGCATCTGCTGGGGCTGCGCGCCAGCGATATCGCGTTCGGCAACCGCCCGGTGAACAACGCCGCCTGCGTCGGCTGTCACGACGATCGCGACGATCGCCATCCCGCCTATCGTTTCCTCGAACCGCGCTTCGCTGCCGCGCGCGAAACGCTCGCGCCGCAGCTGTGCGTGAGCTGCCATCGCGAGCACACCGGCACGCGCGTGAGCCAGACCGACACCGGCTTCTGCGCCACCTGCCACAGCGACACGAAAGTGAAGGACGACCCGGCGCGGCCGACCCACGCGGTGTTGTTCCGCGACAAACGCTGGAACACCTGCCTCACCTGTCACGACTTCCACGGCAACCATGCGCACGACCCGCCGCACGACCTGAAGGACGCGATTGCGCCCCAGACGATCGCCGCCTATCTGCGCGCCGCCAAGTCGCCGTATGGCGAACCGGTGGTGAAAGCCAAACAGCCCGAGGCCTCGCCATGACCCTGCCGAAGATCGAAAAATCCGTCCTGGTGCTCGCGGCGCTGTCCGTGCTGGGCATCTACCTGTTCGCGACCGCGCCGCCCGACCTGGAGGGCGACCGCAGCGGTGGGCGCACGGTGCCGGTGGAAACCCTGTTCCGGTTGTTGAACGCCGAGAACGCTTCGATCCGCAAGCTGTACACCACGGACATCGTCACTCCCGGCCTGAAGAACGGCCTGAAATATCGCGAAGACTGGAAGGACAAGGATGTGCACGCCGGCCCGCTGCCCGCACTGGTCCTGCGCGAAACCGCGAACCGGCTGCAGCAGCGCGTGCCGGATCTGAGCCTGTTCCTCGGTTCGACTTTTCCGATCGAAGCGTCCAACAAGTTCAAGGGTGCGCAATTGGCATACTTCGACAAGATCGACAAGAATCGGGAACCGCAGTTTTTCCTCGACGACAGCACTGGGCGCTATACCGCGATGTTCGCCGACATCGCCGGCGCGCCGGCATGCGTCAAATGCCACAACGAGCATCCGAAAAGCCCACGCAAAGACTGGAAGCTCGACGATGTGATGGGCGCGACGACATGGTCGTTCCCGCGCAAACAGGTTTCGACCGACGAGCTGGTGGAAATACTCGGCGCGTACCGCACTGCTGCATTGGACACCTACAGCGCATACCTGAAGGAAACCGAAAGTTTCGCGGAGGCGGAACGCCCGCAGCTCGGTGCGCGATGGCCGAAGGATGGACTCTATCTGCCCGATATCGACACCTTCCGCAAAAGCGTGGAAACGCTCAATTCGACCGCATCGCTGAATCTATTGCTGACGACATCCGCCGCTGCGGAACGCGCCGATGCCGGCAAAGGCGCCGCAAAAACAACCACCACCGACGCGGACAAGCCAGCCAAAGCGGGAGCGGCGCCGTGAGCACGTCCGTGAACCGGCTCCAGACCGCTCCGAAGTCGGCGTATCAGACCGCGCTGACGGTGGCGTCGTGGTCCGCACTGATCGGCGTAACGGTGTCCTGCGTGGCATGGCTGCTGGCACCGCGCTGGAGCACGCTGTTCGCACTGCAACAACTGCAGGCATACAAACAGATCACCGGCTACACCCTCGTCGGCCTGCTCAGCTTCGATCTGTCCCTCGCGTTGATCAAACGCCGGCTCATGCGCGGATCTTCGCTGCGCACACTGCAGTTGGCGCACCGCGTGCTCGGTCTGACCATGCTGGCGCTGCTGGTGCTGCACGCCGGCTTCGCCCACGCCGGTTTCCTGCACGCCACGTTCGCCGTGACCATGCTGGTGGTGGTGGCAGGCGCATTGTTGAATCTGCTGCCGAGCCACCGCCTGGGCACATGGGGTCAGTGGACCACCGCACTGCATATCGGCGCTGGCTGCCTGCTCGCCGCGCTGGCGGTGATGCATCTGTATTTCGTCTATACGTTCGCCACCTGACCCGGGCACGGGGCACCCGGTTCCATGCCAAGATATCGGCATGGACAAAACCTTCGATGTCATCGTCTTCGGCGCCACCGGCTTCACCGGCCGGCTGGTCGCCGAGTATCTCAATGCCACCTATGGCGTCGGCGGTCCCGTGCGCTGGGCCATGGCCGGACGCAGCGCGACCAGACTCGCTGAAGTCCGCGATGCTCTCGCGATCGACAAGGCATTGCCGCTACTGGTCGCAGACGCCAACGATACCGATGCGCTGGCCGCACTCGTGAAACAGACGCATGTGGTCCTGACCACGGTCGGCCCGTATCAGCTGTACGGCGAACCCCTGATCCGCGCCTGCGCCGCCGCCGGTACCGATTACGTCGATCTCTGCGGCGAACCGGGCTGGATGGCACAGATGATCCCGCAGTTGCAGGACACCGCCCGCGCCAGCGGCGCGCGCATCGTGTTCTCCTGCGGCTTCGATTCGATTCCGTTCGATCTTGGCGTGGTCTACGCGCAGCACGAAGCACAACAACGACTCGGCGCACCGCTCGCGCGCGTGCACGGCCGGGTGAAGGTCATGAAGGGCACGTTCTCCGGCGGCACCATCGCCAGCATGCTCGCGACGATGGAAGCGATCGGCCGCAACCGCGCGCTGGTGAAGACCCTCGGCGACCCGTTCGCGCTCACGCCCGGCTTCCGCGGCCCGCGCCAGCCGAACGACAACATCGCCGCGTTCGACGAACTCGCTAACAGCTGGACCGCGCCATTCGTGATGGCGCCGATCAACACCAAGAACGTGCATCGCAGCCATCTGCTGCTGGGTCATCCGTGGGGCAAGGACTTCATCTACAGCGAACGCATGCTCACCGGCGATGGCGCCAGCGGCGAGAAACGCGCGAAGAAAATGGCGCGGTCCTCGAAAATGCAGACCATGCTGCTGGCGTTCGCGCCGACCCGCGCCCTGCTGCGCCGGTTCGCGCTGCCCAAACCCGGCGAAGGCCCGAACAGGGAACAGCGCGAGAAAGGTCGCTATGAAGTGCTGTTCTTCGGTGAAACCGCCGACGGCAAAAAGCTCACCGCTAATGTCGCCGGCGACCGCGACCCGGGTTACGGATCGACCTGCAAGATGATCACCGAAGCCGCGCTGTGCCTCGTGCAGGATGTCGATCGCAAAGCGACACCCGGCGGCGTGTGGACGCCCGGCGCGGCGATGGGGATGACGCTGGTGCAGCGGTTGCAGGACAAGGCAGGACTCCGCTTCGCACTGGGCTGACACACCATGCTTTTCCGGCATTGCCGCAATGGAGACGAACAATGTCCATAGCCTGCTCCGCACTCACCGCTGCATTCAATCGATCCGTTTGCTCAGTTGTCTTCGCTGCTCTGCTTTTTTCCGCAAGCGCGGCGGCGCAGACGAAAGACCTGCCTGAATTCATCGACGAATATGCGAAAAAACAGGATTTTCACGGCACCGTCCTGGTTCAGCACAAAGGCGTTGTGGAGTATCACCACAGTTACGGGCTGGCAAACCGTGCGTTCGGCGTTCAAAACCATAACGACACCAAATATAAAATCGCTTCAATCACGAAGCTTTTTGCCTCGACGCTGATCCTGAAGCTTCGCGACGAAGGCAAAATAGACCTGGATTCGACCATCAAGCGATACCTGCCGAAATACGCCGGCGAAGCCGCGGACAAAGTCACGATCCGGCAACTCCTCAATCACACTTCCGGAATGAACAACGTCGACAAGGACGCAAGCCCCGACAAAGGCATTGCGCACTATCAGACGCCCATGTCCACGGACGCGCTGATCGAACGGTTCTACAGCGGCCCGCTGACCACAAAACCCGGCACCGCATTCGACTACAACAATGCCGACTACATTGTCCTTGGGAAAATCATCGAAGCGATCGAAGGCAAAACCTTCGATCTCGTTCTGAGCGAGAGAATACTGCAACCGCTCAATATGCGGAGTTCCGGAATGCTGCAGCAAGCGCGTATCGTCGACAATCTTGCAGACACGTACTTTTTCCGTGACGACCTGAATTCTCTGACAAACGACCTGCCTGTCTATATGGAAAACTGGTACGCGTCCGGCGCCATGTATTCCACGACAGACGATTTGCTGAAATTCGCGAATGCGCTTTACGGCAACAGGATTCTGAGTCGATCGAGTCTCGAAGCGCTCGTCACCCCCGGACTGGACGACTACGGCTTGGGGCTGTGGATCGATGCACTGAAGGTCGGCGATAAAACCATCCTTGCATACCGGAGGCCCGGACAGATCATGGGCGCGCAGTCGATGCTGATCCACTATCATGGCGCCGATATCACCATCATCGTGCTGAGCAATGGCGGCACGACCAGCCCCGACGACTTCGCATTCGCGATCGGCAGGAAGCTATTGGGACAGCCGCAGAAGTAGGCCATCTTCAACGGGTTCCGTCGGACGCAAATACGCACCCGACGGCATCCACCCTGTTATTCCTTCGGACTCAACACCGACAAGCGAAAGAACCAGGCAAGCCACCACATCGACCTCACGCAACAACCAAACCCGACAACGACAAGGAAGCGCATTCAATGAGCCGTGCACTATTGGTCATCGACGTACAGAACGAATATATCTCGGGCATGCTGCCCATCACCCATCCCGACGCGCATTTCTCGAACATACTCAAAGCGATGGATACGGCTGCAGCGCAAAACATTCCAGTTGTCGTGATCCAGCACAACTTCCCACAGCCCGACAAACCGTTCTTCAAACGCGGCAGCCATGAATGGGAACTGCATCCGGAGATCAGCGCGCGGCCTCACCAGGCCGTGATCGAAAAGACCATGCCAGGCAGTTTCACCGGCACCGGGCTGGAAGATTGGCTGCGCGAACGCGATATCGACACCGTCGCGATTTCCGGATACATGACCCATATGTGTTGCGATACGACCGCGCGCGAAGCGGTGCATCGTGGGTTTATCGTGGAATTCCTCAGCGACGCGACGGGCACGTTGCCGCTCGATAATTCCGCCGGCCAGGTCACCGCGGAAGAGCTGCAACGCTCTATTCTCTGCGCACAACAGATGCTTTTGAGTGAAGTCATAGACACTGGCGCATGGTGCGCGCGCGTTTCACAACCCTGATTGGACTTGATATCACATCAACCGGGTGCGGCAATTGCCGCACCCGAGTCATAGCATCGCCGAGATATCATTCTTTCCGATAGACCTGCGCGCCCTGCGCCAGGAACTCCGCGGACTTCTCCGCCATCCCGGCTTCCAGTGCTTTTTGTTCATCGACGCCGTGCTCGGCGGCGTAGTCGCGCACATCCTGGGTGATCTTCATCGAACAGAAATGCGGGCCGCACATCGAGCAGAAGTGCGCACTCTTGTGCGCGTCCTTCGGCATGGTTTCGTCGTGGAATTCCTGGGCTTTCTCCGGATCCAGACCGAGGTGGAACTGGTCTTCCCAGCGGAACTCGAAGCGCGCCTTGCTCAGCGCGTTGTCGCGGATCTGCGCGCCCGGATGACCCTTGGCCAGATCGGCGGCGTGCGCGGCGATCTTGTAGGCCATGATGCCGTCGCGCACGTCCTGACGGTTCGGCAGGCCCAGATGTTCCTTCGGCGTGACATAGCAGAGCATCGCGCAGCCGTACCAGCCGATCATCGCCGCACCGATCGCGGAGGTGATGTGGTCGTAGCCCGGCGCGATGTCGGTGGTCAGCGGGCCGAGCGTGTAGAACGGCGCTTCGCCGCATTCGCTCAACTGCTTGTCCATGTTTTCCTTGATCAGCTGCATCGGCACGTGGCCGGGGCCTTCGATCATGGTCTGCACGTCGTGTTTCCACGCGATCTTGGTCAATTCGCCCAGCGCTTCGAGCTCGCCGAACTGCGCTGCATCGTTGGCGTCGGCGATGCAGCCCGGGCGCAGGCCATCGCCCAGCGAGAAGGCCACGTCGTACGCCTTCATGATCTCGCAGATGTCTTCGAAGTGCGTGTAGAGGAAATTTTCCTTGTGATGGGCGAGGCACCATTTCGCCATGATCGAACCGCCGCGCGAAACGATGCCGGTGACGCGCTTCGCGGTCAGCGGCACATGGCGCAGCAGCACACCGGCGTGGATGGTGAAGTAATCGACGCCCTGTTCCGCCTGCTCGATCAGCGTGTCGCGGAAGATCTCCCAGTTCAGTTCCTCGGCGCGGCCATCGACTTTCTCCAGCGCCTGATAGATCGGCACGGTGCCGATCGGCACCGGCGAATTGCGGATGATCCATTCGCGGGTTTCGTGGATATGCTTGCCGGTGGACAGGTCCATCACCGTGTCACCGCCCCAGCGGATCGCCCACACCAGTTTCTCGACTTCCTCGGCGATGCCGGAACTCACTGCGGAGTTGCCGATGTTCGCGTTGATCTTGGTGAGGAAATTGCGGCCGATGATCATCGGCTCGCTTTCCGGGTGATTGATATTGTTCGGAAGGATCGCGCGGCCGCGGGCGATCTCGTCGCGCACGAACTCGGGTGTGATGATCTTCTGGATGTTCGCGCCGAAGGCTTCGCCCGGATGCTGCAGCAGCAGATGCGATTCGCGCACCGCGTCGAGACGCTGGTTCTCGCGGATCGCCACGTATTCCATTTCCGGCGTCACGATGCCGCGCTTGGCGTAGTGCATCTGCGAGACATTGGCGCCGTTCTTCGCGCGTCGCGGCAAAGCGCGATTCGGAAAGCGCACCGCGTCGAGCTTGGGATTGCCTTCGCGACCGCGACCGAATTCGGAACTCAGCGCGGACAGACGTTCGGTATCGCCACGTGCCTCGATCCAACCCGCACGCAGTGCGGCGAGGCCGGCGGCGAGATCGATCCGCGCATCGGGATCGGTGTATGGACCGGACGGGTCGTAGATGGTCACCGGCGCATTCGCTTCGCCGCCGAACAGGGTCGGCGTCTGCGACAGTGCGACTTCGCGCATCGCGACGCGGACATCGGGACGCGAGCCTTCGACGAAGATCTTGCGCGAGCCGGGAATCGGCCGGGTCACGGATTCGGAAAGCTGCTCGGTCTGCTGCAGCAGCGTGGAAGGCACGGCATTCATCGGCATTCGTCCTGTGGTGGCGCAATGTGTGGACGAAGCGGGACGCGGCGCGGAGGCCGACGGGCCTCCGGTATCGCGAAGCTTCCCTACGCCGATATCAATCGGATCAGGTTCGAAGGGTCTGTCTCAATCGCCGGAAACCGGCGATACCCCCGCTTCTGCGGGCATTGAACCATTCCTCGCCGGCAATCGCCACTGGCTGAAGCCAGAACCGCTTCACTTTCACGGCGATTCGTCGACAATGGCCGGCAACTCCGGGGACACAACGCCGATGCCCACCTCCAGCCGCATCACCTGGCGCGACCGCCTGCGCTACCGTTTCGAGAACACCCTGTCGCGCGGCACCGTCGCCATCATCGGTTGGCTGGCGCTGATTTCGGTGACGATCGTGCTGGTCGCCGCCACCGTCGCGATGGTGCTGGGCGTCCGCACGGATCCAACGGACCCCGACAGCCGCATGAATTTCGTCGAAGGTGCCTGGTACAGCCTGATGCGGACCCTCGACCCCGGCACGATGGGCGGCGATCAGGGCTGGCTGCTGCGCATCCTGATGCTGATCGTGACAG
The DNA here is from genome assembly GCA_040079515.1 of Lysobacteraceae bacterium. GTDB lineage: Bacteria > Pseudomonadota > Gammaproteobacteria > Xanthomonadales > Xanthomonadaceae > Lysobacter_I. The sequence continues at coordinate 58,242 of JBEBKD010000004.1, forward strand.
TCGGCGGCATCTTCATCGTCAGCATGCTGATCGGCACGATCACCTCCGGGCTGGAGTCCCGGCTGAACGAGTTGCGCAAGGGCCGGTCCCGTGTGATCGAATCCAACCACACGCTCATCCTCGGCTGGTCGAGCAAGGTGTTCTCGATCATCGGCGAACTGATGATCGCCAACGAGAACCAGAAGCGTCCGTGCATCGTCATCCTGGCCGACCGCGACAAGGTCGAAATGGAGGACGACATCCGCGCGAAATTCCCGAACACGAAGAACACGCGGGTGATCTGCCGCAGCGGCAATCCGCTGGATCTCGACGACCTCGCGGTTGCGGCACCGCACGAGGCGCGTTCGATCATCGTACTGGCGCCGGAAACCGAAAACCCGGACATCAGCGTCATCAAGTCGGTGCTGGCGATCACCAACAATCCGGATCGACGCGAGGACGCGTACCACATCGTCGCCGAGATCCGCGAAGCCCACAATCTCGAGGCCGCGCACCTCGTCGGCGGCAAGGAAGCGGTTTTCGTGCAGGGTTCTGACCTGATCGCCCGCGTCACCGCGCAGACATGCCGCCAATCGGGTTTGAGCGTGGTCTACACCGAGCTGCTGGATTTCGACGGCGCCGAAATCTATTTCACGCCCGCAGGGAGTCTGGCGGGACGCAGTTATCGCGAGACCTTGTCGAGTTTCGAGGACTCCGCGGTGATCGGCCTGATGCACGGCGACGGCGAAGTGCAGATCAATCCGGTCATGGACACAGTGTTGCGCAACGACGACCAGATCATCGCGATCAGCGAGGACGACGACACCCTGATTCCGTCGAAGACCTCTCCACCGGCGCCCGACACGACCTGCATCGTCGACGGCGCGAAGACCGAAGCGGCGCCGGAACGCACGCTGGTTCTCGGCTGGAACGAGAAGACCGAAGCGGTGATCCGCGAACTGGACAACTACGTCGCTGCCGGCTCGAAGATCACCGTGATCCGCGGCTGGGGCGAAGACGAAGCGAGCCTTGCCGCCGCTTCCGCGCTGAAACAGCAGCGCATGGCGCTGGCGACCGGCGACATCGCCAGTCTCGCCACGCTCGAGTGGGCGCGCGTCACCGACTACGACCACATCATCGTGATGAGCGACACCCGCCTGCCGGTGCAGGAAGCCGACGCGCAGAGCCTGATCTGCCTGTTGCACCTGCGCAACATCGCCGAGGCCAGCGGCAGGAACCTCAGCATCGTCAGCGAGATGATGGATCTTCGCAACCGGGCGCTGGCGCAGGTGGCGAAGGCCGACGACTTCATCGTCAGCGACACGCTGGTCAGTCTGATGCTGTCGCAGCTGTCGGAGAACAGGCATCTCGACCGCGTGTTCCGGACCCTGTTCAGCGCCGACGGTTCGGAGATCTACATCCGCCCCGCACGCGACTACATCGCGGCCGGGTACGAAGTCGATTTCCACACCGTGCTGGAAGCGGCGGCGCGGCGCGGCGAAACGGCGATCGGCTACCGGATCGTCGCCGAAGGCGGCGACCCGACGCGCGGCTTCGGCGTGAAGGTCAACCCGAACAAGTCCGAGCGCATCCGCTTCGCGCCCGACGACCAGCTCATCGTGCTGGCCGAAGACTGAGCCGGCGACGCGAGAGCCGCGAACGCCCGACGATCAGCGCAGGGATGCGTTGATCCTGGCGAGGGTTTCCGCGCCCGGGCTCAATTCCGCCGCACCCAGTGCGTTCAGGGGCGTGGCGACGGTATTGAGATGCTGGTGCAGGTCGCCGGCGTCGGAATCGACGTAGAGCAGGCCGGTCACGACTTCGCCGCGCGCATGGTGCTGCTGGATGAAGTTCATCGACGCGATGCGGTCGCGAGGGTCGTATTCCGCTTCCAGCTTGCGCAGGCGCAGCACCGAACCGTCGTGCTGTTCGACCGAGATCGTGTTTCCGGGTTCGTAGTCGACGGCGATTTCCGCGCGCGGCAGCATCACGTCGAGCTGGTTGACCGCATCGTTGTGCTCGCGCACGTAGTCGTAGCTCTTGGTACTGCCGGCGTGGTTGTTGAAGGCAACGCAGGGGCTGATCACATCGATGAACGCGGTGCCGCGATGCGACAGCGCGCCCTTGATCAGCGGCACCAGCTGCTTCTTGTCGCCGGAAAAGCCGCGACCGACATAACTCGCGCCCAACTGCAGCGCCATCGTGACCAGATCCAGCGGGCTGTCGGTATTGGCGACGCCCTTTTTCGACACCGAACCCTGATCCGCCGTCGCCGAAAACTGGCCCTTGGTCAAGCCGTAGACGCCGTTGTTCTCGACGATGTAGACCATGTTCACGCCGCGCCGGATCGCATGCACGAACTGGCCGATGCCGATCGATGCGGAATCACCGTCGCCGGACACGCCCAGATAGATCAGATCGCGATTGGCGAGGTTGGCGCCGGTCAGCACCGACGGCATGCGCCCGTGCACGGTGTTGAAGCCGTGCGACTGGCCGAGGAAATAATCCGGCGTTTTGCTGCTGCAGCCGATACCCGAGAGTTTGGCGACGCGATGCGGTTCGATGTCCAATTCCCAGCAGGCCTGGATGATCGCCGCCGAGATCGAATCGTGCCCGCAACCCGCGCACAGCGTGCTGATCTTGCCCTCGTAATCGCGACGGGTGAAGCCGATCGCGTTGCAGCCGAGCGAAGGGTGGTGCAGTTTCGGTTTGGTGAGGTAAGTCATCTGGATCTCTCTGTCGTTGGCCCCTCTCCCACCGGGAGAGGGGTTGGGGAGAGGGTTCGGTGAGGCGGCGAACTGTCAACGCTGCGCAAGATCCGTACCCTCATCCGCCCTTCGGGCACCTTCTCCCGACGGGAGAAGGAAACGCTAAGCCACCTTCTCGCGTTGTTCGACGGGACGGACGCGGCTCGCGATCGCGTCGGCGATGAACCGTGCGGTGATCGGCGTACCGTCGTAATGCAACACGGCGACCAGCCGCGCCGGATCGATGCCGAACTCGTTGATCAGCAGGCTGCGCAGCTGGCCGTCGCGGTTCTGTTCGATCACGAACACGGACTCGTGCGCGTCGATGAATTCGCGCACCGATTCGGGGAACGGGAATGCGCGCACCCGCAGCGTGTCGAGCGGAATGTCCTGATCGTGCAGACGCTCGATGGCTTCCTGCATCGCCGGGCTGGTCGAACCGAAATAGATCGCACCGAACCGGGACGGCAGCTCGGTCTGCGACACGATCGGCTGCGGGACGAGGTTCTTTGCGGTGTCGAATTTCCGCAGCAGCCGCTGCATGTTGTAGACGTAATCCGGGCCGCGCTCGGAGTACTGCGCCTGCGGATTGCGCGACGTGCCACGGGTGAAATACGCGCCCTTGTCCGGATGCGTCCCCGGATAGGTGCGATACGGAATGCCGTCGCCGTCGATGTCCTTGTAGCGCGCGAATTCCTTGCCCGCTTCCAGTTCGTCGTGGGTCAGCACTTTGCCGCGATCGTAGACGCGCTTGTCGTCCCATGCGAACGGCTCGCACAGTCGCTGGTTCATGCCGATATCGAGATCGGTCATCACGAAGATCGGGGTCTGCAGACGGTCCGCCAGATCGAGCGCGGCTGCGGAAAACTCGAAACACTCGCGCGGATCTTCCGGGAACAGCAGCACATGCTTGGTGTCGCCGTGCGATGCGTACGCAGCGGCGAGGATGTCGGACTGCTGCGTGCGCGTCGGCATGCCGGTCGACGGTCCGCCGCGCTGCACGTCGATGATGGTCACCGGAATCTCGGCGAAATAGGCCAGACCGATGAACTCGTTCATCAGCGACACGCCGGGACCCGATGTCGCGGTGAAGGCGCGCGCGCCGTTCCAGCCCGCGCCGACCACCATGCCGACCGAAGCGATCTCGTCTTCGGCCTGGATCATCGCGTACCGCGTCTGTCCGTCGGCGCCGGTCCGGTATTTCTGGCAGTACTTCTGGAAGGCTTCGGCGACCGACGACGACGGCGTGATCGGATACCACGCGCACACCGTCGCGCCGCCGTAGACGCAGCCGAGCGCGGCGGCGGCATTGCCTTCGACGAAGATCCGGTTGCCGACCGCGTCGGCCTTGCGCACGCGCAGACCGATCGGACACGGCAGGTTCTTCAACGCCCAGTCGCGGCCGAGATGCAACGCTTCGACATTGGGCTTCAGCAGCTTTTCCTTGCCCTTGTACTGCTCGGCGATGAGCGTCTCGATCGCGGGCACGTCGATATCGAGCAGAGCGCTCAATGCGCCGACGTACATGATGTTCTTGAACAGCTGGCGCTGGCGCGGATCGCTGTAGGCGGTGTTGCAGATTTCGGTCAACGGCACACCGAGGATCTGGATGTCGTCGCGGAACTTCGACTTCGACATCGGCTTGCTGTTGTCGTAGACGAGATAGCCGCCGGGTTCGATTTCCTTGATGTCGTCGTCCCAGGTCTGCGGGTTCATCGCCACCATCAGGTCGACGCCGCCGCGGCGGCCCAGCCAACCGCGCTCGGTCACGCGCACTTCGTACCAGGTCGGCAAGCCCTGGATGTTCGAGGGGAAGATGTTGCGCGGGCTGACCGGCACGCCCATGCGCAGGATGGCTTTGGCGAAGAGTTCGTTGGCCGATGCGGAACCGGAACCGTTGACATTGGCGAATTTGACGACGAAATCGTTGACCGCCTGCAACTGCGTCTGCTGCGGCTGCGTCGAGTGTGCGGGCGTCATGCGGCCTCCTTCTTCTGCGCGCTGCGGCAACCGGGTCCGGCCTGGGTTTCCTGCAGCAGGAATTTCTGCATATCCCAGGCACCCGTCGGGCAACGTTCCGCGCACAGTCCGCAGTGCAGGCACACGTCTTCGTCTTTCACCATGACCCTCAGGGTTTTGAGCGGATCGGAAACGTACAGATCCTGCGACAGATTCAAGGCCGGCGCGGTGAGTCGCTTGCGCAGATCGTCTTCCTCACCGTTCGCAGTGAATGTGATGCAATCGGTCGGACAGATATCGACGCAGGCATCGCATTCGATGCATTTGTCCTTGACGAATACGGTCTGCACATCGCAGTTGAGGCAGCGTTGCGCCTCCTTCCAGGCGGTGGCCGGATCGAATCCGACCTCGACCTCCACCGACATGCTGTCCAGCTTCTTCGCAGCCTCCGACCACGGCACCGCGTAGCGTTCGTCGGGCGAGACGCCGTTGTCGTAGCTCCACTCGTGGATGCCCATCTTCTGCGAGATCAGGGTCACTCCGGGCGCAGGACGCTCGGCGGTGTCTTCGCCGCTCAGCCATTTGTCGATGCTGATCGCCGCGGCGTGGCCGTGCGCGACCGCCCAGATGATGTTCTTGGGCCCGAACGCGGCATCGCCGCCGAACAGCACATGCGGCAACGACGATTGATGGGTGACCGCATCGACCACCGGCATGCCCCATTCGTCGAAGGCGATGCCCACGTCGCGTTCGATCCACGGAAACGCATTTTCCTGGCCCACCGCGATCAGTACTTCGTCGCAGGGGAAGAACTCATCGGGCTCGCCGGTCGGCACCAGCTTGCGCCTGCCTTTGTCGTCGTACTGGGCGCGCACCTTCTCGAAGGTCATGCCGGTCAAGTGCCCGCTGGCGTGCTCGAAACGCTTGGGCACGCGGAAATCGAGGATCGGAATGCCTTCGTGCATCGCATCTTCTTTTTCCCACGGGCTGGCCTTCATCTCGTCGAAGCCCGAACGCACGATCACCTTCACGTCCTCGCCGCCGAGCCGGCGCGCGGAGCGACAGCAGTCCATCGCCGTATTGCCGCCGCCGAGCACGAGGACGCGCTTGCCGACCTTGGTGATGTGGCCGAAATACACGCTGGACAGCCAGTCCAGACCGACATGGATCTGCGCGGCGCCTTCGGTGCGCCCGGGCAGGTCCAGATCGCGACCGCGCGGCGCACCGCTGCCGACGAAGACCGCGTCGTAACCCTGCGACAGCAGGTCCCGCATCGATTCGATCCGACGATTGCCGATGAATTCGACGCCCAGATCGAGGATGTAGCCGGTTTCCTCGTCGATGACCTGTTCCGGCAGGCGGAAGCGCGGCACCTGGGTGCGCATGAAGCCGCCCGGCTTGGGATCGGCCTCGAACACCGTGACGTGGTAACCGAGCGGCGCCAGGTCGCGGGCGACGGTCAGCGACGACGGGCCGGCGCCGACGCAGGCGATCCGCTTGCCGTTCTTCTGCACGGCCGGCGACGGCATGCGGCCATGGACATCGCCCTTGAAGTCGGCGGCGACGCGCTTGAGCCGGCAGATCGCGACGGGTTCGGGCTCGCTCTTGCCGGGTGCCTCACCGTTGTTTTCCTCGACCCGCCCGCGCCGGCAGGCCGGCTCGCAGGGACGGTCGCAGGTGCGGCCCAGAATCCCGGGAAACACATTGCTGCGCCAATTCACCATGTAGGCATCGGCGTAGCGCCCTGCGGCGATCATTCGGATGTACTCGGGAACCGGAGTGTGTGCGGGACAGGCCCACTGACAGTCGACGACCTTGTGGAAGGTGTCTGGATTGCGAATATCGGTCGACTTCACCGCGGTCCCCGCTGGCTGACTGACCGAAGGCGTCGGTCTTCGCTTGCCTGTCGAGTCTAGACCCGAGATCGGCCCGCCGTCACTGGGGTATCGGCAACGGAACTCTCGATATGGGATCGAGTCCCGATCGCGCGCTCGAGGGGCTGCATACGGTTTCAATCGTGGCGCCCGTCGTCCGTCAAGGGCGACTTCGACCATCGGACGAGTCATCGGCGGAATCCGCTATCGCATTGATCCAAATGGAATTCATCGACGAGGCGTGGTGGATTTCGACGCTCATGCCGATTCGTCAGTACGCAGGGGCTTGACATGGCGCAAAGAGGCATGGTTCTCTGCAGCCATGACGCAGCGCAACATCCAGCACCCGCACCACAGACCCGCACGCCGTGCGGCGCGGAGCATTGCGATCGCGCAGACCAAGCGTGTCGATACCGTTGTTTTGAACGCCGCGCTCGCCGCGCTCGTTCTCATCGTCGTCGTCGTCCTTATTACCCCCTTCACAGGTGCGGGATAGGGTTGAGCGATCGACAACCCGGGTTTCTAGAAACCCCCGCCCCTGAAGAAGGTGCGGGGGTTTTCGCTTTCTGGGGTTCTGCATTTTCAACACCGCTTTTCCACGTGATTCAAGGGATTCGAAACAGATGCACAGCGACGCGATCAAAACAGGCCCCGCACGCGCCCCGGCGCGCGCCATGCTGCGCGCCACCGGGCTGGACGATGCGGCCATCGCCAAACCACTGGTGGCGGTGATCCACACCTGGTCCGATGTCTCGCCCTGCAATATCACCCTGCGCGATCTGGCCCAGGACGCACGTCGGGGCATCCTCGCCGGCGGCGGCACGCCGGTCGAATTCAATACGATCGCCGTGACCGACGGCATCGCGATGGGCAGCGACGGGATGCGCGCATCGCTGGCATCGCGCGAAACCATCGCCGATTCGATCGAACTCGCGGTCACCGGCCACTGCCTCGACGCGATGGTGCTGCTGGTCGGCTGCGACAAGACCATCCCGGCCGCGGCGATGGCGGCGGCACGGCTGGATATTCCGACCGTGATCCTCTACGGCGGCACGATCATGCCGGGCCGATGCAAGTCGAAGGACGGCATCGAACGCGCGCTGACCGTGCAGGATGTGTTCGAAGCGGTGGGCGCGCATTCCGCCGGCCGCATCGACGACGCCGAACTGGGCGAGATCGAACGCAAGGCCTGCCCCGGCGCCGGCGCCTGCGGCGGCCAGTTCACCGCCAATACGATGGCGATGGTGCTGACCTTTCTCGGCCTGTCGCCGCTGGGCGAGAACGACATCCCGGCGACGCATGCGGACAAAGCGAAAGCCGCCGAGCGCTGCGGCGAACTGGTGATGAAGCTGCTGCGCGACGGCGGCCCGACCCCGCGCCAGCTGCTGAGCCTGACCGCGCTGCGCAACGCCGCGCGCGCCGTATCGGCGACGGCGGGTTCAACCAACGCCGCGCTGCATCTGCTGGCGATCGCGCATGAAGCCGGCGTGCGCTTCGATCTGGAAGAATTCGAAGCCGCGAGCGCCAATACCCCGGTGATCGCCGACCTGAAACCGGGCGGCCGCTACACGGCGGCGGAAATGTTCGAGCAAGGCGGCACCGCACTGGTGGCGCAGGCGCTGCAAACGGCCGGTCTGATCGAGGATATCCCTACGGTCGCCGGCCAAAGTTTTTTTGAACTGGCCAATGCCGCGACCACCTCCCCCACGCAGGATGTCGTGCGCCCGGTCAGCGATCCGATCAAGCCGCGCGGCGGTTATTCGATCCTCTACGGCGACCTCGCGCCGGAGGGCTGCATCGTCAAGCTTGCCGGCCACGGCCGCGAGAAACACACCGGGCCGGCGCGCGTGTTCGACAGCGAGGAAGCCGCGTTCGCTGCGGTGCAGGCACGCAAGATCCAGGCCGGCGACGTGGTCGTGATCCGCTTCGAGGGCCCCGCTGGCGGCCCGGGCATGCGCGAAATGCTCGCGGTCACCGCCGCGCTGGTCGGCCAGGGGCTGAGCAATGACGTCGCCCTGCTCACCGACGGCCGATTCAGCGGTGCGACCCACGGCTTCATGGTCGGCCACGTGTCCCCGGAAGCGGCGCACGGCGGTCCGATCGCGAAGCTGCGCGATGGCGACATCGTGACCATCGACGCGACGACGCGCCGGCTGGATGTCGCCGCCGATCTGTCGACGCGCAACGTCGCGCGGATCGCGCCGCGCGTGCGCCACGGCGTGCTGGCGAAGTACGCGCGCGACGTGCGTTCGGCCTCGCAGGGCGCGGTGACCTCGCCCGGTCTGCTCGATGCCGCGGACCCGAAGCGCATCGCCGCCGAACTCGTCGAATCCGAATCCGCCCTTTCCTGATTGCCATCCCTCATTCGATTCGGGGCTGAAGCCCCTCCTACATACCCCTCCTACAAGGATCTCTGCCATGAATGCCTCGAACCAATCACAAGCCGCCAAACCCACGATCGCTGTCATCGGTTACGGCAGCCAGGGCCGCGCGCATGCGCTCAACCTCCGCGACTCCGGTTTCGATGTCGTCGTCGGCCTGCGTCCGGGCGGCCCGACCGAGCTCAAGGCGCTCGCCGACGGCTTCACGGTGAAAACGCCTGCGGAAGCGGCGGCGAACGCCGACCTCGTCGCAGTGCTGACCCCCGACATGGTGCAGAAGAAGCTCTACAACGACGTGCTCGCCGCGAACATGAAACCGGGCGCCTGCCTGATGTTCGCGCACGGTCTGAACGTGCATTTCGGGATGATCACGCCGCGCGCCGATCTCGACGTCGCCCTGGTTGCACCGAAAGGCCCCGGCGCGCTGGTCCGCCGCGAATACGAAATCGGTCGCGGTGTGCCCTGCATCTACGCCGTGCACCAGAACCCCAGCGGTCGCGCCGAAGAGCTCGCGAAGCTTTACGCCGCCGGTCTGGGCGGCGCGCGCGCCAATCTGATCAAGACCACGTTCAAGGAAGAGACCGAGACCGATCTGTTCGGCGAGCAGGCGGTGCTCTGCGGCGGCGCCAGCGCGCTGGTGCAGGCCGGCTTCGAGGTGCTGGTGGAAGCCGGCTATCAGCCCGAGATCGCGTACTACGAAGTGCTGCACGAACTGAAGCTCATCGTCGATCTGTTCTACGAAGGCGGCATCACCCGGATGCTCGAATTCGTGTCCGAGACCGCGCAGTACGGCGATTTCGTCAGCGGCCCGCGGGTCATCAACGCCGAGACCAAGGCGCGGATGAAGGACATCCTGAGCGAGATCCAGGACGGCACCTTCATCCAGCACTGGGTGGCCGAATACGACGCCGGTCTGCCGAACTACAAGAAATTCCAGCAGGCCGATCTCGACCATCCGATCGAGAAGGTCGGCAAGGAGCTGCGCGCGAAAATGCTGTGGCTGCAGCAGAACGCGCCGCAGACCGCCGCAACGCCGGACGCCGCGCAAGCCGCGAAACCCTCCACGCATCCGATTGCCGAGACTGCCTGAATGAACGGTGCCCGCTGGCTGGTGCAAGCGCTGCTCGCGGAAGGCGTGGACACGCTGTTCGGGTATCCCGGCGGCGCGATCATGCCCTTCTACGATGCACTGCACGGATCGCAGCTCAAACACGTGCTGGTGCGGCACGAACAGGGCGCCGCGTTCGCGGCGAACGGTTACGCGCGCGCCAGCGGTCGGGTCGGCGTCTGCGTCGCGACCTCCGGCCCGGGCGCCTCGAACCTGGTCACCGGCATCGCCGATGCGATGCTGGACTCGGTGCCGATGGTCTGCATCACCGGCCAGGTGGGCACGCCGCTGATGGGCACCGATGCGTTCCAGGAGTTGGACGTGTTCGGCATGACCATGCCGATCGTCAAACACAACTTCCTGCCGCGCAGCGTGAATGATCTGCCGAACGTCGTGCGCGAAGCCTTCCGGCTGGCGCGCGAAGGCCGCCCGGGCCCGGTGCTGATCGACCTGCCGAAGGACGTGCAGAACGCGGATGCCTCGCATCTGCCGGCGCATGTGCCGGCAACGATCGACGCAGTGCCCGGCGCGAGCGACGCAGCGCTGCATGCGGCGCTGGCGCAGCTGGCACTGGCGCAGAAGCCGGTGATCTATGCCGGCGGCGGCATCGCGCTGGGCAATGCGGTGGATGCGTTCCGCGCCTTCGTCGACGCCACCCAGATCCCGACCGTGCTCACGCTCAAGGCACTGGGCGCGCTACCGCATGCGCATCCGCTGAACATGGGCATGCTCGGCATGCACGGCAATCGCGCCGCCAATCTGGCGGTGCACGAAAGCGATCTGCTGTTCGTGGTCGGCGCGCGGTTCGACGACCGCGCGACCGGCAAACTGGCCGAGTTCGCGCCGAACGCGCGCGTCGTGCACCTGGATGTCGACGCCTGCGAGATCGGCAAACTGCGTATCGCCGATGCGCCGGTGCAGGGCGATCTCACGATCAGTCTGGAACGGATGATGCCGGCGTCGGCCGCGCATCTGCACGGCCGACACGGGGTCGCGCGCCATGCGTGGCGCGATGCCTGCCTGCACGCCAGACAGCAATGCGCGCCGCGCTACGACGCGCCCGGCGACATGGTCTACGCACCGGCGCTGCTGCGGCGGTTGTCGGAACTGGCGCCCGAAGCCATCGTCAGCTGCGACGTGGGCCAGCATCAGATGTGGGTTGCGCAGCACTGGCGTTTCGATCATCCGCGCAATCACCTCACCAGCGGCGCGCTCGGCGCGATGGGCTTCGGCCTGCCGGCAGCGATCGGCGCGCAGATGGTGCAACCCGACGCGCAGGTGATCTGCGTCAGCGGCGACGGCTCGTTCCTGATGAACGTGCAGGAGCTGGCGACCGTGGCGCGCTACCGGCTGCCGGTGAAGATCGTGCTGCTCGACAACCAGGCGCTGGGCATGGTGCGGCAGTGGCAGGAGCTGTTCTTCGAGCGCCGCTATTCCGAAATCGACCTGAGCGACAACCCGGATTTCTGCGCGCTGGCGACGGCGTTCGGCCTGCAGACGATGAAAGTCGATCGCGCCGATCAGGTCGAAGACGCGCTGCAGGCGTTGATGGCCGCGCCCGGTCCGATGCTGCTGCACGTGGCCATCGACCAGACCGCGAACGTGTGGCCGCTGGTGCCGCCGAACCGCAACAACACCGAAATGATGGACGCCGACGAAGCGTTCGTGCTGGTGCAGATCGCCGAACCCCTGATCACCTCGCCTTCCCCCTCCCCGTCCACGAATACCGCAGGAGCCCTTCCCCAATGCGCTACCGACTCGATCTGACCCTGCGCCAAGCCGAAGGCGCGTTGTCCCGTGTGCTCGGCACCGCCGAGCGTCGCGGCTTCAGTCCCGTTGCGATCGAGGGCGAAACCCGCGCCGATGGCGACCGCTGGCATCTGCAGATGACCGTGGAGGGCGAACGCTCCGCCGACGGCCTGCATCAGCAGTTGGCGAAGCTCTACGACTGCCTCGACGTGCAGGTGCAGCCATGTCTTTGAGCGCCTCAGCCACGCTGGAACGTTCCGCGCCTCACGTCGAAGCCGTACGTGCGCCTGCGCCCGCGAACGACGCGCCGCAGAAGCTGTGGTTCGACGGCGAATTGACCGATGCCGATCGGCTGCAGGCGGCACTGAATACCCATGCGCTGCATTACGGCAGCGGCGTGTTCGAAGGCATCCGCGCCTATGCCACCAAACGCGGCGCGGCGGTGTTCCGCCTGCCCGAACACCTCGAACGCATGCGCAAGGGCGCCGAACTGCTCGGCATGACGTTCGATGTCGCCCAAGCCACCGAAGCGGTGCTGGCGACGCTGCGCGCCAACCGTCAGGGCGACGCCTACATCCGCCCGCTGGCGTGGTACGGCGAAGGCAGCTTCGGCCTGGACGTCGGTGGCCATCCGCAGCATCTGATGGTCGCCACCTCGTCCACCAATGTGCATCTGGGCGGCAACCGCACCCGCGTGTCGGTGTCGAAGTGGCGGCGCAACCCGGCCACTTCGCTGCCGGCGCTGAAGCTCTGCGGCGCCTACGTCAATTCGATCCTCGCCAAGCGCGAAGTGAAGGCGCGCGGTTTCGACGAAGCGATGTTCGCCGACGACGACGGCTTCGCGGTCGAATGCACCGGCGCCAATCTGTTCATCGTCCGCGACGGTCGCGTCACCGCCGTCGAACACCGCGACGCGCTGCCCGGTATCACCCGCGACACCCTGATCCGTCTGGTCGGTGCGGAATCGCGTCCGGTGAGCATGGAAGAACTGCGCGACGCCGACGAAGTCTTCGCCTGCGGCACTGCGGCGGAAGTCACGCCGATCGGCGAGATCGATGGTCGCGTCTACGATGCCGAAAGCCCGCTGGCGCGCGAGATCGCTGCGGTGTACGCGCGCACCGTGCGCGGCGAAAGCAGCTGGTCCTCCGGCTGGTTGACCGAGGTCTGAGCCGATGGAGAGCGATGTCGTCGGCGAAGTCCGCAACGTGGCCATGGTCGGCGCAGGGGATATCCTCGCCGCACAGGCGCGGCTGCGGCGCTATCTGCCGCCGACACCGCTGCACAACGCCGAACGCTTCGGCTGCTGGCTGAAACTCGAAAACCTGCAGCGCACCGGTTCCTACAAGGTGCGCGGCGCACTGAATGCGCTGCTGGCTGCGCGCGAACGCGGCGATCACCGCCCGGTCATCGCCGCCTCCGCAGGCAACCACGCGCAGGGGCTGGCATGGGCCGCGTATCGATTGAACGTGCCCGCGATCGCGGTGATGCCGCACGGCGCACCGGAAACCAAGATCGCCGGCGTCGCGCACTGGGGCGCCACCGTACGCCTGCACGGCGAGACCTTCGACGAAGCGCGCGCGTTCGCGATGCAACTGGCGGAACGCAACGGCTACCGGTTCCTGTCCGCATTCGACGATCCGGATGTCATCGCCGGACAGGGCACGGTCGGCATGGAGATCGCCGCGCTCGCGCCCGACGTGGTGCTGGTGCCGATCGGCGGCGGCGGCCTCGCCGCAGGCGTCGCGCTGGCGTTGCACGCGCAGGGCGTGCGCATCGTCGGCGCCCAGGTCGAGCATGTCGATGCGATGAGTCGCGCGCTGCGCGGCGAGCCTGAAGGCGCGTTGCCCGCATCGACGCTCGCCGACGGCGTGCGCGTGCGTCACCCGGGCGTGCTGACCCGCGAGATCCTGTCGCGGCTGCTCGACGACATCGTGATCGTGCGCGAAGCCGAACTGCGCGAAACCCTGGTGCGGTTGGCGCTGGAAGAACACGTGATCGCCGAAGGCGCCGGCGCACTGGCCCTCGCCGCCGGTCGACGCGTCGCCGGCAAACGCAAGTGCGCGATCGTGTCTGGCGGCAATATCGATGCCGCCGTGCTCGCCGGCCTGCTCGCCGATGTACGCCCGCGCGCGCCGCGCAAACCGCGCCGGCGGATCCTCGACGACACGCCCGCCAAAGCCGTCCCACGCGCCAGCCGGGCGGCGGCGCACTCTCCCGCCGCTGCCCGGCTGTCGCCACTTGTCGTCGGCGCTCCCGAATTCGCCGTCTCCGGGTTCGTCGTTCCCGAATTTTCCGCTCAAGAGTTCACCGCACTGGAGGCCATCGCCTGATGGATACCGACGTTCGCAGCGAGACGCCCGCGCGTATCGCGATTTTCGACACCACCTTGCGCGACGGCGAGCAATCGCCCGGCTGCAGCATGACCGCGCAACAGAAACTCCGCTTCGCGCATGCACTGACCGAACTCGGCGTCGACATCATCGAAACCGGTTTTCCGGCCAGTTCCGAAAGCGAGCTCGCGGCCTGCGCCAGGATCGTGCGCGAAGTACGTGGCGCGACGCTCGCCACCCTCGCCCGCTGCCATGTCGGCGATATCGAAGCCTGCGCGCGCGCGCTCGAAGGCGCGGAGCGGCCGCGCATCCATGTGTTCATTTCGACCAGCCCGCTGCATCGCGAACACAAGCTCGGCCTGAGCAAGGCCGAAGTGCTGGAACGCGCGGTGATGGCCGTGGCCCTGGCGCGGCGCCATGTCGAGGATGTCGAGTTCTCGGCCGAGGATGCGCTGCGCACCGAGCCCGAATTCCTCGCCGAAGTCTGCTCGGCGGCGCTCGCTGCGGGCGCGCGCACGCTCAACATCCCGGACACCGTGGGCTACACGACCCCGGGCGAGATCCGCGCGCTGTTCGAATATCTGCGCGCGAACGTGAAGAATGCCGACAAGGCGATCTTCAGCGCGCACTGCCATGACGACCTCGGTCTCGCGGTCGCGAACAGCCTCGCCGCGATCGAAGGCGGCGCGCGTCAGGTCGAATGCACCATCAACGGCGTCGGCGAGCGCGCCGGCAACTGCGCGCTGGAAGAACTGGTGATGGCGCTGGATGTGCGCCGCGCCTACTTCGAAGCCGCGACCGGCATTCACACCGAACGACTGGTGCCCACCTCGCGCCTGCTCACCCGCATCACCGGCATGAACGTGCAGCGCAACAAGGCGATCGTCGGCGCGAATGCGTTCGCGCACGAGTCCGGCATCCACCAGCACGGCATGCTCAAGCATCGCGGCACCTACGAAATCCTGTTGCCCGAATCGGTCGGCTGGGCGAAATCGCAGATGATCATGGGCCGCCACAGCGGCCGCGCCGCGCTGGCCGATCGCCTGCGCGAACTCGGTTTCGCGCTGGACGAAACGCAGCTCAACCAGGTGTTCGGCCGCTTCAAGACCTTGACCGAGAAGAAGCGAGAAGTCTTCGACGCCGACCTGGAAGCGCTGGCGCTGGGCATCGACGGCCGCGCGATCGGCGGCTGGCGTCTCAGCCGCCTGCACGTCAGTACCGGTATCGGCGACGGCATCCTGCCCACGGCGAGCGTCGAACTGTGTTCGCCCGGCGGCGAACGCGTGACCGAAGCGGCGACTGGCGACGGTCCCGTGCATGCGCTGTTCGCGGCGTTGGCGCGCGGCACACGGACGCATCTGGATATCGAAAGCTATCAGGTGTCCAGCGTCACCACCGGCGAGGATGCGCAGGGTCAGGCCAGTCTGACCGCACGCATTCGCACCGATGACGGCGAAGACGAAGAAGTCACCGGATCCGCCACCAGCACCGACATCCTCGAAGCCAGCGCGCTCGCCTGGCTCGATATCGTCAACCGCGTGCAGCGCCGCCGCACGCCCGATGCGACCGCGACCGAGCCGCCCATCGAAGCCCTGACCGCCGCGGTCTGATCGACGCGCTACGAACACCCCGAATTTCCTCGCAGACCTCGACCCATGACACCTGATCCACAAATACCGGATTCCATTCCGTACGCACCGAAAACCCTTTTCGAGAAGCTGTGGGACGCGCACGTCGTCGTGCCCGAAACCGCCGACGCGCCCGCAGTGCTCTACATCGACCTGCATCTCATCCATGAAGTGACCTCGCCGCAGGCGTTCGCCGAGCTCGACGCCCGCGGTCTGCCGGTGCGCCGGCCCGAGCGCACCAAGGGCACGCTGGATCACTCCACGCCGACCACGCCGCCGAATGCCGACGGCGAACTCGAATACTTCACCGCCGACGGCGAAAAGCAGGTGCGTACACTGCGCGAGAACAGCGCGCGCTTCGGTGTGGAACTGTTCGATTTCGGCAGCGACCATCGCGGCATCGTGCATGTGATCGGCCCCGAACTCGGCCTCACCCAGCCGGGCATGACCATCGTCTGCGGCGACAGCCACACCGCCACGCATGGCGCGTTCGGCGCATTGGCCTTCGGTATCGGCACCAGCGAGGTCGGTCACGTGCTGGCCACGCAATGTCTGCTGCAGCGCAAGCCGAAAACGCTGGCGATCGAAGTCGAAGGCACGCTCGGCGTCGGCGTGACCGCGAAGGACCTGATCCTGCATGTGATCGGCGCGATCGGCGTCGCCGGCGGCACCGGCCATGTCATCGAGTACCGCGGCAGCGCGATCCGTGCGCTGTCGATGGAAGAACGCATGACCGTCTGCAACATGTCGATCGAAGCCGGTGCCCGCGCCGGGTTGATCGCGCCGGACGATGTCACGTTTGCGTATCTGGCGAACACACCGCGCGCGCCGCAAGGCGGGGATTTCGAGCAGGCGGTCGCGCACTGGCGCACGCTGCGCAGCGACGATGGTGCGCGCTTCGACCGCGTGGTGAAGTTCGATGCCCGCACGATCGCGCCGACCGTCACCTGGGGCACGCATCCCGGTCAGGTTGCCGCCGTCGATGCGAAGCTGCCCGTCGCCAACGATGCCGACGCCCAGCGCGCGCTCGACTACATGAAGTTTCCCGGCGGGCAATCGTTGGCCGGGCAGCCGGTGGACGTGGTGTTCGTCGGCAGCTGCACCAATGGTCGTCTGAGCGATCTGCGCCAGGTCGCGGACATCCTGCGCGATCGCAAAGTGCATGCGCGCGTGCGCATGCTGGTGGTCCCGGGCTCGGTGCAGGTGCAGCGCGCGGCGGAAGCCGAAGGCATCGACCGCATCGTCCGCGCCGCTGGCGCCGAATGGCGCGAACCCGGCTGTTCGATGTGCATCGCGATGAACGGCGATCTGGTCGCGCCCGGCCAGCTCGCTGTGTCCACCAGCAACCGCAATTTCGAGGGCCGCCAGGGTCGCGACGCGCGCACGGTGCTGGCGTCGCCGTATACCGCCGCTGCATGCGCCATCGCCGGACATGTCGTCGATCCGCGCAATTATCTGCAGGAGGACGCGGCATGAGCGCGCAGCCTTTGACCCACGTCCGCGCGCGCACCGCGTGCCTGCCCGACAGCAATATCGATACCGACCGGATCATTCCGGCGCGCTTCCTCACCACCACGTCGCGCGAGGGCCTGGGCAGGTTCGCGTTCAACGATTGGCGCTATCGCGAAGACGGCAGCCCCGATCCGGCGTTCGCGTTGAACAGCCCCGACGCGCAGGGCGCCCGGATTCTGGTCGCCGGCCGCAATTTCGGCTGCGGCTCCTCGCGCGAGCACGCACCGTGGGCGCTGCTGGATTTAGGCCTGCGCGCAGTGATCAGCGCCGAGATCGCCGACATCTTCCGCAGCAATGCGCTGAAGAACGGCCTGTTGCCGATCGTGCTCGATGCCGCCGTGGTCGATGAACTGTTGGCGAATCCGGGGATCACTCTCGACATCGATGTCGCGTCGAGCACGGTGACGCTGCCCGACGGCCGCAGCTTCGTCTTCCCGATCGACGGCTTCGCGCGCACCTGCCTGCTCGAAGGCGTCGACCAGCTGGGCTATCTGCTGAAACACACATCTTCCATCCAAGCTTTCGAGGACTCACGTGATGCGCGCTGACATCGTCGTACTGCCGGGCGACGGCATCGGCCCCGAGGTGACCGCCGCTGCGGTCGCCGTGCTGGAGGCCGCAGGCCGCCGCTACGGCCACACATTCAATTTCGAGACGCGCCTGATCGGCGGCGCCGCGATCGACGCCGAAGGCACCGCACTGTCGGACGCCACGCTGGACGCCTGCCGCAAGGCCGATGCGATCCTGCTCGGCGCGGTCGGCGGCCCGAAGTGGTCCGACGGCGATATCCGCCCGGAGCAAGGTCTGCTGCGGCTGCGCAAGGCACTCGGGCTGTACGCGAACCTGCGTCCGGTGAAGACGCATCCGGTGGCGCTGACCGCGTCGCCGATCAAATCGCATCTGCTCACCGGTGTCGACATGATCGTGGTCCGCGAACTCACCGGCGGCGTGTACTTCGGCCAGCGCACGCGCACCGACACCGCCGCGACCGACCTGTGCGAATACTCCGTCGCCGAAGTGGAGCGCGTGGTCCGCCGCGCCTGCACGCTGGCGCGCGGGCGGCGCAACTACGTGGTGTCGGTCGACAAGGCCAATGTGCTCGAAACCTCGCGGCTATGGCGCCAGGTCGCAACCCGCGTGGCGCGCGAGGAATTCCCGGACGTGCGTCTGGACCACCAACTGGTCGACAGCATGGCCATGCATCTGATCTCGCATCCGCGCGAATACGACGTGATCGTCACCGAGAACATGTTCGGCGACATCCTCACCGACGAGGCGTCGATGCTGGCCGGTTCGATGGGCCTGCTGCCGTCGGCTTCGCTCGGCGAAGGTCGTCTGGGTCTGTACGAACCGATCCACGGCTCGGCCCCGGACATCGCCGGACGCGGCATCGCCAACCCCTGCGGCGCGATCCTCAGCGCGGCGATGTTGCTGCGGCATTCGCTGGGTCTGGAGGCCGAGGCGCGCTGTATCGAGGGCGCGGTCGCCGAAGCCCTCGACCAGGGCGCATTGACGGCGGACCTCGCACCCTCCGGCACGGCTGTCGGTACCGAAGGCATGACCCGGGCAGTCATGGCGCGGCTTGAGATCGATTGCATCGCGGTCGAACTGCGCGATTGAGCACAGTTTCGGGCGAAACCCGATTTGACGCCCCGCCACTGGATCGTTTAAACCTGTCCCATGCCGCCCCACGATGCCACCGTCGCCGATTTCGTCGCCCGCGCATGCCGCTGGCGCGATACGCTGGCGGCGGCGTTCACCGGGATGATCGTCGCGCTGATCGACACGACGACCACGGCCCGTACCTCCGTCTGAGTGGTGCTGGCTGCAACGGCGAAACGGTATAACCCTTCTTCCCCGCCCCGCACCCGACCAGGGTTGCGGGACCGGCCTCCCGCAACGCTCGACGGTACGGGGCTCCCCACCGGGGTTCCGCATGGATTCTTTACACATGGACTCGTTTCTCCCCCACCCGGCTTCGGCCCGCTACGAACACAGAAAAGTCATGGACGACGACACCCTCATGCCATATCAGGCCCATAAATTCGGCGGCAGCAGCGTCGCCGGCGCCGAGCGTTATCGCCATGTCGCCGCTCTGCTGCAAGGCGCACCCGGGCCACGCGTGGTCGTGGTCTCGGCGATGCAGGGCGTCACCGACGCACTGACCGCTCTGGCCGCCGCCCCCGCCAGCGGCGAGGACTGGCAGCAAGCCTGGTCGCAGCTGCGCGACCGCCATTTCGCCGAAGCGCACCGGCTCGATCCGCAGGATGCCCATGCGCTGAATGCGTGGCTGGATGTCGAATTCGCCGCACTGTCGACACAGCTCGGCCGCATCGGCGACGCACGCAGACTGACCGATCAGGATGTCGCCGCGGTGCAAGGCCTGGGCGAAGTCTGGTCCTCGCGACTGCTGCAAGCCGCGCTCGGCGGCGAAGCCGCAGGTTGGGCGCAGTTGGATGCCCGCGACGTACTCGTGGTGCATCCGGGCGAACTCGGCGTTGCGGTCGACTGGCCGCGCACGCAGGAACGCTTTGCGGCATGGCGCGCACGGCATCCGCAGCGCGACGTGGTCGTCACCGGTTTCGTCGCACGGGATACCGAAGACCGTCCGGCGACGCTCGGCCGCAACGGCAGCGATTATTCCGGCGCGATCTTCGCGGTGCTGTTCGAAGCGGAAGAACTGACGATCTGGACCGATGTCGACGGCGTGCTCAGCGCCGATCCACGCCTTGTACCCGACGCGGTCTGCCTGCCGTCGATGTCTTACGCCGAAGCCTGCGAACTCGCCTATTTCGGCGCGAAAGTGCTGCATCCCCAGACGATGGCGCCTGCGATGCAGGCCAAGCTGCCGATCCTGATCCGCAATTCGCGCAATCCCTCAGCCCCGGGCACCCGTATCGCCGAGGACAATCTGCCTTCGAGCGCCGACTCGCCGGTCAAAGGCCTGAGTCTGGTCCGCGACATGGCGGTGCTGGAACTCAGTGGTGCCGGCCTGATCGGCGTGCCGGGCACCGCCGAGCGCATGTTCGCCGCGCTACGCGAAGCCGGCGTCTCCGTGACCATGATTTCGCAGGGTTCCAGCGAACATTCCATCTGTTGCCTGGTGCCCGCCTCGCAGGTCGACCGCGGCTGCGATGCGGTGCGCGCCGCATTCGCCGAAGCCATCGCCGACCGCCAGGTCGAGGGCGTCAACGCAACCACCGGCATCGCCGTACTCGCCGTGGTCGGCGACGGCATGGTCGGTATGCCTGGCGTCTCCGCACGCCTGTTCGGCGGTCTCGCACGCGCCCGCGTCAACATCCGCGCGATCGCGCAAGGCGCGAGCGAGCGCAACATCTCGGTCGCGATCGCCGATGCCGATGCCGTTCGCGGACTGCGTGCCGCGCACAGCGCGTTCTGGCTGTCGCCGGCGACGCTGTCGGTCGGGCTGATCGGTCCCGGCAATGTCGGCCGCGCCCTGCTCGCGCAGCTCGCCGGCGCGTTGCCGCGCTTCGCCGACGAGGCGCAGATCGAGCATCGCCTCGATCTGCGCCTGCGCGCGATCGCAAGCAGCAAGAAGATGCTTTTCGCCGAAACCCATATCGATCCTGCCAGCGCGGCCGATACGCTCGCTGCCGACAATGCCGAAGCGCTCGATCTCGACCGGTTCGCCGCGCATGTCCGTGCCGAACATCTACCGCATGCGCTGATCGTCGATTGCAGCGGCAGCGATACGGTCGCCGCGCGCTATCGCGAATGGCTGGCGATGGGCATCCACGTGGTCACGCCGAGCAAACACGCCGGCAGCGGCGACTGGACGCGTTACCGCGCGATCCGCGACGCGGAAAAGCACGGCGGCCTGTTCCGCTACGAAGCCACGGTAGGCGCTGGCCTTCCGGTGATCCAGACCCTTCGCTCGCTGCTCGACACCGGCGATGCGCTCACCGGCATCGAAGGCGTGCTCTCCGGCACGCTGGCGTGGCTGTTCAATCGCTACGACGGCAGCGCGCCATTCTCGGCACTGGTCGCCGAAGCTCGGGCGCTCGGCTTTACCGAGCCGGACCCCCGCGACGACCTCAGCGGCTCCGATGTCGCGCGCAAGCTGGTGATCCTCGCCCGTGAGGCGGGCGCTGAACTGTCGCTGGCCGATGTCGAGATCGATAGCCTCGTGCCACCGCAACTGCGCGATGTGACGCGCGACGAATTCCTTGCGCGCATGCAGGAGCTCGACGCACCGATGAAGGCACGCCTGGACTCCGCGCGCGCGCAGGGCCGCAGTCTGAGATATCTCGCGCAGCTCGATGCCGACGGCCGTGCGCGCGTCGGACTGATGATGCCCGAACCCGGCCATGCCAGCCTGTCCAGCCGGCTCACCGACAATCTGATCCAGTTCCGCACGCGGCGCTATGCGCACAACCCGCTGGTGGTGCAGGGCCCCGGTGCTGGCGCGGACGTGACCGCCGCCGGCGTGTTCGGCGACATCCTCGCGATTTCCCGCACGCTCGGGGCGCGCGCATGACCGCACCCGCGGCGGACGCCGCGTCGCATCGACATGCGGCGCGGGCGTTCGCACCGGCGAGCGTCGGCAACATCGGCGTCGGCTTCGATCTGCTCGGCCACGCCATCGACGGCCCGCGCGATATCGCCATCGTCCGCCGCATCGACGCGCCCGAAGTGCGCATCGCTGCGATCCGCGGCGATGTCGCCGGGGTCGATGCGCTACCGCTCGAAGCAGAGCGCAACACCGCCGGTCGCGCGCTGATCGCACTGCGCGAAGCGCTGGGGCTTGCGTATGGCTTCGAAGTCGAACTCGAGAAAGGCATTCCGCTCGGATCCGGCCTCGGCGGCTCGGCGGCGTCGTGCGTCGCAGCACTGGTCGCCGCGAATGCAGTTCTCGACACGCCGCTGTCGCGCGATGCGCTGTATCCGTTCGCGCTGCAGGGCGAAGCCGTCGCCAGCGGCAGCATGCACGGCGACAACGTCGCGCCGATGCTGCTCGGCGGGGTGGTGCTGGCGACGCAGGACCGGATGATTCCGCTGCAGGTGCCCGCCTGGCTGTATTGCGTGGTCGTGCATCCCGACCAGATGCTGGAAACCCGACGCGCGCGCGCTGCGCTGTCCGAACCCTATCCGCTGTCGCAATTCGTCGAACAGAGCACGCATCTCGCGCTGTTTCTCACCGGGCTGCAGCGCGGCGATATCGCATTGATCCGCGAAGGCCTGCACGACGTTCTGGTCGAACCGCGTCGCGCATCGCTCATTCCCGGTTTTGCCGAAGTCAAAGCGGCCGCACTGGCCAACGACGCACTCGGTGCCAGCATTTCCGGCGCCGGCCCCAGCGTATTCGCGTGGTTCGCATCGAAAGCGAAAGCAGAAGCTGCCGCACCTGCGATGCGCGCGGCCTTCGTCGCTGCCGGTTATGGCGCCCGCGCCTACGTCTCGCCGGTCGCCGCACCGCGCGCCGAGGTGCTCGCATGAAATTCACGAGCACCCGCGGCAATACGCCCCCGACCAGCATCGACGATGCGTTGATCGCCGGGCTCGCGCCCGACGGCGGGCTATACGTGCCGGAACGTATCCCCGCATTCGACAATATCTCGACGACAACGCTCGCCGATACTGCGGCGCGCGTATTGGCGCCATATTTCGCCGAGTCGCAGCTGCGCGACACCTTGCCGGCACTGTGCTCACGCGCCTACGACTTCGACGCGCCACTGGTCGCGATGCGCGGCGCAGGCGATTCGCTGCTGGAGCTCTTTCACGGCCCGACCGCGGCGTTCAAGGATTACGCCGCGCGTTTCCTCGCCGAAGCCTTGGGCGCCTTGCGTGCCGACGACATGCCGAACACGACCATTCTGGTCGCGACCTCGGGCGACACCGGTGCCGCGGTGGCCGGCGCGTTCCATCGTCGTCCGGGCTTCGAGGTGGTCATCCTGTATCCCGAAGGCCGCGTCTCGCCGCGGCAGGCGCACGGGCTGGAATGCTGGGGCGACAACGTGCGCACGTTCCGTGTCGCCGGCAGTTTCGACGACTGCCAGCGCATGGCGAAGGCCGCGCTGTCCGATCGCGATCTGCGCGAACGCATGGCACTGACCTCGGCCAACAGTATCAGCCTCGGCCGGCTGTTGCCGCAGGTCGCCTACTACGCGCACACCGCGCTGCGATTCCATGCGCAGCATGGTCAAGCACTGAATCTGATCGTGCCCACCGGCAATCTCGGCAATGCCGCCGCCGCGTTCGTCGCGAAACACATGGGCCTGCCGATCGGCGGGATCGTGCTGGCGACCAACGCCAACGACGTGCTGCCGCGCTATTTCGCAGGCGGCGACTACGCGCCGGAAGCGACCAAGGCGACACTCGCGAATGCGATGGACGTAGGCGCGCCGAGCAACTTCGAACGCCTGCGTCACTGGCATGAGAACGACGCGGCGTTGCGCGCGGCGCTGTCGTCGCATGCGGTGGACGATGCGACCATCCGCGCGACGATCGCCGCTGCACCGCAACGCCACGGCATCGTGCCGTGCCCGCACACCGCCTGCGGCCTGCATGTGCTGGAAACGCTGCGTGCGCAGGGCGATACGCGACCGTGGACGGTGGTGGCGACCGCGCATCCGGCGAAGTTCGACAGTATTGTCGAGCCGTTGGTGGGGCATGCGGTGTCGGTGCCGCCGGCATTGGCGGCTTGTTTGTCGCGGCCGGCGTTTGGCGAGGCGCTGGCCGCCGATGATGCGGCGCTGCGCGCGCGACTCCTGACCCGATAAAAGCGTAGGGCGCTACATGATGGCCCGTGGGTAAGGCTTGGAGCCTTTTTCGCGCACCCGCGCGAAAAAGGCTCCAAGCCTTACCCGTGCACCACCACACGCCGGCATCCAAGCGCATCACGCACGACGTCATCGAAACGCGCGCGCCTGAAACAAACACGATTGAAACATCATGTTGTTCACAGCGACGCAAGCCGTTGATTTCATGCCTGAGTGATAGCGGAGAACATCGAGCCCAGCTTCGAGAGCCGCATCACAGGTCAAGGCCGCCCTCCTCATGCGCGCGGTGGGGCCGGCCTACCGGCCCGGCCCGCCGGGAGACCTCAGGACAAAACGGAACCCCAGGAACAGATCCGCGTCCCAGCGGTGCCTCACGAAACGAAAGGCGGCGCGCGCGTAGAAGGGGGCGGTCGAACCACGAACCACCGCGCACCACACGGGGCGCCTCGTCCGGCTGCGCCTCCGGCACGTCCATACGCGGCTGCCACACATCAGCGCACCATTCCCACACATTGCCATGCACGTCGTACAGGCCCCACGGGTTGGGTGGATAGAGGTCAACGGGCGTGGTGCCTTTGTGCTCTTCATTCCAATTGGCCCGAGCGTCATCGGGCTGATCACCCCACCAATACGCCGTGCGCGTGACTGCACGGGCGGCGTACTCCCATTCTTCTTCATTAGGTAGGCACAGCCGGTCTCCCGTACCCCATTCGGGCCGCGCTGCAAAGCGGGCAATGAACTGCTACATCACCGCATCCCAGCTCACGTTTTCCATCGGACGTTCGGGCGCCTCGGGACCTGCCGCGAAGTAGCTGGGGTCGACATCGGCCACCGCTCGCCAGCTCCGAAGCGCGAGTCTAACGTGAAGGCATGCGACGTTTCCGGAGGCGGAATCGACAGCAGCAGTTCGGGCCTGCGCCGCTGCTGAAGGCGCGGGCGCAGGGGCAGCGCGGACCGCTAGCGCTTCATGACCGCACTTGCCCCGCATTGCGGCTTCGTTCGCCCCTCATCCGCCCTTCGGGCACCTTCTCCCCACGCGTGGGGAGAAGGGACGGCAACAGGTCGCGCTCGATGCCTTCTCCCCGCATGCGGGGAGAAGGTGCCCGAAGGGCGGATGAGGGGCGCTTCAACGCCTTGAAGTTCCTTGCGTGAGAGGACAGTGTCGACAACACAAGACAGCGTTGGCAGAGCGATGAGCCAGCCTGCGGAATTCACCACCACGCCGACGCGCCAAGATCGCAACCCGGGCCGCCCACGGCGGGAGGGGGAGGGAGCCGCAGAGCGGCCCGGATGCGAAGACTTTGCGCGCGTCAGCCGACGTTGTGCCCGGTGCGCGCTTCGCTGGCGCGCACACGGAACCACGCCGCGTAAAGCGCGGGCAGGAACAGCAGTGTCAGCGCGGTCGCGACGATCAGACCGCCCATGATCGCCACCGCCATCGGCCCGAAGAAGGCGCTGCCCGACAGCGGAACCATCGCCAAGATCGCGGCGAGCGCGGTCAGCACGATGGGCCGGAATCGACGCACGGTCGATTCGACGATCGCGGTCCAGCGGTCGTGTCCGGAGCCGATGTCCTGTTCGATCTGATCGATGAGGATCACCGAGTTGCGCATGATCATGCCGGACAGCGCGATCGTGCCGAGCATCGCGACGAAGCCGAACGGCACGCGGAAGACAAGAAGAAAAAGCGTCACGCCGATCAGACCGAGCGGCGCGGTCGACATCACCAGCAACACCCGCGAAAAATCGCGCAATTGCAGCATCAGCAGCGTGATCACCACGAACACGAACAACGGCATACCCGCCTTGATCGAATTCTGGCCGCGCACGGAATCTTCCACTGAGCCGCCCGTAGTCATCAGGTATCCATCGGGCAACGAAGCCTTGATCCGCTCCAGCGTCGGATCGATCTGCGCGACGATCGTCGCCGGCGTCGGCCCATTGACGAGATCCGCACGCACCGTGATGGTGGGCAGCCGGTTGCGATGCCAGATCACGCCGTCCTCGAACGCGGATTCCAATCGTGCGATCTGCATCACCGGCACGGTCTTGCCGCTGGTGGTCGGCACCGCAAGACTGCCGAGCAGCTCCAGTCGCATGCGCTCTTCTTCCGGACCGCGCAACAGGATTTCGATCAGCTCGTTGTCTTCGCGATAGGTGCTGACCTTCAGACCCGACAGCGAGCTCGACAGGAAGTTGGCGACCTGCTCCGAACTCACGCCGAGCGCGCGCGCGCGATCCTGGTCGATCACCAGACGCACGATCTTGCTCGGTTCGTCCCAATCGAGATTGACGTTGATCGCGCTCGGATTTTCGCGAACTTTCTCCATGACCCGGTAAGCGATCTCGCGCACGCGTTCCACATGTTCGCCGGAGACGTGATACTGGATCGGGTAGCCTACCGGCGGGCCGTTCTCGAGACGGGTCACACGCAGTTGCAGTTCCGGAAACTGCGGGCGGACTTCGTCCATCAGCCAGTTGCGCAGGTTTTCGCGCGCCTTGATGTCCTTCGCACGGACCACGAACTGGGTGAAATGGGTCTGCGGCAGTTGCTGGTCCAGCGGCAGATAGAACCGCGGCGAGCCGGTACCGACATAAGTCACGTAGTTCTCGACTTCCTTGCGCCTCGACAGGAGTTTTTCCAATCGGAGCGCAGCCTCATTGTTCGCCTTCAGCGAACTGCCCTCGGCGAGCTCCAAGTCGACCATCAGTTCGAGTCGGGTCGAGTCCGGAAAAAACTGCTGCGGGACGAAGCGGAACAGCGCGATCGAAACCATGAATGCGAACACGGTCATGCCGATCACCAGCCAACGACGGCGGATACACCACCGCACCGTCGCGCGGAAACGTTTGTAGAAAACGGTGTCGTAGGGGTCGTGGGCCGCCGCATGCGCGCCTTCGGCCGCGATCGGCGCCGGCCCGAGCTGGCCTGCGTACTGCGGCCAGCGATCGGCGAGGCGCTCGCGGAAAGCGCGGATGCGGCCTTCGAGCGAATTCCGCTTCGGCAGCGTGTGCGGATCCGGCAGCATCTTGTCGCCGAGATACGGGATGAACAGCACCGCCGCGACCCACGATACCAGCAGCGCGATCGTGACCACCTGGAACAGGGAACGCGTGTATTCGCCGGTGCTCGAAGCGGCGGTCGCGATCGGCAGAAAGCCGGCGGCCGTCACCAACGTGCCGGTCAGCATCGGGAAAGCGGTGGTTTCGTAGGCGAATGCCGCTGCACGCAGCCGCGAGTAGCCCTGCTCCATCTTGATCGCCATCATTTCGACCGCGATGATTGCGTCGTCCACCATCAACCCCAGCGCCAACACCAGCGCGCCGAGCGAAATCTTGTGCAGGCCGATGCCGAAATACTGCATCGACGCGAACGTCATCGCGAGCACCAGCGGAATGCTGACCGCGACCACGAGGCCGGTGCGAAGGCCGAGCGAGAAAAAACTGACCAGCAATACGATGACCACCGCTTCGGCGAGTACGCGCACGAACTCTCCGACCGAGTCGCGCACGGCCGCAGGCTGGTCGGCGACACGGTTCAGTTGCATGCCGACCGGCAGATTCCGCTGCAGGCGCACAGTCTCGGCGTCGAGCGCCTTGCCGAGCTGCAGAATATCGCCGCCAGGCTTCATCGAGACCGCGATGCCGATCGCATCCTCGCCCATGTAACGTACCCGGGGCGTTGCGGGATCGGCATAGCCGCGGCGCACTTCGGCGATATCACCGAGGCGGAACGTGCGGTCTCCGGTATGGATCGAAAACTGACGGATCTCCTCCACCGAATCGAATCCGCCGCTGACGCGCAGCTGCACGCGGTCGGTCGCGGTCTCGAAGAAACCCGCCGGCGTCACCGCGTTCTGCTCGGCCAGCGCCTGCTGCACCACAGGTAGCGGAATGCCGAGCGTGGCGAGCTTGGTGTTCGACAGCTCGATCCAGATTTTCTCGTCCTGCAGACCAAGCAACTCGATCTTGGACACGTCCGGCACGCGCTGCAGTTCAAGCTCCATGCGCTCGGCGTAATCCTTCAACAGCGCGTAATCGAAGCCTTTCCCCGAAATGGCGTAGATGTTGCCGTAGGTATCGCCGAACTCATCGTTGAAGAACGGACCGACGACACCCTGCGGCAGTGTGTGGCGGATATCGCCGACCTTCTTGCGCACCTGGTACCAGAGTTCCGGCAGATACTTGCTTTGTAGTGAATCGCGCGCGATGAACAGCACTTGCGATTCGCCGGGACGGGAGTACGAGAGCACTTCCTCGTAGCCACCGGTTTCCATGATTTTCTTTTCGATACGATCGGTGACTTCGCGCGCGACCTCTTCGGCGGTCGCGCCCGGCCACATCGTCCGCACCACCATCACCTTGAAGGTGAACGGCGGGTCTTCCGACTGCCCCAGATTGCGATAGGACCAGGCACCGACGATCGCCAGCACCAGCATCGTGTACAGCACCAGCGAACGGTTCGCCAACGCCCATTCGGAAAGATTGAATCCACGCATGGTCAGACTTTCCGGACCGGGCGGCACGCGGTGATCGCCGTACGGGAGATGTTTCGAAAACCAGGTGCATCCACGTTCATGTCGATGCCTTCGGTCAGTTCGGTCTTACGGGACGGTTGCTGCGGTCGACCGGCAGTACCGCCTGGCCTTCGTGAAGCAGATGGCCGCCGGCGATCACGATCCAATCGGTCGGCTTCAGACCGGAAAATATCGGGACACCGTCCGCAGAGTATGGCCCAGCCACCACCTTCACCCGTCGCGCCCGTTGCGACTTCGGATCGGCGACCCAGACCATCATCCGATCTTCCGATTCTCTGTGGACCGCGGACAGCGGCACTGTCAGCGCTCCAGCCTGCCCAGCACCGGCGATGAAGACCCGCGCGCTCTGCCCCAGCGCCACCGTGTCGACATGGTCCGGGGCAAGGCTCGCGCGTGCGGCGTAAGTGCGTGTGATCGGATCGGCGACCGGCGAGATTTCGCGGATATTCGCCGACAACGGTGGTGCTTCGCTGTTCCAAAGCTCGACCAGCACTGCCTGCCCGACCTGGAATTCCCGGATGTTCGACTCGGGCAGCGCGAAGGCGACTTCGCGTTCGCCCTCCACGACGAACGAGAACACCGCCTGCCCGGGCGCCAGCACCTGGCCCACTTCGGCGATCCGCGTCGCGATCACGCCATCGGCGGAAGCGAGCAGCGAGGCGTAGCCGCTTTGGTTGCGGGCGACGTCGCGCTGCGCGCGCGCTGCGCGCGCCTGGCCCTCGGCCGCACGCAACGCAGCAGTCTGTTGGTCGAGCGCAGATCGGCTGACCAGTTGATCCTTGGCCAAGGCCGAGAAACGCGCGTGGTCGGCACGGGTACGGGCCAGTTGCGCTTCCGTAGCGGCGAATTGCGCCTCGAACCCATCCGACTGGAGCCGGAGATCTACCGGGTCCAGTTCGGCGAGGGCATCGCCCTTGCGGACCCGATCGCCTGCATCCACAAACCGGCGTGCGAGTTTGCCGCCGACCCGGAACGACAGGGTCGTTTCTTCACGGGCCCGGATTTCACCGGCGAAGGCGGTCATGTCTCCCGCGATCGGAGCGGCAATGGCATCCGCGCGGGCCACCAGCACCGGACGCGGCGGTTGCGCTGCCGGTTCGCCATTGCCACAGGCCGCCAGAGCGACCAACATCAGCATTGGAGTTACCGCCCTGAAACCCGCTTTCCTGAAGTCTGATGTCCAGCGCACTGCCATATCCGCACTCACGCGATCGGGGGATGAACCGGGTGGGTCGATGGAACCCCGGGATTAATGAACTAATCGGTATCGTAAAAATAACATACCAATTAGTCTAGTATTGCAAGCATGAGCGCTCCGACCCCACATTCCGCTGTGTCCGAAGCCGCCAAACCGGCAGGGCCAGGCCGTCCGAAGGATCTCGGCAAGCGCGCCGCGATCCTCGACGTGGCCAAACGCTTGTTCACTCAACACGGATTCGACCGGGTCAGCATGGATCAGATCGCGGCCGAGGCCGGCGTCTCCAAGCTCACTGTCTACAGCCATTTCGGCGACAAGGAATCGTTGTTCAGCGCTGCCATCCGCGAAAAATGCGAAGAACAGATGCCGCAGGCGCTGTTTCTGGAAGGACTTGAAGGCAACCTGCGCGAACAGCTCACCGCGATCGCACGCGCTTTTTTCGCTCTGGTGACCAGCGATGAAGCCATCGCCATGCATCGGATGATGATGCTGCCGGGCACCGGCGATTCCCACGTCCGCGAACTGTACTGGCAGTCTGGGCCCCGGCTGGTCAAGGAAGCATTCGGAGAATTCCTGCGCTCGCGACAGGCTCGCGGCGAATTGCACGTACCGGATATCGAACGCGCGGCCTCGCAGTTTTTCTGCCTGCTGAAGGGCGAAGTGCACATGCAGATGCTCTGTGGCATGTGCTGCGAGTCGCAAATGGATGACATCGACACGCATATCGCCGCGACGGTGGACCTGTTCCTGCGCGCCCACACCGGAGCGACCGCAGGCCAGGAACAGCCCGTATGAATACGGCCGTACCGCAGGCGCCGGGCCCTGCCCAGGGTCCCGGTGACTTCCGGCACTCAGCCGGAACCGGGGATTACGGCGATCCTGAGCGCAACAACCGCAACGCCGTCCCGGTAAACTTCCGCAACCCCAACGCCTTCCAGAACGCGCCGTTGCCAGAGACCTCAGCATGACGATCGATTACGCCAAAGCCCGCGAAACCATGGTCGAACAACAGGTTCGACCATGGGATGTGTTTGAACCCCGGGTCCTGGAGACGTTGGCGCGGCTGCCGCGCGAGCGTTTCATGGCCGAGGTGCATCGCGCGCTGGCGTACTCCGACCTTGCACTGCCGATCGGCCATGGCGAATCGATGATGAAGCCGGTGCTCGAAGGCCGCGTGTTGCAGGCGTTGTCGATCGACGCCGGCGAGGACGTTCTCGAAATCGGAACCGGTAGCGGCTATCTGTCCGCCTGTCTCGGCAGTCTGGCCCGCGATGTCGTGAGCCTGGAGCTGCACGCGGACCTTGCGCACACCGCGCGCGAACGTCTGCAGGCACAGGGCATCGGCAATGTACGGATCGATACCGCCGATGTGTTCGGCTGGCAAAGCGATCGCCGTTTCGATGCGATCTGCGTCGGCGGCGCGATCGCGACCCTGCCCTCGCTTTTCCTGCAATGGTTGCGGCCGGGGGGCCGCATCTTCGTGATTCACGGCCAAGCCCCGGCGATGGAAGCCGCACTTGTCCGCCATGCCGACAACGCTGCCGGTCTCCAGGTCGAGTCGCTGTTCGAAACCGAATTGCCGTATCTGATCGGCGGCGCCCCCATTCCCGAGTTCAAACTGTAAATCGCGCGACTGGCGCCAACGCCCGGTCCGCAGGTTGCCCAGACAAAAAAAGGATGCTCATGACTCGCCGCCCCCTCACTCTCGCTCTCTCTGTGTTCTTGTTGCCATTCGGCGCACAGGCCGAAGACCTGGTGCAATCCTACGAGCTCGCACGCAGCAGCGACCCTCAGCTTGCCGCAGCCGAATCCAGCCGCCTGGCCACCCGCGAAGGCGCGGTACAGGCGCGCGCGTCTTTGCTGCCACAGCTCAGCGGCGACGCCTCTTACAATCGATCCAAGAGCGACAGCAACGGCTCGCAGGCGATCGGCGGCACGATCTTCACCAGCGACAGCGAAAGCAACACGACCAGCCGGCAGTACGGCCTGAATCTGCGTCAAATGGTCTACGACCACAGCAACATCACGCGGCTGCGCAGCCAGACCGCCTTGGCCCAAGCCAGCGACTTCCAGCTCGAATCCGCCGGCGATTCGCTGATCACGCGCACCGCCACCGCGTATTTCAACGTCCTGGTCGCAATCGAGACGCTTTCCGCTGCAGAAGCTCAGGAAACAGCCCTGAAAAAGCAGTTCGACTTCGCCGACAAACGTCTGGAAGTCGGCTTGGCGCCGATCACCGACGTTCACGAAGCCCGCGCCCAATACGACCGTGCGCGCGCCAACACCATCGTCAACCGCAATGCGCTTGAAGACGCCTATCGCGCCCTCGAGGAAATCACCGGCCGGGATGTGCGCGCGCTGAAAGCGCTGCCGCAGGATTTTCAGCCCGAATTACCTTCGTCACTCGATTCCGAAGGATGGGTACAGGCTGCACTCGACAACAACCCTGCGCTCAAAGCAAGAGAATTCCAGCTGAAATCTGCCGAAGCGAACGTCGACAGCGCGCGCGCAGCGCACTATCCGACGCTGTATCTCGGTGCCAACTACGGCAACACGCGCAGCAACGGCGACCAGACCAATCGACTGACCAGCGCCGTCTCCGATTTCGAAAACGAGAGCGGATCGCGCAGCATCGGCGTGACGTTGTCGGTGCCGATCTTTTCCGGCGGCGCCACCCAATCGCAGGTCCGCCAAGCCATCGCCCAGCGCGACGTGAGCAGCGATGAGTTGGAGCAGCAGAAACGCGCGCTGGTACGCAATACCCGCAATGCCTACCGCACCCTCGTCGCCGGTATCAGCGAAGTCGAAGCCCGCAAGGCCGCCGTGTTCTCGGCGCGCAGCGCCTACGACGCCTCGCAGGTCGGCCTCGAAGTCGGCACGCGCACGGTGCTGGACGTGCTGAACAACCAGCAGACGCTGTTCAACGCAGAACGCGAGTACGCGCTGTCCCGCTACAACTTCCTGCAGAACCGTCTGCAGCTGGAACAGGCCGCCGGCACGCTGGACCTCGACGATCTGCAGGATGTGAATCGTCTGCTTACCGTGGATGCCGCGCTGAAGACGGCGCCCTGACCCATCGTCGCGACCCGGTGAGGGATTCCGCATAGAAGAAGCCGCTTCCTCACCGATGCGGCTTTTTTGCTTTTCGGCACCGGCCCGTGCTTCGGCGAAAGCACAAGCGACCCGTCGATCAAGCGGCCGGCAGTTCCGACGCGATCAGATCCAGCGTCCTGCGCAACGCACCACCGCCCTGCTCGACCAGCGTGCGTCCCGCAGCGGCCATCCGCGCACGTTCGACCTCATCGTCGAGCAGCGCGCCGATGTCCTCCGCCACCGCTGCGGCATCGGCACCGACCCTGAGCGCGTGTGCCTGCCCGAGCTGATCGGCGATATCGCTGAAATTGTGCAGGTGCGGACCCGTAACGATGGCGGTACCCACCGCCGCCGGCTCCAACAGATTGTGCCCGCCCACCGGCTGCAGGCTACCGCCGACGAACGCGACATCGGCACAGGCGTAGAAACTCATCAGTTCGCCGAGCGTATCGATCACGAATACCGCATCGTCGCGGTCAGGCAACCGCGTGAGTTTGCGTGTCGCCACTTGCAGGCCGGTATCGATCGCCAGTTGCGTCGCCGGCCGAAAACGCTCCGGATGTCGCGGCGCCCACAGCATCAACAGGTCGGGCCAGCGCGAGCGCAAGTGGCGGTCGATGGCCAACACCAACGCTTCTTCGTCGGGATGGGTACTGGCGGCGATCCACACCGGCCGACCGGCGACGCGCGCACGGAATTCCCGTGCGAACGTATCGATCGCAGGGTCGACCCTTGTGTCGAATTTCAGGTTTCCGCAGACGACGACCTGTTCCTGGCGCGCACCCAATCGCAGAAAGCGCGCAGCATCCGCATCCGACTGTGCGGCCACCGCGCGCATCGTCCGCAGCGCGCGCCCGACCAGCGGACGCAGGGCCCGGTAACCGCGCAGCGAGCGCTCGGACAACCGCGCGTTGACCAGATACGCCGGCACCCCGTGATCGCGGCACGCGAACAGCAGATTCGGCCATAGCTCGGTTTCCACGATCAGCGCGGCCCGCGGGCGGAAATGAAGCAGAAACCGCGCGACCGCACCGGTGAGGTCGTACGGCAGATAGACGTGCGCCACCCGATCGCCCCACAGCGCCGCGACGCGATCGGAGCCGGTCGGCGTGATCGTGGTGATCAGGATCCGCTGCGACGGATGGTCGCGCAGCAAGGCATTGACCAGCGGCGCGGCGGCATTCACTTCGCCGACCGAAACTGCATGGATCCAGATGTGTTCGTCACCCGGAGGCTTGTCGCGATAGCGCGCGTAGCGCTCGTCCCAGCGCAGCAGGTAGGCGCGCTGCCGGAAACCGCGCCAGATGAGGTGGTACACGGTGATGGGCAGCAGCAAGTACAACGCCGCCGAATACAGGCCGCGCAGGGTGTGTTCGATCATGCGCTCGAAGCGGTCGGCTCGCATGGCGACAGGATACCGGGTGAAGGCGGCCGCCAGCAGCGCACGGGCGACGACGGCCCCGGCCCGTACAATGGCCGCATGCCGTTCGCCTTCGATGCCCCACCGCCACGATCGCTCCGACACTGGCCGAGCTGGCTCGGCATCGGTGCATTGGCGCTGCTCTCGCGCCTGCCTTGGGGGCTGCAGCGGACACTCGGTCGCGCGTTCGGGGTCCTGCTGCAGCGGGTCCTGGGCAAACGTCGCCGGATCGCCGCGCGCAACATCGAACTTTGTTTTCCCGAGCTCGACCAAGGCGCGCGCGCCGACCTGCTGCGCCGTCACTTCGCGGCGCTGGGCATCTCCCTCTTCGAATTCGGCCGCGCGTGGTGGGGCTCGGCCGCGCCGCAGCGCCGCGGGCTGGTCTTCGAAGGCGTCGAGCACATCAAGGCGGCACAGGCGGGCGGCCGCGGCGTGATCGTGGTTTCGGGCCATTTCACGACACTGGAAATGAGCGCGCGATTGGCCTGCGATGTCGTGCCGCTGGCCGGCATGTACCGGCCGTATCCGCAGCCGGCGATGGAATGGGCGGTGCTGCGCGGACGTTCGCGTTACGCCGCCGGCATGTTCGCGAAGGATGACGCCCGTGGCGTGGTCAAGCACCTCAAGCGCGGCGGGCTGTTGTGGTATGCGCCGGACCAGGACCCGAGCAAGGGCGACAGCGTGTTCGTGCCGTTCTTCGGGCAGCCGGCGAAAAGCCTCAAATCCACCCATCAGCTCGCACGACTCTCCGGCGCTGCCGTCGTGATGTTCCAGCATGTTCGCCGCGACGACGGCGGTTATACCTTGCGATTCTGGCCGGCATTCGAAGACTTTCCCTCCAACGATGCCGACAAGGACACCGCTCGGGTGATCGCGGCGATCGAATCCATGGCACGCGCTGCGCCGGAGCAGTATCTCTGGATCCACCGCCGCTTCAAACGACGTCCGGATGGCGTGTCGGTTTACCCGGACTGAGACGCGGCAGGATCAGTGATCGCGATCCGCAAGCCGCGCTTCGTAGATTTTCGCGTATTTCTGGAATGCATAGAACGCGTGCAATTGTGCCGCGATGTAACCCGCCCAGCCGGCGCGCCAATGCCCGCGTAGCAGGTAATAGCGCATGAACGCGAACGCTGGATACGCCACCATGCGCAAGCGCAGGAACGCGATCTTCGTGTTTTTACGATCCTCAACCTGCAAGCTGGAATAACGATTGCCTTTTTCGACTTTCGCGGCGATGTCGTGATCGCCGCAATGCCACAGGATGCCATCCAGTCTGTCCACCTCGCCATCGGCGACAACGCGCTCATGCACGCGTTGCGTGCTCATCCGCGCGCGTCTGCGATCAAACAAGCGCAGATAACGGTTATGGCTGCTGCGCACCGCCTGCCATCGCCAGAACAGCCATTCGCGACGGCCGAGTTCATAGCCCGCCCGAATGGGGCGAACGAGCGCATCCCGAATCGCCTGCTGCGCCTCCGCATCAAGCCACTCGTCCGAATCGAGCAGCACGATCCATTCGTTGGACGCATGATCGATCGCGGATTGTTTTTGTGCGCTGTAGCCTTTGAAGGTTTCAACGATCACACGAGCACCCAGCCTTTCGGCGATCGCCCGGGTCCCGTCGTTGGAGCCGGAATCCAGGACGACGATTTCGTCGCAGAAAAGCAGGCTCGCCAAACATGCTTCGATCGTGTCGGCATTGTTGAACGTGGTGACGACCGCCGAAAGTCGAAGCTGCGGCCGCATCGTCATCTGATCCCGTCGCGCGCAAGCAGACTGCCTGCAAACAGCGCCGCCAGCAACAAGGTCGCACCGCCCCAGAATGTAGAATAGAACGCGAGGTGCGTATTGAGCGGAAACACCGTCACGGTCAGTGCCAGCATCGCCGGATATGCCGCCTCGCGTGCAGCGGGCTCGGCATAACGCCAGGCGCGGCGCGCCATCGCCACTGCGGAGAGCCATAGCAGCAGACCGATGACGCCGGTTTCGCTGAGGATTTCCAACACGATCTGATGCGCATGGAAAGCCGGACCGATGCCCCATTCGGCGATCGCGCCGTGCTCGGGATCGCAGGCCGGGAAGGCTTCGCGGAAACCGCGGGGGCCAACGCCATTGACCGGATGTTGCTTCGCCATGCACAGCGCCGCGCTCCAGATACGGCCGCGGCCCGACAATGCGCTGTCGACGCCGGCCTGGTCCGCCGTGAGTGCATGCGCAGTGCGCTCGATCCGCTCGCGCACCTGCGGCGAGGCGAACGTCATCGCGGCCAACAGCACGCCACCCAATGCGAACACGCCGAACAGCCGCTTCCAGCCGAGCAGGCGCCAACCCGAGAGCAGCAGCACGAGACCGAAGGTGATCCAGGATGCGCGCGACCCCGCGAGCACGATCACGCTGCCGACCAGGACTGCGGCAAGCAGCCAGCCCCACTGGCCGAATCTGCGACCGGCGACGTGCAGCGCGAACGGCGACAGGCTGGCGAAGACCACGCCGAGTTTGAGATTGCACGGTCCGAGCACGCCGCTGAGACGATCGAGCAGCGCGTAGTCGTTGGCGCTGCAGAAACGATGACCGCTGACCGCGAGTTTCGCCGCATCCAAGCTGGAGAACAGCACGCTTGTGCCGCTCACCGCCTGCGCGAGCGCATCCAGCGTCCAGACACCGACGATGACGGCAAGACCGCCGAAGGTGATCCGGCGCCCGCGCGTATCCGCGACTGCGGACGCAGCCAGCCAGAGAAACGGGAGATAGCGCAGATCGGTCGCGACTTCGCCGAAAGCGAGCCCGCGATCGGCAGCATCGAAAGACGCGAACAGTTCGGGCAGCCAATACGCGAAGAACAGGACGCTGGTCAGTGCCCAGGCCTGCGGGCTGAGCAATGCACCGCCACCGCGAAAGCGCACGAACAGCAGCCGACCGATCGCGACCAGCGAGCCCAGCGACAGCAGGCCTTCGGCGATTCCCGGCACGGGCCACAGTACGACATAGGCGAGCACCCAGAACGGCGCCCAGCGCCAGCCAGCGGGCGCAGGGAGAGCGTCGGTGGTCGTAGTCGGTGTCATTCCGGGGCGAGTTCGCGATAAAGAGCCAGGGTGGCGGTCTGCATCGCATCCAGCGAGTAGCGCTGCAGCCGCTGCGGCATCGTAACGGGAACCGGAGTCGGCTGCGCGAGCAGGTCGCGCGCGGCGTGATGCAGGGCCTCGGCATCGAACGGCGCCACCGCGCCGGCCGGCAACAGCTCACGCAACAGTTCGCCGACGCCACCGTGCGCCCAACCGACCACCGGACGCCCGCACGACAATGCTTCGATCACCGTGCGCCCGAAGGATTCCGGCTTGCGCGAGACCTGCAGCACCAGATCGCTTGCGGCGTAGGCCTCTGCGATCGCGGCGGTGGGCGGTGTGATCGCCAGTGCCTGCGCGAAACCGCCGCGCGCGGCCTCAGCTTCGAGATCGGCGATGTACTGCTCACGTCCTGGTTCGCGCGCGCCGGGCATCCAGAGCCGCGCATCAAGACCATCGCCGCGCAACGCGGCGAGCAGCGCCAGCGCATCTGCATGGCCTTTCAGTCGCGTTCCCCGCCCCGGCAACAGCAGCAGCGGGCCGTCGCCGCCCAACGACGGATGCAATGCTGCGACGCGCGCGCGCGCGTCGCGATCGGGCCGGGGCGCTCGCGGGAACGCGGCCGGATCGATCCCACGCGGAATCACCTGCAGTCGCGCAGCGTCGGTGTCCGGGTAATGCTCCCGCACGTAATTGCGCACCGTCTCCGATACGCAGATCACCCGCTCGCCGCGGATCATGATCGCGCTGTAGCGCGAAGGCGAATTCAAGCCGTGTACGGTCGTCACGAAACGGGGACGTTGTGCCATCGGCATGCCGCGCAACGCGAACCAGCCGAGCCACGCCGGGAGTCGCGAACGCGCATGCACGATATCGGCGCGGGATTCGACGAGCAGTGCACGCAGACGGCGCACATGGCGAAAGGTCAGAAGCGACTTGCGACCGATGTCGAGCGCGACGTGCTCCGCGCCGCCGGCTTCGAGCTGCGGGACGAGACGACCGCCTGCGGAGACGACGATGGCGCGATGCCCGGCACGCACCAGCGCGTCGGCGATCTCCAATGTTGAACGCTCGACGCCGCCCGAATGCAGCGCCGGCAGCAATTGCACGACAGTCAGGCGGCGCGGCACGGCGCCGGCGTCCGCGATCAATCGATCAGGACGTACTGCGCACCGCAGTACGGACAGGTCGAGGTGCCACCATCGGCTTCGATCGGCAGGTACACGCGCGGATGCGAATTCCACAGCGCCATCGACGGACCCGGACAGCTCAGCGGCAGATCGGCGCGATGCACCTCGTAACGTTGCTGGGCGTTGGCTTGGCTGGGCTGGGAAACGGTCATGGCGGGGTCGTCCTGCGCGGAAGCGGCATTTTACAGCGTCCGGGGCGAGGGATGCCGCAGAATGCCGGAGGCGCACTCGCAGCGCGATCGCTTTACCTCCAACGGAGCGTCGTCCATGTCCACTCGGATCGAAATCATTGGTCGCCAGGCTTCCCACTACACCCGCCAGCTCCGGCTGCTCGCGCATGAGCTCGGCGTCGACTACGCATTGCTGCCGATCCACAACCTCATGAGCGAAGACCCGGCGGTTTTCGCAGGCAATCCCGCACTGAAGCTGCCTGCCTTGCGGCAAGGCGACACCGTGGTCTGGGGCAGCCTCAACGCCTGCCGATGGTTGGCGCGCCAGGCGGACGATGGCGTGGCGCGCGTGTTCTGGCCGGAGCAAGCCGGGTCCGCGCTGGCGATGAATGCGCATGAAGTGCTGGCGCATGCCATGGCGGTGCAGGTCGAAGTGGTCTTCCACGAGATCGTTTCGAAACGCCCGCCGGATGCCGCCTCGCGCAAGCGGCGGGCGAGCCTGCTCCAATGCCTTGGCTGGCTCGACCGGCATTCGCAGGACATCCGCGTGGAGCTGCCGCAGGAGAAGATCGCGATCTTCGATCTCGGGCTGTTCTGCCTGCTGGAACACCTGCCGTTCCGGAATCCGATCGATCTCTCTTCGATGCCGCAACTGACCGCCTTCGTCAACGTATTCGGCGCGCGGCCATCGGCGCAGGCCACGCCCTACCGCTTCGACGCACCGCCGCCGGAAGCGGCTACGCCCGGCTGAAACGCAGACGGGCCGCGATCTGCGGCCCGTCTGGCGTGGAAAACGATATCGAGCTCAATCGGCCGGCTTCGGCACGATCGCTTCGGTGGTGATCGACAATTTCACCTGATCGCTCACGTTCGGCGCGTACAGGCCCAGACCGAAGTCGGTGCGCTTGACGGTGGTCGTCGCACTGAAGCCTGCAGCCTCACGCTTGGCCATCGGCTGTACACCGGTCTTGTTGATGGTCACGTCCAGCACCACCGGTTTGGTGACGCCCTTGATGGTGAGATCACCGGTGACTTTCAGCTTGCCTTTGCCCGCGGCCTTTACCGAGGTGCTCTTGAAGGTGATGCTGGGGAATTTCTCGGCATCGAAGAAATCGGCGCTACGCAGATGCGCGTCGAAATCCGGCACGTGCGAATCCAGACCCGACAGCGGGATGGTGACTTCAACCTTCGAGGCACCGACATTCGCCGGATCGTAGGTGATGTTGCCGTCGACCTTGCCAAAATGCGCTATCGGATTGGAGAAGCCGAAATGGCTCCAGCTCGCGACCACATCGGTGTGGTTGGCGTCGATCTTGTAGGTCAGCGGCGCGGCGAAGGCGACGGTGGAAGCCAGCGCGAGGGCGGCGGCGAGCAGCGGACGTTTCATCGGAATACTCCTGGTCTGGATGGTGTCGTGGACACGTCTGAGAGGCGATGGCGGTGGATGACGGTGCGCGGCAGCGCGGGGGAATCACTCGATGCGGCAGGCTTCATCGAAGCCCAGCCGCGGCGAGCGCGGGAAAATCGAGGCGCGGTCGCCCTGGCCGAGATTGACCAGGAAATTCGAGCGGATCGCAGTGCCGGCGAAAAACGCCTCATCGAGCTTGGCGTTGTCGAAGCCCGACATCGGGCCGGTATCGAGGCCCAGCGAGCGCGCGGCGAGGATGAGATATGCGCCCTGCAGGCTACCGTTGCGCAGGGCCACGGTTTCCAGCGCAGCTTCAGGCTTGCCGGCGAACCATGGGCGCGCATCGACATGCGGAAACAGCACCGGCAGCTTGTCGTAGAAGGCCATGTCGTAGCCGACGATCACCGTGACCGGCGCCGCCAGTGTCTTCTCGCGGTTGCCGGCATCAAGCGCAGGCGCCAGCCGGGCCTTGGCTTCCGGCGACCGCACGAAGATGAAACGGGCGGGACAGGCGTTCGCGGC
The DNA here is from genome assembly GCA_040079515.1 of Lysobacteraceae bacterium. Classification (GTDB taxonomy): domain Bacteria; phylum Pseudomonadota; class Gammaproteobacteria; order Xanthomonadales; family Xanthomonadaceae; genus Lysobacter_I. The sequence goes on from JBEBKD010000004.1 coordinate 98,853, forward strand.
GGTCGGACCCCACTTCAGCAGGTCGTAGAGGCGATGCAGGGTGACGTCGTCGATCTCCCCGGAGAAGGCGTTGTAGGTCCGGGCGGTCCGGAACAGTTGGTCGAGCGCAGCATCGGTCAGCGGTGAAGACATCGGTCTGTTGATCCCAAGCGTGTGAAGATGATCGCGAAGCGGCAGTGTAGAGTCCGCGCGGCTACACGGCAGCTGTGTCAAAGGAACGAATCGGGTCAAATTCGGAACAATGCGAGAAAATAGCGTTAATTCAATCCAAATTTGCGCATTAAGCGATGGCCGCGCCGGCAACGTGCGCCAGGTCGAGGCTTTGGGCGGCGCGTTCGCCCATGACTTCAGCGAACTCATCCTGGAGCCGCAGTCGCCATGGCGCTGGGCCGCGCCACGGCGATGGCCCGGGGCTGAGCGCGCCTACGGCGATGCCTTCGCCGCACTGCTCGACACACCGCCCCGCATCGCCATCGGCTGCGGCAGGCAGGCCGCATTGGCCACCCGGCTGTTGCGCGAGCGCGGCACGAAAGCCGTGCAGATCCTCGATCCGCGCATCGATCCAAAACACTGGGACCTGATCGTCGTCCCCGAACACGATCGGCTGCGCGGGCCGAACGTGATCACCACACTCGGCAGCCTGCATCCGATCGACGATGCCTGGCTGGCGCGCGCGCGCACCGAATTCGCGACTTTCTCCGAACTGCCTCGCCCCATCAACGCCGTCCTGCTGGGCGGGAGCTCGCGACATGCGCGTTTCGACCGCATGGCCTTCGAAGTTCTGGCCTCGAAACTGGAAGCGGTACTCGCTCGCGAAGGAGGCAGTGTGCTGCTCACCGCCTCGCGACGCACACCGAAGGAACTGCGCGACGTACTGAAGCATCGCTACGACGACACGCCCGGCGTGATCTGGCGCAACAGCAAAGACGGCCGGAACCCTTACGCCGGGCTGCTGGCATGGGCCGACCGCATCATCTGCTCGCCCGACTCGGTGAACATGGTCACCGAAGCCTGCGCCACGCGCGCGCCGGTGTTCGTTTTCGATCCCGGGCGTGTCCGCGGGCGTCCGCACGCGTTTCTCGACACGCTGCTCAGCCGCGGCCGCATCCGCGCGATGGACGCGCGACTCGATGCATTCGATGTCGAACCACTGCGCGAAACCGCGCGCGTCGCCTCGGCCATTCGAGAATGTCTTGGCTGAATCCGTCCGAGCGGTGCGTGTGCGATGCGCGCATGCAAACAGGCACACCGATCAGCCGCGATAGCCGCGTGCCGCCAGTTGCGCGCGGTCATTGCGGAAATGCTTCATCAGCGCCTTGTCTACCACCCTGCTGAAGGTCTCCCAAGTGATCGGTTTCGTCAGGTAGTGGTCACAACCCGCCAGCATGCCGCGGGCACGGTCGAACGGCGAAGAGCGCGAGGTCAGCATCAGCACCGGCATCGAACGCGCATGCGGGTTGCGCCTGATATTACGGCACAGTTCGTAACCGTCGGAACCGGGCATGACGACATCGAGAAAAGCGATATCGAACCTGCATTGCTCGATCATCGAAAGCGCCATTTCGGCATGTTCGGCAGACTCGCTGTTGATCCCCAGGCGCCGCAGGGCGCCGCACAACTGTTCGCGCACGGCGAGACTGTCGTCGACCACAAGGGCATACAGCTCGCCCCCTGGCAAGACGTCGTCGCTGGCGGCGACGCCATGCGGACCCGCCATCACCTCGATCCGAGTGGCCTGTCTGTCCTTGATGACGACTTCCGCAGGAAGCCACCGCTTTTTCACTCCATGCTCGTGTTCGATCAAATCGGTCAGGGTGCCGATGATTTTCAGGAACAACGACCTGCTTTCGACCTTGTAAGGAGAGTCTCCGGCAAGGCCCTGCTCGGAAATGGTGATGGAAACCAGTCCCGGGTTGGTCTCGCGCAATGCGCGATAGGCCGAGATCCCTTCGGGCGATCCCGCATCCACGACCGCAACATGCACGCGCTCATCCGTGTCCTGCGCGACGACCCGAAGCGCATCGCCATCGATGCGGGTGGAATTGATCACATAGGAAAGTACGCGCGCGTTTCTGGCGGACAAGCCGCACAAAGCGATTGTGAGTTGCATACGCGCCCCTTCATACGAACCCTGACCAAAGCCCAGCATTGCGCATGCAGAGATGGGATCCGCCGGAAGGGAGATCGCTTCGGCATGGATCCCGACGCTGAGACGCTGAGGTTAGTTTCACTTCGATCCCGGCACAGACAACCTGTCGGATGTGACAGTTCAGCTGGAAATGCATGCGTTGCCCGGATTTCCGGCGCGCGGGCCCTGGCACGCTTTCCGCATGCATCGACGGATCGGCCGTTGGCGATCAAACACTGAATGCCACGCGATGATCCCGCGCGGCATCGAAGACTGGACTGGGATTCGAGACCGGAAGACCGTATTCGTCCCGTCTCATGTCAACACTTCGTATCAACTCGACACGCCCGGATCTACGCGGGCCTCATCCGGACGTCTGGATCAGGCATCCGGTGTCTGCGATTCGGCGGTTTTCTTCGTTGCGCGCATGCCGACCGCCACCGCAGCGATCGCCACTGCCGCCAACAGCGGACGCCGCTTCAACGCGCGCACCGCACCCAAGGCGAGCGCGGCCAGCCAAGGCCGACCCGTGACCGAACTGGCGAGCAAGCCCATCCAACTGCCGCGGTTGGAAACCACTGCACCCAGACTGCCGGCGACGGATGCAAGGTTGCGGAGCCGCCCGGTGGTGCCGCGCAATTCGCGCAGCGAGGCCGCGACTTCTCCGCGCTCGACCGCTGCGCGCATACGCAACATCTCCATGCGCAATTCGCGGTCCTGCGACTGCCCACTCATGCTTCACCTCCATCGTCCGTCCGGCGACGCGTGTCGGCGAGGAATGCATCACGGTCGTTGGACAACTCGCGCAGCGTTGCCGACAGCACCGGCGGCGCGGCCGACATTTCCGTCGTCAACTTGCGGAACACCAGCACGGCACCGATCACGTAAAGCGCGAACAGCACCGCGAGGGTGATCCAGCCGTAGCGCGGCCACAACGCAACCGTGAGCAGCGCCGAGCCGGCGATCAGCGCCAGCAGCACCAGCACCATCGCGAACAGTGCCAAGGCCACCCAGCGGATCAGCTGGGCGCGGGTCTGTGCGAGTTCCAGCGACGCGAACTCCGCGCGGGAGAGCAGCAGAGTGACCGTGGCCGCCGACAGTCGGCGCACGGCATCGAGCGGCGATGCCACGACGGCGACGCCGGTCAGCGCCGCGAAACGAGCAAGCCGACCAGGAAACCGACGCCGGCAGCGACGCCGATCGCGCCCCACGGATTCTCGTGGACGAAGTCGTCGGTGGCGCGCGCTGCGGCGCGGGTATTGGCCGCCACTGCGGACTGCGCATCGCTCAGGCGCTGTTTGGCGCGATCGAGCGCTTCGCTGGCGCGGGCACGCAGGGCCTGCGCGCGGTCGCCGCTGGCGGTGGCGGCTTCATCGAGCAGGGCTTCGACGTCTTCCAGCACGACTTTGGCGTCGGTCACCAGCTCATCGGTATTCAGGATATTGATCTTCGACATGATTCGTTCCTCGGGCTACGTTGGGGACGCGTTGCGATGCTCGTCGGTGGCGGGCAATCCAAGCATGAGCATAGCGCGCGAAACGGCGGAAACCACCGATCGTGCGCGGAATGCCCATCGCCGCCGACCATCGTTCACGATGTCCGGCCGGGTCCGCGAAAAAACAAGGGGGCGGCGGCAAATCGCACGGCCACCGCAGTTCAATCGGGCGAAATGCCGAACCCGCGTCCTGCCGACGCGACGACGGCGCGCGCATCATCGATGTCCTTCTCCGGCGAGACGATCCGCGTCCTGCGGTCGAGGGTACAACGCAGCCCCGCATCGACCAGGGCGGCATGGGCCGCACGCAAGCTCACGGCCGTATCGGCATCGAACAGCGCTTCGGCTTCCAGCGCTCCGATCAATCCCGGTGTGTCGCGCAGCGCGGGCAGCGCGGGCCTCGCCGCCGACTCGCGCAGTACGAGAAACTGCAGCAGGAATTCGAGATCGACAAGGCCACCCTCGCCCTGCTTCAGGTCGAAGCGCGCGGCAGTGGAACGGTCGAGCTCGGCGCGCATCCGCGCACGCATCGAGACCACATCTGCACGCAACTTTTCCGCGTCGCGCGGCTGGGTCAACGTATCCAAGCGAACGCGCTCGAATTCGGCGCACAGGGCGGCGTCCCCGGCGACCGCGCGCGCGCGCACCAGAGCCTGATGCTCCCAGGTCCACGCGCGATGGCGCTGGTAATCCTCGAAACTGGCGATCGTGGATACCAGCAGCCCTTTGGCGCCATCCGGACGCAGGCGCACATCGACGTCGTACAGACGGCCGGCGCCGGTCGGTGCGCCCAGCAGTGCGACGACCTTCTGCGCCAGCCGCGCGCTCCAGCGCGGCGCATCGAGCGCGCGTGGACCGTCGGACACCGCATCGGGGGGAGCGTCGTAGACGAATACGATATCCAGGTCCGAGCCGAACCCGAGTTCGCGTCCGCCGAGGCTGCCGTAACCCAGGACCGCGAAACGCGCATCGCCGATGCGTCCGTGCTGGAGTTCCAGTTCGCGCACTGCAAGCCGATACACCGCATCGACCATCGCATCGGCCAACGCGACGAGCAGACGCGCGGCGTCGATGCCATCGACACGGCGATCCAGTGTCGCCAGTGCGATGCGGAAGCTCAGCGCCTGCCGTGCCTCGTTGAGCGCGAGCAGAGCGGCTTCGGAATCCTCCTGCTGCAACGCGGTCTCGCAGGCCGCGATGCATTCCTCGCGGAGCGGCAGGGGTCCGGCGACGCGCTGGTCGAGCAGTTCGTCGAGCAACAGCGGATGCGCCGCGAGCCGTTCGCCAAGCAGCGCGCTGCGCACGAGCACGTCGATCAACCGCGACAGCGCCGCCGGCTGTTCGTCGAGCAGGGCGAGGTAGCTGGCGCGGCGCAGAATCGCGTGCAACATCGCCAGCAAACGACGCAGTGCCAGCAGTGGCTCGGGCGAAACCGCCACGGTTGCGAGCAGCGTCGGCATCAGCCGGTCGAGCCGAGCGCGCGCGGCATCGGACAGGTCGCGCACGCCGGGTGCGCGTGCGAAATCGCGCAGCGCCTGATCGACTTCATCGCTCTGCGCGAAACCCGCCTGCGCCAGTGCGTCGCTGGCGCCGGCCTCTCGCTCGCTACCGTCACGCCCGGCACTGCTCTGTCCGCCATTTCCACGCCCGACATCGTCGTGCAGCCGACGCCAGTACGCGACCAGCGCATCCGGCTGCGCGGCGCGCTCGCGCGGTGCCAGCAAGGCGTCGAACTCCTGGCTCACGCGTTCGCGATGCATCTGCAGACGTCGCTGCAGCGCCGCCCAATCCGGTTCGCCCAGCCCTGACGCGAGCCGCGCGCGCTCCAGCGGATCGGTCGGCAACTGCTGGGTCTGCGCATCGCGCAGCATCTGCAGCCGGTTTTCGAGCAGGCGCAGAAACCGGTACGCCGCGAGCAAGGCATCGCGAGTGTCTTCGGTGAGATGGCGACCCTCGCACAGCGCGTACAGCGCCGGCTGCAGGCGCCGCTCGCGCAGTGCCGGCTCGCGGCCGCCGCGGATCAGCTGCAAAGCCTGGGCGAGGAATTCGATCTCACGGATGCCGCCCGGCCCGCGCTTGATGTCGTTGGCCATGTCCTTGCGCGCGACCTCGGCGGCGATCGTCGCCTTCATCTCGCGCAGGCCGTCCAGCGCGCCGTAATCGAGATAGCGGCGATAGACGAACGGTCGCAGCGCGTCGAGGAATCTCCCACCGGCATCGACATCGCCCGCGACCGTACGCGCCTTCTGCCAAGCGTAGCGCTCCCAGTCGCGACCCTCGCGCTGGAAGTACTGCTCCATCGCCGGGAACGACAACGCGATGCGACCGGCGCCGCCGAACGGCCGCAGGCGCAGATCGACGCGATGGCAGAAACCCTCGGCGGTCACTTCGTCGAGCAGCTTCGCCAACTGTTGACCGAGCCGCGCGAAATAATCCTCGGCCGCAAGCGAGCGCGTCCCATCGCTGTCGCCGTCCTGTTCGTAGGCGTAGACCAGATCGATATCGGAACTGAAATTCAGCTCGCCACCGCCGAGTTTCCCCAACGCGAACACCACCAGCCGGATCGGCGCGCCGTCGACGCCGCGGACATTGCCGAAACGCTGTACGAACTCGGCTTCCAGCGCGGACAGCGCGCACTGCAGACAGTCTTCGGCCAGCCGGGTCGTACCGGCGAGGGTTTCGTCGAGATCGTCGAAACCGTTCACATCGCGCCAGATCAGACGCGCCGATTCCGCATGGCGGTGGCGACGCAGCAGCATCGGCCAATCGGCGCGATTCTCCGCGGTCAATCCCGGCAGCGACGTCGGCGTAGCGCCGTCATCGTGCAGCAGACGCGTCAGCAAGACCGGCTGACGCATGCAGACATCGATCGCGAAGTCGCTGGCGAGCGCCAGCGCGCGGATACGCGCTTCTTCCGCGACAGCGTTACCAGCACCCGGGTTGTCGGGTACCCCCCACGTCGCGCGCAGTCGCGCTAGCGCACGGTCGGCGATCATCGTCATCGAAGGGTCGGCATGTTCCATGCGCGGATTCTGGCATCCCGACGCAAGTAGGACGCGGACCGACGAAACATGGCGTATGGAAACACGGGGCATGGAACCATGGGCCATAAAAAAGCCCGCCCCGGTCGAACCGGTAACGGGCTTGCTCCCTCCCCCACGTCGGGATGCGTCGGCATCGTGAAGGAAGCGTTATCCCAACGCACGCTGCACTGCAAAAAGATACCGGGGAGTTCAGGAACCCCTGCGGCGGGGAAAGGTCCAGTCGTTCTGCGGGCAGACGGGCCATTGCGCTCAATCGGCGCAGTGTTCCCTGCGCGTCGCCCGGAATCCGCAGGCAAGCTCATGATTTTATTCAACCGGCGGATGCGAACGGTATCCGATGACCGACGATTTACTCGAACCGGATGACGTAAGGTCGCTTTCTCTATCGCGAATGCCCGGAGCCGCCGTTGACCCACGCCGCCCATCCAGAGACCCCCGCAGAGGCGCGGATCGTACTGCCGATGCCGCCGCAGGCGCCACGTGCCGGAACACGCGCTTGGGAGCGCACTGTCGCGACCTGGGTGCTGCGTACCGGCGGCTGGCAGATGCACGGCGCATTGCCGGACCTGCCGAAGGCCGTTCTGATCGCAGCGCCGCACTCCTCCAACTGGGACGGCATCTGGATCTACTTCGCGGCGACGGCGATGGGATTGGATGTCAGCATCCTGGGCAAGCCGGTGCTGTTCAAGATCCCCGTGCTCAATTTCATCCTGCGGCGCTATGGCGGCATCCCGGCGGCGGCCGCCGCCGGCGACACCATGTTCGACCAGACCGTCCGGCTGCTGCAGCAGAGCGATCGCTGCTGGGTCGGCATCGCGCCCGAAGGTACCCGCAAACAAGTCGCGCGCTGGCGGATCGGTTTCTGGAAGATTGCACGCGCCGCCGACGTCCCGATCGTACCGGTATACCTGCATTACCCGGACAAGGTGATCGGTGTGATGCCCGTCTTCCACCCGGGCGACGATATGCAGGCCGATATCGCGCAGCTGCGCGAACGCTATCGGCCTTGGCAAGGAAAGCATCACGGCATCTGACGATGCGCGCGCGGGTGGATCGAAACGCGGCCGTGCCCGAGAAACGAAGATTCAGTCCGGCCGCGGGCCTCGCCCGGCGTCGCGCAGGATTTCGCGCGCCGCATTGCGTCCCGGCAGGCCGGTGACGCCTCCGCCGGGGTGCGTGCCCGAGCCGCAGAGATACAGGCCCGGGATCGCACCGCGATAGTTGCCCTGCCCCAACAGTGGCCGCGCTGAGAACAACTGATCAGGCCCCAGCGCGCCATGGAAAATGTCGCCGCCGATCAAGCCGAACGTGCGCTCCAGATCCAGCGGCGACAGCGCCTGATAGCCCAACACGCTGCGCCGGAAGTTCGGCGCCCATGCATCGACGGTGTCGATCATCAGATTCGCGACCGTTTCGCGGTGCGCGTCCCAGCCGCCGTCGACTTCGGGATGCACGTGCTGGCAGAACAGACTCGCAACATGCTGTCCCGGCGGAGCCAGGGTGTCGTCGAGGGTGGAGGAGATCACCAACTCGACGATGGGTTTGCGCGCCCAGCCGGCGTTGTGTTCTTTCGATTTCGCGTCGAAATACGCCTGCTCGAAATAGCGCAACGACGACCCGATCAGAATGCCGCTCTGATGATGCGGCTGCAGATGCGTGCCCGGCGCTGCGGCGAAGTCCGGCAGCTCGCTCAGCGCGACGTTCATCCGGAACGTGGCCGAAGCGCAGCGATAGCGCGCGATCCGCGACTTGGTGTCTTGATCCAGCTCACTCTGCGGCATCAGTCGCTGATACAGCAGCTTCGGATTGACGTTGGAGACCACCATGGATGCCACGATCTCGGTGCCGTCGGCCAGCGCCACGCCGACCGCTCGCCCACCTTTCACCAGCACCTGCGCGACTTCAGCATCGGTGTCGATGCGCACGCCGCGCGCGGCGCATTCTTTCGCCATCGCCTGGGTGATCGCGCCCATGCCGCCGATCGCGTGCCCCCACGCACCGGTCTTGCCGTTCACTTCACCGAACACGTGATGCAGCAGGACATATGCCGAACCCGGCGTGTAAGGGCTGGCGAAATTGCCGACCACCGAATCCCAACCCAGCGCGGCTTTCAATGGCTCGCCTTCGAACCAGCCATCGAGCAGATCGCCTGCGGATTTCGCGAACAGATCGAGCAGATCGCGGCGCGCGGCCATGTCCAGCGTCTTCAGTTGCTTCGCGACCGAGAACGACGCCAGCCAATCGGCCAGCACGAAACGATCGGACACGTTCGGCGGCGCGCGCAGCATCAACTCGCGCAGCACCACGACGACGCGATCGAGCATCGCGTAGTACTTCGGCAGTTGTTCCGCATCGCGCTTGGACCAGCGCGCGATGTCGGCGGCACCATGCTCGCCACCGAGGCGGAACGATTGACCGTCGGGCAACGGCAGAAAATTCGAATACGGCCGTTCCACCACCCGCAGACCGTGTTCCTGCAGGCGCAGGTCGCGGATCACTCTCGGATTCAGCAGACTGACGGTGTAACTCGCCACCGAGTTGCGGAAGCCGGGATGGAACTCCTCGGTCACCGCCGCGCCGCCGACGATACTGCGCCGCTCCAGCACCCGCACTGACAACCCGGCCGCAGCTAGATAGGCCGCACAGACGAGTCCGTTGTGGCCGCCACCCAGAATCAGGACATCGGTGTTGGTCTGGGTGTCGGCGGCTGCGGGCATGCGGGTCTCGGAGCTTGATCGTGGCCCGAATCATCCCCCGCGCTCAGGGAAAACGGAAGTCCCGAGCGATATCAAGCAGTTGGTATCCTTTCGCCAAAATCTTGCGCGTCAACCGCGAAAGTGCTAAACGAAGACCACTTCGGTCGATGGATCCGGAAATACAGGTCTGTCCATCGAAGTGCGATTTGCCACGCGATGGAACGCCAAGCTGCGGTACAGGACACCGCTTGCCGAGGACGATCCATCTGCGATCCAGCCGAGAAGGCCCCGGCGATGTTGCCGACGCATTCTCGGTATCGCCCTGCGTCTCTCCACGGACGTCTACGCTGAATCAAGGAGTGTTTCCCATGAAATGTTTGCCCACACTGATCCTGGCAGTCTCCGCCACGTTCACGCTGTTCACTGCTGCGCATGCGGCGCCGGCCGACGCGTCGATCACGACCGTCAGCCCTTCCGCAGAGGCCCCCATCGAACCCGGACAGTTACGGACGCAGTTGCTGCGCAGCGACAGCGACGATATCGCCGGCACCATGCGCAGCGCTTCGGGCGCGATGTCATTCAGCACCACGAGCCTGCGAACCGGGAAAGCGGCCATCAAGGGCGCCGCGCCGGACCGCGTGCAGGCACGCCTCGAAATCAACGGCGCCGTCATCGATCATGAAATCGACTATGCCGCAGGAACGCTCACCGTCCGCACGGCATCGCCGCTCACAATCGCTGCGGCGGATCGCGATGTATTGAGGAGTTTCCATTCCGAACTCGGCCGCAGTCTGTCGGCGCAGGCCGGTGGAATGCAAAACATGCCCAAAGCGCACGACATGCTCTGGCGGCTGGCGGAAATGTATTCGGAAGTACCGCTCGGCAAGCGTCTGCCGACGCAATGGGTGATCCGCCGCGAGGACAACGCCGCGCGCGCCGAGCCTGCACCGAAAGCGGTCGCCGAACCCGGTGCATGGCAGCCTGCCGCTGGCACGCCCTCGGTAGTCGCACTGGCATGCAGTGAACAGGGAGGCGGCAGCTTCACCAATCTGCACAACATTGTCGATGTCTGCAGAAGCAACCAGGTGTTCTATCGCGCTTCCGCGCACGATTACTGCCCCACGCACGGCTACACCAGCAAGACTGTAGCCTATGGTTGCGGCGCAAGCTCCTGCCCTGGCCGTTGCGGCGCGGGCTGCGGCGTCGCGGACGGTCTCGGCGCCTGGTACCAGGACTGCCTCGATCACGACATCTGCAATCGCGACCACAATTCGCAGCTCGGTGCCTGCGGCGATGAATGGACGGAAGCCGCCGACGATTACGCGTTCGGTGCGATCTCCTGCTACACCACATGCCACTGAAGTTTTCGACATGAGCAAAGAAAAACCCCGCCATTCGGCGGGGTTTTTTGTGTCACTGACGGTGCGGGTGTGAATTAAAAATCCATACCGCCCATGCCGCCCATGCCACCGCCGCCGCCCATACCGCCGCCGGCCGCGTCGTCTTTCTTCGGCGCTTCGGCGACCATCGCTTCGGTGGTGATCATCAGACCGGCGATCGAGGCCGCGTTCTGCAGCGCCGAACGCGTGACCTTGGTCGGGTCGAGAATACCGAACGCGATCATGTCGCCGTATTCGCCGGTCGCGGCGTTGTAGCCGTAGTTGCCTTTGCCTTCGGCCACGTTGTTCAACACCACCGACGACTCTTCGCCGCAGTTGGCGACGATCTCGCGCAGCGGCGCTTCCATCGCGCGCTTGGCGATGTTGATGCCGTGGTTCTGGTCTTCGTTGGCGCCCTTCAGGCCAGCGATGGCCTGCAGTGCACGGATCAGGGCAACGCCGCCGCCCGGGACCACGCCTTCTTCCACCGCAGCGCGCGTGGCGTGCAGGGCGTCTTCGACGCGAGCCTTCTTTTCCTTCATTTCGATTTCGGTCGAGGCGCCGACCTTGATCACCGCAACGCCGCCGGCGAGCTTGGCGACGCGCTCCTGCAGCTTCTCGCGGTCGTAGTCCGAAGAGGTTTCTTCGATCTGCGCCTTGATCTGCTTGATGCGACCCTGGATGGTGTCGCCGGCGCCAGCGCCGTCGATGATCGTGGTGTTTTCCTTCGAGACCTGGATCTTCTTGGCGCGGCCCAGATCCTTGATCGTGGCCTTCTCCAGCGACAGACCGACTTCTTCCGAAATCACAGTGCCGCCAGTGAGGATCGCCATGTCTTCCAGCATCGCCTTGCGACGGTCGCCGAAGCCCGGGGCCTTCACGGCGCAGACCTTGACGATGCCGCGGATGGTGTTGACGACGAGGGTCGCCAGCGCTTCGCCTTCGACTTCCTCGGCGACGATCAGCAGCGGCTTGCCCGACTTGGCGACGCCTTCGAGCACCGGCAGCAGATCGCGGACGTTCGAGATCTTCTTGTCGTGCAGCAGGATGTACGGGTCGTCCAGCTCGGCCGACATCGACTGCTGGTTGTTGATGAAGTACGGCGACAGGTAGCCGCGATCGAACTGCATGCCCTCGACGACGTCGAGTTCGTTGTCCAGGCCGGAACCTTCTTCAACGGTGATCACGCCTTCCTTGCCGACCTTCTTCATCGCGTCGGCGATGATGTTGCCGATGGACTCATCGGAGTTGGCCGAGATCGTACCGACCTGTGCGATCGCCTTGTCGTCGGCGGTCGGCTTGCTCATCGCCTTGAGCTCGGCGGTCGCGGCGACCACGGCCTTGTCGATGCCGCGCTTGAGATCCATCGGGTTCATGCCGGCGGCGACCGCCTTCATGCCCTCGCGGATCAGCGCCTGCGCCAGCACGGTCGCAGTGGTGGTGCCGTCGCCGGCGTTGTCGGAAGTCTTGGACGCGACTTCCTTCACCATCTGCGCGCCCATGTTCTCGAACTTGTCGGCCAGCTCGATCTCTTTGGCGACGGACACGCCGTCCTTGGTGATCGTGGGGGCGCCGAAGCTCTTCTCGAGCACGACGTTGCGGCCCTTCGGACCGAGGGTGGCCTTGACGGCATTGGCGAGGACATTGACGCCGCGCACCATGCGCGCGCGGGCGTCTTCACCGAAACGGATATCTTTGGCAGCCATTGCGATAACTCCAGAAATTTGTGGATTCGTAGGGTGGGCTTTATGCCCACCATTGCGTTATGTCTGTTCGCGCCGTACGTGGATCGAAGAGGTTTCGATCATTGCAACCTTCATCGGAAAGATTGAACGGTGGGCATAAAGCCCACCCTACGCACCGCTACGATCAACCGAGGATCGCGAGAATGTCGTCTTCTTTGATGATCTTGTACTCGGTGCCTTCGTGCTTGTAGGCCGAACCGGCGTACTGGCCGTAGATCACCTTGTCGCCGACCTTGACCTTCGGCGTGCGCACGCTGCCGTTGTCCAGCGCCTTGCCCTCGCCCACGGCCAGCACTTCGCCCTTGGTCGGCTTTTCTTTGGCGTTGTCGGGGATGTAGATGCCGCCGGCAGTGACTTCTTCGGCTTCGATCGGCTTGACGACCACACGGTCGTAGAGCGGCTTGAGATTCATGAGAACCCTCGCAAGTAGTTGATTGGTGGGAGAAAGGGCGGCGATTTTAGCAGTCACCCGGGGGGAGTGCCAAAGTCGCGGCCAAAAAAACGCCCTGAATTCCGGGACGGGCGAAAGATGGGGGGCTTCGGCAGCGTTTCAAGGGGCGCTAGTTGCAAACGGTTTACCGGGGAAAATGGCGGCGCGTCCGCAATCCATTGACACCGCACATGCGCCGTCCTTGGTGAGTTTGCGCGCGCATCGTGACGGCGACGACGGATCCGGGACAACGCTGCGAAACGCCCGGGCATTTCGCACGTAACCCGGTCATTTACATGGCTTATTGCATCAAAACGGCGCGTCTTGAGCGACATCAAAATGACGCGTCCGGAAGGGGCTATGGTCCATCGGCGCCAGATATCCCGCTGGCCAGCCATGCAGGACGCCGTCCCATGCGCCTCAACACGTGGTCATTCCTCTCCGGTCTGGTACTGGTGAGCTTCGCGGTCGTGGCCCTGGAGCTGCCTGCCGGTACGCGCCTGACAATGGCGGCCTTCAGTCTGTCCTCCGGCGTCGTTGCATTGGTGCTGATGGCCGCAGCGGCGCTGCTGGGCGCACGCTGGTCCATCGTCGAAAGCGCGTTCGGCGGTCTGGACCGGGTTTACGACACGCACAAGTGGCTTGGTGTATGGGCGCTGGTGTTCGCATCCGTGCACCTGGTGTTCAAGGCCGGAATGCAGGGTTGGGACACGAATGTGATCCTTGCGCTGCCGCCGGCCTACGTCAGGCTGGTGCGGCAATTGAGCTTCGTGGCCCTGATGCTGATCGTGTTGCTGGCCTTGAACCGCAAGATCCCCTATCGCACCTGGCGCTGGTGGCACAAATTGTCGGGGCCGCTGTTCCTGATCGTGATCCTGCACTGGCTCAGCTTCAAGACACCGATTGCGCTGGCATCGCCGGCCGGCATCTGGCTGGCGACGGTCGCGACACTCGGCCTGGCAAGCGCGCTGTACAAGTTGCTGCTCTATCCGGCCCTGTCCAAGCACGCAGAGTACAAAATCGTCGACATCGTGCCGGGCCCGGCAGCGATCGCGCTGTCGTTGGAACCGGTGGGAAAACGCATCGCTTTCGAGCCGGGCCAGTTCGCTTTCGTGTCGATCCAATCGCCCGGGTTGCGCGAACCTCATCCGTTCACGATCGCCTGTCCCGATGCGCCCGGCGAACCCATCCAGTTCCTGGTGCGCGCCTTGGGCGACTACACCAGCACATTGGTTGCGAATGCGAACATCGGCATGCACGCCGATGTCTACGCTCCGTTCGGTCGCTTCCAACGTCCATCCACTTCGAAACGCGAAATCTGGGTGGCGGGCGGCATCGGCATATCGCCGTTCATCGCCTGGCTCCGCGATGGCGCCGCAACCGGGCTGGAGCGGGTCACGCTGTTCCATTTCTACACGCCCGGACGCGAATTCCCCAGCATCGACGCGCTGGATACGCTGACCCGGGAACGCGGCGTCGAATGCGTGCAGGTGCCCGATGGAAGCATGTCCGCCGCATTCCAGGATCGCTTCGGCGAGATCGCGCGGAGCATCGCACCCACCGATATCGACATCTGTTTCTGCGGCCCGAAAGGCTTGTTGACGGATCTGCGCGCCGCCATGGCCGGACACGGCGTGCCCGCTTCGAAGTTGCGCTTCGAGCGGTTCGATTTCCGTTGAATGCATGCACGAACGATTCGGCGCGCCGGATATCTCATGTTTCATCACAACGGGCGGCGGATCGCTCCGCCGCCCGTCGATCATGCCCGCGCCCGGGGTCCGACCGGGCGCAGACCCCAACCCTTATCGAACGTAGAACATGCCCGCATAGAACGGGCCCTGCGGCACACCGCCCGCTTCGCCCAATGCGCGAATGGTGATGGTCTGCAGGGTTTCGCCTGCCGAGGCGCGAATGCCGAGGTAGCCGACCTGTGGCGCGACCGGGTAGTACCCCATGTCCTGGCCGTTGACCGTGATGACGAAACCATAGGTGACCTGGAAGCCGGGCTGTCCATCCAGCGTCGGCAGGAAATCGAAACCGAATTCGGTCGTCGACTGGGTGAATGCGACCTCGAGCAGGCGGTCGCCCGTCGCAGGGTTCCAGTTGATCCAGCGCTTCACTTTCAAGCCGTCGACTTTCGCTTCCCGCAGCCGCCCGCGATCGTCGGCGATCATCGGCACCGGCATGCCCATCGCACCCACCGAGTTGTAACCGTAAGCGCCGGTCAACTGCATCCGGTTGCACGCCACCGGCATCAGATCGGTGAAACCGATGCACTCCTCGCCCGGAAGCTGCGCGAGCGCAACCCCGAGGGGAACCTTCAATTTCCGCGAGTCGACCACCACCCAGCTGTAGCGCGTCGCTTCGGCGCTGGGCGAGACAACGACTTCGGCGGCCGACGCCAGAACGGGCGACAGCAGGGCGAGCAGCAGTACTGACGCAAGTGCGATTCTTTTCATGGTGGATCTCCGATGGAATTGGGTGCATCCGGCACGATATGTGCGCGCCGGCGGCCGGAAGCCGCCGTATGCCTGCAGGAAAACGGACCGGAAGACCATTTATTCCATCGGGGGACACACGATGGAATCGCAGGCTCTGGCCAGCAAAGAAAACGGGCGGCGGATCGCTCCGCCGCCCGTCCGTTTTGTTCCGTCCGGCATCGTTCACCGGACGGGGTAACGCCCTCAAACCACAATCAGAAGCGGTAGTCGGCGCTGACGTACCAGAACGCACCCGGCAGATCGTCGGCCGGTGTCGTAGCCGATCAACGAGCATGCCACGCAGATCGGCGGATCTTTGGCGAAGACATCATTAGCACCAGCCGGGAACGACACAAAACTCAAACGAAGAAAGAGCAAGAAATAGCAGTTCAACGAGGACTAAGCTTTATACCCAAGCCAGGTTTAGCGCAGAGGCGATCAACATATACACCTGATGTAATTCCCATGAAATCAGCCAGCTCCGGACCAAATTCAAAAATATCCTTTGACTGATAATTCAACAGATAGCATCCATCTGAAATAAACAAAAGTTTCCCACTCTCTTGCGCCTCATATATCGCAAAATAAATAGGCCCTTTCATTTGTCTGCGCTCATGAGCAGTACTGCCCCCGATCTTGCGAGATTCAATAATTTTCATGAGTGCATCGGTTCTATCCGGATCAAAGAACTTGCGGGTCGGATATGAGTCCTTCAAAGCACTGATACCAAAAATTCCAGATGACGCAACAATATCGAAATCGCTGTAAACAACGATCACACAATCTGTTCCGCGCACTACAGAGTCAGCCGCGACCACACACCCAGAAAGCAGCAGAAAAACAAAAAGAATAAGCTTCATCGCTCACCTCGTGCATGTAGTCGCAGGCCCTGACCAGCAAAAGAAAACGGGCGGCGGATCGCTCCGCCGCCCGTCCGTTTTGTTCCGTCCGGCATCGTTCGCCGGACGGGGTAACGCCTTCAGACCACAATCAGAAGCGGTAGTCGGCGCTGACGTACCAGAACGCACCCGGCAGGTCGTAGGTACCGGCGTCGTAACCGTTCAACGAACATCCCAGACAGATCGGCGGATCCTTGGAGAACACGTTGTTGGCACCGGCCGACAGTTTCAGGCCTTCCAGCGCGAACGCGTTCTTCCAGCCGAACTGGATGTCGTGATAGGTCGTGGCGCCCAACTTGTTGAAGGCGACGCCATCGCAACCCGGCAGACCTTCGAGACCCGCGCAACTTTCTTCGACACTACTGATGTAGCGCGAGGTGAAGTTCAGATCGAAGTTGCCGCGATGCCAGCCGAGCTGCAGATTCGACTGCCATTCCGGGATGGCGCTGTCGTTGACCTCGATGCCGACGGCACGTGAAGCTACGTTGCCCGCTGCGTCGACCGCCTTGTAATCGTTGACGAAGGTCGACTGCAACGAAGCGCTGAGACCGCCGAAGCCCCATTCCGGACTCAACCAGTTGAGCTTGAGGTCGACACCGTCGGTCTCGACACGGCCCAGATTGGACAGGAAGTTGTTCGGCGGATCGAGGTCGCCGCTGGAGATGCGGGTGAATGGCGAACATGCAGGGCCGGTACCGTTCTGCTGGATGTAACAGTTATCCAGCAGGGCCTGGAGATCGTTGGCCTGGATCGCGCCATCGATCTTGTGGTTGTAGTAGCTCAGCTCGACATCGAGTTTGCGCGACCACGACCGATCCTCGGCCCAGCCGGGGCTGTACACCCCACCGAAGGTGAAGCTGTCGGACTCTTCCGGGTCCAGATTCGCGTTGCCACCGGTGAAGGTGGTGATCTGGGTGTTGGCCTGTTCGAAGTTGTTGGGCACACCCGCCGCCACGCACGCCGCTTCCAGACCCGGCGAGATGCCGTTGGTGGTGTCGACGACGACCTGATTGGTCGGACCACAGGGATCGACGAGAGTCGCGCCGAACTGGGTCAGACCGTACAGCTCACCGAGGTTCGGCGCACGGAAGCCCTGCGAATACGTGCCACGCACGACCAGGTCTTCGATCGGCTGCCAGCGGAAGCCGGCTTTACCGGTGGTGGCGCTACCGAACGTGGAGTAGTCCGAGTAGCGGAGCGCGGCGGTCAGGTCGAGAGTCGCGAGCACTGGGAAATTGAACTCGCCATAGATTTCGCTGACTTTGTATTCGGCCGAGACCGCAGAAGCGAAGGAATCCTGCGATTCGCCGGTCTGGCGCAACGGATCCGGATTGAAGTCGCCCTGATAGCGGCGATGTTCCACACCCGCGGCGAAACCGGCAGTGCGGTCGCCGATGTTGAACAGGTCGCCGGTGATGTTGCCCGAGATGATGTCCAGCACCTGGGTGCTCGCATCGCGTTGATCGGTCACGATGTAGTCGATCATTGCACGGGTGAACGGACGGCCCTGGCCACCGAAGAGATCCAGCGGCACGCAACCAGGTGTAGCGGCGCAGACAGCGGGGCTACCAAGGGCGAGCTTGATCTTGCCGATGTTGTAGCCGTTGGTGAAACGCTGGCTGGCCGAATTGCGGCTGTGCACGTAGTTCACATCCCAGCCGTAGGTACGATCGCCAACATCCATCAGACCGTCGAGGCCTGCATTGAAGTACCAGGTATCGACGTTCTGGGTGAACAGACGCGGACCGACTTCGACCGGACGACGACCGATGAACAGGAAATTCGTATTGGCATCCAGCGCGAAGCCGAACGGGTTGTACGGATGGTTGGCCGGAATCGAAATGGTATCGGCGATGCCGCCGGTACCGGCGCCCGGGCCGACGAAGATCGGTTCCGGCGCGGCCTGGTTGGTCGATTGACGGTTGTTGAACAGCCCCTTGACGTGCAGACGGGTGTTTTCGCTGAGATCGATATTGATGCTGGCGAACAGCGACTTGCGCTCGCTCGGGGTCAGCAACAGATTGAACGGCGCGAAGTTGAAGCGATCGGAACTGTCGAACGTGTTGTAGGTGCCGCCGTTCGGATTGCCCGGCACGAACACCGGCGTGGTGGTGCCCGGATTGAGCGTGATGTTGTAGGTGGTGGTACCGCTGGGATCGGTGAATCTGTAACGACCCTGCGGAGTACCGGAACTGCCGAAGTCCAGTCCGCCGCCCGGCACCGGAAACGACGACTGGTCCCACAAACCGGAACTGATGTCGTCCTGCTTGTAATAGCTCGCACCGAAGATGCCGGTCCAGCCGTCGCCGCCGGTGCCGAAGGTGAAGGAAGCATCCTTCGTCTCGCCGCCACGGCTGTATTCGCCGTAATAGGTGTGGACTTCGGCGCCCTGGAAATTCTTGCGGGTGATGATGTTGACCACGCCGGCGATGGCGTCGGAGCCGTAGATCGCAGAGGCGCCGTCTTCCAGCACTTCGATGCGCTCGACAATGGCCAACGGGATGGTGTTGAGGTCGGCGCTGCCGCTGACGCCCGAGGCCGAGGATTCGTTGACCCAGCGGATGCCGTCGACCAGCACCAGCACGCGCTGCGAGCCGAGATTGCGCAGATCGACCTGCGCCGAACCGGCGCCGATGCCGCCACCGTCCGACGGATAGCCGAAGTTGCCCGAGGAGTTGAACTTGGCGTTGAGCGCCTTGCCGCTGGCGGTGAGCTGCTGGAGGATCTCGCCGACGCTCTTGGCGCCGGTTTCTTCCAGTTTTGCGCGATCAAGCACGAAGACCGGCTGAGCGGTCACGGCATTGGTCTGTTTGATGCGGGTACCGGTGATGCTGATGGTATCGAGCGTGTTCTCTTCCTTGCTGTCCTGCGCCGCGGCAAGGCCGGGCAGCGCGAGCAACAAGGTCAGATGGACAGCGGCCGTCAGGCGATTACGGCGCAGCTTGTTCATTGGGTTCTCTCCATTATTTATTGTAGGTAGTAGCGCGTGCCACCGCTGTTGGCCCCCTACCGTGAGCGGTACCGGCACTTTGTAAACAAATTGTGAAGCCGGAGCAAGGTGCCGGTGGTGATCGGGGCTTCCGGCACAACCGGCGACTGACCTGTTCAGCCGGCTTCGCTATAGTCCCCGACATGCGAATTCCATACCCCACGGCCCTTGCGGGTCTGCTCACCGCCCTGCTCTCGGCCGCCTGCAGCGCCCAGACCTACGACCCCGCGCTCACCCAGGCCCGGGCCGCGCTGGACGCCGCCGAGCGCGGTCAGCCCGAAACTGCGCCGCTGCCGGCCGGCCATCCACTCGCCGGCTGGGTCGAATACGCGGGTCTGCGCAAGGACATCGACACCCTCCCCGCCGCCGACGGCCAGGCCTTTCTGAACCGCTATCGCCGCCAGGCCGTGGCCGAAACCTTCCGCGAACAGTGGCTGGCGGTGCTCGCCAAACGCGAGGACTGGCCCAGCTACCGCGGTGCCTGGTCGACCTCGATCAAAAGCACCACCCTGCGTTGCGCCGAACTCAACGCCCGCCAAGCGCTGGGCGCGACCGGCGCCGATTGGACCTCCGACGCCCAGGCGCTCTGGCGCAGCACCGGCAAATCGCTGCCGAACGAATGCGATGCGCCGATGGCGGTGCTTGCCGCCAATGGCGGGCTTGAGCCCGCCCTACGCTGGACACGGATCGAGAAGGCCGCCGCAGAGTTGCAGCCCGGGGTCATGCGCGCCGCCGCACGTGGCTTGCCCGCCGAAGAGTTCGCGCTGGCGAACGATTACGCCGCCTTCCTCGAATCCGTCCACGATCGCGCGCTGAGCTGGCCGAAAACGCCGCGCAGCCGCCTGATCGCCTCGTACGGCCTCACCCGGCTCGCCAAATCGCAGCCGCAATCGGTGGACTCCACGCTGCCGAAATTCGCGAACGCGCTCGGCTTGACCGAGGAAGAACGCGGGCGCGCGCTGTATCAGGCCGCGCTGCAGACTGTCGCGTCCTATCTGCCGGACTCGGCGCGCCGCTTGAACGCGGTGCCCGATGTCGCCTACGACCCGAAACTGCACGAATGGCGGGTGCGCGAAGCGATGGCGCGCTCGGACTGGAACGCTGCGCTCGCCGCGATCCGCAAGATGGGCCCGGAACAGCGCCGCGATTCGCGCTGGCGCTATTTCGAAGCGCGCCTGCTCGAAATCAACGGCGACAAGGCCAATGCTGCGGTTCTGTATCGCGACGCGGCCAACAAGCCGGAATTCCACGGATTTCTCGCCGCCGACCGCATCGGTGCGCCGTACGCGCTGTGTCCGTGGACGCCGAAAACCGATCCCGCCGCGAAAACCGCTGTTGCGCGCGATCCGGCGATGGTCCGTGCGATGCAGTTGTATCGGCTCGAACGGGCGACCTGGGCCGAACGCGAATGGAACGACGCACTCGCACGGTTCACGCCCGAGCAGCGCAGGATCGCTGTCGATATCGCCCAGGACAACGGTTGGTTCGATCGCGGCGTCTTCGGCCTGATCAACGTCGGCGGCAAGTCGTATCCGGAAGAATCGCGGCTGTACGAACTGCGATTCCCGCTGCATCACGACAGTGCGATCCGGCGCGAAGCGGCGAAACACAACATCGACCCAACCTGGGTCGCGGCCGAGATCCGCGCCGAAAGCGTGTTCAATCCCAAGGCGCGTTCGCACGCCGATGCGCGCGGTCTGATGCAGGTGCTGCCCAGCACCGGCGCCGGGATCGCGAAACGCCTGGGCCTGCCGTGGCGCGGCGGCGACAGCCTCTACGAACCCGAGTTCAACATCAGCCTCGGCACCGCCTATCTGCGCGAACTCGAAGATAAATACGGCATGACCTACACTGCCATCGCCGCCTACAACGCCGGCCCCGCGCCGGTGGCGCGCTGGCAGTCGCAGCGCCCGGACATGGACGCGGATTTCTGGATCGAAACCATCAGCTATAAAGAGACCCGCGATTATGTGGCGCGGATTCTCGCCTTCAGCGTGATCTACGACTGGCGGCTCAACGGCAACGCGATGCCGATCACCGACCGCCTCGCCGGACGTATCGTCGATACGCGCAAGAAGTTCGTCTGTCCGCTGCCGCCGGACCTGCCGGTGGCGCCGACAACCGCACCTTCGCCGGCACCCGCACCGGCACGCAAGACGCAGCGATGAATCGCACGATCGCCGTGCTAGGCGGCAGTGGTTTCATCGGCCGCGCACTGGTGGAGCGTCTGCTCGCCCGGGGCGATCGCGTCCGCGTGCTCTCGCGTAGCGCCGACACCCGCTCGCATGTTCCCGCAGGCGCGGAGCTGCTGATCGGCGACGTGTTCGAGGGCGTATTCCTGCGCAGCGCGTTCGATGGCGCCGATGCGGTGATCAATCTTGTAGGCATCCTCAACGAGCATGGTGACGACGGCAAAGGATTCCGCAAGGTTTATGTCGAACTCGCGGAAACCATGATTGCCGCGATGCAAACGTCCGGTGTGGGCCGGTTGCTGCAGATGAGCGCTTTGCATGCCGGCGACGGCGAAAGTCATTACCTCAAGGCGCGCGGCGAAGCTGAAGCGCTGGTGCGCGCGTCCGCACTCGACTGGACGCTGTTCAGGCCATCGGTGATCGCCGGCCCTGGCGACGGACTGTTCTGCCGCTTCGCGCAGTTGCTGCGCTTCGCGCCGGCCCTGCCCATCGGTCGCGCCGATGCACGCTTCCAGCCTGTGTGGGTCGGCGATGTCGTCGAAGCCTTCGTCCGGGCGCTCGACGACAGTGCGGCCATCCACCAGAGCTACGATCTGGTGGGGCCCGAAGCGATGACGTTGGCGGAGATCGTGAAACTCACCGCACAGACCAAGGGCTGGACGCGCTTCGTCGTGCCGCTGCCGGGCGTCTTCGGCCGCTTGCAGGCGGAAGTCGGCGAATATCTGCCAGGCAAACCGATCAGCCGCGACAACTGGCGCTCGCTGCAGTGCGACTCCACCAGCGACGACAACGGCCTGCCGAAACTGGGCATCACACCGACCGATGTGCGGGAAAAACTGCCCGAAATCCTCGGTGGCGCCGCATAATCCGCGCTGTACCGCATCCACGTTCTACAACATCCGTGCTCTACAACATCCGTGCTCTACAACATCCGTGCTCTACAACATCCGCGCGCTCTCACATCCGCGCTCCGCTGCATCCACACGAGGACATCGCCATGGGACTGCTCGACGGCCTGCTGGGCCACGCCGGTGAAAAGCCGGTGGAAAACATCGAAGAGGAATTCGCGCCGCTGCTCGCGCCCGGCGAAACCCTGCAGCGCGCGTTCGCGCTGATCCGCGACCTGATCGTATTCACCGACCGTCGTGTCATCCTGGTCAACAAGCAGGGCGTGACCGCGAAGAAGACCGAGTACCGCAGCATCCCGTATCGCGCGATCACGATGTTCTCGCTGGAGACCGCCGGCCATTTCGACCTGGAAGCAGAACTGCGGATCTGGCTGTCCGGTCAGGCGGCACCGATCGAACTGCATCTCGGCCGCAACTCCGGCGCGCAGCAGATCATCGCGCTGTTGGCGCAGCACGCGCCGAAATAATCACGACCAAACTGAAGAAATGATTGCGATGAAGACCTTTCTCGTCGGCGGCGCGGTGCGCGACAAACTGTTGGGATTGCCCTGCGGCGACCAGGATTATGTCGTGGTCGGAGAAACGCCGGAATCGATGCTCGCCGCAGGATTCAAGACCGTCGGCAAAGACTTCCCGGTGTTCCTGCACCCGCAGACCGGCGAGGAATACGCGCTGGCGCGCACCGAACGCAAATCCGGTCGTGGTTATCGCGGTTTCGTGGTGCACGCCGAGCCGACGGTGACGCTGGAAGACGACCTGATCCGTCGCGATTTCACCATCAACGCGATCGCCGAAGCGGCCGACGGCACGCTCGTCGATCCCTACGGCGGCAAGCGCGATCTCGACGCGCGCATCCTGCGCCATGTCGGCGATGCGTTCGTCGAAGATCCGCTGCGGGTGCTGCGCGCGGCGCGGTTCATGGCCCGCTTCGCATCGCACGGGTTCACGGTCGCGCCGGAAACGATGGCGCTGATGCGCGAGATGGTCGCGGCAGGCGAACTGGCCGATCTCGTGCCGGAGCGCGTCTGGCAGGAACTCGCGCGCGCGTTGACGTACGCGCGTCCGTCCGCCTTCCTGCGCACGCTCCACGATTGCGGTGCGTTGGCGGTGGTGCTACCTGAAGTGGAGGCGCTGTACGGTATTCCGCAACGCGCCGAGTATCACCCCGAGATCGACACCGGTCTGCATACCGAGATGGTCTGCGACATGGCCGCGAAGATCGCACCGGGCGACGATCTGGTCGGCTTCGCCGCGCTCACCCACGATCTCGGCAAGGCGTTGACACCCAGCGATGAATTGCCGAAACACATCCTGCACGAGGAGCGCGGCCTCGATCCGGTGCGCGCGCTGTGCGAGCGGTTGAAAGTGCCGGTCGCGCATCGCGATCTGGCGCTGTCCGCATGCCGCGAACATCTCAAGGTGCATCGCCTGTTCGAGATGCGCAGCAAAAGCATCCACGATCTGATCGCACGCAACGACGGCTTCCGCCTGCCACAGCGGATCGCGCTGCTCGCCAAAGTCTGCGAAGCCGACAAACGCGGCCGCGGCGGCATGTCGGAAGCGGATTATCCGCAGGCCGTGGAATTGTTGAAGCTGCATGAGGCGGCGCAATCGGTGCGCGGCGCGGATGTCATGCGGGAAGGACTGCAAGGCCCTGCCTTGGGCGAAGCGCTGCGGGTTGCCAGAATCGATGCGATCCGGCGGGCAAGAACGAAGAACATGTAGGAGCGACGGAAGTCGCGACGCTCTTCGGAAAGACTTGCCTCTGCCTGTCGCGACTTCCGTCGCTCCTACGGATGCTGCGTAATCAAGCGCGCCCTGCCGAGTTGTCCAATCGCAGCAACAGATCGCGCCATGGCGTCAGCTGCGTAGCGAATCCCGCGATCACACCCAGCGTATTCGCCAGTGCGTCCATCCCGTCCATCATCCGGTCGGTGGTCAATGCGCCCTGTGCGTACTCCAGGCCGATGCCCATCAGCACCAACGCGATACCGACGCTGAGCAGCGAGCGCCAGCGCGGATACAGTTGCACCGCGCCGGCGGACAGCACGGCGTAGGACAGGAAATGTTCGAGCTTGTCGTTCATCGTCGGCAGCGTTTGCAGCGAAGAACCCGGCAACAGCGAAAACACCACGACGGTCGCGATCGCGACACACCACAGCCCCGACCACAGCAGCGGATGACGGAAAGGCTTCAGCGATCGACCAACGCGTCTTCGGGTCATACGAACGCGCTCACAGACGGTAGCTGAGATCGCCAGCGACGAACGCGTGCGCCAGACTCGACTTGCGCGCGAAACCGATCGCCTGGAAGCACTCGCCCATTTCGCCCGGAAGGGTCAGCTTCTTGACCTGCTGGCGCAGCGCATAACGCGCGGCTTCGTCGACAGCGTGGCCTTCGTGTTCCGCCAGTCGCTGCTCCAGACCATTGCCGATCAGGAAACTGGCCTGCGAACAATAGCCGGCGAATTCGAAGCCGGCACTGGTGCCGGCTTCGGCGAGCGCAGTGAAATCGACCGAGACGGTCACATCCTGCAAGCCGACCCGCGCGAAGACGTTGTCGACCAGTCGATGGCGATGGAACGCGCGCAACGTGCCGTCTTCGCGACGCGGGTCGTAATACTCGCGGCGCGGATAACCGTAATCGACGAACAGCACCGCGCCCGCATCGAGGCCGCCGACCACCGCCTGCAGCCAGTAGGGCAGTTGCGGCAACACTTCCGAACGATAGCCGTTCTTGAATTTTCCCTCGCACTGGCGCTCGACATGGCGCACCGCCGCGCTCAGCAGCGCATCGGCCGGACGGTCCATACGCACGAAGCCGCCCTGCGCGTCCAGTGCGACATGCTCTTCGTAGATGTCGCCTTCGATCACCGCGAACCGCGAGGTCGGCAGTGCGTCGATCACTTCATTCGCGAACACCACGCCGTTCCAGCGCGCATTGATCGGCGACTGCAGCCACTCGACCCGCTCGAAGATCCCGGGTGCGAACCGGGCACGCAGACGTTCCTGTTGACGCTCGCGGAGGTCGGCGCTGGGCTCGAGAATGGCGTAACGCGCGGGCATCGACTGCAGTGCGAGCAGGCGTTCGATCGCGGCCTCGGCGAACGCGCCGCTGCCGCCACCAATTTCCAGAAACACCGCTTCATCGCCGATTTGGCGCAAGACTGGCGCCAGAGCATCGGCAACGCACTCGGCGAACAACGGCCCCAGTTCGGGAGATGTCACGAAATCGCCAGCCGGGCCGAGTTTGGTCGCACCGGCGCTGTAATAACCGAGCCCGGGCGCGTACAGCGCCAGTTCCATGAACCGCCAGAAAGGAAGGACGCCACCGTTGCTAGCGATCTGATCGTGGATCAATCCCGTGAGTCGCTCGCTGTGCGCCCGGACATCGGGATCGAGATCGAGATCGGTCAGCATGCGGCAACTCCGTTGCGGTGGCCGCACAGGATAGCGAATCCCGGACCTTGACGGGCTTCGATTTCCACGGGTTTGCGGGCTTTCAGCCGCCGCTCTCGTCCTCACGCATCTTCTTGCGCACGAACCACCAGATGTACAGGCCCATGAGGACGATGAAACCGAGGCCGCCGAGCGTCATCCAACCGACGGGCTTGGTGAACAGTTCAGAGACGATTGGATGCATGACGCGACTCCACGATGGACTGCGGCGAGCATGCGCCGCCGCATGAACGCCCCCCTTGACTATGGTCAAATGGTCCGCAATCGCTTCCCCTGAGCCACGACATGTCACAGCCCCGCCCCGTCGCCCTCGTCACCGGCGCCGCACGCCGTCTTGGCGCCGCCATCTCGCGTCACCTGCATGCGGCCGGCTACGACGTCTCCCTGCACTACCGGCATTCGGCCGAAGACATGCATGCACTCATCGCCGACTTGAACGCCATTCGCGCAGACAGCGCGTTCGCGTGGGCGGCGGATCTGGCCGAATACGACCGCCTGCCTGAATTGGTAGCAAGAACGGTCGGTCGCTTCGGCAGGCTGGACGCGCTGGTCAACAATGCGTCCGCATTCTCGCCGACGCCCTTGGGCACCATCACGCCCGCAGACTGGGACGCGCAGTTCCTGATCAACGCCCGAGCCCCCATCATCCTCGCCCAGGCCGCAGCACCGCATCTGAAGGTCGCGCGCGGCGCCATCGTCAACCTGACCGACATCTACGCCGAGCGCCCACTGCGCGATCATCTCGTCTACGGCATGAGCAAGGCCGCATTGCTCGCGGGTACGCGCGCGCTGGCGCTGGAGCTGGCGCCCGACGTACGGGTGAACGCGATCGCACCCGGCGCGATCCTGTGGCCCGAAGACGGCAAGGCCGAAGCGTCGAAGGCAGCCCTGCTCGCACGCACGCCGCTGGGGCGGATCGGCACGCCGGAAGAGATTGCAGAAGCGGTGCGCTGGCTGCTGCAGGGCGCGGGTTACACCACCGGACAGGTGGTGCGGGTCGACGGCGGGCGGATGCTCGACGGCTGAACCGCCCGGCGTTGCGCCGGACGGCCCGCACGACTCACTTCTTCGCGAACGCCGATTCCAGCGCCATTCCGCGGAATTCCACGGGCGCCTCGTGCGACACCGCATAACGGTACAGCGCAGCGGAATAAATGCCGCTCAGCGCCGACTGGGTCACGCCCAGCACAAGCACGCCGATCACGAAGGCAACGGCAACCGCGATCCCCAGACCCATCGATACCTGCCAGGCGAAAAAGGTCGCAAGAATGCCGGCCAATACGACGAACATGGTGATCAGGCTGAACGCAGCGCCGATGCCGACATTGCCGATCGCGTTTTCGCCCCAGGTTTTCTTCAGCAGCGCGACGCTTTCCTTCAGCGCCTCGATCGGGCCGATCTCGCGATTGACCAGCACCGGCACCACCAGGAACGTCGCGAGCGTCCACGCCATGCCCAGCCCGCCACCGACCATCCGCACGATCACGTTGTTGTCGCGGTTCTTCAGCGATTGCAGCAGAACACCGACCGTCGCCGCGATCGCGGCGTAACCGAGGATCGCCGGCAACCGCGCTTTCGCCGCGCGGATACCGTCGGAGAAAGTCGGATCGCCGCCTTCGAGCCGGATCGTCGCCGCCGCGACCAGCGCGCTGTTGAAGAACACGATCACGCTGTACTGGCAGAAATAGAATGCGAAACCGAGCACCGCGCCGACGATGTTGAAGCCGTTGTCGAACAGCTTCAGCGTGAAGATCGGCAATGCGAACGTCGCCAACACGAGCAACGTGGCCAGCGAAGACAGGATCGGGAACAACATCAATTCCTTGTCGGCGCGCAGCACCGACGCACTGGCCTTGACCAGACCCCAACTGCGCGAAAATTTCTCGAACATCGCCTGCGTCCTCCCGGGACACGGTGTATGGAGGCGCCATCGTGAGGCGAGGGGCCGCCGTCGACAAGCGCTGGAAGTCACCTCTCGCGAGTGACGGAAGTCACTCGCCGACGTTCGGATCGAATGCGGGCACGAACGGTACGTCGCGCTCGGACGAATCTGCCCACAGCGCAGCCAGCGCCCGCCCGCTGCGCGGATCGACGAAATCCGGCGCGATCTCCGCCAGCGGTTTCAATACGAACGCATGCTTCAATTCGTCGCGCGGCAACTGCAAATGCGCTTTTCCCTCCAGCATCATGTCGTCGTAGAACACGATGTCGATATCCAGCGGCCGATCGCCGAAGCGCGGGCCGCTGCGGTCGCGACCGTGCGCATCTTCCAATGCGTGCAGCCAGTCGTTGAGCGCGAATGGATCGAGATCGCTCTCGATCACCACAGCACCATTGAGGAAATCCGGCCCGTCGAAACCGACCGCCGGAAAGCGATAAACCAAGGATGCGATGATTTCGCCGAACCGCGCGCGCAACGCAGTGACCGCCGAGCGCAGATTCGCTTCCGGCGACTGGTTGCTGCCGAGACTGAGATAAGCCTTGCCCATCAGCGACGAACGTTCATGGCCTGCTGCGCTCGATCATCACGCCTACCGCGCGCGCGCCGCGCACCGCGCCGGGCTTACTGAGTTTCAGGCGAACGTGCGACACCGCGAATTCGTCGAGGATGATCTCCGCACAGCGTTCGGCCAGCGTTTCCACCAGCCCGAACGACGACGCCGAAACGTATTCGATCAGCCGCTTGCTCACCGCTTTGTAATTGAGCGTGTCGGCGATGTCGTCGCTGGCCGCAGGCTTGCGATTGTCGAACGCCATTTCGATATCGAACAGCAGCGACTGGCGGATGCGGCGCTCCCAGTCATAGATGCCGATCAGCGTCTCGATTTCGAGCGCTTCGATGAAGACCTTGTCGGTCATACCGCCTCCGGAGGGTGATTGCTGTTTTGCTTCGTCAAAACGATGCTCGCTGCGCTCTCATCGACACCATGAAGATGACCGTACGCCCTCATCGGACGACGCCTGATTCGACCACCGGCAAAGTCGCCATATCCCAGCGCGGCGCGACGTGCACCGCAGCATCGCTGCGCTGCCCGGCTTCGAGCCTTAGCGCTCCGGCGAAGGCGATCATCGCGCCGTTGTCGGTGCACAGTTCGGGTCGCGGAAAGCAGACGCGTCCGCCACGCTTGGTCGCCATCGCCTGCAATCGCGCGCGCAGGCGCTTGTTCGCGCCCACGCCGCCGGCCACCACCAGCACCTCGCTGCCTGCGGCCTGCAATGCACGTTCGCATTTGATCGCCAGGGTGTCGACCGCCGCATCCTCGAAGCCACGCGCGATATCGGCGCGGGTCGCGTCGCTCTGGTCGCTGTCGCGCCAGGCCAGCAACACCTGGGTCTTCAAGCCGCTGAAGCTGAAGTCCAGACCGGGGCGGTCGGTCATCGGCCGCGAGAATTTGAATGTGCCGGGCGTGCCATGCTCGGCCAGCGCCGCCAGCTGCGGCCCGCCCGGGTACGGCAACCCCATCATCTTGGCGGTCTTGTCGAAAGCCTCGCCGGCAGCATCGTCCAAGGTGTCCCCGAGCAGCCGGTAGCTGCCGATGAGATCGACTGCGACCAGCTGGCTGTGGCCGCCGGAGACCAGCAGCGCGACGAACGGTGCCTGCGGTGGGTCGTCCTCCATCAGCGGCGCCAGCAGATGACCTTCCATGTGGTGGACCCCGATCGCTGGCAGCTCCAGCGCCCATGCCAGCGACCGCGCCACCCCGGCACCGACCAGCAAGGCCCCGACCAGCCCGGGGCCGGCGGTGTAGGCGACGCCATCGAGGTCGGCGAGGCTCAGATCGGCTTCAGCCAAGGTCTGGCGGATCAGCGGTAGCAGCTTGCGCACGTGGTCGCGGCTGGCCAACTCCGGCACCACCCCGCCGTACTCGGCATGCAGCGCGATCTGGCTGTAGACCGCATGCGCCCGCAGCCCCGCGGCCCCGGGAAATGAGGTGTCGTACACGGCCACGCCGGTCTCGTCGCAGCTGGTTTCGATGCCGAGGACTTTCACAGGGGGTGAAGACGGTCGCAAAAGGAGGCAATAGCTTACCGTGACGGGCATCCGGACCCGCCCCGAACTTGCGCCCCCGGGGGCAACGCCTTTATGATGCGCGGCTCGCCCGGACGGACCGGGTGGTGCAGATTTCACCGCACGCGTTCCTTCGCAAGAGCCCGGCCACTGGCCGGCTTCCCAAAAAGCCCGAGATTCCTATGCCCAGCGTCAAAGTCCGCGAGAACGAGCCCTTCGAGTTTGCCCTGCGTCGCTTCAAGCGCACCTGCGAGAAAGCCGGCGTCCTCGCCGAAGTCCGCAAGCGCGAGTTCTACGAAAAGCCGACCCAGGAGCGCAAGCGCAAAGCGGCCGCTGCGGTGAAGCGTCAAGCGCGCCGCACCTCGCGCGACGCGACCAAGCGTCAGCGCATGTACTGAGCCCCCACCGGGGCGCAAGTACACCCGATTCCTGCGCAACCTCACCGGTTGCGGCCACAGCGAATCCAGAAGCCGGCCGCGTTCCACGCTGCCGGCTTTTTGTCTTTCCCGGCCTTTCGTTTTCACCCCGGCCCGGTCTGTACGGGCCCTGCACCACGGAGCATCGCCATGAGCCTCAAGCAACGCCTCACCGAAGACATGAAAACCGCGATGAAGGCCGGCGAGAAAGATCGCCTCGGCACGATCCGGCTGATCAACGCCGCGATCAAACAGAAAGAAGTCGATGAGCGCGTCGAAATGGATGACACGCTGGTGCTGGCAATCCTCGAAAAGATGATGAAACAGCGCAAGGATTCGGTCAGCCAGTTCGAAGCGGCCAATCGCGAAGATCTGGCCGTGATCGAGCGCGCTGAAATGGCGATCATCGAGCAATACCTGCCGGCCAAGCTCGGCGAAGCCGAAGTGCTGGCCGTGATCGACGCGGTCATCGCCGCAACTGGCGCCAGCGGCCCCGCCGACATGGGCAAGGTGATGGGCGCGATCAAGCCCAAACTCGCCGGTCAGGCCGATATGGGCGAAGTCTCGAAGCTGATCAAGCAGCGTTTGGCCGGCTGAGCATCGCCGCGATGACCGCCGCAGCGCCCGTCATCGTCATCCGCCCGGCCGTCGTCGCCGACGCCGGGCTGATCCTCGCCTTTATCCGCGAACTGGCCGAATACGAAAAGCTGTCGCACGAAGTCGTCGCCGATGAGGCTGGACTGGCCGCGCAGCTGTTCAGCGAACACCCGCGCGCCGAGGTGCTGATCGCCGAAGTCGACGGTGCGCCCGCCGGCTTCGCGCTGTTCTTCCACAATTTTTCGACCTTCGTCGGCAAGCCCGGGCTGTATCTCGAAGACCTGTTCGTGCGCCCGGCCTTCCGCAGCCTTGGTCTGGGCAAGCGGCTGATGCTGCGGCTGGCGCAGATCGCTGTCGAGCGCGACTGCGGACGCTTCGAATGGTCGGTGCTGGATTGGAACCAGCCGGCCATCGATTTCTATCGCAGTCTCGGCGCCATCGGCATGGACGAATGGACCATGCAGCGGGTCAGCGGCGATGCGCTGCGTGCGCTTGCGGCGCAATCCCCGGGCTGAATCCGGCAGCTCGTATCCCGCTGCTATACTCGGACCGAATTCAGTCTGCAGCGAGACCGTCATGAACGACCCCATCATCAGTCTCAGCGATTTCAAATCCGACGCCAGCCAATGGCTCAAGCGTCTGCAGGACGAATCCGACGCCGTGGTGCTGACCCAGAACGGCCGCGCCAGCGCCGTGGTGCAGAGTTATGAAACCTTCCAGCGCCAGCAACAGGCGCTGCTGATGCTGAAACTGTTGGCGCAGGGCGAGGCCGATATCGCCGCCGGGCGGCTGATCCCGCAGGAAGAGGTCTTCGCCACACTTCGCGAGCGTTTCGCACCCGACGCATGAGCGATCACGAGGTCTACTGGACACCCACGGCACTGCAGGATCTGGCATCGATCCTGTCCCACGTGGCCGCCGAAAACAAAGCCGCTGCCGCTGCGATCATCGACAGGCTTGAAGCGCGCGCCGAGTCCCTGCGCACGCTCACGCCGCGCGGGCGCACGGTGCCGGAGCTGCGTGAGATCGGCGTGCACCAATATCGCGAATTGATCGAACGGCCGTGGCGTCTCGTCTACACGATCGAAGCCAAGCGCGTCGCCGTGGTGGCGATACTCGATTCACGCCGCGATCTGCAGACCCTCCTGCTCGAACGACTGATTCGCAGCTGACATGGCCCGCATCCCCGACGCCTTCATCGACGATCTGCTCGCACGCACCGATATCGTGGAGCTGGTCGGGTCGCGCGTGCCGCTGAAGCGCCAGGGCAAGGAATACTCGTCGCGCTGCCCGTTCCACGACGAACGCTCAGCATCGTTCACGGTCTCGCCGACCAAACAGTTCTACCACTGCTTCGGCTGCGGCGCGCACGGCACCGCGATCAGCTTCCTGATGAATTACGACCGCCTCGAATTCCTCGACGCGGTGGACGAACTCGCCAAGCGCGTCGGCATGGAAGTGCCGCGCGACACCCAGCAGCGCAACGCCACGCCGGACAGCGTCGATCAGTACGCGGCGCTGGACGCGGCGGCGAAGTTTTTCCAGAAGCAGCTTGCGATCAGCGACAAGGCGCGCGGCTATTTCGATCGTCGCGGTGTCGATGACGCCATCCGCACCCAGTTCGGTCTGGGCTATGCGCCGGACGGTTTCTCGGCGCTGCGCGATGCGCTGGGCACCGATCCGCGACGGATGGCACTCCTGGAACGCGTCGGCCTGTTCTCGAAGAACGACAAGGGCCACATCTACGACAAATTCCGCGACCGGGTGATGTTCCCGATCCACGATCGGCGCGGACGTACCATCGCGTTCGGCGGGCGCGTGCTGGATCCCGAAGACTCGCCGAAGTATCTCAACTCGCCAGAAACCCCGCTGTTCCACAAGGGCCGCGAACTGTACGGGCTGTGGCAAGTGCGGCAGACCAACAGCAAGATCGAACGGCTGATCGTGGTCGAAGGCTATATGGACGTGATCGCGCTGTTCCAGCACGGCATCACCCAGGCGGTGGCGACGCTGGGCACCGCGACCACGCCCGACCACGCCGAGCTGCTGTTCCGCAACGCGCCCGACGTCTACTTCTGTTTCGACGGCGACCGCGCTGGCCGAAGCGCGGCATGGAAAGCTGTCGAATCATGTGTCGGAAAAATGCGAGATGGACGCAGAGCTTTTTTTCTATTCTTACCAGAAGGGGAAGATCCGGACACAATTGTCCGCAAAGAAGGCGCATCTGGCTTTGATATCCGCCTACAAAATTCAGTCGCCCTTTCGTCCTTCATTTTCAAAGAAATTGAACGCGACGTAGATTTACGTACACTAGATGGAAAATCGAAAGTTTGGGATTTGTGCAAACCGTTGATTGAAGTCATGCCAGACAGTTCATTTCGTGACCGCATGATTGAAGAGCTTCATAAACGTGCAGGCAATCCAAACAAACTTGATCGCACTTTTTTAAGAACTGGCGAGGAGTTAAGAGCCAATCCAAAAGGACTTGACCCACAGCAAATCGGCAAGGTCAAACGTCAATCACAACCCACGCAGAAACGCAGCCTAGTCCGCAGCGCGATCGCATTGCTGCTTCAACAGCCATCTCTGGCGTTGGCGTTGGAATCAACCGACACCTTCAGCGCCCTGCGCCAACCCGGCGTCTCTCTGTTGGCGGAGTTGGTGGCTTTGGTGCACGCACGGCCCGACATCACCACCGGTGGCGTGCTCGAACATTTCACCGGCCGCGAAGAGGCCAACGCATTGCAAAAACTTGCCTCGCAAGACATGCCAGGCGAAGCTGCACTGTGGCAGAACGAATTCGCTGACGCGATGGCACAACTGAACAGACAGGCGTTGCAACAACGTGCGGATGAATTGCAAGCAAAATGGCGCGAAATCGGCAAACCTTCAGCGCTGACGCCGGAAGAGCATGCGGAACTCAAACGACTCCAGTCGATGATCGCAAAACGCTGAGTTCGATCTTCATCGCCACACGCTCGCCATCACCCGCGCGAAATTCCCGCCCAGGATCTTCGCGATCCGCGCATCCGAATGCCTGCGCCTCGAGAGCATTGCTGCCAGCACTTCAAAGCGGTCCGCGCGATTCAGGTCGGGAATGAAGGTATAGAGATCGGGCGGACGGCCGCGTTCGAACACGCCCTCCTCGACTGCGCTGGCGACCCATTCGCGGTTCTCGAGTTCGAATTCCGGCGTGCGATCGACCGGGGCGATGCCGCTGTCGGTGCCGATGCCGACGTGATCCTCGCCGCAGACCTTCACCGCGTGTTCGATGTGGCGGATCACGTCGACGGCCATCGGCTGGGTGTCGGTGCGCAGGTAGGGCCAGAAGATGATGCCGGCGACGCCGCCCTTGTTAGCCAGCGCGCGCAGCGTCGCGTCGTCGGTGTTGCGGGGCAGGTTGGCCAGCGCGCGGCAGCCCGTGTGGCTGATCAGCACCGACGCGCGCGAAGCGGCGATGCCTTCGCGCATCGTGCGTGCCGAGCCGTGGGCCAGATCGACGACGATCTTCTCCGCGTTCAGGCGCTCCACCACTTGATGTCCGAAGTTGCTCAGCCCTGCGTTGCCCGGCTCCATGCAGCCGTCGCCGATCAGGTTGCGGCGGTTGTGCGTGAGCTGGATCACGCGCAGGCCCCGAGCGCGGAACAGGGAGATGCGGTCAAGATCCTCGCCCAGCGGTTCGGCGCCCTGGAACCCGTAGATCAGCCCGAGCTTGCCTTCGCGCCGCGCGCGCTGCAGATCTCCGGCGACGCGAACCGCAAGCAGGTGCTTGGGATGGCGCGCAATGATCGCGTCCCAGGCGTCGATGGTCGCTTTCGTTTTCTCGAACGCGGCATCGTCCATCCAGAACCGGCCGGAGGGCGCCAGCGTGAGGACGATGCCGCTGAGCCCGGATGCGCGCAGCGCGTCGAGTTCCTTGCGGGTCGCCGCGTCGTCGTCGCTGATCCAGAACAGGCTGCTGCCGCCGGCACCGTCGATGGCGACCGTACGCGGGTACGGCGCCCATCCCGCGGCTTCGGCGCTGGTGAACCGTCCCGCCGCCAGCGCGACCGCGCCGGCCCCCAACGTCTTGAGCGCATCCCTACGTGTAGCCATGGTCCTTCCTCCTTGAGCGATGGGCCGAGTCCAGCACCGGCACCCATGACTTTCGACTACGTCGCGGGTCGATGTCAACGGCTATGCTCAAAGGCTGTCTCGACCCGGGGAAACGCCATGTTGCGCCGCCACACGATCACCGCCGCCCTGCTCGGCTTCGCCTGCACCCTGCCCGCGCTCGCGCTCGCGCAGAGCGCACCCGATGCGAAGGTCGTACGCGAGGAAGTGGGCAACCGCATCAGCGAAAATATCCCCGCGATTCCGACGGAACTGATCGATCGCCTCAATCGCTACCAGAACACCCGCGGCGCAGGTGTCGCCGGCTGGACGAAGAACGGCTGCCTGCTGATCAGCACCCGCTTTGCCGAAACCAACCAGGCGCATCGCGTCTGCCAGCCGCTGGGCATGCGCGAACAGCTGACCTTCTATCCCGAACCGCTCGGCGGAGTATCGCCATCGCCGGCGGAGTCGTCGCTCGATGGCTTCGTGTTCTCGAAGGACAAGGGCGGCGACGAGTTTTCGCAGCTGTACTGGTTCGATCATGCGAAGCGCGACGCGACCCTGCTGACCGATGGCAAGCGCACGCAGAACAACGGTGCGCTGTTTTCGCGCAACGGCAAACTGCTCGCCTACCGCAGCACCGCACGCAACGGCACCGATACCGATGTCTGGGTACGCGATATCGCCACCGGCACCGCCAAACCGGTGGTGACCGCAGGCGGAAGCTGGGGCGCACTCGATTTCTCGCCCGACGGCAAAACCCTGCTGGTGATGAAAGTCGTGTCGGCGGCCGAAGCGTATCCGGGCGAAGTCGATCTCGCCACGGGCGCATTGACGATGTTCCCGGTCGATGGCGGCAAGGCCGCGTTCGGCGGTTTCGCGTACGCGCCCGACGGCAAATCGGTGTATTTCGTTTCCGACGAGCCTGTGAACGGTGCGGCGCAGGAATTCCAGACGCTCCGTCATCACGATCCGGTGAGCGGCAAGCTCACGGTGCTCAGCGCGAACATTCCCTGGGATGTGGCCGGCTTCAATCTTTCCGACGACGGCGAGCATCTGGCGTATGTCACCAACGAGGATGGCATCAGCCGGCTGCGCGTGCTGTCGCTGCCGTCGCACCGCGAGATCGCACTGCCGTCGCTGCCGATCGGCGTATTCGGTTCCGGCGCTTTTTCGCCCGACGGAACACGCCTCGCGCTGTCGCTCAACAGCGCGACCTCGCCCAGCGATGTGTACGTGATCGATCTGGCGAAAACCACGCTCACGCGCTGGACGCAGAGCGAAGTCGGCGGGCTGGACGCATCGAAATTCGTCGCGCCGACATTGGTGCGCTATCCGACCTTCGACAGCGTCGGCGGCAAGCGCCGCACGATTCCCGCGTTCTACTACCGACCGGCGAACGTGCCGACGGGCCGCAAATTACCGGTGATCATCAATATCCACGGCGGGCCGGAAAGCCAATCGCAGCCGACATTCAACCCGACCGCGCAGTTCATGGCGAACGAGTTGGGCGTGGCGATGCTGGTGCCGAACGTGCGCGGCTCCTCGGGCTACGGCAAAACCTATCTTTCGCTGGACAACGCTGAAAAACGCGAGGATTCGGTGAAAGACATCGGCGCGCTGCTGGACTGGATCGCGAAGCAGCCCGAACTCGACAGTTCGCGGATCGGCGTCATGGGCGGCAGTTACGGCGGCTACATGGTGCTGGCCTCGCTGATGCACTACAGCGACCGCATCCGCGCCGGAATCGACGTAGTCGGTATTTCGAACTTCGGTACGTTTCTCAAGAACACCGAAAGCTATCGTCGCGATCTGCGCCGGGTGGAATACGGCGACGAACGCGACCCGAAGATGATGGCAACCTTCGAGCGCATTTCGCCGTTGAACCACGCCAACCGCATCACCTCGAAACTCTTCGTCGCCCAAGGCAAGAACGACCCGCGAGTTCCATACACCGAAGCCGAACAGATCGTGAAAGCGGTGCGCGCCAACGGCCAGCCGGTGTGGTACCTGCTGTATGCCGACGAAGGCCACGGTTTCCGCAAGAAGAGCAACAACGATTATTTCGGTGCGGCGAGCGTGCTGTTCTGGCAACAGAACCTGCTGAACAGCGGAGAATGACGACCGAACCTCCACAACGACGTCGCATGCGAACAGGCCGCCCGAGGGCGGCCTGTTCGTTTGTTGCGCAGCGAAAAACGGGATCTGGCATCACTGGGCATCGGTGGCGCGATGCCTTGCGCCACCGATGCCGGACGCGTGGCGAATCAGTTCGCCCGGATGCCGATCGTGTAGCCGGAGATGGACGATGGTGCAGACAGATTGTGATCCTTCGAGGAGGCCGTGCACGTCGTCGCGCTGGCAGGCTTGATCTGCCACAGCAAATTGCCGTTGCCGGTCCAGTTGACGAATGCGCCGCAGCCGCTCAGTGCGTAACCCGCGCCCAGCGTGGCCGTATACGACGGATGCGCGACCACGGCGGACGTACCGCCATTGACGATATTGCTGATCGTGCCGACGCCCGCGATCGAACTGCTCAGGCCGATCGCATACGCCTGCGCTGTCGCCGGCGAGGAGACCTGATGGTCCTTCGAACGCACACGCCAGCCGTTGGCGCCCGACGGCGCCGATGCGGTCGCCAGATTGCCCGCGCCGCTCCAGTTCACCTTGATGCCGCCGCCGACCAGCACATAGCCTGCCGGAATGGTCGCAGTCACGTCGGGCCACGCGGCGAAGCTGCTGGTCGCGGTGCCGACCGTCAGATTGCTGCGCACCTGCGCGGGGGTCAGACCGGCGATCTTCAGGCCGATGGCCCAGCCGCGCACACGCACCGGGTCGGCGTTGATGTGATCCTTCGTCGAAACCAGCCACGCAGTGAGGCCTGCATTCGGATATGAAGCGGTCAGCAGATTTCCGGACGGGTTTTCCTTGCCTTCGCCGCCGCCACCGATCACCACGTAGTCGCTGGGCACGGTTACCGCGAAGTCGGTGTTCTGACCCGCGGTCGTGGAGGAGTAGCGCTCGAACACCGCGATGGTGATCTTGCCGCTGGCGTCGGTATTCTCGAACAGCTTGACCACGCCGCCGCAGCTGGCGCCGACCACGGCGAACGCGGCCGAGACATCAGCGACGGAATATCCGTAGTCGCTCGCCGCGGTCTGCACGCCGCACACGCCCTGGTTGAAGTCGGTGCTCGCGGTCCAGTACAGGTCGTTGGCGCGCGCGAAGACCTGGAACGCCCGCTGCGTATTCCAGCCCGGCTTGGTCGCCAACGTGTAGAACGCCTTGTTGTAGATGCCGGACGAATAGTGCACGTCCAGACCGTTGTAGTAGTTCGCGACATTGGCGATCGACAGTCCGTCCTGCGGCGGATTGGCCATGTAGCGCAGCGCGCCGGCGCCCTTGAAGATCTGTGCGCCGACCAGGAAGTCGTTGGTGCCGCGCATGTAGTACTCGGCCGCTTCACCGGCGATGTCCGAATACGCCTCGTTGATGCCGCCCGATTGGCCGGAGTAGGTCAGGTTCGAGTTCTGCGAGGTGTAGCCGTGCGAGACCTCATGCGAGGCCACGTCCAGGCTGACCAGCGGATAGAACGTGGTCGCGCCGTCGCCGAAGGTCATCGACGAGCCGTCCCAGAATGCGTTCTCGTAGTTCGTGCTGTAGTGCACGCGCATCGTCAGCTGGAACGTCAGTGGGGCTTGGCCCAGGTAGGCCTGATACATGTTGTAGATCACGCTGCCGAAGAAGTGCGCGTCGTTCAGCGGCGAGAACGCGCCGTTGATGACCTTCACCGTATTGCGCGGGCAGGTGTACGAGAATGCAGTGCCTCCCGACGTGCCGCCGTTGAGATTGATGGTCTGCACGTTGGCATTGGTCATCGTGCACGTGGCGCCGCTCTGGGCGACGTCCATGTAACCGAAGTTGGTGCCGTATTCGTACTGGCCGGTCTTGGTGTTGCCGCCGGGACCGGTGCCGATGAGCGTGTGCTGCAGGTTGTCGAACTGCTGCAGGACGCGGCCGGTCTCGGCGTCGACGATCACGGTCGGTCTCGTCGGCGAGCCGCCCTTGACGGTATCGGCGAAATACGACACGACGTAGGCCTTGCGCGCACGGCCGCTGTCGTCGATATGGATCATCAGCTCGGCTTTCTCGTCGCGCGTACGCATGAAACCGATGCGGTTGCCCAGTCCGGCGCTCTTGCCGAGCGCGAGCGCGCGGCTGCCGCTCAGGCGCGGCTTGCCGGCCGGAATCTCGCGGGTGAGGCCGTCGACCTTACGACCGAACAGCGTGCTGACGTTGCCGTCGGCATCTTCGTTGACAACGACCTGTTCGCCGAAGATCGGCAGGCCGCGGAAGGTCTGCTGGTAACGATGGTTGTGTACGCCGCGATCGGTCTTGCGATCGATCAGCTGCAGGCGCGAATCGGCATCCAGGCCGAGCGCCTGTTCGTGGCGGGTGTGGACCATGGCCGCAGCGCCTGCGGCGGCGATGGCGGCGTTGCTTTGCTTGATGCTGACGATGTCCTGCAGATGCAGATCGCTGCGGGTGGCCGCAGAGGCTCCGGTCGCGAACAGGGCCAGCGCGGTTGCGGCGGCCAATGCGTTGAAACGACGTTGATGATTCACGGTTGAACTCTCCATAATCTTGTTGAGTGAAAGCCGCATTGCGCGGCTTGCTTCCTTTCTGCGACGCTCCCCCCAGCAAGGCGTCGCAAGCGCACCGGACAATCCGTCCGGATACGATGCTGGCGATCGGCTTCATTGCCGATCACGAAACGACTCTAGGCAGTCGACGTCGAATACGTCAATCGCTTTTTTATGAACGTTTTGAGTCGGCCTACGAATGGCGGCGGGTGACAGCATCGCGACATCAGCATGACCAGACGCCGTCTCGTAGACTGGGATTCGAAAGCGCAGCGAAGCTGCGAACGAGATCGCGCTTCATCGCTTGTGCGTATCGGCAATGCGTACAAGACGCGTTCGCGATCTACGAAATGAACGAATTTCGCCGCGCGCTGCTTGCAGTGAGGTCAGCCCTGCGATGGCCACAGCGCACGGATCGCGGCGATGCCCTGCGCACCGCGCCAGCGCGCGGGCGCGACATCGTCGCGGGTCATGCCGCCCAGCGCGTAGATGGGCAGCGCAACGTGCTCGCGCATCGCGACGAATGCTTCCCATCCGATGCCCGGCTCGCCGGGATGCGATGCCGTCGGCATCACCGGGCCCAGCACCGCGGCATCGCAGCCGAGCGCCTGTGCGGCGGCAAGCTCTTCGCGCGAGTGGCACGATGCGATCACCAACTGCGGATGCGGCAGCGGGCGCTCGGACAAGGTCCCCAACTGTGACGCGCGCAGGTGCACGCCGATGCCCAGCGCTGCGGCCATCGCGGCATCGCCGTTGACCAACGCATCGCCGCCCACATCGACGACATGCTGCGATGCGCGCTCGACCAGCCGCCGCCAGCGTGCAGGCGCGGCGGTGGCCGTCGCATGGCCACGCAGTTGCACGCGGCGAATGCCTGCATCCAGCGCTTTGCGCAGGTTCGAGAGCCAGCGCGCATCGTCTTCGCTGGGCTCGGGGGTGATCAGATAGAGTTCCGGATCGCGTAGCGCAGCCACCACCGGGCGGTCGGCATCGGGCATCGCGTAACTCGCAAGCTTGTGCGGCGGCACCCAGACCAGGGCTTGGCCGTCGAGGCCTTTGACCGTCCCACTCCATGACGCGATGCGGCGCACGTCGAGCCGCAATCGTTTGTGCGGATACTGTTGCGGCACGGCGATGATCGCATCGCCCACCTGCGCCTCGATGCCCAGCTCTTCGCGCAGTTCGCGGGCCAGCGCTTGTTCGGGTGTTTCGCCGGGGTCGACCTTACCGCCGGGAAATTCCCACAGGCCTGCGAGATCACGGCCTTCGGTGCGTCGCGCCAGCAGAATGCGACCGCGCGCGTCGCTGATCACGCCGGCAACGACGTGGACGATCCTGTCGCTTCGACTTCGGTCGCTGTCGCTCATCGCGAAGTACGGTCCCCGCTCTGGAATGGCTTCAGGATGTTTTACCGCTGCGGCAGATTCGGGGCAAGCGGCGCGAGCGATCTTCCATCAAAAAGGCCCGCGAATTTCGCGGGCCTTCGTTTCGAATCATCGACCGACTCACGCCAATTGGCCGTGGCAGTGCTTGTACTTCTTGCCGCGCCAAGTAAACGCAACCGCCGCTGCGACGATGAACGCGCCGCCGCGCGTTGCGACCAGGAACAGCCGGCACGATACCGTCTACTTACGCCAATTGGCCGTGGCAGTGCTTGTACTTCTTGCCGGAACCGCACGGGCACGGGTCGTTGCGGCCGACCTTCGGCACTTCGGACGGATTCTGATAATCGGGATCGGCGGCTTCCTCGTCGGCACTGTAGCCGCCCATATCCGGATGCTGGAATTGCATCTGGCGAGCGACCGCTTCGGCACGCGCGCGCTCGGCGGCTTCGGCCTGCGCGATCTCTTCTTCGCTGCGGATGCGTACGCGGGCCAGCAGCGAAATCACTTCGCGCTTGACCTTCTCCAGCAATTCGCTGAACAGCTCGAACGCTTCTTTCTTGTATTCCTGCTTCGGTTGCTTCTGCGCATAACCGCGCAGATGGATACCCTGACGCAGATAGTCCATGCGACCGAGGTGCTCTTTCCAGCTCTGGTCGAGTACGGTCAGCATCAGATGCTTTTCGAGCATGCGCATGGTCTCGCTGCCGATCGCGACCTCCTTGTCGTCGAACAGTTTGGCGACCTCCGCCTGCGCAAGGGCGGCGATACCCTCGGCATCGATCTCGGTCTTTTCCTGCACCGCCTTCGCGATCGACTGCGACAGATTGAATTCCGCCGCCAGTTCCGCGTCCAGACCCTGCAGGTCCCACTGTTCGTCGATGGAATTCGGCGGCACGAAGCGATCGACAAGATCGGCGACCACATCGGTGCGGATGTCGTCGATGTTCTGCTTGATGCTCTCGGCTTCCAGCAGCTCGTCACGCTGGCGATAGATGACCTTGCGCTGATCGTTGTTGACGTCGTCGAAATCGAGCAGGTTCTTGCGGATATCGAAGTTGTGCGCTTCGACCTTGCGTTGCGCACCAGCGATCTGTTTGCTGACCAAAGGACTTTCGATGATGTCGTCTTCCTTCAGCCCCATGCGCGCCATCATCCGCTGCACCCAGTCGGCGGCGAAGATGCGCATCAGATTGTCTTCGAGCGACAGATAGAAGCGCGAGGAGCCCGGATCGCCCTGACGGCCGGAACGGCCGCGCAACTGGTTGTCGATGCGGCGGGATTCGTGACGCTCGGTGCCGATGATATGCAGCCCACCGCTCGCCTTGACCGCGTCGTGGCGCTGCTGCCACTCGGCTTTGATGCGCTGGCGTTCGACGTCACCCAACTCGGCGCCAGCTTCGGCTTCAAGCGCGGCGATCTCCGATTCCAGCGAGCCGCCAAGCACGATGTCGGTACCGCGACCGGCCATGTTGGTGGCGATGGTCACAGCGAAGGGGCGGCCCGCCTGCGCGACGATATGCGCTTCGCGCTCGTGTTGCTTCGCGTTGAGCACTTCATGGACGATGCCGGCTTCCTTGAGCTGCGCGGACAACATCTCGGAGACCTCGATCGAGGTGGTGCCGACCAGCACCGGCTGGCCCTTGGCGTTCGCATCGCGTATCTCATTGATGACTGCGCGGAATTTGCCGGTCTTGTTGAGGAACACGGCATCGGAGTGATCCTTGCGCACCATCTCACGATGGGTCGGAATCACCACCACTTCCAACGCGTAGATGTTCTGGAATTCGTAGGCTTCGGTGTCCGCGGTGCCGGTCATCCCCGACAGCTTCTTGTACATGCGGAACAGGTTCTGGAAGGTGATGCTGGCCAGCGTCTGGTTGTCGCGCTGGACCGGCACGCCTTCTTTCGCCTCGACCGCCTGATGCAGACCGTCGGACCAGCGGCGGCCCACCAGGGTGCGGCCGGTGAACTCGTCGACGATCACCACTTCCCCGTCGCGAACGATGTAGTCGACATCGCGCTGGAACAGCGCATGTGCGCGCATCGCGGCGTTCAGATGGTGGACCACATGGATGTTGTGCGCGGCGTACAGGCCGTCGTTTTCGTCGATGATGCCGTTGCGACGCAGCAGATCCTCGGCATGCTCCTGACCGGCTTCGGACAGATGCACCTGTTTGCTCTTTTCGTCGACCCAGAAATCGCCGACGCCGTCCTCCACTTCCTGCCGCTTCAACTGCGGCACGATGCGATTGACCTTGACGTACAGCTCCGGCGATTCGTCGGCGGGGCCGGAGATGATCAGTGGCGTGCGCGCCTCGTCGATCAGGATCGAGTCGACTTCGTCGACGATGGCGTAATGCAGACCGCGCTGATGGCGGTCTTCCTTCGACAGCGCCATGTTGTCGCGCAGGTAGTCGAAGCCGAATTCGTTGTTGGTACCGTAAGTGATATCCGAGCCATAAGCGGCGGCCTTGTCGCCGTGGTTCATGCCCGGATACACCACGCCGACCGACAGGCCCAGCCAGTTGTAGAGCTTGCCCATCCACGCCGCGTCGCGTCGTGCGAGGTAGTCGTTGACGGTGACGACGTGGACGCCCTTGTCTTCGA
The DNA here is from genome assembly GCA_040079515.1 of Lysobacteraceae bacterium. Taxonomy (GTDB): domain Bacteria; phylum Pseudomonadota; class Gammaproteobacteria; order Xanthomonadales; family Xanthomonadaceae; genus Lysobacter_I. The sequence continues at coordinate 142,448 of JBEBKD010000004.1, forward strand.
GCGCGTTGAGATACACCGGCAACGTCGCGACAAGGGTCTTGCCTTCGCCGGTACGCATTTCTGCGATCTTGCCCAGATGCAGCACCATGCCGCCGATCAGCTGCACGTCGTAGTGACGCATGCCGAGCACGCGATTGGAAGCTTCGCGGCAGACCGCGAAGGCCTCGGGAAGCACCTTGTCGAGCGATTCGCCGTTGGCGACGCGGGCTTTCAGTTCGGGCGTCTTCGCCTGGAGTTCGGCGTCGGAAAGCGCCTTCATCTGCGGTTCGAAGGCATTGATCTTCTTCACGATGCCGCCGAGTTGCTTGACGAGACGATCGTTGCGGCTACCGAAGATACTGGTCAACAGGCGATTGAGCATGGGCGGGGAATGATCGAAAGAGGAATGGTCAGCTACCGCCGCCGTGGGCACGGTCGGTCGCAACAAAAAGGGGCGCAGCGCGCCCCTCCGCAACACTCGATTGTACTTGGAGCCGGCGCCTCGGGGTATCAAGCCCCGGATACCGACGACCGCTCGGTCTGGCTTCAGCCCTTGCCGGCAGGCTTGATCGCGGCTTGGCCGAGAAACTGGTTCGGGTTGACCACGACCCCGTTGTCCCAGACCTCGAAGTGCACATGGGCACCTGTGGAACGGCCTGTGGACCCCGCCTTGGCGATCTCCTGCCCGCCACGCACCAGATCGCCGACCTGGCCGATCAGACGCGAATTGTGAGCGTAGCGGGTGACATAGCCATTGCCGTGATCGACTTCGACCACGTTGCCGTAGCCCGATCGCACGCCGGAATAAGTCACCACGCCATCGCCGACCGCGAGCACCGGATCGCCGGTGTTCGCTTCAAAATCGATGCCCTTGTGCAACTGGCTGCCGCCGCCGAACGGATCGGCCCGATAGCCGAAGCCGGATGTGACATAGCTGTTGGCGATCGGGTCGCGGGTCGGCATCGCCTTCTTGTCCAATTCGCGATTGAACAGCAGCGCTTCGAGTACCGACAACTGGCTGCCGGAATGCTTGAGCTGGGTACCGAGATCCGCCAGGCCCGCACGCAAGCCGCGAGCCGGCATATCGCGCACCGGGCCGACACCACCGACGCCCACCGGCTTGTCGAAATCGAATTCTCCGTCGCCGAGCTGGGCAACGCGGGTCAAGCGCTCACCGAGCGCATTGAGACGATTGGCTTCGGCCTGCAACTCACCGAGTCGTGCCGCGAGTGCGTTGACCTCACGCTGCGCTTCGCGGCGCGTCGTTTCGAGCCCGCTGCGCTGGATTTCGACATCGGCCTTGAGCCGATCGAATTCGGCGCTGCGAAGCAGACCTTGCCCGGTAGTGCCGAACAGCGCGCCGACCGTCAACAGACCGACCGCGCAATACGCCGGTTTCTCGCGCATGGCCTGACAACCGAGTTCGGCAGCACGCGCGATGCGGGGACGGAGTTTAGCGGCAACATGGGCCGCCGTGGTCTGAACAGCGCGCGCGGCAGTCGCCATGTGGCGGTGCGCAACGTCGATAAAGCTGTGTAAAGTCATTGGCTGTATGTCTCGTTCGCGATCCAATCCACCCCCCGCCCATCGGCCCACCGGGCCGCAGGTCGCCATCGACGCCCTTCTCGGCGGCGAGGCCAGCGACCCTATTCGCCGGGCGCTGTGGCTGGAAGCACTGGATCTGCAGCTTCGTCCCTGCCTTCCTCACGGGCTCGCAGCGCATGCGCGCCTGGCGAACATCGATCGTGGAAGACTCGTTTACCTTGTGGATTCACCGGTGTGGCATGCCCGAATGCGGCTTGCTGCGACCGATATCCTCGACGCGGCCCGTTCCTTCGGGCTGGAAGCAACCGATCTGGTGGTGAAGATCGCGAGCGGGCCGCATGCGATGCGACCGCAGAACGCCGGAACTTCGACTACCGTTTCCGCTTCTCCCCTGTCCGCGGCCGCACGCGAGGCTTTCGCGACCGCGCTCGCTTCCCGCGACGATGTGCCGCCGGGGAAGGACGCTTCCTGATGCCCACCCGTCAGCCGGACTCGTTCAGAGCAGGCGGATGGACACGATTGGGAATCCTACCGGCGGGCGTCGGCCGGCGGGTTAAGAACCCGAGGCATTTTCGTTAATTTTCAGTAAAACGCACGATCCCAGTTCACGGATCAGGCAATCCACCCGATCTGTTCAGGGTGGCTGAGGTCAAGCCAGCCGGGCTCAGGCCAGCTGCGGGACGCCGAAGACGACCGGGACCGGTTCGTCACGGTCAAAGCTCACTTCTTCCCAGGCGGACTGTTCGGCGAGCAGCGCGCGGACCAGCTTGTTGTTGAGCGCGTGGCCCGACTTGAAGCCCTCGTAGGCACCGAGGATCGGGCGCCCCGCGAGATAAAGATCGCCTACCGCGTCGAGGATCTTGTGACGGACGAATTCGTCGGCATAGCGCAGACCATCGTCGTTCAACACGCGGAATTCGTCGAGCACGATGGCATTGTCCATCGAGCCGCCGAGACCGAGATTGCGCTCGCGCATGAATTCGAGATCACGCATGAAGCCGAAGGTGCGGGCGCGACTGACTTCCTTGATGTAGTTCTCGGTCGAGAACTCGACGACTGCACGCGAACGCGACGTCGGAATCGCAGGATGATCGAATTCCACGGTGAAACCAAGGCGAAAACCGCTGTAGGGCTCGAATCGAGCGACCTTGTCGCCATCGCGCACTTCCACGGTTTTCAGGATGCGCATGAAACGCTTCGGTGCATTCTGTTCGACGATGCCTGCGGACTGCAGCAGGAATACGAACGGCCCGGAGGAGCCGTCCATGATCGGCACTTCGGCCGCAGAGAGTTCGATATAGAGATTGTCGACGCCCAGACCGGCGAGCGCGGACATCAGGTGTTCGACCGTCATCGCCTTGCCGCCATCGTGCGACAGTCCGGTGCAAAGCATGGTTTCGGTGACGTAATCCGCGCGCGCCGGAATTTCGACGACGGGATCCAAGTCGACGCGACGGAACACGATGCCGGTATCGACCGGGGCCGGACGCAGGGTCAGATAGACCTTTTCGCCGCTGTGCAGCCCCACGCCAGTGGCGCGGATCATGTTCTGCAGGGTGCGTTGCTGGGCCATGATCGGATTCTTGGGGACGCCGGAAAATGCACGAATCCAAGGGGGTTCGGATAGTGCGGACGGCGAGGTTAGCACGGGGAATGCTGAACCTGAACGGAAGCGACGCAGTGTTCCCGCAATGCAACATGGAATTTGTGACAACGCCACAGTCAGAAGCCCGCCGGCCCTGCGGGCGCGGCGGGAAAAGATGCATCACCGGGCGCGCGGAGGACGCCGCACGCACCGGCATGGCGCCCACGGGCCCGACCGGACAGCCGGGACCCGTGGGATAGCTCCGATCAATCCGCCTGACGGCGCAGGAACGCTGGAATATCCAGATAGCTGCTGTCGCTGCCGAAATCGGCGGCGGCCGGCGCCGAAGTTTCGGCGTGATGTCCGCGACCACGCAGATTGGCGGCGATACCCGCACCCGGCGAGAAGCTCTCGGTCTCGTCGATCATCATCCCGGTGGTACCGTCGCGGCGACCCTGGGTGTTGATCAGCTGCACCTGCGGACGACGCACCGGGGCGAACGCTTCTTCGCGCTCGTTGCCGCGAACGGCCTGACGCGCCACCGAGCGGTTGAGGCCGGTGGCGACCACGGTCACCCGCACCTCGTCCTGCATGTCGGGATCGAGCACGGTGCCGATGACCACGGTCGCGTCTTCCGAAGCGAAGTTCTCGATGGTGCGACCGACTTCGTCGAACTCGGCCATCGTGAAGTCCGGACCGGCGGTGATGTTGACCAGGATGCCGTTGGCGCCGGCGAGGTTCACATCGTCGAGCAGCGGATTGTTGATCGCGCCCTCGGCGGCCGCCTGCGCGCGGTCGTCGCCACGCGCGGTGCCGGTGCCCATCATCGCCAGGCCCATTTCGCTCATGACGGTGCGCACGTCGGCGAAGTCGACGTTGATCAGACCCGGACGCACGATCAGATCGGCGATGCCCTGCACCGCGCCCTGCAGCACGTCGTTGGCGGCGCGGAACGCCTGGATCATGGTGGCGTTGCGGCCGAGCACGGTGATCAGCTTCTCGTTCGGAATCGTGATCAGCGAATCGCAGTGCTGCGACAGCTCTTCGATGCCCTTCAGCGCGACCTGCATGCGGCGGCGGCCTTCGAACGGGAACGGCTTGGTGACGACCGCGACGGTGAGGATGCCCATCTCCTTCGCGAGCTGCGCGACGACCGGCGCGGCGCCGGTGCCGGTGCCGCCGCCCATGCCGGCGGTGATGAACACCATGTCGGCGCCCTGCAGCGCGTCCATGATGCGCTCGCGGTCTTCCAGCGCGGCCTGACGACCGACTTCCGGATTCGCGCCCGCACCCAGGCCCTTGGTGACGTTGCTGCCGAGCTGCAGCTGCAGCTTGGCGCCGCAGTTCTTGATCGCCTGCGAATCGGTGTTGGCGGTGATGAACTCAACGCCTTCGATGCAGCCGTTGACCATGTGCGCGACCGCATTGCCGCCGCCGCCGCCCACGCCGACCACCTTGATGACCGCGTTCGGCGCCATCTTTTCTACCAGTTCGAAATATGCCATGTCCGTGTCCTCGTCTAGTTATATGTGTTGCTGTTGTTGTCTGATCGGGTGTTGCCGTGAAACCGTTCGATGTGTCGCTGCCTCTGGAAATCGTCGCTGTCGCTAAAACTCGCCCTTGAACCAGTTCTTGAGCTTGTTGAACGCGCCCATCGCGCGCCCTGCGGGAATCACCGGGCGGCGCGGGTGTTCGATCTGACTGCCCATCAGCAGCAGGCCGACGCCTGTGGCATGCACCGGATTGCCCACTACTTCACCCAGGCCACTCACATGCTGCGGAATGCCCACGCGCACCGGCATCTGCAGCATTTCCTCGGCAAGCTCGATCACGCCTTCCATCTTCGATGCGCCGCCGGTCAACACCATGCCGGCGCGAACCAGTTCCTCGAAGCCGGAGCGGCGCAGTTCGGCCTGCACCATCTCGAAGATTTCCTCGTAGCGGCCCTGCACCGCCTGCGCCAGTGCATGACGCGGCAGGCGACGCGGTGGACGGTCGCCGACGCTTGGCACCTGGATGCTTTCCTCGGCCGTCGCCAGCTGCGCCAGCGCGCAGGCGTAGCGGACCTTGATCTGTTCGGCTTCCGGCGTCGGTGTGCGCAGCATGTGCGCGATGTCGTTGGTGACGTGGTCGCCGGCGATCGGCAGCGACGCGGTGTGACAGATCGCGCCGTGCACGAACACCGCGATATCCGTGGTGCCGGCGCCGATATCGACCAGCACCACACCGAGCTCGCGTTCATCGCTGGTCAGCACCGCCGTGCTCGATGCCAGCGCGGAGAAGATCAGATCGTCCACCTGCAGGCCGCAGCGCTGCACGCATTTGCTGATGTTGGCCGCGGCCGACTGCGCGCAGACCACGAGATGCGCATGCACTTCGAGACGCACGCCGGTCATGCCGACCGGGTTACGGATGCCTTCCTGCGAATCGTCAAGCACGTAATCGCGCGGAATCGCGTGCAGAATCTTCTGATCGGCCGGAATTGCGACGGCCTTCGCCGCTTCGAGCACGCGATCGAGATCGGCATAGCTGACCTCGCCGTCGCGGATCGGCACGATGCCGGGCGAATTGCGGCACTGCACGTGGTTGCCGGAGATCGACGCATAGACCGAACGGATTTCGCAGCCGGCCATCAGCTCGGCTTCCTCGATCGCGCGCTGGATCGATTGCACGGTCGATTCGATATCCACGACCACGCCGCGCTTGAGTCCGCGCGATTCGTGCGTGCCGATGCCGATCACTTCGATCGGGCTGCCGGCGGCGTATTCGCCGACCAGCGCGATGATCTTGGAGGTGCCGATGTCGAGGCCGACGATCAGCGATTTGTCGCCCTTGCGATTCATGTGTTGTCCTGCACTTGCGTCGGCTCGGCGGGCCCGGGGGAAGACCCCTGCCAGCGCAACGCGAAACCATTGGTGTAGCGGAGATCGGCGCGATCCAGCTGACGCCCCTGCTGCGCCAGTTGTGGCAGCAGACGGGCGAAACGCGCAAGCCGCAGCTTGGCGTCGTCGCGACCGACCAGCAGTTCGGCGCCGTTCGACAGCGTCATCGACCAGCTGCCGCGCGGATCGATCCGCAGCGCGCGCACGTCGAGACCTTCCGCAGCGAACATCGCCCGCGATTCGTTGTACAGCTCGACCAGATCGGCGCTGCGCGATTCCGGCCCATCGAAGTGCGGCAGACCTTTCGGCACGGCGACACCTTTGCTGGGAAAAATGCGGCCGCGCTCGGACAACAGGCGATCCTCGCCCCACCATGCGAACGGGCGATGCTCGACCACACGGACCACCAGTACGTCCGGCCACTGCTTGCGCACTTCGGCCTGTTCGATCCACGGCAGTCTGGACACCGCGACTTGGGCGTCGTCGAGACGCACGGCGAAGAAACCCCGCTGCGCAAAGGGCAGCACGGTATCGCGCACCGTCGTCGCATCCACTCGCTCGTGGTTGCCGACGATCTGTACTCTGCGCAGCGGCCAGCGCTCGGCACCCGCCCAGCCCTGGATCACCGCCACCACCGGCAACGTCACCAGTACGATCGCGAGCAGCCACGCAACGAGTCGCAGGAAGGCATTCATCGGTTGCCCACCCCCACAGCTCCGCCGTCCGCGAACGAAGTTTCCAGGATCAACCAGCACAGCGTTTCGAAATCGATGCCGATCTGAAGCGCCGCCTTCGGCACCAGCGAATGGCTGGTCATGCCGGGCGCTGTGTTGATCTCCATGAGCATGAAACGGCCATCGGCATGCCGCATCACGTCCACCCGACTCCAGCCACTGCAGCCCGCCGCACGGAATCCGGCCAGCGCAAGCGAACGGATCTCTTCCTCTTCGGCACCTTCCAGTCCCGGGCAGAGGTACTTGGTATCGTCGGCGATGTATTTGGCGTGATAGTCATACCAGCCGCTGGCCGGCACGATGCACACCGAAGGCAATGCCAGATTGCCGAGGATGCCGACTGTGAATTCGCCGCCGGTCAACATTTGCTCAGCCAACAGTTCGCCCTGGAACGTGGAGGCGAATTCTCGTGCGGGCTCCAGGTCCTCCTCGCTCATCACACGGAAAACGCCCACGCTGGATCCCTCCGTGGACGGCTTGATGAAGATAGGCAGGCCGAGTGCACGCACTGCGGCCGCAAGATCGCCGCCTTGCGGTATGCGGACGAAACCTGCGGTGGGCAGACCCGCCGATAGCCACACCTGCTTGGTACGTATCTTGTCCAGCGTCAGCGCCGAGCCCAGCACGCCGGGGCCGGTGTAAGGCACGCCCAATGCTTCCAGCGCACCCTGCAGCACGCCGTTCTCGCCGTCGCCGCCGTGGAGGATATTGAACACGCGGTCGAAACGTTTCGCAGACAAGGCTTCGAGCAGTGCCGGAATCCCGTCGACGGCGTGTGCATCGACGCCGCGCGCGCGCAGCGCAGCCAGCACATTGCGACCCGAGTCGAGCGACACCTCGCGCTCGGCGCTGGTGCCGCCCATCAACACGGCGACACGGCCGAACGCAGCGGGGTCGCTGATGTTCGGACGTGCGACGCGAGACTGGGAAATGGACATGGTCACGACCGGGAATCCTCGGAATGCGGGTTCGCGAATCCATGCGCGGAGATCTGTTGCACGGCGGCGCCGATATCGCCTGCGCCCATCATCAACAGCAGATCGCCGTCCTGAAGCACGTCGGGCAGTACGCTGGCGAGATCGGCGGCGCTGCCCACCACGACCGGATCGATACGGCCGCGCGCGCGGATGCTGCGCGCAAGCGACTTTGCATCGGCGCCGGCGATCGGCGCTTCGCCGGCCGGATAGACTTCGGTCAGCACCAGTGCATCGACCTTCGACAGCACTGCGGCGAAATCGTCGAACAGATCGCGCGTGCGGCTGTAACGATGCGGCTGGAACGCAATCACGAGCCGGCGATCGGGCCAGCCGCCGCGCGCCGCTTCGAACACCGCTTCCAGTTCTTTCGGGTGGTGGCCGTAGTCGTCGACCAACTGCACCTTCGCGCCCTGCGCGGTGGTGAGCTCGGCAAGCAGATTGAAGCGACGTCCGATGCCCGCGAAATTCTCCAGCGCGCGCGCGATCGCTTCGGGCGAAACGCCGAGCTGCCAGCCGATGGTCGCGGCGGCGAGCGCGTTCTGCACGTTGTGGCGGCCCGGCAACGCCAGCGTGGTCGGCGTGCGCGAGCCATCGGGCAGACACAGCGTGAAGCGCATCGCCGGACCGGCCTGCTCGACATTCTCGGCACGCACATCCGCATGCGCGGCGAAACCATAGGTGATGACATGGCGCGGCATGTCGGCGGCGAGCGCGGCCACCTCGGCATCGTCGATGCACAGCACTGCAAGGCCGTAGAACGGCAGTCGGTGCAGGAATTCGGAGAACGCCGCCTGCACGCGCGCGAAATCGCCGCCGTAGTTTTCGAGATGGTCGGCGTCGATGTTGGTGACGACCGCGATCTGCGGGTTCAGGCGCAGGAAGCTGCCGTCGCTCTCGTCGGCCTCGGCCACCAGCCAATCGCCGCTGCCCAGGCGCGCATTCGCGCCTGCAGCAAGCAACTGTCCGCCGATGACGAACGTCGGATCGAGCCCACCTTCGCCGAGCACGCTCGCTGTCAGCGAAGTGGTGGTGGTCTTGCCATGCGTGCCGGCGATGGCGATGCCGCGGCGGAAACGCATCAGTTCGGCGAGCATTTCAGCACGCGGTACGACCGGGATCCGCTGCGCGCGCGCTTCCATCCACTCGGGGTTGTCGCGCTTGATCGCGCTGGACACGACGATGCAGTCCGCGCCGAGCACATTCGCGGCAGCGTGACCACGGCAGACCGTGGCGCCGAGCGATGCAAGACGGCGCGTGACCGCATTGTCGGCATTGTCGGAACCGGACACCTGGTAACCCAGCGTGCACAGCACTTCGGCGATGCCGCTCATTCCGGCGCCGCCGATGCCGACGAAATGCACGCGCGGAAAAGCTTTCGACAGATCCTGGGTATCGAGCAGGCGACGGATCATGCGCGGGTCTCCTGCTGGCGCGCCGCATGCTGTGCGGCGACTTCGAGCACGATGTCGGCGACGCGGTCGGCCGCATCGGGCTTGGCGAGCGAACGCGCGGCCTCGGCCATCGCCAGACGCTTTGCGGCGTCGCCAGCCAGCTCGCGCAAAATCGTCGCCAGGCGTTCCGCCAGCGTGTCGTCCTGTTTCAACAGCACCGCCGCACCGCGCTCCACGAGATACAAGCCGTTCTTGGTCTGATGGTCATCGACTGCGGTCGGCAGCGGCACCAGCACGCTGGAAACACCGACGGCGCATACTTCCGCGAGCGTCAGCGCACCCGCGCGACAGACGACGATATCGGCCCAGGCATACGCCGCCGCCATGTCGGCGATGAACGGCTCGACCGACGCCACGACGCCCGCATCGGCGTAGGCGCGTTCGGTGTCTTCGCGCATTTTTTCGCCGCACTGATGACGCACATCGCAATCGATGCCATGCAGTTGCGCGAACGCCTTCGGCAGCGCGAGATTGAGCGCACGCGCGCCCTGACTGCCGCCGAGCACCAGCACGCGCAGTCGCGACGATGCTTTGGCGAAACGCTGCGCGGGCGGCGCGATCGCGGAAATCACTTCACGCACCGGATTGCCGACCACGGTTTCCTTGCCCGGGAAGCTGTCCGGGAAACCGGTCAGCACGCGATGCGCGAACATCGCCAGCACGCGATTGGTCATGCCAGGCGCGCGGTTCTGCTCGTGCACCAGCAGCGGAACGCCCGCGATCGCCGAGGCCATGCCGCCGGGGCCAGCGGCGAAACCGCCGAAACTCACCACCGTGCGTGGGCGATGCCGGTGCAGCACGTTGGCAGCAGCGCGAATCGCGGACAACACCCGTAACGGCGCGCGCAACAGCGTGCCGATGCCCTTGCCGCGCAGGCCGGAAATCGCGATGGTTTCGATGACGATGCCGTGCTGCGGCACGAGCCGCGTTTCCATACCGCCATCCGCGCCGAGCCATACCACCGGCACATTGCGTGCACGCAGCGCGGCCGCGACCGCAAGACCCGGGAAAATATGCCCGCCGGTACCGCCAGCGAAGATCATCACTGGCGCTCCGGGCGCGGACGCATTTGGAGCCGCAGAACTCATGCGTTTCTCCCGAAGGTCGGTTCGACGCGATCGCGCAAACGACTGGTGCCGCGCACGGTATTGCCCAGCGCGGAGGCGTTCGCGGACACCACCGGCTGCGCGGTCGAAGGCAGCCCACCTGCGTAGGTTTGCGCCGACACCTGCACCGCTTCGCCGCGCAGACGCGCGACCTGACGTTCGGCGCGATCCAGTTCGTAGGAAATCCGCAGCAGCAGACCCAAGGCCGCGCAGGTGCCGAGCACGCTGGAGCCACCGGAGGAAATCAAAGGCAGCGTCAAGCCCTTGGTCGGCAGCATCCCGAGATTCACACCGATCGAAACGAAGCTCTGCAATCCCATCCACAGCGCGATGCCGAAGGCGCAATAGCCGGCGAAATGGCGGCGCATCTCGACACATTTCAGGCCGATCCAGAACGCACGGCCGACGAGCAGACCGTACAGCGCGATCACCATGCAGACGCCCGCGAAGCCCAGCTCCTCGGCGATCACCGCGAGGATGAAATCGGTGTGCGCCTCGGGCAGATAGGAGAGTTTCTGCACCGAGCCGCCGAGACCGACGCCGAACCAGCCGCCGCGCCCCACCGCCATCAGCGCATTGGTCAACTGATAGCCCGTGCCGAACGGGTCGAGCCATGGATTGAGGAACGAGGTCAGCCGGTCGACCCGGTAGGGTTCGGCGATCGCGATCATCGCCAGCACCGGAAGCCCGAACAGAACCGGGCCGAACATCCGCGGCAAATGCACGCCGCCGAGAATCAGCATGCCCGCCGTGATCGACAGGATCAGCGACAGCGAACCGAAGTCCGGTTGCAGAATCAGCAAACCGACCAACGCCACCGCCACGCCCAACGGCTTGAGCATCGCGCTCCAGGTCGCGTTCACTTCGTCGCGGAACCGCACCAGGTAGCTGGCGAGCCAAACGATGTACATGAGCTTCACGGCTTCCACCGCCTGGAACCCCAAGATCCCGAAGTTCAGCCAGCGTCGCGCGCCATTGACGGTCTTGCCGATACCGGGAACGAACACGACGACCAGCAATACGAAGCACAACACCAGCAGCAGGCGGTCCTGCTGTTCGATGCTCTTCAGTTCGGTGCGCATCAACACAGCGGCCACGCCGACACCGAACACCAGGAACATCAGGTGCTTCATGAGGAAATAGTACGGGCCGACATTGAGGCCTTCGCCGATCGCGATCGAGCTGGACGCCACCATCACCACGCCGAGACAAGCGAGCGCGATCGATGCGCCGAGCAGCCACGGGTCGTAGCGGCCGGGCAACGCGTCGAGACGCGTGGCCTGCTGGCCGAGACCGAAGCGCGGAAGCGAAAGCCAGGTCGCCATCAGCGGATCTTCAACGTCGCAAGGCCGACCAGCACGAGGATCACCGAGATGATCCAGAAGCGCACGATCACGCGCGGCTCCGGCCAACCTTTCAATTCGAAGTGGTGGTGGATCGGCGCCATCCGGAACACGCGCTTGCCGGTGAGCTTGAACGATGCCACCTGGATCATCACCGACAGCGTCTCGATCACGAAGATGCCGCCCATCAGCACCAGCACCAGTTCCTGGCGCACGATCACCGCGATGCAGCCGAGCACCGCGCCGAGCGCGAGCGCGCCGATGTCGCCCATGAACACCATCGCCGGGTAGGTGTTGAACCACAGGAAGCCAAGACCAGCACCGGCGATCGCCGCACAGATGATCACCAGCTCACCTGCACCGGGGACCGGCGGAATCTGCAGATAGCTCGAAAACACCGCATTGCCGGAGGCATAGGCGAATACGCCGAGCCCGCAGGCGACCAGTACCGTCGGCATGATCGCGAGTCCGTCGAGGCCATCGGTGAGATTCACCGCGTTCGAGAAACCGACGATCCAGAAATACGCGATGAAGACGAAGAAGATCGTGCCGCCGATACCGACCAGCGGCAGCGCGACTTCCTTGAAGAACGGGATGTAGAGCGTGGTCGCTGCCGGCGCGTCCGCAGTGAAATACAGAAACAGACCGGCAGCCAGACCGACCACCGACTGCAATGCGTACTTGGTGCGCGAGCGCATGCCGTTGGGATCGCGCTTGACGATCTTGATCCAGTCGTCCCACCAGCCGATGCAGCCATAAGCGACCATCACCGCCAATACCAGCCAGACGTAGCGGTTGCGCAGGTCGCCCCACAGCATCACCGACGCGATCACCGTCAGCAGGATCAAAGCGCCGCCCATCGTCGGCGTGCCGGCCTTGGAGAAATGCGACTGTGGGCCATCCTTGCGGATCGGTTGGCCGCCCTTGAGCTGGGCGAGGCGCGCGATGATCGCCGGCCCCCACCACAGCGACAGCGCGAGCGAGGTCAGCGCCGCGAGAATACCGCGGAACGTGAGATAGCCGAACAGACCGAACAGACTTTGCAGTTGTTCCAGCCAGCGCGTCAGTTCAAGCAACATGCGACTCTCCCCCGCCCGCGGCATCCGCGTGCATTTCGTTGTCGGGCAAGTCCTTTGCGAGCACACTTTCCACAAGCATGCTTTTCATAAGCATGCTTTTCATAAGCATGTCCTTCACGATTCTGTCCATCGCACTTCCGCGCGATCCCTTGATCAATATCCGCAGTACGGGGACCGCTTCAGCCCCGGCCGAAGCCGCGTCGCCCACAGTCGGGGCTGAAGCCCCTCCCACAAAAGCGGCGATACCGGCCCGTAGCGCATCAACGACAGCCTCATGACTGTCGAACGTCCGTGCGCCCGCGCCGAATGCTTCCGCCGCTGCCGCGCTGAGCGTGCCCAGGGCATAGAACCGGGCGATGCCCGAGGCCTTGGCGCGACGCCCGACCTCGATGTGCAGCGACGCGGCATCTTCGCCGAGTTCGCGCATGTCGCCGAGCACGATCCAGGACTCGCCTCCGCTCGAAGCCAGCGTATCGATCGCCGCTTTCAGCGACCCGGGATTGGCGTTGTAACTGTCGTCGATCAGGGTCACGCGATCCGCCAGGCGATGCGTGTTCAAACGGCCCGCGACCGGCCGTGCGGCGTTCAACCCAGCAGCGACGACCGGCAGTGCGATCCCCGCACCGAGCGCCAGCGATGTCGCCGCCAGCGCATTCAACACGTTGTGGCGGCCCGGCAGCGCCAGCGCGATCTCCGCTTCGCCTTCCGGCGTCGCCAGGACGAAGTGCGAGCCTTCGGCATCGAGCGTGATCGCACGCGCGGTCACGTCCGCAGTCGCTTCGAGACCGAAGCGGATCAGACGATGGCCGTGCGCACGCTCTGCAAAATACGGCGCGAAGGCATCGTCGGCATTGATCGCAGCGACACCGCCAGACGACAGATCGTCATAGACGGCCGCCTTCGTATTCGCGATTTCCAGAAGACTGCCCATGCGCTCCAGATGCGCCGGCGCAACGTTGTTGACCAATGCGATATCCGGCCGCGCGATGCGGGTGAGATACGCGATGTCGCCCGGCTTGCCGGTGCCCATTTCGTAGATCGCGAACTCGGCATCTTCCGGCGCATCGAGCACGGCGAGCGGCATCCCGATCTCGTTGTTGCGATTGCCCGGCGTGGCATAAGTGCTGCCCGCGCGCTCGAAAATCGCCTGAGTCAGCGTCTTCACGCTGGTCTTGCCGTTGCTGCCGGTGATCGCGATGACTTTGGTGCGGCGTGCGCGCTGCACCGTGACGGCGAGATCGGCCAACGCACGTTCGGTATCTGCCACCACGATCTGCGGAATGGAGACTTCAGCCTGTCGGGACACCAGCGCCGCACGCGCACCGCGCGCCGCAGCCTGCGCGACATAATCATTGCCGTCGAAGTTTTCGCCCTTGATCGCGACGAACAGCGCCGACGCGGACATCTCCGCATCGAGCTTACGGGTATCGGTGACCAGCGCATCGACGGTCAGATCGTCGCCAAGCAGGCGACCATTCACGGCCTGTGCAATCCGCGCGAGCGTCATCGGCGTCATGCGCGCGCCTCCAGCGCCGCACGGGCGGTCGCAGTGTCGTCGAACGGATACTGCACGCCGTCGATCTCCTGATACGGCTCATGCCCTTTGCCGGCGATCAGCACGATGTCGTTCGCGCCGGCGGCGCCGATCGCCTGCGCGATGGCGGCGGCGCGGTCGCGCTGGATCGCAATCGCGCCGGCATTCGTAAACCCGGCGACGATATCGGCAACGATGGCATCCCCGTTTTCGGTGCGCGGGTTGTCGTCGGTGACGATCACAGCGTCAGCGTTGGCTTCGGCAATGGCCGCCATCTGAGGACGCTTGCCGCGATCCCGATCGCCGCCGCAGCCGAACACGCAGACCAGCCTGCCCGCCGCGTGCGCACGCAGGCTGGACAGCGCCTGCTCCAGCGCATCGGGCGTATGCGCGTAGTCGATCACGACCAGCGGCAGACGGCCATCGCCACCGAGACGATTCATGCGGCCGTTGACCGGCTGCAGCATCGACAGCGTGTTCGCGATCTGCGCCGGCGTTTCGCCCAGCGCGTAAAGCGCACCAGCGACCGCCAACAGATTGTCGACGTTGAAACGACCGAGCAGCCGCGAACGCACCGGATGCGATTCCTCACCGACCTTCAGCGCGAACGACAATCCGGCGAGATCGAGCACGATGTCGTCGGCGCGCAGATGCGCATCCGCAGCACCGCGCGAACTGACGCCGATGGCGCGAACAGAAGCACCGACATCGGCATGCAGTTCGCGACCGAAAGCATCATCGAGATTCAACACGGCGGAATCCAGACCCGGCCACGCGAACAACTTCGCCTTGGCAGCCCCGTAGGCGTCCATCGTGCCGTGGTAATCGAGATGGTCGCGGGTCAGATTGGTGAACACGCCGACCTTGAAATGCACGCCATCGACGCGACCCTGATCGAGTGCGTGCGAACTGACTTCCATCGCGACCGCATCGGCGCCGGCATCGCGCAGCTGCGCGAGCAGCGCATGCAGTTGCAGCACCAGCGGCGTGGTGAAGCCGGTCGGCACGACATCGCCGTACAGGCCCGCACCCAAGGTGCCGATGCTGCCGGATCGGCGGCCGCGCAGCGTCCACGCCTGCGCCAGCAACTGCACGGTCGAGGTCTTGCCGTTGGTGCCGGTAACGCCCACCGTGGTCATCGTCCGCGATGGCGCGCCATGGAACGCATCCGCCATCGCGCCGAGACGCGCGCGCAGCCCGCTCACGGCGATCATCGGCACAACCGCATCGGCAACGATGTCGAATTCCGAAGACATCGGCGGCTCGAACAGAATCGCGGCAGCGCCTGCCTGCTTCGCCTGGGCCACGAACTTCAGGCCGTGCGCGCCGAAACCTGCGATCGCCACGAACGCGTTGCCTGGCGCGATCGCGCGACTGTCCTGCACAAGACCGGTGATCTCGAGATCCGCAGAAATGCCCGCGATGTCCGGCAGCAATCCGGCGAGACGCATGCGACGATTCATCGCGCACCTCCCGCAGCGGGCAGTGCATCGATCGCTTCGACCAACGCGGCGGGCGTCGGCTGAAGCGCCGACTGCGCAACTGGCGCGACACCCGCCTGACGGCTACGTTTCGCGTCGGCGGCGGCCTGCGCCGCCAGCCAGGTTTCGATATCGTCCGGCGGCACGTCCATCAGACGCAGCGCACCTTCCATGACGTTCTTGAAGACCGGCGCGGACACCAGACCGCCGGTATAGCCGGTGCTGGGATCGGGATCCTTCAACACGACCGCCATCGCGAAGCGCGGGTTGTCGACCGGCACCAGTCCCGCGAAGAACGCGTTGTAGCGACGCGAGTACACGCCATTGATCAGGATGCGTGCGGTGCCGGTCTTGCCGGCGACGTGATAACCGAGGATCGCGGCCTGGGTCGCGGTACCGCCCGGCTCGGTCACGGTCTGCATCATCCGCAGCACGTCCCGTGCGATGCGCTCGTCGAGCACCTGCGTGACTTTTCCGGTTTCGCCCTTGATGAAGGTCGGCACGATCGCACGGCCACCATTGCCCAGTGTCGCGTACGTATGCGCGATCTGCAGCGGCGTGGCACTCAGTCCGTAACCGTAGGACATGGTCTGCTTGGTAGTGCCGCTCCAGCGTTCCGGCTTCTGCAGACTGCCGGGACTTTCGCCCGGAAATCCGCTGCCGGTGCTTTGGCCATAGCCCAAACGGACCAGAAATGCGTGAAAATCCTTGTTCGGCAACATGTGCGCGATCTTCGCCGCGCCTACGTTCGAGCTCTTGCGGATCACGCCGGTGGTGTCGAGCACGCCGTAGTTGTGGGTGTCGGTGGTGCGGTACTTGCCGTTGGGGATCCAGCCGGGATTGGTGTTGAAGATCGTCGTCGGCGTGATCTTGCCCGCTTCCAGCGCGGCGGCCACGGTGAGTGGCTTCATGGTCGAACCCGGTTCGATCACATCGGTCACCGCACGATTGCGATGCGCATCGCGATTGCCCAAGCCGACAGCGTTCGGATTGAACGACGGCAGATTCGCCATCGCCAGCACTTCGCCGCTGGCGACGTCCAGCACCACGACCGAGCCGCTGGTGGCGCCGGTATCGAGCATCGCGCGCTTGAGTTCGCGATAGGCGAGAAACTGGATGCGGCGATCGATCGTGAGCGTGATGTTCTTGCCCGGCTCGGCCGGACGGACCAGATCCACTTCCTCGACGATACGGCCGCGACGGTCGCGGATCACGCGCTTCATGCCCGGCGTGCCGCGCAGTTGATCCTCGAATGCGAGCTCAAGGCCTTCCTGACCGCGATCATCGATGTTCGTGAAGCCGAGCACATGCGCGATCGCTTCGCCCTGCGGATAGAAGCGACGGTATTCGCGCTGCGAAGACACTCCCGGAATTTCCAGCGCGAGGACACGGCGCGCTTCGGCAGGGTTGATCCGGCGCTTGAGATAGACGAACTCCTTGCCCGCGCGCTCATTCAGTTTACGCGTCAAAGTATCGACATCCGTACCGAGCGCGACCGCGAGTTTCGGCAACAGTTCCGGTACTTCCAACAGTTCTTTGGGATTGGCCGAGATCGATTCGACCGGCGTCGACACCGCCAGCGGTTCGCCGTTGCGATCGGTGATCATGCCGCGCGAGGTCGAAATCGCCACCTCGCGCAGGAAGCGCTCGTCGCCCTGTTTCTGGTAGAAATCGCTGCGCAACAGCTGCACATCGACCGCGCGCGCGACCAGCGCGAGCGCGCACACGCCCAGCGCACCGGTCACCAGCATCAGGCGCCCGCGCAGATTGAACTGGGCACGACCGCGCGAGGCCGGGACGCGACGATCGCTGCGCCGCCGCAGCCGCTCTCGGAGGGACTCGAACCACGCGCTCATGGGCGCACCACCACGATATCGGCCGGTTCCGGCGTCTTCATGCCGAGGCGGGTGCGGGCGATCTGATCGACACGGTTGCTCTCGGCCCAGGTCGCCTGCTCCAGCTGCAGCCGGCTGAATTCGATATTGAGCTCATCGCGACTCTTCTCCAGCCGCGACAGTTCGACGAACAGCTGGCGATGGCGGTAACGGGCATGCACCACGCCGATCGCAGAGATCAGATTGGCGAGAATCAGCACGACGACGATCACGCGCAGGCTCATGCGGCACCCCGGGCTTCGCCATCGAGCTTTTCGGCCACCCGCAGCACGGCGCTGCGTGCGCGCGGATTCAGGGCGAGCTCGGCGTCGGTGGCTTTCTGCACGTCGCCGATGATCCGCAGGGTCGGCGAGAACGCGATTTCCACCGGCATGCGGCGGTTGGCCGGCGGCGCTTTGGCGTGTTTGAGGATGAAGCGCTTGACGATGCGGTCTTCCAGCGAATGGAAGCTGATGACCGCCAACCTTCCGCCAGGCTTGAGCGCGGCAAGCGCGGCATCGAGGCCCTGTTCGAGGTCTTCGAGCTCGCGATTGATGAAGATGCGGATCGCCTGGAAGCTGCGGGTCGCAGGATGGATCTTCTGCGCCCCGCGCGGAACGACCGAGGCGATGAGATCGGCCAGCTGCGCGGTCCGCGTCAGCGGCGTGTCGCCGCGACGGGCGACGATGGTGCGGGCGATGCGCCGGCTCTGCTTTTCTTCGCCGTAGGTCCACAGCACATCGGCGATCTCACGCTCGTCTGCGCGCGCCAGCCACTGCGCCGCGCTTTCGCCGCTGTCCGGATCCATGCGCATATCGAGCGGACCGTCCTTGCCGAAACTGAAGCCGCGCTCGGCGACATCCAACTGCGGCGACGACACGCCCAGATCGAACAGAACGCCGTCGAGACCCGACTGTGCAGGCCCCCAAGCAGCCAGATCGATGAAGCTGCCGCGATGGATCGCGACGCGCGCGTCCGCACCGAACGCATGTTCGGCGACGCGGATCGCTTCGGGATCCTTGTCCATCAGCAGCAAACGCCCTCCAGCACCCAAACGTTGCAGCACGCCGCGCGCATGACCGCCGCGCCCGAACGTACCGTCCAGATAGGTTCCGTCCTCCAGAATCCGCAGTCCGTCCATGACCTGCTCGAACATGACAGGCAAATGCAGCGCCGGAAGGTGGGCGGGCACCGCGCCCGCGCCACCCGCGGTCACAGTTGCAAATCGAGCATCGCCTCGCCCAGATCCGCGTCGCTCAGCGTCGTGCGGATCTGCGCGTGGTGCGCCTGCTCGCTCCACAGTTCGAACTTGTCGCCCATGCCCAGCAGCACAGCGCGCTTTTCGATGCCCACCGCACTGCGGTGGCTCGAAGGAATTCCGATGCGACCGCTGCCGTCGGGCTCGACGAACGTCGCCGCGCCGACCAGCTTCAGCTGCAGATTGCGGCTGACGCTCTTGGTGCGCGGAAGCGCATTGACCTGGTCGCGCACCCGCTCCCAGACCGGCTGCGGGTAGAGGTAGAGCGAGCCGGCCTCGAACGGGTTGTAGGTGATGACCAGCCGGCCCTCGGACGCGCGCGCGATCAGGTCCCGATAGCTGGTCGGAATCGCCAGCCGGCCCTTGTCGTCGATCGTGATGGCGGTCTCACCTTGGAACACGGATTCTGCCTGGTCGCGCCCGTCTCAAGCGGGCTTGGTCAACTCGGAAAAACCACTAATTACCCGGTTTTCCCACGAGCCGCCACATTAGGAGTCGTACACAGGGTTGTCAACAAGTTTCTGAGACCAATTTCACTAGGCGGGTCAATGACTTGCAGCGATGTTCACAGACTGGTTCAAGGTTTATCCACAACCCTCTGTTTCGTCTCAAATTTTGAGATTTTGAGTCCTGCTGGCTGGGTTGAAGCACAGGCATGACCTCGAACGCGGGCAGGTCTGCTCCGATCTCGCAAGACAATGAGATTGGAAACACGCAGGTCGCCACGCCTTCGACCGCGAGCCGGAGGCATCGAGTGTCGCTACGCCAGAGAGACCGTTGCCCGACAGGCGGTGTGGTCGGAGCGGGCTCAGTTAGCCGGCTGCTGTTGGGTCGCGCAGTGGATGCCGCCGCCGCCGGCCGCGATGCCATCGATATTGATCTGGACGATTTCACGGTCCGGGAACAGCCTCTGGAGCGCATCGCGGGCCACGCGATCGGCTCGCCGGTCACCGAACTGGGGGAGGATCAAGCCCCCATTGCACAGGTAGTAATTGATGTACCCGGCGGCGAAATCGTCGGTTTCGTATGCGCTGCGCACATGCTCCGGGGCTTCGAGCACCACTACCTCCAGCTTCCGGCCCTGCGCATCCGTAGCACGGCGGAGGATCTCAAGATGACGCTCGGTCACAGCGTGGTCGAAGGACTCGGGGTCGCTGTCGTAAGCGGCTACCACCACGCCCGGCCTGACGAAACGGGCGTAGAAGTCGATATGCCCGTCGGTGATGTCCTTGCCGCGAATCCCCGGCAGCCAGATGATCTTCTCGACCCCGAGCAGGCGCTTGAGTTCGGCCTCGCACTTGGTTTGGGACAGGCCGGGGTTGCGGTTCTCGTTGAGGATGGCGCTCTCGGTCGCCAACGCGGTGCCGTGGCCATCCACCTCGATTCCACCGCCTTCCAGCACGAGAAAAGTCTCGATGGCGGCCGTTCCAGCCTGTGCATTGACGACCTTCGCGACTTCGCTGTCGCGAAGGTGCCGCTGCTTGCCACCCCAGCCGTTGAAGTTGAAGTCGATGCCCCCCAGCCGCCCCTCCGCATCGCGCACAAAGACCGGGCCGGCATCGCGAATCCAAAGATCGTCGAGTGCGCAAGGCACCAACTCGACGGCATCGCCGACCAGCTTACGCGCAGCCTGAAGATCCTCATTGTTCACGAGCATGCGTACCGGTTCGAAACGAGCGATCGCCAGCGCGACAGCCGCCAGGTTGCGTCGCACTTCGGGCAGCAGGTCGTCGCCCCATATTTCCTTGTCCGCACCGAATGCCATCCAAGTCCGCACGTGCGGCTCGGCTTCATCGGGCATGCGCCAATGGCCGGAGGTGTCGCGCGGCCCATCGATATCGTGCACGGCCTCGGCGGACGCGTCGGCGGTCATGCCCTCGTTCTTTACGACATCACGCGCACCTTCCGTTCTTTCGGCACAGCCCCCGATCAATGGAATCGCCGCCATCGCGGCGACGGCTTTCACGAAATATCGTCTTGAGGCCATTGCGCTACTCCACGAGCCTATGCCAAGAAAACCACCATTCGCTTCTGTCGCACGCGGAGTCAGCCGATGTTCTGCAGCACCGCGGCCACGCTGCCGAGCAGGGCGACGCCCAGACCGGTGATGAATATGCGCAAAGTCGAGCGGTAATAGGGCAGCGGATTGTCGCGCGGGTAGTCGAAACGCAGCATCCGGAACAGGGCCACGATCATCATCACGCTACCGATCACCAAACCGGAGCACACCACGCTGTCGCTGGCATCCCAAGGCGCATCCGGCGTTTCCAGCGCCCACTTTCCGAAGAAACCGAGCACGAACCCGAGGATGATGCCGATGGACGTGACCATGGGCTGACGGAAGGTGCTGAGGACATCAGGCTGATCGGTCACCGCGACCCCATGGTTGCATAGAGAGATCAGGCATTTAGCCCCACACGGAGATCGAACGCAACGTCGGTGCGTGACCTGTCTTGCGGGCTCTCGGGGGCCCTCCGTGGGCCCGCATTCCAGGAATCGAGTGACGGAGCCGGCCGATAAGCCGGGTTTTGTCGTGGACAGTCATTCCTCTAGGCGCATCGTCGCCGATACGCTCAAGCAACCTACCCGGAGACACCGCGGGCCGCGGCATTGTCTCCCTATTTGGTCTTGCTCCCGGTGGGGTTTGCCGTGCCGGTCCGTTGCCGGACTCGCGGTGCGCTCTTACCGCACCATTTCACCCTTGCCACGCATTCCGAAGAACCGTTCGGCGGTATCTTTCTGTTGCACTTTCCGTCGGCTCGCGCCGCCCAGGCGTTACCTGGCACCGTGCCCTGTGGAGCCCGGACTTTCCTCGGCATCGGCATTCCGAAGAATGCGATGACGCGACTGCCTGGCCGACTCCGTCCCGGGCATTGTCGCACGGCTGGCATGTTGCACCCCAATTGACCCAGGTCAAAGCGACATCCCCACTCCGCCGCAGACACTGCCACCTCATCCGACAGGGGAATGGGAACGCATGGCATTTTTCGAATGGTCGCCGGGTCTGTCGGTCGGGTTGGAAACGGTGGACCGGCAGCACCGCATGCTGATCGGCTACATCAACGACCTGAGCGATGCGGTCGAGAAGGGCGGCAGCGGATTCGGCCTGCAGAAGACGCTCGAACGTCTTCGCAATTACACCAAAGTGCATTTCGCCTACGAAGAGGCGATGTTCAAGGTCTACAAATACGAGGAAGCCGACGACCACGGTCACGCGCACCATGCCTTCGTGCGGATGATCGAGGATTGCGAGCGACGGCACGCCAAGGGCGAGCAGAATGTCGGCGTCGAATTGCTGAACTATCTCAAGAACTGGCTTTCCGAGCACATCCTGATCGAGGACAGGAGTTACGCGAAAGTGCTGATCGAACGCGGAGCGGAGTGATCGGCGGATCAGTCGAAACTTTTTCCACCCATCTTCCGCGACAGTGTCTCCACGACCAGCATCGAAAACCCCAGCACGGCGATCGCAACCAGCCACAGCCACAACGCGTGCTCGCCGGACGACGCGCCGACCGAGGACGCGTACCATCGCGGCAAATACAGCAGTGTTGCCGCAAGCATCGCGGGCAGGTACAACAGGCTCAACAGGCTCACGGCCATCTTCTTGAAGCGCAACACCTGCGCACGCGCGTCGGCGAGCCGCTGCGCGTCGGTTGCGACGCGCACGGCGAAACCATCGGGCAACGTCGGCAGGGATTCCCGGTCGAGCGCGGCGAATACATCGCGATAGCGTTCATCGCCGGAATCGTCGACTGCGCCGGACCGCAATGCCGACAGCAGTCGCTCCTGGCGACGCCACAGCGCCTCTGTCGCATCCTGCGTTTCGTGTGCGTTCGATCCGTGCGTCATGGTCGTTCTCCCAATGTGATGGCAAGACCATCGCGAAGCCGGGCGCGGGCACGCGCGAGATGGCTTTTGACGGTGCCGGACGGCAGGCCGGTCATGGCCGTGATCTCGGGGATGGTCAGTTCGTCGAGATGATAGAGCGTCAACAACAGGCTCTGGATCGGCGGCAATCTGCGCATCTGCGCCTGCACGATCGTGTCGATCTGCGCCTGCGACGCCTGCGCGTGCACATCTTCACCGCTGTCGATCGCCTCGATCTCGGCCGCGCCGTCGTCGCCCGCCAGTTCGAGCGCCAGCGGCATGCGTCGGCGTTCAAGATGTCGCAGCGCGCAGGAATAGGCGACCCGGCCGATCCAGGTTTTCAGTGAACTGTCGTACCGGTACTGATGCAGGTAACGATGCACGCGCAGGAAAACTTCCTGGCAAAGATCGCGGGCATCTTCCGGATGACGGACGAGTTTGAGCACGATATGCCAGCACAGGGTCTGATGTTCCCGCACCAGACGCTCGAACGCGCCGGGCGTGGCGGCGAGTACGGCATCCACCAGCGCGCGGTCCGAAATGGGCTGTTCATCGGTCATCTGTCCGTTGGATACGTCCAGCCGCGCAACGGTTGCATGCGATTCGACTGCAACCGCCAGCCACGAGCACGTATCTATCGCCATGATTCCCATACCTCCAAGAGCCACACCATGGACCCCATCTTCACCAAACAGACGCTCATCCCGCTCGCCCTGTTCTTCTGCATCACCTTCGCCTTCAAGGCGCTGCTGGATGCCGTGACCCGCTACCGCATGATGAAGGAAGGACTTTCGGAAACGCTGCTGGCGGAACTGCTGCGCCACGAAGCCAGACAGCGGCGGTTTTCCTCGTTGCGCTGGGGCATTTTCCTGATCGCGATCGGCCTGGGCTTCGCGCTGCTGCAGGCCTTCGGCTGGACACAACCGACACCGGGCAGCATCGCCCTGCTCGCGATCCTGACCGGCGCCGGTCAGCTGGTCTACTTCCGGTTGACCAGCAACGCCGTGTGACCGTCGCTCTGCGGGCGCCTCGACGTCCGCCACGTCCTTCGCATCGCATGGCCGCCATCGGCGCGGCCAGACGACCTGCACCCGAAAAACGACCGGAGATCGCCATGCGCATCACCCGATTTTCACCCTGTCTGCTTTCGTCCTGTATCTTTTCGACCGCTTTTTTGCCACGCCTCTCGCCGGCCGCCGCATGGATGGTGGCATCGGGCCTGTCGATGCTTTCGACCATGGCACGCGCGGAGGATGTCGTGGAGGACACCGCCTCTTCCGCGGTGCGTCGCGAGATCCTCGCCCTGGACGCCCGCATCAGCGATGCCTACAACCACTGTCGAATCCAACCGCTGAAGGCGCTGTTCGCAAGCAATGCCGAGCTGTACTTCGCCGATCGTGGCGTCACGCGTCAACTCTTCACGTACACCGATACCCTGCGCCGCACGTTCTGCGGCAAGTACCGGCGAGAAGCGCCGGCATCCGACCAGCGGATCTATTCACTGCCCGACTATGGCGCCATCCAGATCGGCACGCAGTCGTTCTGCGCGGTCGATTCGCAACCCTGTCGCGGCCAGCGCATGCAGTTCATGGCGATCTGGCGGCAGCGCGACGGCGAATGGCGGATCACCCGGCTCATGCACTACGCCTACACACCGGCGGGCTGAGCGGTCGCTTCGACATCCATCCCGCATCCTACTTTAAGCGCACCCCTCCGCATCCCGGGCAGATCGTCTCTGCCCGGCTTTTTTTGATGCAGGCCAGACATTGCGCCGGAGCATACGCACACTCCATGCCGGTGGTCGATCCATCCGGACGCCGATGGAAAGCGAGGCAGCGCCTTCACCCCGAATTGCGCTAGGCTGAGCGGGCCGTGGATTGGAACGCGGCGGGAACGACAGGGGCTTAGTGCATCGGCCCCGATTCGACCGCATCGCATACCAGCCCCTCGACGCGAGGATCTCTGCTTGGTCATTTGCCGCACTGAGCCAGTCGAATCCAGCTCCACCACCAGGCGCCGGCGCGGCATGGTCTGTCGCCTGCGCGCGGTACTCGCCGCGGCCGCCTGCTTCTCTTTCGTCTGGATCATGTTCGATGCTGCTGCGGCGAACGGCAGCCACGACGATCAGCGCCACCCACTCGAAGTGGAAGCCTTGACCCAGCCTCGCGAGGTGCTGCGGAAGCTGCCGGCAGCGCGCAACGCCCTCGCCAAGGACGACCATGCCGGGATGGCGAAGCTGTCGTTGGCCGCCGCCAATGCCTGTCGCGTGATCGCCAATTGGGGGTGCCAACGGCAGGCCGGCTCCGCCGCAGTTGCCGCCGCCGACCAGACCTCGAACATCTATCTTCAGGTCCGCGCCCGGATCGCGCTGGGGCGCGCACTCTCCCGGCTGGGCGACTTCAATAGCGCAGCGCGCACGCTGGCGGATGCGCAGCAGCGCCTGGGCGACGTGCCGGACGACGGATTGCTGGCGGATATCCTCTTGGCGTATTCATCCATCAGCGAGCGATTGGGGAAATTCGACGAATCCTACCGCTACGCCAAAGAAGGACTCGCCCACGCATCCGCCGACAGCAATCCGGAAATGCGCCTCAGATTACTGCGCAACATGGCGCATGTCGCGACCGACCAGGGCCGTCCGCGGGAAGCGCGAACGCTGATGCAGGAGGCGAAAACAATCCTGCCGGCCAGTCGCGACCCGAAACTCACTGCGGAAGTGCTGCTGGAGGAGGCGCGCAGCGCACGCGCGCTCGGCGACGCCGGGACTGTCGAAGACATGGGCCGTCGGATCGGCGCGATCGGCGATGACCTGCAGAATACGCAACTGCACGGATTGAGTTACGAAACCATGGCGCAGGCGCTGCAGATGCGCGGGCAGAACGCGAAGGCATTCGACCTCTACCAGCGTGCGCGCGACGAATTCGCGCAGCTGAAACTGGAGCAGGACGAAATGCGCACCGTGCGCGCCGTCGTTGATCTGCAGTTGAAAGGCATCCAGGCCGGGAGTCTCCAGCAATCGATCGCAAGACTCACCGAGCTGGGCGATCGGATCAGCCGCACCGAGCGCGAATCCGCGGCCGCCGATTTCGAGGAACGCCTGCGCTACGCCGAAAGCGATGCCGCGCTCACCGAGGCCAACGCCAAAGCCGAGAACGAACGACTGCGCGCGATGGTCAACGAAAACAAATACCGCTACAGCCTCGCTGCGGGCATCCTTGCGCTGTGCACGCTCGGCGTCGTGATCGCACTGTATTTCCAGCAACGCAAATACGGCGCGCTGATGCGCATGCGCGGCCGCGAGATGGAAGTGGCGATCTCCACCGATTTCCTGACCACGGTGCACAGCCGGCGCTACATCACCGATGCCGGCAATGCCGCGATCGAACGCGCACTCGACAACGGCCTCAATCTCGCGGTCGCGATCGTGGACATCGATCATTTCAAACAGATCAACGACCGTTTCGGCCACCCCATCGGCGACGAGGTACTCAAGTCCGTCGCCGCCGCAATGCGGGCCACATGCCGCGACTCGGACAAGCTCGGCCGTTACGGCGGCGAAGAATTCGCGGTACTGCTGCAGGGCATCAGCCGGGAGCATGCGCTCGCCGCTGCCGAACGCCTCAGGGCCGCGGTCGCGGGTGTCGCGGTGCCTTGCGGCAACCAGACGATCACCCCGACCGCGTCGGTTGGCGTCGCGTGTCTGTCCGCCGATGATCTCGAATTCGACCACTTGTTGATTCGCGCGGACCGGGCGCTGTATCGGGCCAAAGCACAGGGACGCAATCGGGTGGTGATTGCGGAACAGGATGCCGCGCCGATCGGACCGACTGTGCCCGCGTCTCACGACTGACTGTACGAGCAGCTCAAAGCTCCATTCCGATCCCACGCACCATCCGCACCCGGGCAGGCCTCTGATGCCCGCTTTTTTCGTGCGCGGGAAATGTAGGTGGTCCGTCCGGTTTCGCGCAAAAAGTGCGTCTACTTGCAAGGGAATGAAATTTCCGAATGGAGACGAGACATGAAATCGCAACGAAAACTGATCAGGAAAATTCTACTGTCCCGCGATGATGTCGATATCGGGGAACCGTTCCGGGTAATCGTCAAGACGGCGTCTCATCGCGAAGAACGGCCGATACTGGTATGCATCAACGGCACGCCCGGCGCGGAACAGACGCTTCAGCTCGGCGGCCGGCCGGGTCGTCGCCAAATATCGGTCACGGCATATGCCGCCGATGGCGACACCGAGTCCCGTGCCGTCGAAATAAACTTGACCGAACCCTCTTCGTGCCGGCGCTTTCCGATCATCCACATCGCAAAAGACATCGAATCGCGCCATGGCATCGTCTGCTCCGTCGCGAATGCGGACAAGCTCGATATCGCGGGTGCTTTTTGCGAATGGAACATCTCCGGTCTGCTTGCGCACTCCCATGGCCCGCAGGCGACCATCGATCTGGCCGAGTTGATCGACACCGACGCGATCCATCAGCTCCTGACGGTCGATCTGACCATCCACCGGGGGCATCTTCCGGACGATACCGCGAGCAGAAGTTTCACACTGCTCAATGATTATGCGTTGATGAAACACAGGAAAAATCTGCTCCAGCCGCTGACCCGGTACGATTTCGTTGCGCAACGCGACAGCGCTCGCCTGCTCGCCCGCTGCGAAGTGCGGAACCTGGAAGATGTGCCACTGCACATCACTTCGCGTCAGATCGAATATCTGTACGACGATCCCGAACGGATCTCGGTTCCGGAACCGGAAGCACGAATCGACACGGTCGTGATCGAACCGGAATCGGTGCGCGAGATCGACTGCGGGCTTCCGTACTCAGCGTTGCCGAAAGGCGCATTCGGCTTCGCCTGGCATTATCACGGTCGTAGCGAGGCCGGGCATGATGTCGCATTCAGCGGCTATTTCGAGCATCTCACGCCGAAAGCACGGTTGCGGCGGGTATCGAGCAGGCATATCGCGACGAGCCTGGACGAAATGCGAAGATCCTGTTGCAACGCTCAGCGCACGATATTTTCGCTCGCGGAAGCAGAGCATTACCTGCAAGGCAAGGAGATGACGCTGTTCGCACCGCGAACGCGGGATGGCGTAGCGTCGCCGGGCGTGCCCGTGAGGAGTCAACGCGCACTGCATGCGCGGGTGGATGTCGACCCTCTCGACGACATGCGCGTATTCGGGCCTCAACACGAAGGCGACGAGTGCCTGCCGGACCAGGAGCCCTCGCGCGAGGATCTCGCATGCCAGCTCACGGACGAATGGGCATGGGTCTACATACCTGCGCGCATCATGAATGGACGCAAGGGCGACACCGTTCTGTCCCCCAGCGGCAGCAGCGGCCCCGTCAGCATGGTGCTGCACAACGTCTCTCCGCCGCAGAATTACGCACACACCGGGATCATGGTGCAGAACTTCTACGCACTGCGACATTCATGCGGCAGCGACGACTGGCTCAGCGATCCGGACGCATTGGTTGGCGAATCGCCAGAGATTCCACCCCTCCTCGAGTCAAAACGTGGTACGGACGGAATCGACCCGGACAAGCTCAAGTACTTCTGGCCGGGCACCATCACCCAGTCCGCGCACGAAGCCGTCAACGGCACGTTTCTGCTGGACCCGGACGGCAATCGCGACAAGAACGGCGAGATCAAGAAATTCCGCATCCAGGCGTTCGATCTTTATCCGAAGGAAAACCAGAACTACGGGAACATCGTCATCGAGGTGCCGCGGGTCGTATCGCCACCGAAGCGGATCGAATCCAATCTGCCGAAGATCCGCGACATGCTGCATGCGGTCGCGGAGCGCGCCAAGCAGATCGACGGACACTACCGCTTCTACGCATACACCGATTCCGCCATTGCGTTCGACCCCGCCTACCAGGCGCCGTTGCGCGCGGGCTGGTGGGCTTCGGAAACGCTGCCGACGATGTGTTCGAACTTCATCTGGCTGGCCGCGAAGTCCACCCCCGGATTCGATATCCATCTGGAAGGTCCAGAACCCATCGTACGTGCCAGCGACCTGGAGCGCGACGACGTCGCCACACCGCAGGGCGCGCTCGCGCCGAGGGCCGAAGTGGATGCGAAAACAAGAGATGGTCTGTATTTCTACACCGCAGACGAGCGAGCAACCGCTGGCAATGCGTTGTATCGGATGTACTACGAAAAGGCCTCCGACATGGCCGGATTTCTGGGGAAGCTGTTCACCGACGCGCCGGACGATGTCGCCAGCCAGATCTGCAATACCTTCGCCTTCGACTGGAGCGGCGAAGACGCGAACGGCAATCACGCGAAGAATTCGGACAAGTGGAAAGACGAGCCGGCCTCTGGACGCGCCGTGAGTCCATCGGACATTTTGCTGTGGGACGAGCCGCGGCTAGTCGGCGACAAGATTCATGGTCTCTACGGCTTTTCGGAGCCGCTGGTGTATCGCCCCGCACGGCTGGAATTCAGGCGCATCAGCCGCTGGAAGAAAGTATCGCGGTCGGGCACGGCCGAAGGGCTGGTGACGCGCCGCGGCCTGCCGCAGCCGCAGGCGCAGGTGGTGATCGGCGGCAAGGATATCCTGAGCAACGATCAGGGCAGGTTCTCGCTGACCGTACCGGCCGGCGACTATCTGGCGGAAGCCCATGTGCTCGCCGATGGTTTCATCTGGGATGGCGCGACGCCCGTGAAAGTGCCTGCCGGCGGCACGGTGCAAACGCAGATCGACCTGAAGGAACCGCCGGACTGGTTCAGGGAAGTCGAGATTTCCGGCACGATGCAGTTCAAGGACGAAGAAAACATCGGCGACGATGAATTCAAGACCTTCAGCAAGCTGTTCACGCCGCTGTATCGGATCGGCGCATTCGCGACGTTCGCCGACGGCTGGTGGGTAGAAAAAATGGGCGGCGAAATCCGCGGCGCGCTGTATTACCGGATGGACTGGCAACCGGATTCGTCGATCAGGCTCTTCTGTCACTTGATGCTGTACGAAGGCACCTCGGAAGATACCGACGATCTCGACGGCGAAAGGAAACAGACGTTCACGATCCCGAAGGATGCAGTCAATTTCGAAGTACGCATGAAAGTGACCAACACGGACGAAGGCGACGACGATTACGTCGACCTCCTCCTGCATGTCACCAATCGACGACAGCCTTGAACATCCTCATCGGCGGGCGGAAAGTGACTCGCTTTCCGCGCCGCCTCCGTACAGGCCCTTCCTCGGCGCCCCCGTGATCTCCGCCGCAAGCTTCGCGGCGGTCGAGGGCGGCAGGTGTTCGATCAGTTTCGCGTAGACACGACGGCCTTCGACCAGTTTCGCGTCGGCGTCGTCGCCCACGCCCTGGATCAGCAGCACGAATTCGCCTTTGCGCTGGTCGGGATCGGCGACGACGCGGGCGTGGAGTTCACCGAGGGTGCCGCTGAGCACGGTCTCGAACAATTTGGTCAGCTCGCGGGCGATCGCGGCGGGGCGGTCGGCGCCGATGACCGCCACGGCATCGGCGAGGGCGTCTTCGATGCGGTGCGACGACTCGTAGAACAGCAGCGTGCGCGGCTCGCTGGCGAGTTCGGCGAAGCGCTCGCGGCGAGCACCTGCCTTGGCCGGAAGAAACCCTTCAAAGGCGAACCGGTCGCTGGGCAGACCGGCGACGCTGAGCGCGGCGATCAAGGCGCTGGGGCCGGGAATCGGGCTGACTTTGATCCCGGCGGCGCGGGCGGCAGCGACCAGACGGAAGCCCGGATCGCTGACCAGCGGCGTACCGGCATCGGAGACCAGGGCCAGCGAATCGCCGGCCTGCAGGCGGGCAACGATGCGCTCGGCCAGGCCTGCCTCGTTGTGCTCGTGCAGGGCGATCAGGGTCTGCTCGACCCCGTAGTGCGACAACAACTGGCGGCTGTGGCGGGTGTCCTCGGCGCAGATCGCGGCGACCGCGCGCAGGGTATCGAGCGCGCGCGGCGAGAGATCGCCCAGATTGCCGATCGGGGTGGCAACGACATACAGGGTGCCTGCAGCGGCGGGGGTGGACATCGGGTCTGACTCGCTCGGGGGTGTGGCAGGCGGGTAGAATCCTAACGGTTCACTCAAGGGTTGCGGCGATGCGCATGAATTCGACGACGTTGGCTTGGCTTTGCACCGGTTTGCTTGCCTTGGGCCTGACCGCCTGCGTACCGACCAAGCCCGGCGGCACCAAGCCGTCGACCTTTCGGGTCAATCCGCTCGTCGCGCAGGCCTCCGCCCTCGCCGGCAATCACGACACCCTGACCGGCCAGGCGAAGATCGACAACGGTCGCGAGATCGAACGCATCATCGCCGGGCTCGACAACGCCACGCTGAGCAACGAGGCCGGCGTGATGCGCGATGGCGATCCGCTCTACAACTTCATCGGCCGCGAGCTGCTGCGCCGTGGCCTGACCCTGCCGCGCCCGTTCGATCGAGAAGGCAACTGGCGTTTCAATGCCGGCAGCCGTCCGCCGGCGGATCGCGACGGTTATCGTCCACCTCGCAAACTCGCCGTACTGCTGCCGCTGACCGGCGCGATGGCCGCTGCGTCGTCGCCAGTGCGCGACGGTCTGCTCGCCGGTTATTTCGGCGAACACCGGCAGCGGCCTGACATCGTGTTCTACGACACCACCGGCACCCCGGCCGGGGCCGTGGCCGCGTATCAGAAAGCCAGTACCGAAGGCGCCGATTACGTGGTCGGCCCACTCGGTCGCGACGAAGTCGGTGCGTTGTTCAAGGAGTCGCAGCTCGGCGTGCCGGTGCTGGCGCTGAATCGTGGCGCCACGGCACCACCGAGCGGTCACGCCAGCTTCGCGCTGGCACCGGAGGACGACGGCATCGCCGCAGCCGAGTATCTGCTCGCACGCAAGGCGCGCCGGGTGCTGGTGCTGGTGGGCAGCGACGACGGCATGCGCCGCAGCGCCACCGCCTTCCGCGAGTACCTGTCGAGCCGTGGCGGCAACGTCGTCGAGACACTGACCATCGCCGACAAACCGGCCGACAGCACCGCCCCGCTGCAGGCGGCCGCACAGAAGGAAGGCGGCGTCGATGCCGTATTCCTCGCGTTGAAGGGCGGTCAAGCGCGCGCGCTTGCGTCTCAGCTGGCCACCGCAGGCCTCGCTGCGAAGCCGCGCGTCTCCACTGCGCAGTTGCTGTCGGGCACCGGCAAGCCGGATCAGGACAAACTGCTCGACGGTATCGCCTTCCCGGCCGAAACCTGGAGCGTGCAGGGCATCGCTGGCCTGCCTTCGGCCGACGCCACCGGCAGCATGCTGTCGACCGCGCGCGGCCCGGCGGCCAAGCTGTTCGCCTTCGGTTACGACGCGTGGTTGCTCACCGCGTATCTTGAACGCCTCGCCACCCAGGCGAACGGCAAGGTCGACGGCGCCACCGGCGATCTGCGCATCGACGGTTTCGGCAATATCGTGCGCAGCCCGGCATGGTCGACCTTCAGCAATGGCCAGATCGTCGCCCTCGCCCGCAGTGGCGACTGAGGGCCGTCGCACGAAGGGCGCTCGCGTTGAAGCGCTGGCCCGCGATTTCCTGCGGCAGCAGGGGCTTGAACCCGTCGCCGCCAACGCGAACTACCGCGATGGCGAACTCGATCTGGTGATGCGCGACGACGACGCGCTGGTCTTTATCGAAGTGCGCTATCGCCGCAGCGCGGGCTTCGGCGGCGGCGCGGCCTCGGTCGATGCCAGCAAATGCCGCAAGCTGGTGCACGCGGCCAGCCGATTCCTCGCCGCGCATCGCGAGTTCGCACGCGCGCCCTGCCGCTTCGACGTGATCGATGCCAGCGGCGACCCGGAAGCGCCGACATTCGACTGGCTGCGCGATGCGTTCCGCGCCGACGATGTCTGAATGTCGAGCCAAGGCGCTGCCATGACCCCGACCGAAATCGTGCAACGTCAGTTGGACGCCTACAACGCGCACGACCTCGATCGCTTCGCCGAATGTTTCAGCGAAAATGTGCGTCTGTTCCGCATGCCGATGGAAGCGGCGAGCACCGTCGGAAAAACCGCGCTACGCGCGCTCTATGCCGAACATCGTTTCTCGATTCCGACGCTGCGCGCTGAACTGTTGAACCGCGTCGCGCTGGGCGACAAGGTCATCGACCACGAACGTATCCATGGCCTGCTTGAGCAACCGTCGGAAGTGGTGGCCGTGTATCGGATCAGCGATGGCCTGATCGCCGACGTCTGGTTCTTCTACCCCTGAGCGAACACGGTGCCGACCATCTTCACCCATGCCGTCGTACCGCTCGCCCTGGGCCTCGCGCTCGGCCGGAAAGCAGTCCCGCCGCGCTTGATCGCAGCTGGCATGTTCGTCTCGATGGCGCCCGACTTCGATACCGCTGCGTTCAAGCTCGGCATCGCCTATGCCGATCAGTTCGGGCATCGCGGCGCGAGTCATTCGTTCGTCTTCGCGCTGGCGATCGCGCTGTTCGGTGCGATGGTCGCGCCGTGGTTGCGCACGACGCGATGGCGCGCGTTCCTGTGGTTGGCGTTCTGCACCGCATCGCATCCGCTGCTCGATGCGCTGACCAACGGCGGCCTCGGCGTAGCGCTGCTGTGGCCGTGGTCGCACGAACGCTTCTTCGCACCGTGGCGACCGATCGCGGTGTCGCCGATCGGCGCCGGCTTCTTCAGCGTTCGCGGGCTGACGGTGCTTTGGTCGGAACTGCAGTGGGTGTGGTTCCCGTGCGCCATAATGACGCTGCAGTGGGCGCAGATCCGGAAACATTTCGAGGAACGCAAGGCTTGGCGACAACGATCCTGACCAGCAGCCCGTATCCGAACGTATCGGACACGGGACCGGCTTCCTTCGACGATCGACGCCATGTGCAATACTTCGCGCGAACTCATCAGGCTCGATCCAGCATGCCCAGCGCCGATGTTCGCTTCAAGGACCGTCAGCCCCGCAACCATCGCTGGCTGCGCGCGCTCAATCTCCTGGCATTGTCCGCGGCACTCGTATCGACGCTGGTCGCGCGCTCCGCATCCGGTTTCCCGCATGATCCCCGGGATTGGTTCTGGACTGCATTGTTTGAACTCCTGCCCGCCGTCGGCATCGGCGGTCTGGCGTTCTTCGCACTGGCCCGCCTCCGTGGACGCATCGCAGCCTGGTGCTGCGGTGTCTTCGGAACCTTGGCCTCCGGATTCTGGGTATATGCCTACCGCGACTTCATGCATTCGAGCGACCCCAACGTCGGTCTCGCCATGGCGCTGCTTCCCATCGTGATGATGCCGTTCTGGGCCGTCATGATCGTCGTGGTCATCGTGCTGGAATGGTGGTCGCTGCGCACTTCCCGCGCAGCGCGCTGACGCCGGGCCACGACCGTCCTCCACGACCATCGCGCATGACTTCTCGCCTGTCCGCCGCATTGGATCGCGAACTGTCCGCCCTGCTCGGCGACGGCTTCCGCACCGACGCCAACGAACGATCGACCTACGGTTACGACAACTCGCGGCGCCAAGCGATGCCCGATGCGGTCGCGTTGCCGTCCACGCGCGAGCAGGTGGTCGCACTGGTGCGCGCATGTCGCACGCATCGCGTGCCGGTGATCGCACGCGGACGCGGCACCAACACCACCGGCGCATCGGTGCCGACGGCGGGCGGCATGGTGGTGTCGTTCGAGCGCATGAACCGTATCCTCGCCATCCGCCCCGGCGACCGCTGCGCGGTGGTGGAGCCTGGCGTCCTGAACGGCGATCTGCAGCGCGCATTGAAACCGCACGGGCTGTTCTGGCCACCGGACCCGACCAGCGCGGATTTCTCGACCATCGGCGGCAATCTCGCCTGCAATGCCGGCGGCCCGCGCGCGGTCAAATATGGCGCCAGCCGCGACAATATCCTTGCGCTCACCGCCGTCACCGGCAGCGGCGAACTGATCCACTGCGGCAGCGCCACCACGAAAGGCGCGACCGGCTACGACCTGCAGCGGCTGCTGGTCGGCAGCGAAGGCACGCTGGCGCTGATCGTGGAAGCGACGCTGAAGCTCACGCCGCTGCCGGCCGCGCGCCGCGCATTGCGTGCGCTGTATCGCGATGTCGACGCCGCCGCCGCCGCCGTGGCGCGCTTGATGGCGCAGCCGGTGACGCCATCGATGCTCGAATTCATGGACGGCCATGCGGTGCGGCTGGCTCGCGCGCAGATGCGCGCGGGCACCGGCGACACCGACATCCCGGAGCATGCCGGCGCATTGCTGATGATCGAAGCCGATGGCGATGCGCACACGTTGCAACATGCGCTGGATGCATTGAGTGCCGCCGCACGCGGCGACGGCTGCCTCGATGTCGAACCCGCTGCCGATGAGGCCGCGCGCGAACGGCTGTGGGCTGCGCGCAAGGCGCTGTCGCCCGCGCTGCGCAGTCTTGCGCCGGGCAAGATCAACGAGGACGTGGTGGTGCCGGTGTCGCGCATTCCGGAACTGGTCACCGGCGTGCAGGCGCTGTCGCGCGAGTCCGCATTGCCGATCGTCTGCTTCGGCCATGCCGGCAACGGCAATCTGCACATCAATCTGATGTATGACCCGGACGATCCCGCGCAGAGCGACAGTGCGCATGCGGCGATGGCGCGCGTGTTCGCGTTGACGCTGTCGCTCGGCGGTACGCTGTCCGGCGAACACGGCATCGGCCTGGCGAAACGCGACTTCATGACCCAGGCCATCGACGCACCGACGCTGGCGATGATGCGCGCGATCAAAGCGGCATTCGATCCCGACGCGATCCTCAATCCGGGCAAGCTGTTGCCACCGTGAACGCAACGCCCGAACAATCACCGCTCGATGCATTGCTCACCGACATCCGCGCCTGCCGCCTGTGCGAAGCGCAGCTGCCGCTCGGTCCTCGCCCGGTACTGCGCGCAAGCGCGACCTCGCGGCTGCTGATCGTCGGCCAGGCGCCGGGCACCAAGGTGCATGCGAGCGGCATTCCCTGGGACGACGCCAGCGGCAAACGTCTGCGCGAATGGCTGGAGATGGATACAGACACCTTCTACGACGCATCGCGCATCGCAATCGTACCGATGGGCTTCTGCTATCCGGGAAAAAGCGGCGCCGGCGATGCGCCGCCGCGGCCGGAATGCCGCACGACCTGGCATCCTCGGCTGCTGCCGATGCTGGACGACGTGCAGCTGACCCTGATGATCGGCCAGTACGCACAAAACTATTTCCTGGGTGAACGCCGTAAGGCAACCCTCACCGATACCGTCCGCGCATGGCGCGACTACATGCCGGAATATCTACCGATGCCGCATCCCAGTCCGCGCAACATCGGCTGGTTCATGGCCAATCCGTGGTTCGAACGCGAGGTGGTACCGGTACTGCGCGAGCGGGTGCGCGAGCTGTTTTCCTCGAAGCCTCAACAGCAGATCGCGACCCAATGACATCACGGGACACCAATAGGGTGCGCGTGTCGCGCACCGCTGTGAGCTTGACGCAAAAAACCCGGTGCGCTTGTCGCGCGCGGCTGTGAAATTGCTGCACAAAGCCGGTGCGCGACACGCGCACCCAATTCGGGATTGTGCCGTCGCGGTGCGCGACTCAATCCTCGAAATGCACGTAGCCGGTATGCGATGGCGACCATTCCGCGCCAGCCGCATCGCGCAGGCTGGTGTTGCCCGCATCCGCCGTGATGCCGCCGATCCGCGTCGCCATTACATCGCAAGCGTGCATCGCCTCCTGCACTGCGAGACGTGCGGTTTTCGGCGCGGTGAAGCACAGTTCGTAGTCGTCGCCGCCAGCGACCTGCAGTTCGCGACGCGTTCCAGGATCGAATGCTGCGATCAGCGCCTCTGATGCCGGCAGCGCGTCGATATCGAGTTCCGCACCGACGCGGCTGGCACGACAGACATGACCCAGATCGGCAAGCAGGCCGTCGGAAATATCGATGCACGCATGTGCGATACCGGCGAGTGCCAGACCTGCGTCGACCCGCGGCGTCGGCCGATCGAGGCGTGCGCGCAGCACTGGATGGATCGGTCGATGCGACTGCCATTGCCGCAGCGCCGCCGCAGCATCGCCGAGCGTGCCGGTAATCCAGACATCGTCGCCGACGCATGCGCCGCTGCGCAGCAGGGCGCCGTGCGGATCGATGAATCCATGCGCGGTGACGCAGACCGACAGCGGCCCGCGCGTGGTATCGCCGCCGACCAGCGCCACGCCGTGACGCGCGGCGAGCTCGAGAAAACCATCGAGAAAGCCGTCGAGCCACACCGCATCCGATTGCGGCAACGACAGCGACAGCGTGCACCACGTCGGCGTCGCGGCCATCGCGGCGAGATCGGAGAGATTCACCGCCAGCGATTTCCAGCCGATATCGGCAGGTGCCGTCTCTGCAGGAAAATGCACGCCGGCATTCAGCGTGTCCATCGCCACAACCAATTGCCTGTCGGGCGGCACCGACAGGATCGCGGCGTCGTCGCCGATACCGACGATCACGTCGTCGCGCGAGGCGGCGCGCTGGCGGATGCGGGCGATGATGTCGAATTCCACGATCATTTTTCAAGCGAAGAAGAACGCAGAGTCTTGAAGACTAGGAATTTAATCGTCTTGCGCGAGATCTTCTCTTGTCTCCTTCCATCGTATTTTTTTCTTTTGACTAAACAACAACCCGCGCGATTCAGCCATTTCCGCAACCTTTCGTCCCACATCAGTGAGTCTGGCTGAACTATAACTTTCAGACTTTACAATCAAGCCATCCTCAATAAGTGCATCTGTAGACTTGATGAAACTATTATTATCTTGCCATTTTTCGACTACTCGTGGCCACATTTCTATGCAGAGAAAAAGTTCGGAAAGCGTCCTGCGCGTACCATGTTTATATACAAACACCTCAATGCTTGATTTCTCCAAAATTTCAGCCACTGTTGCTTGATCTTGCTCTTTACCCATGCCAAGAGCCGAGACAATTTCAGTTACGGCTTTTTCCATCTGCGACTTCAAAAAATCACTCGCTTCTTCTGAACGAAGTGGAGCCTTTTCAAATTCCAAATATTTTGAATAGAAAGAATCTTCCTGCATCTGAGGCCTGAATTTTGTTTGCAGCAAAAATAATGCGCCAATGAAAATAGGCACATTTGCTACAGCCGAGATCAACAATACAGCGCTCCCCCATGAAGGATGTGTGATCTGTTGTGCGGCAAGCAGAAACGATGCATTTACCAAGATAAGACCTACAAGCCATGCTGCCAGCAGTTGTATCGGCTTCGTTACTTTGTCAGGCACAATTTGATGATTTTCCACAAGCGTTTCCTTTGCCTAGAAACTTCACAATCCAAAAAAACTTTCATTGCAGAGCTATTGCTTTCCCCGCGACGCCTGCACCTCGATCGCCCGCAACGCGACGGCCGCATGGTCGAGTACGCCATTGACGTAGGTGTGGCCGTGTTCGGACCCGAAGCGTTTCACCGACTCCACCGCTTCGTTCAACACCACGCGATACGGCACGTCGATACGATGCTGCAGTTCATAGGCGGCGATGCGCAGCGCGGCGCGCTCGATCGGATCAACTTCTTCCATCGTGCGATCGAGGAACGGCGCCAGCGCCGCGTCGAGTTCCTTGCAGTGCGCGTCGACGCCGTGGACGAGTTCCTGGAAATACGGGAGATCAGCGACTTCGCGCACCTGCTCGTGCGCGAACTGGCTGACGATATCGCGCGCGTCGGCGCCGGACATCTGCCATGCGTACACCGCCTGCAGGGCTCGACGGCGGGCGCGGGTGCGCAGCACCGGATCGACGCCATCGGTACGCCGGTAATGTTGTTTGCTCATGCCAGTTTGTCCATCAGATTGGCCATCTCGATGGCGACCAGCGCCGCCTCTTCGCCTTTGTTGCCGTGACTGCCACCGGCACGCTCGGCGGCGTGTTCGTAATGCTCGACGGCCAGCACGCCGTTGGCGACCGGCAGCGCATAGTCGAGCGATACCCGCATCAGGCCGTCGGAGCAACCATCAGCGACCTGTTCGTAGTGTCGGGTATCGCCGCGGATGACGCAGCCCAGCGCGACGATCGCGACATGGCCGCCACCGGAAGCCAGACGCGCGGCGGTCGCAGGCAGTTCCCAGGCGCCCGGCACGCGGATCACGTCCACCGCGTCCTCGGCCACGCCGTGGGCGAGGAAGGCCTCGCGGGCACCGGCAACCAGTTGCTCGGTGATGCGCGGGTTCCAGCGGCTGGCGATAATCGCGAAACGCGCGCCATCGGGGGCGCGCAGGTCGCCTTCGAAATGAGGCATGCGGAATGCTCGGAACTGGGCGGGGCATTATAGGGTGCGCCCCGGCGCACCGGCTTTTTGGCGAAGCAGCCGGACAGGTCGCTACCCGGCCGGACCAGCCGAACGGCGGGCCGGGGCCCGCCCTACAACCCTTCGTAAGCCACGACTTCCAGACCGAAACCCGCCAACCCCACCTGCTTTCTGGGTGTCCCCAACACCCGCATCGCTACCCGGCCGGACCAGCCGAACGGCGGGCCGGGGCCCGCCCTACAACCCTTCGTAAGCCACGACTTCCAGGCCGAAGCCCGCCAACCCCACCTGCTTTCTGGGCGTCCCCAGCACCCGCAGCTTGCCCAGGCCCAAATCCGCAAGGATCTGCGAGCCGGCGCCGTTGCGGCGCCATTCGGCCATGCCGCCACCACGGGCGGCGGGTTCGGGCTGCTCGCGGATGCGTGCGAGCAGGCTTTCCGGGGTCTGCGTCTCGCCCAGCAGCACCAGCGCGCCGCGGCCCTCGCGGCCGATCGCAGCCAGCACATCGCCGACCGCCGGACCGAAATCGGCGCGACGCCAGTGCAGCGCGTCCGCCAGCGGGTTCTGCATGTGCACGCGCACGAGTGTCGGAAGCGTCGCGTCGGGCTCGCCGCGCAGCAGCGCGTAGTGCAGGCAGCGGCTGATCTGGTCGCGATAGGTGTGCAACCGGAACGGACCGTGCTCGGTGTCGATCTCGCGCACATCAAGCCGTTCGATCGTGTGCTCGTTGTGCAGGCGGTAGCGGATCAGGTCCTCGATGGAACCGATCTTCAAGCCGTGTTCGCGCGCGAAGGTCTCCAGCTGCGGCCGGCGCGCCATGCTGCCGTCGGCGTTGAGGATCTCGACCAGCACCCCGGCCGGCTCGAAGCCCGCCAGCAGCGCAAGATCGCTCGCCGCCTCTGTATGCCCGGCGCGATTGAGCACGCCGCCGGGCTGCGCCATCAGCGGAAAGATATGGCCGGGCTGCGACAGGTCGTCGGGCTTCGCGTCTGGCCGCACCGCAGTGCGCACGGTGTGCGCGCGATCGTAGGCGCTGATACCGGTGGTCACGCCCTCGGCGGCCTCGATGCTGACCGTGAAATTGGTGCCGTGCGGCGAGGTGTTGTCGCGCACCATCGGCGGCAACCCGAGCTGACGGCAGCGTTCGCGGATCAGCGACAGACACACGAGGCCACGCGCATGCGTGACCATGAAATTGATGTCCTGCGGGCGCACCAGCTCGGCGGCCATGATCAGGTCGCCTTCATTCTCGCGATCCTCGTCGTCGACGATGACCACCATCCGTCCGGCGCGGATTTCTTCCAGCAGTTCCGGAATCGTTGCGAAACTCATATCACTTCTCTCGCTGACAACAGCCGCTCGACGTAGCGCGCGACCAGATCGACTTCCAGATTCACCGCATCGCCGACGGTCGTCGTCGAAAATGCGGTGTGCGCAACGGTATGCGGAATCAGCGCGACTTCAAAGCCTTCGCCGTCGACCGCATTGACGGTGAGACTGACGCCATCGACGCAGATCGAACCCTTGGTGGCGATGTATTTCAGCAACGCCTCAGGCGCCGCGAAGCGCCAGCGCTGCGCGCGCGCGTCGTCGTGGATCGACAGCACGCGCCCGACGCCGTCGACATGGCCGCTGACCAGATGTCCGCCGAGGCGATCGGTGGGACGCATCGCGCGTTCCAGATTCACCGCCTGCCCTGCCTTCAAGCTGCCGAGCGTCGTCAACGACAGCGTCTCGTTGGACGCATCCGCCGCGAACGATCCGGCATCGAACTCGATCACGGTCAGGCACACGCCGCTCACGGCGATGCTTTCGCCCAGCGACACGCCATCGAACGCAAGCGTGCCGACGGCGATGCGCAGGCGCATGTCGCCACCGCGCGGCTCCAGGGCAGCGATGCTGCCGACGCCCTCGATCAATCCGGTGAACATCAGGCTTTCCTTCTTGCGTGCACGAACAACGGCCAGCGCAGTCGCTGCGGTTTGCTTGTATCGCCCCAGGCCTCGGCGATGGCCCAGCCATGCACCGCGACCGGATCAATGTTGTGCGCTTCGCGATAGCGTTTGACCGCCGAATAGCTGGAGAAATAGTCGAGCAGGCGCAGCAACGGCCAGTCGACGGCAATCTCGCGCACCGGCAGCGTCGCGGTGTCGATGGCTGCGAACGGAAATGCGAAATCGGCGTAGGCGCGATCGACCAGAAAGCGTTCCGCCGGCCACGCGTCGCGGATGCGCGCAGAAAACGCGCCAACCGCTTCGCGCAGCGGCTGAGGCACTTCGATGTCCTGATATCCCCAGGCGACGAGTACGCCGCCGGGTTTCAGCACGCGCGCGCATTCGGCGAAGAACGCAGGCCGATCGAACCAGTGCAGCGCCTGCGCGACGCAGACCGCATCGACGCTGGCGTCGCCCAGACTGCTGTGCTCACCGGGCTCCACCGCGAAGCGCACCTTGTCGATCTGTCCGGCCTGCGCGATCTGCGATGCGCTGGGATCGGTGGCGAACACGTCGTCGAAGACTTCAGCCAGCCCACGACTGGCCTGGCCGCTGCCGCAGCCGGCGTCCCAGACGCTGCCGTTCGCGGGTGCGATGCCCGCAATCCACGCGAACAGCGCCTGCGGATACTCGGGCCGCGCAGTGGCGTATTGCGTGGCGACTGCGGAGAAATGATCGGAGAAACCGGCTTCGCTCACGCGAGGCGCTCCGGGCGCAGCAGCAGGCGCAGATCGTCGCCGAGCCGGCGCGTCTCCACGGTCTGCAGACGCAGGCGCTGCGACATCTCGTCGATATGCAGCCCATCGAACAATGGCCGCGCGTCGGCGCCCAGCAACACGGGCGCGACATACAGCAGCACTTCATCGACCAGATCAGCGCGCAGCAGGGCGCCCGCCAGCGTCGCGCCTGCTTCGACCTGCACTTCGTTGATGCCGCGCACCGCGAGCAGCTGCAGCACTGCCGTCAGATCGAGCAAACCATCGCGCATCGGCACGACCGCATGCGCCGCGTCGAAACCGCGCGGCGGTTTCGCAGTGACCGAATGCAGATACAGCGTCGGCGCGGCACCATCGCGGATGCGACCGCGCCCGACCGTCGCCAGCCCGGGGTCGAGCACCACGCGCAACGGTGCTACGAATGCAGTGGTTTCGCCGGACGCGCTGTCGTCGAAGCGCACGGTCAGCTGCGGGTCGTCGGCGAGCACCGTTCCGGCGCCGGTGAGCAGCGCGCCGGCGCGCGCGCGCCAATGCATCACGTCGCGGCGCGAAGCCTCGCCGCTGATCCACTTTGAATCGCCGTTGGCCAATGCCGTGCGTCCGTCGAGGCTGGTCGCGAGTTTCACGCGCACCCACGGCCGTTTGCGTTCGATCCGCGACAGGAAACCGTGATTCAAGCGCCGTGCCGCTGCTGCCATCAGGCCATGCTCGACCGCGATTCCGGCTGCGCGCAGTGCGTCGAAGCCCGCGCCATCGACCTGCGGAAACGGGTCGCGCATCGCCGCGACGACGCGGCCGACGCCGGCCGCGATCAAAGCCTCGGCGCAGGGGCCGGTCTTGCCGGTGTGCGCGCAGGGCTCGAGAGTCACGTAGACCGTGGCGCCACGCGCGCGGTCGCCCGCAGCCTGCAGCGCGACGATTTCCGCATGCGGCCCACCCGCGACCGCGTGCCAGCCTTCGGCGATCACCGCTTCGCCATCGGCGATGACGCAGCCGACCATCGGATTGGGTTTTGTGGTGTACGCGCCGCGCTCGGCGAGGCGCAGCGCGCGGGTCATCATCGCGTGATCGATCGCGGAAAATTCCGTGGTCGTCACGGCTGTCAGCGCTTCTTCTTGTCTTTGTCGAAACGCACGACATCGCCGCCGAGCAGGGGCAACTGGCCTTCGCCGGGCAGTTCGCGTTCGAGCCGGTCGAGCTCTTCGCGGAAATCAGCCACGTCCTCGAACGCGCGGTACACCG
The DNA here is from genome assembly GCA_040079515.1 of Lysobacteraceae bacterium. Lineage (GTDB taxonomy): Bacteria > Pseudomonadota > Gammaproteobacteria > Xanthomonadales > Xanthomonadaceae > Lysobacter_I. The sequence goes on from JBEBKD010000004.1 coordinate 185,332, forward strand.
AGGCGAAACGCACAAAGGCGACATGATCGAGCTTGCGCAGTTCCGCCATCACGAACTCGCCGACGCGGCGCGACGGCAGTTCGCGTTCGGTGGTCATCCGTAGCTGATGCACCACCGCGCGCACCGCCGATTCGATCTGTTCTTCCGACACCGGCCGCTTGTGCAGCGCGCGATCGAAACCATGACGCAGCTTGCGCGCATCGAAATGCTCGCGGCGACCGTCGGACTTGATGATCGCCGGCAGCTTCAGTTCCACCGTCTCCAGCGTACTGACGCGCTCGCCACAGGCCTCGCATTCGCGACGACGGCGGATCGTCGCACCGTCTTCGCTGACGCGCGAATCGATGACCCGGGTGTTGTCGTGCTGGCAGAAGGGGCAATGCATGCAAAGACCTCAGCTCTCAGCTTCGATCAAAAGAATGCCGCAAGAATAACAAATAGGGATACAGGATGCCCGGCGGACACAAGTACATCGATATTCCGGAGTAATTGATTTCGTCAGGCTGCACAGCACCGGGCAGATAGCGTTGTATCAGCAGCTGAATGAGCAATAGAATCGACGCGCTCAACGTCCCGGCAGCGCATATCCAGTACAAGCGCGAAGTAGCAGAAAGCGCGGAAGGACCGCCAGACACGTAGCGCAGCAACAGGACTATGGACGATAGCAATCCCACCAGCATAAGCACTGAATAGGCGAGAAAAACGCCACTGCCCGTATTGTCCGTATGGAATTCGTCAGCAACAATACCGCCTATCGCCATGCCCAGCACTTGCAGAGGAATAGCGAAGATCAGTATCAGACCATACAAGCAACATATGATGAGACATAGATAGGCGAGCACATTACGTAAGCTGATTTTTTTTGGCGACGTTACGGCTGCGGGTGAGAGATCGACGGATCTCGATCTCCTCTCGCGCTGTCTGAGCTTACGCTTCGATGCGGAGGCCTCCGCATCGACAACATCACAGCGTCCATGTTGCGAATCTCTCTTAGCCATACACTGGAAACTGCCGGCACTGCTTGGTCACGTTCTCGCGTACCCCTGCGATCACGTTCTCGTCGGTCGGATTGTCCAGCACATCGCAGATCCAGTGCGCCAGCGCCACGCACTCCGGCTCCTTGTAGCCGCGCGTGGTAACGGCGGGCGTACCGATGCGCAGGCCGGAGGTGTAGACCGGCTTCTGGGGATCGTTCGGGACCGCGTTCTTGTTCACGGTGATATGGGCGCGACCGAGCGCCTCTTCCGCGTCCTTGCCAGTAATGCCCTTGCCGATCATATCGACCAGCATCAGATGGTTCTGGGTGCCTCCGGAAACGATCTTGTAGCCGCGCGAGATGATCGTATTCGCCATCGCCTGCGCGTTCTTCACCACCTGTTGCTGGTAGTCCTTGAATTCCGGCTCCAGCGCTTCCTTGAAAGCGACGGCTTTCGCCGCGATGACATGCATCAGCGGGCCGCCCTGCAGGCCGGGGAACACCAGCGACTGGAACTTCTTCTCCAGCTCTTCGTTGGCCTTGCAGACGATGAAACCGCCGCGCGGGCCGCGCAGGGTCTTGTGCGTGGTCGAGGTGACGACGTGCGCGTGCGGCACCGGGTTCGGATACACGCCCGCTGCGACGAGACCGGCGACGTGCGCCATATCGACGAACAGATACGCGCCGACCTTGTCGGCGATCGCGCGGAACCGCGCCCAGTCGACGATCTGCGAGTAGGCGCTGAAACCGCCGATGATCATCTTCGGCTTGTTTTCCACGGCGATGCGCTCGACTTCGTCGTAATCGATCATGCCCTGATCGTTCACGCCGTAGGACACGATATTGAAAAGCTTGCCGGAGATATTGGCCTTCGCGCCATGGGTGAGATGGCCGCCGTGCGCCAGCGACATGCCCAGCACGGTGTCGCCCGGCTTCAGCAGCGCGAAGTACACGGCCTGGTTGGCCTGCGAACCCGAATGCGGCTGCACATTGGCGTAGTCGGCGCCGTAGAGTTGCTTGAGACGGTTGATGGCCAGGGTTTCGGCGATATCGACGTATTCGCAGCCGCCGTAGTAGCGCTTGCCGACATAACCCTCGGCGTATTTGTTGGTGAGCTGGCTGCCCTGCGCTTCCATCACCCGAGGGCTGGCGTAGTTTTCCGACGCGATCAGCTCGACGTGGTCTTCCTGACGGCGGTTTTCCGCAGCGATCGCCGCGGCCAGTTCGGGATCGAAACCTTCAATACGGGCATCGCGCGAAAACATCGGAACTCCGGAGGCGGGGTGTTCCGCCATTGTAGCCCACAGCCGGAGGCCTTCCGCCTACGAAAAACGCGCCCCGAAGGGCGCGTTGCGTTGCCGGAAACCGCGGTGCGCGGCAACTCAGTGGAAAAGCACCTCGGCGATGATGCCCGTCGCGATCGCGACCAGCAGGAAATCGCCCCGGTCGTCGCGACGCCAGTGATAGCCGCGCGGCGGCTGGCGCAGGCCGTAACCGTAGTAATCGTTCACGACATAGGTCGGCGCATAGCCGCGCGTGTTGTAGCGCGCGCCGCGCGACCAGCGCGGGTATGCCTCATAACGCGGCGGAACGTAGCGTGGGGGAGCGTAGCGTGGGGCGACGTAGACGACACGATCGCGCCGGTGATGACGGTAGTCGCGATCATCGTCCCGCCCGTATCGGTCATAGCGATCATCGCGGTCGTCGTAGCGGTCGTCGTAGCGCCCTTGGTCGCGATGGTTGCCACCACGGTAATCGCTGTAATCATCGTGGTGGTTGCCGCGACTGCGATGACCGTCGCGGGCCATCGCGGCGGGGGCGGCCAAGACGGCGGCGACCGCAAGGATCATCAATACGGGCAGGCTGCGGGCGATGTTCGAACGTTTCATCCTGGGCTCCTCATGCATCTGGGGTGGGTTCGATGCGAGCATGCCCGGGCTTGTGTGAACGTATTCCATCCCGGACAGCGCAACATGAGCCGGCGTTCAGCCGACCCGCAACCTGCTGTCGATCCGCACCCACGCAGGTCCGGCCGCCGTCCGCCCGCTATAATGCGCGGCTGACCCGACCCCACTCGCGGCCCCTGCCCACGCAGGTCGCCGCCGCCCGCCTGCGGAGCTTTTCCATGTCGCAATACATCTACACCATGAACGGCGTCAGCAAGACCGTGCCGCCGAAACGCCAGATCATCAAGGACATCTCGCTGTCCTTCTTCCCGGGCGCCAAGATCGGCCTGCTCGGCCTGAACGGCGCCGGCAAGTCGACCGTCCTCAAGATCATGGCCGGCGTGGACACCGACTTCCAGGGCGAAGCCCGCCCGCAGGCCGGCATCAAGGTCGGCTATCTGGCCCAGGAACCCGAACTCGACCCGAACAAGACCGTCCGCGAGGCGGTGGAAGAAGGCGTCGGCGAAGTGCTGCAGGCCCAGGCCGCGCTGGACGCGGTCTACGCCGCCTACGCCGAGGAAGGCGCCGATTTCGACAAACTTGCTGCCGAACAGCAGCGCCTGGAGTCGATTCTCGCCACCAACGACGCCCACCTGCTGGAGCAGCAGCTGGAAGTCGCCGCCGACGCGCTGCGCATTCCGCCGTGGGACGCGAAGATCGGCCCGCTGTCCGGCGGTGAGAAGCGCCGCGTGGCGCTGTGCCGCCTGCTGCTGCAGAAGCCCGACATGCTGCTGCTGGACGAACCCACCAACCATCTCGACGCCGAGTCGGTGGAATGGCTGGAACAGTTCCTCGCCCGCTACACCGGCACCGTGGTCGCCGTCACCCATGACCGCTACTTCCTCGACAACGCCGCCGAGTGGATTCTGGAACTCGACCGTGGTCGCGGCATCCCGTGGAAAGGCAACTACACCGACTGGCTGGTGCAGAAGGACGAGCGCCTGAAGCAGGAAGACAACCAGGAGAAGTCGCGGCAGAAAGCGATCCAGCGCGAACTCGAATGGTCGCGCCAGAACGCCAAGGGCGGTCGCACCAAGGGCAAAGCCCGTCTCGCCCGCCTGGAAGAGCTGCAGTCGGTCGATTACCAGCGCAGAAACGAAACCAACGAGATCTTCATCCCGCCGGGCGAGCGCCTCGGCAACTCGGTGGTCGAGTTCAAGAACGTGTCGAAGAGCTTCGGCGACCGTCTGCTGATCGACAACCTCAGCATGCTGATTCCCTCGGGCGCGATCGTCGGCATCATCGGTCCCAACGGCGCCGGCAAGTCGACGCTGTTCAAGATGCTGATGGGCATGGAAAAGCCGGACAAGGGCGAGATCGTGACCGGCCCGACCGTGAAACTGGCCTACGTCGACCAGAGCCGCGACAAGCTGGAAGGCGACCACAACGTCTTCCAGGAAGTCTCCGGTGGCCTCGACATCCTCAACATCAACGGCATCGAGATCCAGTCGCGCGCCTACATCGGCCGCTTCAACTTCAAGGGCCAGGACCAGCAGAAGAAAGTCGGCACGCTGTCGGGCGGCGAACGCGGCCGCCTGCATCTGGCGAAAACGCTGCTGCAGGGCGGCAATGTGCTGCTGCTCGACGAACCGTCGAACGACCTCGATATCGAAACCCTGCGCGCGCTCGAAGACGCGTTGCTCGAATTCCCCGGCAACACCTTCGTGATCTCGCATGACCGCTGGTTCCTCGACCGCATCGCGACCCACATCATCGCGTTCGAAGGCGACTCGCACGTCGAGTTCTTCCAGGGCAACTACCGCGAGTACGAGGAAGACAAGAAACGTCGCCTCGGCGCGGAAGGCGCGCAGCCGCATCGGCTGCGGTTCAAGGCATTGAAGTAAGCGCAGGCAGTTTTCCCCACGTCACGCCCGGTGCCTGCACAGAGTCGGACAGGATGATCGCATCACTCAAAGCGGCGGTCTGGAAGTCGATCAAGCACCGGGTATCGGCCTCGCCCAAGCTTCAGGCCTGGTTGAGGTACGCCCTGGACAGCGAGGAACCTTTCTTCCCATCGGGCCACTTCTATTCGCCCGTCATCGACAGGCGCGAGGCCGCTGCCCAAGCCGATGCGCTGTGGCCGGACGCACCGCCTGACATCCTCGGGATCGACTTCGATCCCGAAGGTCACCAGCGGATCATCGACAACGTCATCGGCCCATTGCTGGCCGGGTTCGATTACTTCGACCAGGCCTCACGGTCGGATTCGCCGCTGGCGTTCCCGCCAGACAACGACCAGTTCGGCGGCATGGACGCGCTGATGCTGTATTGCTTCATGCGTTACTGCGCCCCGAAACGCATCATCGAGATCGGATCCGGCTACTCGACCCTGCTGATGCGCGACGTCAACCGACGCTACCTCGACGGCGCCGTGCGGATCGAATGCATCGAACCTTATCCGCAGGCATTCCTGCGCGACCCCGCGATCGGCGTCGAACTACGCGTCGATCCGGCACAAGCCGTCCCGCTGGACGTTTTTTCGGAACTCGCCGCCGGCGACATCCTCTTCATCGATTCCTCGCACGTCTCCAAGACTGGAAGCGACGTCAACCATATTTTCTTCGAGATCCTTCCACGCCTCGCGGACGGCGTGATCATCCACGTCCACGACATCTTCCTGCCGCAGGAATATCCCAAGGAATGGGTGCTTACCGGGCGCCGCTCGTGGAACGAGCAATACCTGCTCAGGGCGCTGCTGATGGGCTCGACCGATTATCGTGTGCTCTACGCCGTGCATTACGCGAGCCTGCGTTTCGCGGACCGGCTGAACATGCTCATCGACAAGAGGGTGCTGCCGCAGCAGGCTGGCAGCAGTTTCTGGCTTCGGAAAGGCGCCGGCCGCATCGCCGACACACCGTAACCGCCCCGTACGCCCACCGACCACCATCACCGACACGGGTTCGACCTCGATCATGACCTTCATCGACGCACTGCAGCACCGCTGGCAAAACGCCGACACCCTCGTCTGCGTCGGTCTCGATCCCGAGCCGGCGAAATTCCCGGCAATGTTCGCGAACGACCCTGACGCGGTCTTCCACTTCTGCCGCGACATCGTCGACGCCACCGCGCCCTACGTCTGCGCGTTCAAACCGCAGATCGCGCATTTCGCCGCGCTGGCCGCAGAGTCTTCGCTGCACCGGTTGATCGCGCACATCCACGCCGCGCATCCGGATATTCCGGTGATCCTCGACAGCAAGCGCGGCGACATCGGCAGCACCGCACAGCACTACGCCAGCGAAGCCTTCGACCGCTACTGCGCCGACGCGGTCACGGTGAATCCCTATCTCGGCCGCGATTCCGTGCAGCCGTTCCTCGACCGCGCCGACAAGGGCGTGGTGATCCTGTGCCGCACCTCGAATCCCGGCGCAGGCGATCTGCAGGACCTGCTGGTGGACGGCAAGCCGCTGTACCAGCATGTCGCCGCGAAGATCGCGAACGAATGGAACGACCTCGGCAACTGTGCGCTGGTGGTGGGCGCTACCTGGCCGGAGCAACTCCGCGACGTGCGCGCTCTCGTCGGCAACGTGCCGTTTCTGGTGCCGGGTATCGGCGCGCAGGGTGGCGACGTGCAAGCGGTGGTGACGAACGCGAAGACCGCCGACGGCGCCGGCTTGATCATCAGCTCTTCGCGCTCGATCCTTTACGCGTCGAACGGCGACGATTACGCCGAATCCGCCGCGCGCGCCGCGCGCGACTTGCGCGACGAGATCAATCGCTGTCGCTGAACACGCATTTGTTCTCATCAGTGCGAGAGAAATGCGAGCGGCGCGAGCACCATAACCGAGTGACCATCGATTCGATTGATTTGATGATGCCTAATCGAGCGTAATGCGCATACTCGTCGGCCTACTACAATCGGGTCGCCAACAGTAGGACAGCTGCGATCACTGCGCCGAGCATGGATTGAGCCAGCATGAACATCGCCAAACCCAGCGTCGCGCGCAAGGCGGTTCTCCAACGCGAGAAGCCAGGAAACAACTGAACTAGCGAGTAAACGTTGTAGACGAATATGATCAACGACGACCACGCCTGCGCGCTCGGCAACCAAGGCCGAAGCAGAATCGCAATCGCCATGAAGACGAACGCTTGCACGGCCAAGAAGGCGGAAACGACCAACCACTCCGGGTAATTCAACCCCCTATTCCGAAACGCCAGCCGTAACGCGGCGGCTTCCATAGGAAGGAGTATCAGTGTGAGCGCGGTGAGATGAGCGTTGATCCAGTATTTCACCTGATCGAAAACTTTCATGGCCGTAGCGGGATCGATGCTCCCGCTTTCTCGCGCACCTTTGGTTTGAGAATAGCCGGCCTGCATCGCGGAGCCGACGAGGTCGCCCCCCACCAAATATTTGCCCAGAAGCAGCACGGCCGCCGCCGAAATCATCAGCAGCAATAGCGGCTTCACCTGCTGCGCACGCCGCCCCCCCAGATAACCGCGCATCAGATGCCCAGGCCGTAGCATCAATTCCTTGAGGGAATACAAGACGCCGCGATCCATGTGCAACACGCTGTGCTCGAGCTCGTGCCCGAGAAAATGCCAGTCGATGCGATGCGCTGGCGTGGGTTGGCCGCAGGTCGGGCAGAATTTCTGGTCCGTGCCATCGATGGCGCGGTCGCAGTTGGCGCAACGACTTGAATCGAGCATGTTTCAGGATCCCCCACGAGCCATGGCCCGGCCTATCTTCTTCAGAAGCGCGAACGAACAGCGCGCCGATATCATCGCCCACACCGCCGCGCGCGTCGACAGCACATGGCGCTGCGCGTCGAACTTGCGGAAGTAGCGCCACAGCCCGCGATGCTTGTGCCATTCGACGAACAGCGGTCGCGAGCGGCTGGAGACGCCGCGCACATGGACGACGCGCAGATCGTTGGCGACCGCGACGAACGCACCGGCTTCGCGCGCGCGGCGGCAGAGATCGAGGTCTTCGGCATGCAGGCGATAGCCCTGATCGAACCCTTCGATCCTTTCGATCAGCGTGCGCGGCAGGAACATCAGCGCGCCGGAGATCGCCGGCACCGCCTGCAGCGTTTGCGTATCGTCGACGGGCAGATCGAGCCTGCGCGCGGCCGCGCTGCGCAGCATCGCCGCGAAATCCGGATCGCGTCGGCGTGCGGCGCCGTCGCGCACGCCGGCTTCGTCGACCAGATCGGCTCCGAGCAATGCCTCACGCGCGCAGGCCAGCGCATGCGCGCGCAATCGCGCGAGCGTGTCGGTCTCGACCATGCAATCGGGATTGACGAAGGCCAACCATGGCGATGCGCAATCGTCCGCACCCTGATTGCAGGCGGTGCCGAAGCCGGGGTTGTCCGGGTTGGCGATGAAACGCACGCGCACGTCGGCCAGCGCATGACGCTGCACGATCTCCAGCGTGCCGTCGGTGGAGGCGTTGTCGACCACGCGGATCTGGGCGACGCCTTCGGCCGCGCGCAGACGCTGCAGGCACAGTTCGATGGTTTCGGCGCTCTGGTAGGTGACAACGACCGCCGCGACGTCGGCTGCCGCACTCATGGCGCGACCTCGTCGTCGCCTGCATCATCGGCGAACAGATCCGGCTGACTGCGTAGCCCGTCGCTGTCGAAAGCGGCGTGCTCGTACGCCTGCGACAGCGACGCACGCAGCGCATACAGTGGGTCCTGCATCAGGAACTGCGCCAGCCGCGCGTGCCAGGTGGGCCAGCGCGCGGCGAGCGTATCGACATCGTCGCCCAGCGGCATGCCCTCGCCCCCGCGCGCGACGAATGCGGTTTCGCACAATACGTTCCGCCAACCCAGACCGGCCATGCGCAGCGACAAATCGACCAGCGCCGCGTGCCACGATGCATAACTCGCCGCATCGAGCCCACCGGCCTTGCGGCGCGCGCTGCCGCGCAGGAACACCGCATGATTCACCGCTGCGGGCAACTCCGGATGGTGCGGCGGCAGCGAGGCTGCGGCGCGTGCGAGCCGTGCGGGTTCGTCGGGCACCGGCATCACTTCGCCCACGCGTGGCCACGATGCGGTTTCGCCTGCGTTGCACCACGGAGTCGCGGTGGCGATGGCGGGATCGCGCGCGGCGCAGGCGACGAGTTGCACAGCCCACCCGGGCAGCGGCACCGCATCGCTGGCGAGCACCAGCACATCGGCGTCGCCGCAGGCCTTGAGCATGTCGTCGAGATGCGCGGCTTCGCCGATGCTGCGCGGACGGCGGGTGTAGTCGGCCTGCAGCGCGGTCCGCGCGAGCCAGCGTTCGATGATCGCAAGACCGCGAGGCCCCGCTTGCGCATCGTCCGCCAGCCACACGCGGGTGCCTGGCGGCGTGCCGGCATCGAGCGCGGCGAGACAGGCGTCGAGGGCGTCGTCGTCGACGCCCACTGGAACCAGAACGACGGGCAATTCGCTCATCTCGAAGAGCGAGCGCCTGTCATCAACGGTGCGGCTGCGCGCCGGGCGGATTCGGCTTGCCGATCGGCTCCATCGCGCGGAACCTGCGCGAGTAGTCGTCGGTCAGCGTGCGCAGTTCCTGCTGGTCGCGCACGATCTGCGGCGTGATCAGCACCACCACTTCGGTACGGTCCTGTTTGGTCGACTGGCGCCCGAACAGACCACCGAGCACCGGGATACGGCTCAGTCCCGGGAATCCCGACGAGCCCTTGGTATCGGTGTCCGAGATCAGGCCGGCGAGCATCACCGTGTCGCCGCTGGTGACGATGGCCTCGGTCTTCAAACGACGGGTATTGATGCGCACGTTGCCATTGACGTCGGGGTCGGAGCCCGGCGAACTGACTTCCTGGACGATGTCGAGGAACACGGTGCCGTCCTTGGTGACGCGCGGGCGCACCTTGAGGATCACGCCGGTGTCGAGGTACTGCACCGAACTGGTGGTGTTGTTGCTGCCGAGGATCGGGTTGATCGACACGGTCGTGACCGGGATGCGGCTGCCGACGTTGAGCGTGGCTTCGGAATTGTTCTTCGCGAGAACCGAGCCGGTCTGCAGCAGGCGTACATCGGTGACCTGATCGAGCGCGGAAATCACTGCGGCGGCATTGCGGCCGAGGAACGTCCAAGCCAACCCCGGGTTGGTCCCGCCCGCAGGTTTGATACTGCCGGCAATGGTGCTCCAGGTATCCCGGCCGACCGCATTGGGCAGACCGTTGTCGGTGACCGCACGCTCGAAGAACCAGTTCACGCCGTAGGACAGATCGCCGGTGAGCGTGACTTCGGCCACCTGCGTTTCGATATGCACCTGCAGCGGCAGAACGTCGAGCTTTTCGATCACATCGAGAATCGAACGCCATGCCGAACCGGTCGCGCGTACCAGCAGGGTGTTGTTCTCTTCGATCGCGGACACCGAGACCTTGTCGCCGCCGACTTCGATGACCACGCTGCCGCTACCGCCCTGGGACGCGTTCAGCGAAAGCGAGCCTCCGCCAAGACCTCCGCTGCCACCGCCGGAAGAATTGCCGAAGTCGCCGCCGTCCTTTCCACCATCGCTGCCACCCGGTCCGATGACGTTGCCCTGGCCGCCCGGAATGAGGGAATAGCCGCCGCCGTCGTTGCCGCCGCTGCGATTGCCGCCACCGCCGCCGAAGACTTCGCTCAAACGCGCGCCAAGGTCCTTGGCGGTGATGTATTTGAGCTCGTAGGAATGCAGTTTCACGCCCTCGCCGGCGCCATCGATCCGATCGATCCATTGCTCGATATCGTCGAGATAATCGGCCTGCGACGTGATCGCCAGCACCGCGTTGGCGCCATCCAGCGGCATGAAGCGGAACATGCCCGCGACCGGCGATTTGCTCTGTTCGCCGAACACTTTCTCAAGATCCTGTACGACCTTGGTGGCCTTGCTGGACTGCAGCGGAAACACGCCGACCGACATGCTGGCCATCCAGTCGACGTCGAAGATCTCGATCGTGCGCAGATAGCTTTCGAGTTCCGCGCGGCTGCCGACGATGGTCAGCAGATTGCGGCCGGAGTCGACGGTGACGACCGCGTTGGGACGCGCGTAGGGTTTGAGCAGCTTTTCCATCTCGGTGGCCGAGATGTAACGCAAGGGAACCACGCGCGATTCGAAGCCGCGGGCGCTTTCCGGCGACCCGCCGCGCGGCGTGACCACGCCGGTGCCCAACGCCTGGTCTGACGCGACGATGCTGTAGCGACCGTCGCTGTAGATCATCCGCGCATTGTTCCAACCGAGGATCATTTCCAGCACCGACAGCGCCTGCGCGGAACTGACCGGCTTGGGCGTGGAATAGGTGACAGTGCCCTGTACGTTCGGCGCGATGGTGTAGTTCTGGCCGAGCATGTCGCCGAGGATGGCTTTGACCACCGCATGCAGCGATTCGCCCTCGAAATTGAAGCGCGCCTCACCGGTGGTGGCACCGATGTCAGGCAGCGGCGCGGTGGCGGCGGAATTGTTGATGACCCGGCCGTTGCCGCGACGGATCTGTGCGCGCGGACGACCGTCTGCCTTCAGACCTTCGTCCGACGAATGCTCGTCGGCGACACCGGCCGCGTCCAGCGGTTCGCTGCGCACCGTCTGGTCGGCGCCGGTCCGCGTCTCGCTGCCGGCAACACCATCCGCATGCCGGTTGGCGTTGCGCTGGATGATCGGCACGGGCCCGGTGGCGCACCCGGCCAGCATCGTGGCGAGTGCGGCGGCGAAAAAGACGTATGCGGTGGATCGGAGATTCATCATCGAATTCTCAAGGGGATTGTCCCGGCGGGGGAGCGGGGTTCTGCGCTTCTTGGGCGGCCTGCTGCCGGAGTTGGGCGCGACGCGCTTCGATCCGTTTGCGGATCGCGTCGAGTTGCACCTGGGTCGACACATTCGCGGCGTCGCCGTCGGCACTGGCGACCGGAGGCGGCGGTGCGACGATGGGCGCCGGTTGCATGGGCTGCTCGCCGCCGGGCGGCTGCCCCGGTGCGTTCTGGTCGATCACGCCGCCGGGCCCGGCAGCCACCGGCGGTGGTGCGATCGGCGGCGGTGCAGCACCACCGACCCCATTGAAGACGCGCAGTTCCAGAATCTTGTCGCCCTCGGGCCCGCGGAAGGTCGCGCTGCGTGGCAACAGCGACGCCAGCGTCCACTGCGGTGCAGTCTCCACCGCATCGCCGACCTTCACCCGTACCGGCTGTGCGCCATCAGCCGCCGGCTTGAGGATCGCCAGCTGCACGCCGGAGGCGATCATCACGCTGGTGAGGATGTAGTCGAAGGTGTTGACCTGCGCTTCCTCGCCGCTGCCGTCGATGATGAACTTCTGCGGTTTGCGGTTCTCGGAGAACATCGGGCGGGCACCGATTTCGGCGTACTGCGCCTGCGGGCCAGGGCGGTCGGCGCGGGGAATCGCGGTGGAAGGCAGCTTTTGCGGCGTCTGTTCGATGTCGGCATCGCCGAGGCGTTCACCCAGCCCCAACAACGCGAACACCCAGAGACAGACCGCCCAGCCGGCAATACCGGCCAGCAGCCAGGTTTTGGGGCTGAGGCTATCGGCGCGCATCGGCGGAGCCTCCTGCGGTGGGGGCGACGTAGCCGTACAGATCGAAGCTCACATCAAGACCGCCGCTGGAAGGCGCCTGGTCGGGCGTGAAGTAGAAACGCTGCGCGGTGGCGTTGAGATTGTCCACGAACAACCGCGGCGAGCCGCTTTCGAGCGAATGCAGCACCATCGCCAGTTCCGGCGTACCGCAGCGCAACCGCACCTGTACTACGGCACGCGCGAAACGTTCCTTGCGCGGCTCGGTCATCGGCGAACGGGTCTGGATGGCGCAGCTGCGATTCTTGGGGCTGGCTTCCTGTACCGCAGTTTCGAGCCGCTGGATCAGTGAAGCGGTCGCCAGTTCGGTGCTGGCTTCGCGCATGAAACCGGGGATCCGGGCCGCTTCCTCGCGCACGGTGGCGAGGCGTTTGCGGATCTCCGGAGCCTGCGCCAGCGACGCGCGGGCACGCGCGTCGCGCTCTTGCAGACCGTCGATCCGCGTCTGCAGATCGAGCATCGGCACCGTCCACCAGGGATGCAGCAGCAGGAGGTAGGCGACCAGCAGCACCGCCGCCAACAGCCCGAGCGCCAGCCAGCGTTCGCGAGTGGGAATAGCGGTGATGCCCGGTGTTGGACTGGAAGTCATCCCGGCGCTCATGGTTCGTTCGCCGGATTCGCGGCGGGCCGACGTTCGGGTTTGGGCTTGGCCGACTGTGCGATGGTCAATTCGCCGGCGAGCGTGAAGCGATCCTTGCCCTTGGCGGGATCGGGCAACAGCGCGCCGGTCAGATTCATCGAATGCCAGAGTTTGGAGGTCTGCAGCCGTTCGACCAGCCGCGGCGCCTCGGAGCTCAAACCGATGATCATCACCCGCTCGCCCTCGATCGACACTTTCTCGATGTAAGTGCTGTCCGGCAATCGGCGGGTCAGTTCATCCAGCACTTCGACCGTGCTGGGACGGCCGCTGCGGGTCTGCTGCAGAAAACGCAGGCCTTCGACCAGATCAACCAGTTGCTTTTTCTCTGCGGAGACTTTCTGCGCCTGCTGGCTGCGGCTCTTGGCCTGGACCTCGAACGCATCGGCGGCGGCTTCGCGATTGGCGAGGATCTGCCAGAGACCGGCGCCGAGCGCCGCCAAAGCGACGATCGCCAGACCGATGTTCCAGGCCGCACGCGGGTCGCGGCGGTGACGGCGTTGGGCACCCGGCAGCAGATTGATACCCAGCGGCAGGCCGTCGGCATCGGCCATATCGACACCGGCGAGGGTGGCGCGCAGCGGTGCCCCGAGCGCGTCGAGCGCGTGTTCGAGATTGGCGCGCGGCACCACGATGAGCTCGGCGTCGATCTGACCATCGCCGCGACGCCCCAGCAACCGGGCGTCGTAATAGACCTCCTCGAGCGTGAAAGGCGTCTGCCGGTCGATCTCGAAACCGAGCACTTCGCGCAGCCGGTCGGCAGCGGCAGCGGGCAGCGAAAGACGGCGGCGCAGTCCACCGCGACCGGGCAACAGCAGCCAGCGCGGCAGGCTGTTGATGCGCGACACCAGCAACTGGCGCAAGGGTTCGTCGCCGGCGGATGCGGTGTTCCACGGCAGTTCGGCCAGCTCACGGATCGAGGCTTCTCCGGGCTGGGCCGGTAAGGTCAGCGCCAGCGACAAGGTCTCGCCCTCGTGGCGCAACAGCAGACGCTGCTGCGCCAGGCCGAATACCGCCCGCAGTCGCGGCGGCAACCAGCTGCCCAGAGCCGTCAGCCACCAGGCCCAGAAGCCGCGCAGTCCGGGCCAGGCCCGGGAGAACCGGGGCTGAGGGGACTTCGACGCTGCCCGGGCGGGCATCGCATTGTCGGGGGTAGTGCTCAGATGCTGTCCTCGATCAGTCGCACGACGCACCGCCGCAGCGGCGCGCCAACCATGGAAACCTCATGCGGGAACCTCATGAGCCGGGCTTGGACGGCCGTACGACGGCCCCCTCTTCCCAGCGCAGCGGCGTGTAGGCAGAGCCCGGCAGTCCGCTGTTGCCGGCGCGCACGACGGCGCGCAGAACCGATACGCGCCCGTCACGCAACCGCGCCCGGCTGTCGATACTATACGTGCCCGTGCCGACACCGACGAGAGAACCGGTCTCGCCAGGCAGGCGCGGACGCCGCCGTTCGGCCAAGGTACGTTCCGGATCGACCCCCAGCGCCTGCAGCACTTCCGCACTCGCATATTGCTCCGAAGGACGACCCTGCCCGCTGTAGACCGTCAGATGCGGCGCAAGTTTCTCGAACAGTTCCGGGGTCATGCCCAGCACCAGCTGCAGCTCGGCCACGGTCTCGAACGGCGCGTCCTTGGCGCCATAAGGCCGCTCATCCGCGCTGTAATCGGCATCTTCGGCGCCGCCCTCGGCCTGGGTCAGCGTATCGGGATCGCGCCAATCCATGATCGCGGCGGCGATCTTGCGCGCCGGCTCGCGCTCCACGCCGACCGCCATGATCAACCCGGCCATCAGATCAAGATCGGCCGCGTTGATGTCGACCTTGCCGGACTCGTCGACGATGGTGATGACGACGTCGGCACCGCCGAACTGCCAGTTGTAGTCGCGGCCGTCGGGCAGCCATTGCCGGGCCTGGTCGATGTCGACCACCCGGGTCATCGCGTATTCCAGCCCGGCACGCGCAGCCTGGTCCGCCACCACGCCGTGGCTCAGGACCCGGCCCTGCATGTACTCGATTCGCGCGGTCAGCGCGAACGCGCCGACCACTGCGGTCAACATCGCGATCAACCACAACACCAGCAACAGCGCCGCACCACGCGAAGCGAGCTGCCTGCCGAAACACCGCGGTCGTCGCATCGCCGCCATCAGATCGGAACCTGCGAAAATCCGCCGTAGCTCGCGGCCTGCGGCAGCGACACCACCATCGGCGGCCAGCGATCGCCGCGGCCGTCAATGATCTCGATCTTCACCTGCAGCGGCATGCGGTCGCCCTGCGCCCACACCTCTTCCCAATCGCCGATGCGGTTCTGCGCGTCCAGCGCGCGGTAACTGATCTTGACCTCGCGCAGGCCGCCGGCGAGCAGTTCCGGCGGACGCGGGTCGCGCTCGGCGTTGACCTCATTCGCCAGCACCACAGCAAAGTCGGCCTGCAACCGGACGCCTTCGCCATCGTCCACCACGGTGATATCGTGCAGATGCGGGCCACCGCGTCCGAGATACGCCGGCAGATCGGCAACGAAACGGATGCGGTCGGGCTCGCCGAGGAAACGCAGCGGCGAGCCTGTGCTCTCGTTCACATCGAACGCGATCGGCAGCGCCGAAGCGATGCGCCTGCGCAGGAAGCCTTCGACCGCACGCATGCGTTCGTTACGCTGCGCAGTGATCTCGCCGCGGGTGGCTGCCGCCGATGCGGCGCGCAGCGTGGCGAAACCCAACGTCATCGCTGCGGCCAGCAGGATGGTGGCCACCAGGATTTCGATCAGGGTGAATCCGGAGGCCGGGCGTGCGGATCGCGGCAGGCATCGATGCGCGCGGCGGCTCATGGGATCAGCCGTCATCGAATCGCACCTCATGGCACCACCCCGGCGGCGTTGATGTCGGTCGGCGTCATCAGGCGCAGCGATTGCAGGCGCAGCGTTTCGCGCGGACCGCCCTTGCCCCAGCGCATGATCAGCTCCAACTGCAGCAATTGCGGCGCGCCGAGAACCTGCGGTTGGCCAGGCAGCGCGGCGGGATCGCGGAACGGCGTGACGTTCATTTCCCAGTGGTAGCGCCCGCCTTCGATGTCGCCGTCGCGCTGGCCGATCGCCAACGCCTCGCCGACGCCGGCCTGATCCAGCAGCGATTGCGCATGCAGCGCGGCGCGGCCGAAGTCGCTCGACGACCGCACCTGTTTCGTCGCGTTGGTCAGCGAACCGAGCAGCAGTGTCATCGCGAACGCGAGCAGCGCGAATGCGACCACCACTTCGATCAGTGTATAGCCACGCTGGCCGCGTGGTCCGGGCGATGCGCAGCGCACGCGACTCATCGCTGGGCCTCACCTTTGTTCAACGTGACTTCGCCGGTGAGCCAGGCGACGTCGACATTCATCGCCGCCTTCTTCACGCGCAATTGGATCCGTCCGCCGGTGGAAGCGCCGTCCTCGAAGAACAGGATCACGCCCTCGCCTTCGCGGGCCTGCACCTGACGCACGCCGGTGAAAGTCACGTCCAACATCTTGGGAAATGTGCCGCCGTGCGATTTCGCCCCGGTCCAGGTACGTTTCTCAGGTACGACGGTGAAGCGCTGCACCGTGCCGGTCGAAATCGCCTGGGCGCGCGCATGACGCAGTTCGGCCACCAGCTTCTTGGCATTGGAGCGGAGTTTCAGACCATCCATGCCGCCATTCATCGCGCCCATCAGCACCAGCGTGAGCGCGGCGATCAGCGTCACCACGATCAGGATTTCGATCAGCGTGAAACCCCGCGCGGCGCCCGCGCGCGACTTCATGCTGTACGCCGTCATGCAGTACGACGGCAGTCTGCGCGGCGGTGCCGGTGCGGCATGGCGCCGGGCGCGGTGTCGGTTCATCGTGGCGTGGACGTGAAGGAAGACGACGCGAGCGTCGTCGCGGCCGTTACTGCTCGTACTTGATGTCGGCGTCGACGCTGCTGCCGCCGGGCTGTCCATCCTTGCCGTAGCTGAGCAGATCGAACTCGCTGTTCTCGCCGGGCACGGTGTAATGCAGCGGCTTCTTGAACTGGTCTTTCAGATCTTTTTCCTTGGCGTATGGACCAAGCCAGCCTTCGATCTGCGGATCCTTGACCAGATCTTCCAATGAGCGCGGGTACTCGCCGACATCCGAGTTGTACTGTTCGATGCTGGCGGCGACCGTCTCGACCTGCACCCTCGTCAATCGATGGTTGGCGGTGTCCTTGTTTTTCATGATCTGACCCCCGACCACCGCAAGAATGCCGCCGATGAGCACGATCACGATCATGATCTCGATCAAGGTCATGCCGGCTTGCTGGCGACGCGGCGCGGGACGGTGGGGCAAGCGGCGAAAAGAGCGTGGGTAGCGCATATCGGTCAGTCCATTCAGAGGGTGGCGTATCGAATCAATATAAGGAACGCAACGGGCGGATTATATGGAACCGCTGAGCTGGTACATCGGCAGCAGCACGGCCATGATCACCAGCCCGATCACCACCGCCAACACCACTGTGATCACCGGCACCAGCAGGGCCAGCATGCGGTCCAGTGCCTGGCCGGTTTCGCCCTCGAAGGTGTCCGCGGTCTTCAGCAGCATCGCGTCGAGCGCGCCGGACTCCTCACCGACCTGGATCATCTGCAGCGCCAGGCGCGGGAACCGCTTGCCCTTGGCCAATGCGGCAGACAGCCCGACGCCGTTCTTGACTTCGGTCGCCGCAGCTTCGACATCGCCGATCAGCGCTTGGTTCCCCAGGATGCGGCCACCGATGCCCAGCGCGGTGAGCAATGGCACGCCGTTCTTGAGCAGGGTGCCGAGCGTACGCGCCAGCCGCGCGGTTTCCATCTTTGCCACGATCGGCCCCGCGATCTTCTGACGCAGCAGCCATTCGTCGAAGCCCGCCCGGAACCCGGGCTGCCGCCATTGGCGGGCGAACGCCCACGCCGCCACGATCGGGATCGCGACGACCACGAACCACCAGTCGCGCACGAACAGGCCCAGGCCCAGCACGAAGCGTGAGAACAGCGGCAGTTCGGCGTCGAGATTGCTGTACATCTCGTTGAACTGCGGCACCACATAGCCAAGCAGGAACAATAGCGACAGGCTCACCATCGTCATCAGGATCGCCGGGTAGATCAGCGCGTTGATGACGCGGCCGCGCAGGGCACGGCTGCGTTCGAGATAATCGGCGAGGCGCTGCAGGGTGTCGTGCAGGCTGCCGCCGGTTTCGCCGGCGCGCACCATGTTGACGTACAGCCGCGAGAACGCGCCGTGCTGACGCTCCAACGCCACCGACAGCGCGGTACCGCCGCGCACCGCGTCGCGGATGTCGAGGATGGTCCGGCGTGCGGCATCATCCTCGGGCAGTTCCAAGAGGATCGAAAGCGCGCGATCCAGCGGCTGGCCGGCACCCAGCAGGGTCGCGAGCTGCTGGGTGAACTGCACCAGTCGCGCGCCGCCGAAGGGTTTGGGCTTGAACAGACTGCGCAGCGCCCACTCGCCCCCCGCAGCGGCGAGCACCGCTTCCATCGGCAGATGCCCCTGTTCCTGCAGACGCAGCACCACCTCGGCGTCGCTGCCGGCCTCCATCTGGCCGTCCAGCACTTCGCCGCGGGTGTTCAGGGCTTTGTAGCGGTACAGGGGCATCGTGATCGGAGAATGGCTACTGCGCAGGGTGGGGATCGCCCGCGTGGGCGGATGGTCGGCGGCGGGCGGTGGAGCATATCGATCGCCATCGCAGATTGGGAACCAGCAGGGCATCGAAGCTTCCCCGATCCGCTGCGTCGCGACGGATCATTTCGCCTTCGGCTTCAGGATAGTGCCTTCGATCAACACCTGCAGTTGCCGAAGTCCTGCACGCAACGC
Source organism: Lysobacteraceae bacterium (assembly GCA_040079515.1). Taxonomy (GTDB): domain Bacteria; phylum Pseudomonadota; class Gammaproteobacteria; order Xanthomonadales; family Xanthomonadaceae; genus Lysobacter_I. The sequence continues at coordinate 204,235 of JBEBKD010000004.1, forward strand.
GGGATCGGTGCTGAGCTCGGACAGATAAGCCTCGAAGTTGAGCTTGGTGCACGAAAATGTGTTCAGACAGATCAGATTCATCAGGCGCGAACCGCGATCGCAATCGTAGCCGGCGCGGCACGCTACCACGATCCATGCCTGTTCGGCGCCAGTCTCGAACGCCGGGGCCTGGATCGGGTCGGGCCACCGACCGTCGAGCTTCGAGAGCAGCACCGACAATTCGAAAATCGCATCCGGATCGCCGGTTTCGCGGGCTTTGTCGATGAAATACTGAAACTGGCTGTGGCTGAGATTGGGAACCGATCGACCGAAATAGCGCATTTCCGAGACGACGTCCCCACTTTTTGCACTTTTGTGCAGCCAGTATTCGGCAGCCGCAGGATTCTTGGCCAAATCGAATGCCGCCTGCACACACAGACGTCTCTTATCTTTCAGAATGGCGGAGACCGTCGGCGCGAAGTTGGGGTCGCTTTGCGCCAAATTCGACAAGAACGGCATCGTGCTTTTCAGGTTGCCATCGAAGGCACGGCAATCTTCATATGCTTCGGAAAGCCGACGCTGGGCCACCAGATCGCCATCGATCGCCGCTTGCCGAATCTCGATATAGCTGGCCTCGCGCCAGAGATGACGCCGATGCGCGATCGCCTGCTTGATCCGCTCGGCACGCTCGGCGCGCTCGGCCGGAGTCAGCGCCGTCTTCGGGGCGACAGCAGCAGGCGAGGAGGACACCCGGTCACGGCCCGCCCACCACCAAGCACCACCGGCACCCACCGCCAGCACGGCCACGCAAAGAGCGATCACGACTCCCTTCTTCATCCCCTGAACCTCATGCTGACCGTCGTTGGAAATTGTTCGACGCATAGTAACGAAGTGCGCGGCCGCCGGGCATCACGCATCCTCGGTCACGCGCAGCACTTCTTCGAGCGTGGTTTTGCCGGCCAGCGCCTTGATGATGCCGTCCTCGTACATGGTGCGCATGCCGGACTGTTTCGCCAATTGCTCGAGCTCGCCCATGCCTGCATGGCGCATCACCGCACGGCGGATCTCGTCGTTCATCACCAGGAATTCCACGATCGTGGTGCGGCCGAGATAACCGGTGGGTGCGATCGCGGAACCGCGCGGGCGATACAGATAAATGGTGCCTTCGGGCTGATAGCGGCGCAGGCTGAATTTCTCGATTTCTTCGGGTGAGGGCTCGTAGCGCTCGGCGTGGGTCGGCTCCAGCTTGCGCACCAGACGCTGGGCAAGGATGCCGTTGATGGTCGAGGTCAGCAGATAGTCCTCGACACCCATGTCGAGCAGGCGGGTGATGCCGCCGGAAGCGTTGTTGGTGTGCAGGGTGCTGAGCACCAGATGGCCGGTGAGCGCCGACTGGATCGCGATCTTGCAGGTTTCCAGATCGCGCATTTCGCCGATCATGATGATGTCCGGGTCTTGGCGCACGATGCTGCGCAGGGCGTGGGCGAAGTCCAGCCCGATCTGCGGCTTGGCCTGTATCTGGTTGATGCCTTCGATCTGGTATTCGACCGGGTCCTCGACGGTGATGATCTTCACGTCGGGGGTGTTGAGTTTGGACAGCGCCGTGTACAGCGTGGTGGTCTTGCCCGAGCCGGTGGGGCCGGTCACCAGCATGATCCCGTGCGGCTGCTGCAGCACGTGATTGAACTGCGGCAGGAAGTCGTCGGTAAAGCCGAGTTTGTGGAAATCGAAGACCACGGTTTCGCGGTCCAGCAGACGCATCACTACCGATTCGCCGTGCGCGGTCGGTACCGTGCTCACACGCAGATCAAGCTCCTTGCCCTGCACCCGCAGCATGATCCGGCCGTCCTGCGGCAGGCGGCGCTCGGCGATGTTGAGCTTGGCCATGATCTTCACGCGCGAAATGACCGCAGCGGTGAGGTTGGCCGGCGGGCTTTCGCCCTCTTCCAGCACGCCGTCGATGCGGTAACGCACCTTCAGGCGGTTCTCGAACGGCTCGATGTGGATGTCCGAGGCGCGCAGCTCGACCGCGCGCTGGATGATCAGATTCACCAAGCGGATGACCGGGGCTTCCGAGGCGAGGTCGCGCAGATGTTCGACATCATCGACATCGCCGGTTTCGCCCTCGGCGGTCTCGACGATCGCGCCCATCGCACTGCGGCCCTGGCCGTGCCAGCGTTCGATCAGGTCGCCGATCTCCGAGCGCAGCCCGACCAGCGGCCGCACCTCGCGCCGGCTGGCGAGCCGGATCGCATCAAGCGTGTAGCGGTCCTGCGGATCGGCCATCAGCACGGCGACGTGCGCGTCGCTCTCGCCCACCGGCACCGCCGCGAACTGCTTCATGAACTTCAGGCTGAGATCGACCCCTTCCGGCGGCAGGTCGGGCAACTCCTTGATCGCCACCAGCGGCAGCTCCAGCACCTCGGCACAGGCCTCGGCGTGATCGCGCTCGGACACCAGCCCGAGGCGGGCGATCAGCGCCAGCAACTCGCCGCCGGTTTCTTCCTGCAGGCGCTGCGCACGCACGAGGTCGGCTTCTTTCAAACGTCCCTTCTCGATCAACGCAGCGACGATCCGTTCACCGTCGGTGGCCGGCGGCGAGATGATCTGCTCTTCGGTTGGCTGCATGACTGCGTTCACTCGTCTTGCCCTCGGAACCGGCGCATCGGCCGTTATTGGGTAATGCACATACTCTAACAGGGGCTACGGATCAGCCCACGACCGCCCGGATACGAAGACCTCTGAAACACATGCGCCGCCCGAAGGCGGCGCATGCCGGGGTCTATCAGGACCACGTGCCGACGATGAAGTTCATCGCAGCGGGGCGGTCGACGCCAACGCTCAGCGGACCTCCGCCACTTCCACGCCGTCCAGACCGGCCGCCAGCGTGCGGGCGTCGCCGCCCTGGGCGAGCTTGATCTTCAACCGGACCTCGTTCTGGGAGTCGGCGAAGCGCAGCGCGTCCTCATAACTGATCTCGCCGGCCTGGTACAGCTCGAACAGGGCCTGATCGAAGGTCTTCATGCCGAGGTTGGTGGATTCCTTCATCACTTCCTTGATCTTGTGGATCTCGCCATCGCGGATGTAATCCTGCACCAGCGGCGTGCCGAGCAGGATTTCCATCGCGACCTTGCGGCCCTTGCCATCGGGCGTCGGAATCAACTGCTGGGCGACCACGCCCTTGATATTCAGCGACAAGTCCATCAACAGCTGGCCGCGGCGGTCTTCCGGGAAGAAGTTGATGATGCGGTCCATCGCCTGGTTGGCGTTGTTGGCATGCAGCGTACACAGCACCAGATGCCCGGTTTCGGCGAAAGCGATGGCGTGGTCCATGCCTTCGCGGGTACGCACCTCGCCGATCATGATCACGTCCGGAGCCTGGCGCAGGGTGTTCTTCAGCGCGTTCTCCCAACTGTCGGTGTCGATGCCGACTTCGCGCTGGGTGACGATGCAGCCCTCGTGCTTGTGCACGAATTCGATCGGGTCCTCGATGGTGATGATGTGGCCGCTGGAATTCTGGTTACGGTAGCCGATCATCGCCGCCAGCGACGTCGATTTGCCGGTGCCGGTGGCGCCGACGAAAATGATGATGCCGCGCTTGGTCATCGCCAGCGTCTTGATGATCGGCGGCAGCGCAAGCTCTTCGATGGTCGGGATCTTCGACTCGATCCGGCGCAGCACCATACCGACCTGATTGCGCTGATAGAAACAGCTGACGCGGAAGCGGCCGACCCCGGAGACGCCGATCGCGAAGTTGCATTCGTGGGTCTTTTCGAATTCCTCGCGCTGCGCCGGCGTCATCACGTTCAGCACCAGATCGCGGCTCTGCTGCGGGGTCAGCGCGTTCTGGGTGATCGGCGTGATCTTGCCGTGGACCTTCATCGCCGGCGGCATGCCCGCGGTGATGAACAGATCCGACGCCTTCTGATGCGCCATCAGCTTGAGGAACGAGGTGAAATCGATGGTGCTCATGGTGCCACTCCGGAATTCGGGACGCGGGGCGCGAAAAGAAAAGAATCGCGGCCGGTATGTTTATTCGAAAGACATCATTCGAACAGCCGCTTGTCCTTGGCGTAGCCCTTCGCCTGCTGTCGGGTGATCAGGCTGCGCTTGACCAGATCCTGCAGATGCTGGTCGAGAGTCATCATGCCGTAGGCCTGGCCGGTCTGGATCGACGAATACATCTGCGCGACCTTGTCCTCGCGGATCAGGTTGCGGATGGCCGGGGTGCCGACCATGATTTCCCACGCCGCCGTCCGGCCGCCGCCGACCTTCTTCAGCAGCGCCTGCGAAATGACCGCACGCAGCGATTCGGACAGCATCGAACGCACCATCGGCTTTTCGCCGGCGGGAAACACGTCGATGATGCGGTCGATGGTCTTGGCAGCGCTGGAAGTGTGCAGCGTGCCGAACACCAGATGCCCGGTTTCCGCAGCGGTCAGCGCCAGGCGGATGGTTTCCAGATCGCGCAACTCGCCGACCAGGATGTAGTCGGGGTCTTCGCGCAGCGCCGAGCGCAGCGCCTCGTTGAAGCCGTGGGTGTCGCGGTGGACCTCGCGCTGGTTGATCAGGCACTTCTGCGAGGTGTGGACGAATTCGATCGGATCCTCGACGGTGAGGATGTGGGCGTATTCGTTCTTGTTGACGTGGTCGACCATCGCCGCCAGCGTGGTCGACTTGCCCGAACCGGTCGGGCCGGTAACCAGGATCAACCCCTGCGGCTGGTCGATCAACTCGCGGAAGATCGGCGGGGTCGCCAGATCTTCGAGGGTCAGAACTTCGGAAGGAATGGTCCGGAACACGGCGCCCGCGCCGCGGTTCTGGTTGAACGCGTTGACGCGGAAGCGGGCCAGGCCGGGGATCTCGAACGAGAAGTCGGTTTCGAGGAATTCCTCGTAATCGCGGCGCTGCTTGTCCGACATGATGTCGTAGACCAGCGCATGCACCTGTTTGTGATCGAGTGCGGGAATATTGATCCGGCGGACGTCGCCGTCGACGCGGATCATCGGCGGCAGCCCGGCCGACAGATGCAGGTCCGAAGCCTTGTTCTTGACCGAGAATGCCAAAAGTTCGGCGATATCCATGCAAGCTCCCCGCGTTGCGATGTCGTGTGATGACGTGATGGAACGGCTGACCGCCGGAGTATAGCCCCGGACCCGACGCTGTCACCCCGCGGATGCGTGCGTCGGGCTCGGCTTACACTGTCGATTCCGCGACGCGCGTCGCATCCACGACAACGCACCTCTCTGGCCACGATGTCCGAAGCCCCGTCCACGACCACGCTCGACACCATTCTGGAACGCATGACGGCCGCCTGCGGCGGCTCGACCGCGCCACGCCTGCTCGCCGTCAGCAAGACCCAACCTGCCGAAGCCATCGCACGCGTCGCGGCAGCGCTGCGCGCACGCGCCGACGGACCGATCGCGTTCGGCGAAAACTATGTCCAGGAAGCGCTGGAGAAGCAGCCGGCGCTGGCCGGCCTCGGCATCGAATGGCATCTGATCGGCCATTTGCAGTCGAACAAGGCCCGCGAGGCGTCCGCCGCGTTCGACTGGGTGCAGACCGTGGACCGCCCCAAACTGGTCGAAGCGCTGGCAACACACCGTGCGCCGGGGCAGGCGCCGCTGAACGTGCTGATCCAGGTCAATATCGATGACGAAGCCAGCAAACACGGCTGTCGCCCGGAGGAGGTTGACGCCCTCGCTGCCGATATCGCCGCCCGGCCGCAGCTCCGCCTGCGCGGGCTGATGGCGATCCCGGCGCCCGATCCCGACATGGGCCGCCGTCGCGCCGCCTTCCAGCGCATGCGCGGGCGCTTCGACGCCCTCGCCGCCCGCCATCCCGGCGTCGATACCCTGTCGATGGGCATGAGCGAGGACTATGCGCTGGCCATCGCCGAGGGTGCGACCATGGTGCGGATTGGCAGCGCGCTGTTCGGTGCCCGTCCGCCCAAAGACCCTCACACGGAGTCCGCATGAATCACCCGAATACGGTCGCCTTCATCGGCGGCGGCAATATGGCCCGAAGCCTGATCGGCGGCCTGATCGCCCGCGGCACGTCCGCTACCGACATCCGCGTCTCCGAGCCTGTGGACGTCCTGCGCGACGCCCTGGCCCACGATTTCGGCGTGACAGTCGGCGCCGACAACGCCGAGGCCGTCGGCCCGGCCAGACTGTGGGTGCTGGCGGTGAAACCGCAGGTGATGCGCACAGTCTGCGAAGCCTTGGCGCCGGTGGCGCAGGCCAGCCGGCCGCTGGTGGTGTCGATCGCCGCCGGCATCACCGCCGCGCAGTTGCAGCGCTGGTTGGGCGGTGGCGTGGCCGTCGTGAGGACGATGCCGAACACCCCCGCCCTCCTCGGCGCCGGCGTCACCGGCCTGTTCGCCAGCGCTGAAGTAGATGCCAATGGCCGCGAACGTGCGGCCAACCTGCTGGCAAGTGCCGGCAAAACCGCCTGGATCCAAGACGAAGCACTGATGGATGCGGTCACCGCTGTCTCGGGCAGCGGCCCGGCCTACATCTTTCTATTGGCCGAAGCGATGGAAGCCGCAGCCCTGGCCGAAGGCCTGCCTGCCGAGGCCGCGCGTACGTTGGTGCTGGAAACGGTGCTGGGTGCGGCGCGCATGCTGACCGAATCCGGTGAAGACCCGGCCGAACTACGCCGCCGGGTGACCTCGCCGGGCGGTACAACACAGGCTGCGGTCGAGACCTTCGAAGCCGGTGGCCTGCGCGAGCTGGTCGCCTCGGCGATCCACAACGCCACCGAGCGCGGCCGGCAATTGTCCGCCGCGAACGACTGAGCCACGCCCGTGCGATCGATCGTCATCCTCCTGCTCTGCATTGGCATCGCCGCCTGCGGCAACGATGCGCCCAAGCCAGCCAAACGCATCGACACCCCGCAGGAAGCGGCGGTCCGCGATGGCGACGTGACGGCGCGGGCGAACGTGATCGCAACCGGACTCCTGCACGAACGCATGGCGCGCGAGTACGGCATCCCGCGCGACGACCACAGTGTGCTGCTGATGGTGTCGGTGCGACGAGGACCGGACGGTTTCGATATTTCACTGCCGGCCACGATCACCGCCAGCGCGACCAATCTGCAGGGACAGACCCAGTCCATCGCGATGCGCGAGATGCGGATAGGCGAATTGACCGACTACATCGGCACTGCGCAGATGTTGCCTCCGGATACGCTGAGGTTCGATGTGAAGATCGTGCGCGAAGGCGCGGCGGCTTCGACGATGACGTTCTCGCGGGATTTCGAGCCCTGAATTGCCCGGCGGTCTGAAGACCGTTCTACCGGTTCGCCCATGTCTGAATGATCTTCGCGATCTCGCGCACGCCGTCGGTCAACGCGGCCGGGCCGGGCTGCAGGATGATCGGGGACTTGATCTCGTGCAGCTCGCCGTCGCGCACCGCCGGGATCGCACTCCAGCCAGGACGCGCCGCCACTTTCTGCGGTCGGAATTTCTTGCCGCACCACGAGCCGAGAATGATGTCCGGCGCGCGCCGGATCACTTCGTCCGGATCTTCGAGGATCCGCGCTTTCGCCAGCGATTCCGCCGCACGCTCGGGAAAGATATCGTCGCCACCGGCGATCCGCACCAGCTCCGCGACCCAGCGGATGCCGCTGATCAACGGGTCGTCCCACTCCTCGAAATACACCTTCGGCCGACGCGGCAGTGTCGCCGCCTGCGCAGCGATGACATCGAGCCCGCGCGCAAGCTCATCGGCATAGGCATCGGCCTTGTCGACCGCACCGACCAACGCGCCCAAGCGGCGGATGTAGTCGAGGATGCCGTCGACACTGCGGTGATTGCTGATCCAGACTTCGACGCCCTGTCTGATCAGCGCCGATGCGATCTCGGCCTGGATATCGGAAAACCCGATCACGAAATCCGGCTGCAGCTTCAGGATCTCGCCGATCTTCGCCGAGGTGAACGCGCTGACCTTCGGCTTTTCCTTGCGCGCGATCGCAGGCCTGACCGTAAATCCGCTGATGCCGACGATGCGGTGCTGCTCGCCAAGCGCGTACAGCACCTCGGTGGGTTCTTCGGTCAGGCAGACGATGCGTTGCGGACCATGCCGCGATACGGATCTCACGGATACAGCATCCGCTTCGTCCAAACCCCGTCCGCACCACGTTCGTAGAGGTACCGCTCGTGCAGACGGAACTGCGCGCCGTACCAGAATTCGATGCTGCGCGGGACGACGCGGAAACCGCCCCAGCGCGGCGGGCGCGACACGTCGCGGCCTTCGAACTCACGCTCCGCGTCATCGAAACGTTTTTCGAAAATGTCGCGCGCATCGAGCGTTTCGGATTGGTGCGAGGCCCAGGCGCCGAGTTGGCTGGCGCGTGGGCGCATCGCGAAATACGCCTCGGCTTCGGCATCGTCGACCATCCCGACCTCGCCTTCGATGCGCACCTGCACACCGTCGTCGCCCAGCGCTTTCCAGAAGAACAGCAGTGCGGCGTTGGGGTTGGCCTGAAGCTCGCGGCCCTTGCGGCCGTCGAGATGGGTGTAGAACACGAAGCCGCGTGCATCGTACGCCTTGAGCAGCGCCATGCGCGCCGACGGCAGCCCGTCGGGCGTGGCGGTGGCGACGGTCATCGCGGTGGGTTCGGGAATGCCAGCCGCCTTGGCAAGCGCGAACAGAGAATCGAACGTGGCGATGGCTTCGGCATAGAGCGTCATGGCGGGGACTTCGAGTGATTGCGTTGCATCATTGTCGCGCGGTGGGGTACGACTCGCACATGAGCCGGATCAAATGCGGGACGCGCTGTGGCGCGTCCTCGCCTGTCTTGTGCGGAAGCGGCTTATTCGACGACGAAACTCACCCGCATGTTCACCCGCCACTCGGTGACATTGCCGGCGTCGTCGGTGACGACCTTGGTCTCATTGATCCAGGCACCCTTGATGTTCTTGACCGATTCGGCGCATTTCTTCAGGCCGCTGCGAACGGCATCTTCGACGCTGGTGTTCGAGGCGGCATTGATTTCGATGATCTTGGCGATGGACATGGCGGAGCTCCTCGATTGGCCGGCAGATTGCCGGAACGGCAGGTTACGCCCCGGCTGTTAAAATCGCGACATGAACCCTGCGCCTCACCTCGTCCTGATCGGCCCGATGGGCGCCGGCAAGTCCTCGCTGGGTCGCCGCCTGGCCCAGGCCCGCGGGTTGGCCTTCGTGGATCTGGATCGCGAGATCGAAGCCCGCGCCGGCACCGAGATCCCGACGATCTTCGCCTGCGAGGGCGAAGCCGGATTCCGGCGTCGCGAACGCGAGGCGTTGGCGGACGTGCTCGCGCGCGAAGGCTGCGTGATCGCCAGCGGCGGCGGCGCGGTGCTCGACCCGCACAACCGCGCACTGATGCGCCAGCACGGCTTCGTGGTGTATCTGCAGATCGACGTCGACGAGCAACTGGCGCGACTGGCCAACGATCGCAGCCGGCCACTGCTGGCGGGCACGGATCGAGCCGAGGTGTTGGCCCGGCTCGCTGCCGAACGCGCGCCTCTGTACGACGAAATCGCCGACCTGCGCTTCTCGCCCGCCGGCCTGACGCCTGCCGAGGCTGCGGAACGTCTGGTCGATCTGCTCGAAGCCCACTGGCAACGCCCCGCCGCTCCTGTCCCCGCTCCAGCCACCACTCCGGAATCGCCATGACCGCCCCCGCCCTGCGCATCGTCCATATCGGTGGTGCCCATCCGTACACCATTTCGATCGGCGAGGGACTGCTCGACGATGGCGTCGCGCTGGCCTCGCGGATCCGCGGTCGCCATGTCCTGATCGTCAGCGACGAACACGTCGCGCCGCTCTACGCGCGCCGGATCGAAATCGCTTTGCACAACGTCCGCCCCGAGCTGCGCCTGACCCGGTACGTGATGCCTGCCGGCGAGCAGGCCAAGACCCTGGCCCGCTTCGGCGATGCCATCGCTGCCCTGGCGACGGCGGGTGCGACCCGCGATGCCTGCGTGCTGGCGCTGGGCGGTGGCGTGGTCGGCGATCTCGCCGGGTTCGCAGCGGCCTGCTGGATGCGCGGCATCGACTGCGTGCAACTGCCGACCACCTTGCTGGCGATGGTCGACTCGTCCGTCGGTGGCAAGACCGCCGTGGATCTGCCGCAGGGCAAGAATCTGGTCGGCGCCTTCCATCCGCCGCGCGGCGTGTTCGCCGACACCGCCGTCCTCGCCACCCTGCCCGACCGCGAACTGCGCGCCGGGCTGGCCGAAGTCGTCAAGTACGGTGCGATCGTCGACGCCCCGTTTCTCGAATGGCTGGACGCGCACACCGGATCGCTGCTTGCGCGCGAACCTGAGCCGCTGATCGAGGCGATCGCGCGCAGTTGCCAGCACAAGGCCACGATCGTCGAACACGATCCTTTCGAGCACGGCGAGCGCGCGCTGCTCAATTTCGGCCACACCTTCGGCCATGCGATCGAGGCCGAACAGGGCTACGCCGGTCTCGACAACCACGCCCTCAACCACGGCGAAGCGGTCGCGGTCGGCATGGTGATGGCGGCGCGATTGTCCGCGCATCTGGGCATGGCTCCTGCCGCGGACGCCGAACGCCTGCGCGCGCTGCTGACCGGATTCGGTCTGCCCACCGCGCTGCCGCAGGGGTTGGAACCCGATCGTCTGCTGCAGCGGATGCGCCTGGACAAGAAAGCGAGCGCCAGCGGTCTGCGCTTCGTGCTTTGGGAGGCTCCAGGCACGGCGCGGATCGTCTCGGACGTGCCCGAGGACGCGGTGTTGGAGACGCTGCAGGAACACTGATGCTTTCGCCATCGCTGTCCGGCCGCTGGCGCGCATAGCGGCATCAGCGCTTACAATTCCCGGATGCGCCTCTTCCTGCAACAACGCCCCGACGGACGCGAAGCCCCACGCTTCGTGCAGTTGCAGTTGGAAGCGGACCTGATCGGCGGATGGACCCTCACCCGCGAATCGGGCCAGATCGGCGGCCGCAGCACGCTCAAACGCGAACAGTATCTCGACCAGGCCTCAGCGCTGACAGCATTCGAGCGCGCCCGCGATCAGACGCTGAAGAAAGGATTTCACCTGATGTTCGCGCAGGGCGTCGATGCGCCGAACTGAACCACCCCATTCCATCTTCCTCCAGGATTTCCGCTTGATCACCGACACCGCTCCGAGCAACGACCGTTTCCTGCGCGCGCTCCGCCGCGAATCCGTCGACCGCACCCCGGTCTGGTTGATGCGTCAGGCCGGCCGCTATCTGCCGGAGTACCGCGCCACCCGCAAGCGCGCCGGCAGTTTCCTGGCGATGGCGAAGAATCCCGACCTGGCCTGCGAAGTCACTCTGCAGCCGTTGGCGCGTTTTCCGCTGGATGCGGCGATCCTGTTCTCCGACATTCTCACCGTTCCCGATGCGATGGGCCTCGGCCTGTATTTCGCCGACGGCGAAGGCCCGAAATTCGAACGCCCGGTCCGCACTGCGGAAGATGTCGCCAAGCTCGCGGTGCCGGACATGGAGACCGAGCTGCGCTATGTGATGGATGCGGTGCGCGTGATCCGTCGGGAACTGGACAACCGGGTGCCTCTGATCGGATTTTCCGGCAGTCCGTGGACCCTCGCCTGTTACATGGTCGAAGGCGGCGGCAGCGACAATTTCTCGAAGATCAAGGCGATGGCTTTGAACGCTCCGGATCTGCTGCATCGCATTCTCACGGTGAACACCGACGCGGTCATCGCCTACCTGTCCGCACAGCGCGCAGCCGGTGCGCAGGCACTGCAGGTGTTCGACACCTGGGGCGGCGCACTGAGCCCGGCGATGTATCGCGAGTTCTCCCTGCCCTATCTGACGCGAATCGCGCAGGAACTCGAACGCGGCACAATTGCCGCACGCACGCCGCTGATCCTGTTCGGCAAAGGCAACGCGCCGTATCTGGAAGCGCTGGCCGCATCCGGCGCCGAAGGTGTCGGCGTGGACTGGACGGTGGAGCTGTCCGATGCCGTGCGCCGCACGCAAGGCAAGGTCGCGCTGCAGGGCAACCTCGATCCCGCCGTGCTTTACGGCAGCCCCGAAGCGATCCGCGAACAGGCGCGCCAGGCGCTCGACAGCTACGCCGAAGGCAACGGCGGTTCGCGCGACGGCCATGTCTTCAATCTCGGCCACGGCATGTCACCCGACATGGACCCGGAACATGTCGCCGCGCTGGTGGAGGCGGTACACGAGATCAGCGCACGCTGATCACTCGGTCGCGATGCGCTTCGCGAGCTGGTCGTGCAGCGCATCGCCGAGCGTATCGCCCGTCAGCGGCTTGCGCAGAAAAGCATCGAAACCCGCCTCTTTCGCATCTAACTCCGCACCGCTGTCCGCACGCGCGGTGATCGCGATCATCGGTACGGTCCAGCCCTGCGCACGCAGATGTCGTGCGAGCGCAATACCGTCCATCCCAGGCAGATCGAGATCGAACAGCGCAATGTCGAAGCTGGCTGTCGCGATTTCGGTCATCGCCGCCAACGCATGCCCCGCATGCGTCACCCGATGACCTTGCGCCTGCAACATGCCGACAAGCACGTCTGCGACGATCGCATCGTCTTCAACCAGCAGTACTTCGCGAGACGACTGCCCGCCCTCTTCCTCATGCCGTAGATGCGCGTGCGTACCCGGTGCCGTTGCGCGCTCCAATGGCAACCGCACCGTGAAACGAGTCCCGTCTCCCGGTGCGCTGCGCAGTTCGATGCCGCCCCCCATCGCCATCGCCAATTCCTGGCAGATCGCCAGGCCCAACCCGCTCCCGCCGTAGCGGCTCGCGGTACGCGCGCCCTCGGCCTGCTCGAACCGACGGAACAGACGCTGTTGTTGCTCGACATCAAGACCAGGGCCGGTATCGCTCACCAGCAGCGACAAGCCCTGTGGCGCAACCATTCCGAACGACAATGCCACTTCGCCGCGCTCGGTGAACTTCACCGCATTGCCCAGAAGGTTGAGCAGTATCTGGCGAATCCGGGTCGGGTCTCCGCGCCATCCGCCCCTAACCTCTTGCGTCACATCGACGCGCAGCAGCAGTCCCTTGCGCTCGGCCAAGGGACGCATGAGCATGGATATCTCCTGGACCAATACATCGAGATCGAAATCGACGATCTCAAGCTCAAGACGCCCGGCTTCGATACGCGCAAGATCCAGCGCATCGTTCACGAGCCGCAACAGATGTTCTCCGGCGCGACGGATCGACTGTACCTGCCCCTGCTGATTGGGGTCGAGCGATGTCGAGAGCAACAGCTCGCTCATGCCCAGCACGCCTGTCATCGGCGTACGCACCTCATGGCCGAGATTCGCGAGAAAACGGCTTTTCGCCTGCGATGCCTGCTCTGCCACTTCGCGCTTCTGCGCAATCATCTGATACTCGTGACGCCGCCTGATCCGCAGACGATAGAGATACGCAATCCACCAGAGCAGCATCGCGAGCGCGATGGCATAGCACAGAAGCGCCCACCAGCGTTGCCACCAGGGCGCCTCGACCAATATCTCGATGCGTCGGATCGGCGACCATACGCCATCGGCATTCGCCCCCTGCACCTCAAGAACGTAATGCCCAGGCGACAACGCGGAAAATACGCGTTCTCCACGGTCGCCATGATCCACCCAATCAGGATCATAGCCACTCAATCTGAACCGATAACGGTAGGCTTCAGGATCGGCGAACGACATGATCCGAACGGCGATCCGAAGATCACGATCGTCCGGCAGCATGACCGCCCGCAGATCCCCGGCACCATGGCGCGAAAAAGCGACAGTGTCCTCCCCACGCCGCAGCTCGATCGTCTCGACTGCCAGCGCGGATACACGCGGCGCCGGCAACGGTCGATCCGGGTCGAATATGACGATACCTTCTTTCGAAATCGCTACAGCTGGGCCATCTGATCGTCTTTTCAGCACGTCGACAGTGAAATCCAGGCCCGGCAAACCGTCCCTCAGCCCGAACAAACGCGCGCGATGCTGATTGGAATCGTAGTGAACCAGGCCTCGAACAGTATTCAGCCATATGTTCCCCGTGGCGGTCACGAGCACACTCCGCGTTTCCACGGACGGCAACCCCTCCTGTGCCGTCACGCGCTCACGCAAGCGCAGCGCGACACCATCCCAGTCGTAGCGTTCAAGGCTTCCGAAACGCGCCACCCACAACTCATTTTCCGACGCGAAGTCGAGACTGTACACGTACTCGCCTGCAGGCAAAGGAACCTGAACGAATCCGACTCCATTCCAGCGCCTCAAATCCTTGCCATCGCTGTACCACGGCAACCCATCCGGCGAAAATTTCAAATCGATGAAAGCCTCCGACTCTTCACCCAAAGTTTCCTTCGGCGAAAGCTCTTTGATGAGTTTTCCTTCTTTTGAATAGACTAGTATTCCTCCGCCGTAAAGAGAAACCCACAATCCATCACGAACAGTACATGCTAGAGCCTCTGCTCTATGCAGTAAAGATTTTGAATTGTATTTCAAAATCCTATTAATTACTTCTTTTTTAGAATCAAAAATATAAATACCATCGCCGTCAGAAATAAAAATATACCTTCCGGAGCAGACTTTTATTGATCTCGGGTTTTCCATTAAAAACTTGTTTTTTTCGAGTATTTTGAATATTTTTTTAGAGAAAATACTAGCCATATAAAGTCCATCAGTAGTTAATGCAAAAATATTTCTTTCATCATCAACTTCCACACTAACAATATTATCTTCACTCATTATTCCAAATTTCTTAAAGGAAAAAAAACGACCGTTTTCTTTCGGAATATAAAGCAATCCTTCAGAATTACTTCCCAACCAAACACCACCCTCATGATCTTCAACAATACTTCCAACGCCACTATTGACCCCAAAACCATTATCGTTATTTGTCGCTAATTCAGAAAATGCTTCTCTTCTATATAGCCCATAATAACTCCCTATCCAATAGCTACCGTCTTTAGCATGCAATACCGTCGCTCGTCGTGAAAGCTTCGGCAGATCCCACGGAGGAGATCGTATCTCTCCATTAGATCCAATTAGAAATAAGCCAGTTTCTGCGCCCACCCAAACAGCACCATCTTTTTCCGCTGACAACGCAAACACCGAATTCCCTTTAGTTTTCTCTTGAAACATAGGTATTGGACGCGGACTATATGCACTCGGCTCGACCCGCCACAAACCCGTATCGGCACCTATCAAGAGACCACCTGAAGAAAATGCTTTCATTGCTACTGGAATTGATTCACCTAGATAGGAGCGTTGGCCCATCGGGCCATTAAGCCTTAAAACAGCGCCATCTTGCCCGACTCGACAAAGTTCTCCCGCATAGTTACCAATCCAAAGAACACCATCCAGCGTAGAAGTCATTGCTGTGATATCGATCCCGCATCGAGCAGCATCACCTCGGAATCGGATTCTCCTGGGGATCCGGTGATCAGGATCGAGGACGCTCAAGGCGAACCAGGTCGCCGCCCATACCCGATCCGCGGAATCCACGTGGACCAAAGTCACTTCGTTGTCCGGCAGCGAAGCGGGATCGCCAACGACGCGACGCCAATAGCGGAACTTTGTTCCGTCGTAGCGTGCCAATCCATCGCCTGTTGCCACCCAGACGTATCCTTGATGATCGATGGCCAGGTCGTTGATCGTCGACGACAAGCCCTGTTCGACGCCGAACCGGATGAAACGCGGCTCCCGTTGATTCGCGTCGCGAACAGGTGTCGCAGCTACGGTCCGACCGGCGAATACCGACGCCATTCCCATGCAAATCAATGCAGCGATCGCGATCCTGCGCCCAGTCCCCTTCAGCATCCTTCCCCCTGAATCCTATGGCACGCATCCCGTGCAATGCTTCATTGCATTCCCGTACGGGCATATCCTGCGTCATACGCATAGAATCGGGCAATCCCACCGCGAGGCTGCTGTCATGCCGTTCGCCTATCGCTACTTTTTCGCCACCACCGCCGGTCTATACCTATCCGGCGGCTGCGGCGGCGCCATCGCAGCCGAGCCCGTTCGCTACAACCTGGACCCGGTGCATACGCGGGTGATGTTCGCAATCGACCATGCCGGCTTTTCAAAGGCGATCGGCACCGTCTCTGGCACTACCGGCAGTCTGGTCTTTGACCCGGAGCATTGGCGCGAAGCAAGGCTGCAGGCCGTGGTGCCGCTGGCACGCATCGATCTCGGAGATGTCGGCTGGAACAAGGCGGCATCGGCCGGCAATCTGCTTGATGTCGACCAATACCCGACCGCCGAATTCGTCGCCACCCGTGTCGAGCCGGCCGCACCGGATCGCGCTTCCGTCTACGGCAGACTCACATTGCACGGAGTCTCGCGCGAGATCGTGCTGGATGTGAGGCTCAATGCCGTCAAGCGCCATCCGCTTCCGCCGTTCCGGCGCACCGTGGGCTTCTCCGCGACCACCCTGCTCAGCCGGAAGGATTTCGGCATCGACGCGTGGCCCAGCGTGATCGGCGATACGGTCGAGCTGCGGATCGAGGCCGAAGCCACGCGCAGCCATACCAATCGCGATACCGGCGCACCCGAATCGCACGACGACGCCTCTACTCCCACGGATGCCATCGATAGCGACGCGGCGCCAACGACCATCACGGAACCCACACCATGACCTTGAAGAACTCCACCGACCGCTGGGGCGGTATCAGCCAGATGCTGCATTGGACCATCGCCATTCTCATCCTCGTCATGGCCTACCTGGGTCTGACGATGGGCGATCTGCCCAACGGCCCCGGCAAGATCCAGACCTATGCGCTGCACAAGTCGATCGGCATCACCATCCTCGCGCTCGTGGCGCTGCGCGTATTGTGGCGCTTGTACGCTGGCGCGCCGCACCCGGTGCCCGGCTCGCCGCGCTGGCAGGAACGGATCGCCGCACTGACTCACGCTGCGATTTATCTACTGTTGTTCGCGATCCCGATCAGCGGCTGGATATTGAACTCGGCCGCAGGCTTTCCGTTGCAATGGTTCCATCTGTTCAATCTTCCCCATATCGTCGGCGAAAACCACGACCTGCACGAACTGGCCGAGGATGCGCACGAAATCATGTTCTGGATGCTCGCATTTCTGGTTGTCGCACATGCCGGGGCTGCGTTCTACCATCACCTTTTCCAGCGCGATGCCACCCTCGCGCGCATGCTGCCGAATGGCTGGCTGCGCGCCGGCGACGCGGCCGTCATCGCCCCCACCACACAGGATCCCGACCATGCCGCATAAGTTTCCACGCCCTATCTTGAATGCCGCGCTCATCGGAGGGCTGCTGTTGGCCAGCCCAGCCTTCGCCGGCGAATACATACAAGCCGCCGGCTCGACGCTCGGCTTTTCCGGCAAATATCAGGGCGAAGCCTTCATCGGACAGTTCCCGGGCTTCGTCACCACGCTCTCGTTCGATCCCGCAAAACTCGCGGGTGCTAAACTCGACGTAGCCATCCCATTGGCCACAGCGACCACGCGCAATGCCGATTACGACAGCGAACTGCGCGGCACCTCGTTTTTCAACAGCAAGAAATTCCCGCAGGCGCACTACACCGCGACGAAGTTCCGTGCCCTCGGCAGCAACAAATACGCCGCCGACGGCGTGCTGAGCCTCCGCGGCGTCAGCAAGCCGATCACGCTGACGTTCACCTGGACCCCGGGCACGAAGCCTGTGCTCGCGGGCGCAGCCACGGTCAAACGCCTTGAATTCGGCGTCGGAGGCGGCGACTGGGCCGATGTCGGCGTGATCCCGAACGACATCAAGATCACCACCAAAGTCGTACTCCAGCTAAAATAAGACGGGGCTGTAGTGTCGCCCGCGTTTATTTCGCGTGCGGTTCCGCCGGCATCGGCCACAGTGAATAAACGAACGCGCCGAGCATGTCGCCGGCGCGTTTGTTCTTGTGGCATCCCAGGCATTCATCGCCTGCGCGAATCGCGCCGACCACCCGCAGCCCCTTGCTCTGTTTCTCGACGACAAGTCGTTGACCGGCATCGAGATCACGCAACGCCTGCTTTTCCCACGCCGTGATCGCGCGATTCGTCGCGCGTGGCGGTGGTGTCTCCTTGTTCCGCTAATGGAAAATCGACATTTCGTTCGAAAAAACCCGCGGTGGATTGTGCTTAGCAACGCCGATCAATTCCAAGTGCGCGACGAACCAGTGCGAACCTTCGACCGGCCTGTGCAACACCGCTGACATGGCAGGCAATCGACGCTGCCCGAATCCCTCGCTGTCGATGAATGCCAGCACGAAGTCATCATGCATCCGCAGCAATTCGCGGGGCGGACTCTCGCGTCCTGACGCGGACGACCAGCCGACAGCGGCGGCGCCGACAGTCAGTGCCACAAGGCCCCAGCTCAACCATTTGACCCGAATCATCCGCGTCGCCCCCATCGTCGTCCATGGTCAACGCTAGCACATGCTCACACTGGGCCGAACCGCACGCCCATGACCATTCAGCCGGGCGTCGACGACGCCCTCGCATACAGCGCGACCACCTCGGCAGCCCCGAATGGCCAGTCCAGCTCCGCGCCACTGGCATCCTCCCGCAACACCGGTACCCGGCTTCCGAACCTGGCTTCGAGCGTCGGATCCTCGTCGATGAAGACGCTCTCGAAGGTCGGTAACCGCGCTGCGGCCAACACCGTCAGCGCCAGCTCGCACAAATGGCAATCGTCGCGCTGGTAGAGAACGAAACGGGGTGAGGTCTGAACCATACGCTGGCGTCGCTACGGCGAGGGCAATGCAGCATAGAATACGGCCACCACACACGAAGGGGGTCGTCCATGTCATACGTGCTCGTCAGCTATACCGTCCGCGATTACGCGCGTTGGCGCGCCGTATTCGACGCCGACACCGTGGTTCAGCGTCGCGCGGGGGTGTTCGTCCGCCATATGCTGCACGATGACAAGAACGAAACCCGGATCACACTGATCGCGCAGGTCAAGGACCGCCGTAAGGCCATCGAGCTGTCGCGCCGCGAGGACCTGCCCAAGCTCATCGAACAGGCTGGCCTGTTGTGCGATACCGTCAAGTACAAGTGGCTCTGCGAGCAATAAGTGGCTGTCAGCACCTTCGACCTCTTCAAGATCGGCATCGGCCCCAGCTCGTCGCATACGGTCGGGCCGATGCGCGCCGCTTGCCGTTTTGCGCACCGCTGGCTGGAAGAAGGTGGCGACCTCGCCCGTACCGCACGCGTACGGGCCGAGGTCTTCGGCTCGCTGGCGCTGACGGGCCGGGGCCACGGCACCGATAAGGCGGTCCTGATGGGGCTCGAAGGCCATTGGCCGAATGCGATCGACCCTGATGTCATTCCCGCCGCGCTGGCGCGCATCCGCGGCGAGAAGGTGCTGCTGCTGCTCGGTCGTCATCCGATCGCCTTCGACGAGAAGCACGATCTGATCATGAACAAGCGCCAGAAATTGCCGTTCCATACCAACGGCATGCGCTTTACCGCCTACGACGCCGGAGGGGTGGAAATCGCAACCCGCGACTATTATTCCGTGGGTGGTGGTTTCGTGGTCAATCAGGACGAAGCCGCCGAAGACCGGATCGTCGCCGATACCACCGAACTGCGTCATCCGTTCAACAGTGGTGCCGCCTTGCTCGCGCAATGCGAACGTACCGGGCTGAGCATCGCCGCGCTGATGTTCGAGAACGAGCACAACTGGCGCAGCGACGATGAGATCCGCCAAGGGCTGCGCGAGCTCTGGGTGGCGATGCAGTCCTGTGTGCAACGCGGCATCCGCGAAACCGGAACCCTGCCCGGTGGCCTGCACGTCGTGCGCCGCGCGCCGAGTCTGCACGCCGAACTGTCGTCGAAACCGGAAGCCGCGATGCGCGACCCGCTGACCGTGCTCGACTGGGTCAATCTGTACGCGCTCGCAGTCAACGAAGAAAACGCAGCTGGCGGCCGTGTCGTCACCGCACCGACCAACGGCGCCGCCGGAATCATTCCGTCGGTACTGCACTACTACGACCGTTTCTGCGCCGGCGCGAACGAACAGGGCGTCTTCGACTTCCTGCTCACCGCATCGGCCATCGGTATCCTCTACAAGGAAAACGCTTCGATCAGCGGCGCCGAGGTCGGCTGTCAGGGCGAAGTCGGCGTCGCGTGCTCGATGGCTGCCGCCGGCCTCACCGCCGCCCTCGGCGGCACGCCAGGGCAGATCGAGAACGCCGCTGAAATCGGCATGGAACACAATCTCGGACTCACCTGCGACCCGATCGGTGGTCTTGTACAGATCCCGTGCATCGAACGCAACGCCATGGGCGCGGTGAAAGCCATCAACGCGTCGCGGATGGCCCTGCGCGGCGATGGCAAGCACAAGGTCTCGCTGGACAAAGTCATCAAGACCATGCGCGACACCGGTCGCGACATGCAGGACAAGTACAAGGAAACGTCGCGCGGCGGACTAGCGGTGAATGTCATCGAGTGTTGATTCTGCTGCTTGCAGCCGAGTTGCAATGGCCAGCGCATCGTCGAGCAGAGCTGCCGCCGTGACCTCCGCTCCGGCACCGGGGCCTTGGATCACCAACGGCTGCTGCCGATAGCGGTCCGACCAGATCGCGACCCGATTGTCGGTACCGGCTCCGCCGGCAAGCGGGTGATCGGCTGGCAATGATTCCAGTCCAACAGTCGCCTTGCCCTCTTCCAGCCGTGCGATGAAACGCATTTTCTCGCTGCGTTTGTAGGCGGAGGCATAACGTTCGCGCAGCGGAGCGTCGAGCTGCGGCAGCGCGGCGTCCAGATCGTTGCTGGACAAGGTCGCGAACACTGACGGCACCAGCGATGCGACATCGACTTCGTGACTTTCCAGTGCCGCGCCGGAAGCGCGGGCGAGAATGAGCAGCTTGCGCCGCACGTCTTCGCCCGACAGATCGTCGCGCGGATCGGGTTCGGTGTAACCGGCATCGCGGGCTTGACGCACGAAGCCCGAGAACGGGCGCAGTCCATCGTATCGGTTGAACAGCCACGCGAGCGAACCCGACAGCACACCCGCGATGGCATGGATGCGATCGCCACCGTTCTGCAGCGCACGGATGGATTTCAGCAACGGCAGGCCTGCGCCGACGGTGGCGCTATCGCCGTAACGACTGCTGCCGATGCGCTGCGCATCGCGGATGGCACGCCAGCGCGCGAGTGTAGTGCCTTGCCCGAGCTTGCAAGCGGTCACGACGTGGATGCCCTGAGACAGCCAATGCGCGTGATGTTCGGCGACGGCTTCGCTGGCGGTGGCGTCGATCACGATACGCAGGCCGCGGTCGCCGAGCGTCTGCGGCACATCGCGCAGCGAGCGTGCGGCATACGTCGGTGTCGCGTATTGCGATACGCCGCACGCTAGCGCGTCAGCGCACGACGCGGGCTGGTAGCCGAAGCGCGAATTGGCGGCGTAGCGCAGAGACAATCGTTCGCCGAACGCAGTGCCCTCCCATCCAGCAAGCCGGGCAAGCACCGCCTTCCCGACGGTCCCTGTACCGAGCAAAGCGATACGCGCGGGCGCCGTTCGCGACGCGACGGGCCTGCTCGTCGCGAGCACGGCATTCATACCGCAACCTGTTTCCGCGAATCGACGACATCGAGTGCGCGATCCAGCGCCGCCGCGATATCGGCGACGAGATCGTCGGCATGCTCGATGCCGACCGACAGCCGCAGCAGACCGTCGCCGATGCCGGCGGCCGCGCGCGCTTCGGCGGTCATCGCTGCGTGGGTCATGGTCGCCGGATGCGCGATCAGGCTTTCCACGCCGCCCAGCGATTCGGCAAGTGTGAAATAGTCGAGACTATCGACGAACGCGCGCACCGCTGCCTCGCCGCCTTCGAGTTCAACGCTCAGCATCGCACCGAAGCCGTGCTGTTGGCGCGCGGCCAACGCGTGGCCCGGATGCGACACGAGCCCCGGGTAATGCAGCGTGCGAACCGCAGGATGGTCTTTCAGCAGATCGACCAGCGCCGCGGTGTTTTCCTGATGCACGCGCAGGCGCGCATCCAGCGTACGCAGGCCGCGCAGGGTGAGGAAACTGTCGAACGGTGCGCCGGTGATGCCCAGCGCGTTCGCCCACCACGTCAACTGCGTGTGCTGCTCGGCATCTTTCGCGATCACCGCACCGCCGACTACGTCGCTGTGGCCGTTGATGTACTTGGTCGTGGAATGCACGACGAAATCCGCACCGAATGCGATCGGTGTCTGCAATGCGGGCGAGAGGAAGGTGTTGTCGACGACTGTCAAGGCACCGACTGCATGCGCGGCTTCGATCACGAAACGCAGGTCGGTGATGCGCAATAGCGGGTTCGATGGAGTTTCGATCCACACCACCGCCGGCTTCGTCGCCAGAGTTTCGGCCAGCGCGCGCGGATCGGTGAAATCGATCGTCGACAATTCGAACGCGCCTTTGTTCGCCAACGCATTGAACAGCCGCCAGCTACCGCCGTAGGCATCGTGCGGCACCACCAGCCGCTGACCCGGCTTCAGCAACGCGTGCAACAGCAGCGTGATCGCGGACATGCCAGTCGAGGTGACCACCGCACCGGCGCCGCCTTCGAGCTCGGCCAGCGCTTCGGCCAGCAGGTCGCGGGTCGGGTTGCCGCTGCGCGTGTAGTCGTACTGCCGCTTTTCGCCGAAACCGGCGAAGCTGAAGTTGGAAGACAGCACCAGCGGCGGCGTCACCGCACCGAATGCGGTATCGCGGTCGATGCCGGCACGCACCGCGTTGGTCGCGGCGCGTGCGGCGCGGCGATGAGGGCGCTCGATCGTACCCGCGCTCATGCCGCACCTCCGCAGACGTCCTGCAGCGTGCGTTCGAGGATGTTGCCGATCTCCAGCGTTTCGGTGAGGAACGCGTCGTGACCGAATTTGGAGCGCAGCACGCGGATCTCGCTGCGCGGCAGCGCTTCGGCCAGCGCGAACATATCCTCCAACGGCACCAGGCGGTCCTCGGCGATCGCGACCACCGTCGTCGGCACCGGCACGGTGCGCGGATCGATGACGTGCAGATCGATGGATTCCGACAGCCGCAGGAACGCGGTCGGCGAGGTGCGCGCGACCCAGGTCGCGGCGCAGTGTTCGAGATAGTCCTCGGCAGCGACGCGGACGCGACCGTGTACCAGCGTCGGGGCATCGCCGAAACGTTCGGCGAATTCGCCCGGGGTGCGATAGCTCAACATCGCCAATTGCCGCGCAAGCGCCAGCCCCTGCGACTCGTCGCACTGCAACTGGCCCAGCGCCACCGCCTGACGCTGCAGCGCACGCCACGCGCTGGCATAGGGATGCGAACGATGCGCACCGCTGATCGCGATCAGCTTGCCCACGCGTTGCGGATGACGTGCGGAGAACTGCAGGCCGACCATCGCACCGTAGGAACTGCCCAGGAACGCAGCGAGCTTCCCGATGCCCAGCGCGTCGAGCACCGCCGCGATCGCATCGGCCTGATCGGCACTGTCGACCGGTACGTCGAGCTGACCGTCAGCACCGAGCCAATCGATCGCGAGCAGCCGCACGCGCGCGGTGTCGAGACCCACGCCGCTCTGCGTCTGCCACCAGCCGGTTTCGGGAAAAGCTTCACTGGCGACGACGTGGCGATGGGCCGAAATGCCGCCTGCGGCCAGTACGACCGGCGCGTCGGCGGGCCCGACGAGTTCATAGGCGATCTCCACATCGCGCAGGCCGGCATGGCGCAGCGCCAGCGATGTGTGCAGTCGCCCGCGAAGCGCGACCGGGGCGTCGACGAACGACGTCGGGAAGAACTCAGTCGACGGTCGACACGCGGCGTTGCGGGGTTCCGAGTAAGCGGCGAGGGTCATGGTGGTCTCCGGGCGATGGGGTCATCGAAGCCACGGGGAGACCGGAAGGAAGCTGCTGCGCACGGATGACGAAGACACGACCGCGACGCGCAACCATCTTCACGGCGGACACAGGGTCCCCGCAGGAGTTGGCACCTTGTGGAAGCCTCGCGTTGGCGATGCCTCCATCAGGTTGCCCCGGCGTCTTCGGGCCTGTCCCTCAGCCGGTCTTGATGGATGGCCGCAGCTTGCCCGAGGTTTTCGGCGATGTCAATCTCTTCATGCGGATGAAGCGATGCATCTTCCGATCCCTGTCCGCCCCCCTGCCGATTCGGCGATACTCCGATCAATGCACACGTCTCGTTTCCGGCCGCTGGCGGCCTTGGCTCTCCTCTCCATGATCTCCGTCTGCACGGCCCAGCCACCGCGGGACAGCGCCGCCCGCCGGTCGCCGAAGGTGGTCGCCGAAACTTATGTCTCGCCCGAAGCACCGGATGAAGAGTTCGATTCCCTGGCCACCTGGCGACATCCCGACGGCACGACCTGGTTGATCGCAACGGCGAAATCCAGTCATCGCCTGGTGGTTTTCGACGCCGACACCGGCGCGCGCCTGCGCGAGGTGGGCGGCAAAGGCGTAGAGGCCGGCCAGTTCAAGCGGCCGAACGGGATCGCCGTCCTCGACAGCCGGCTGTTCGTGGTCGAGCGCGACAACCACCGCGTGCAGGGATTCTCGCTGCCGGATTTCCGTCCGCTCGGCAGCTTCGGCGAAACCGAAATGCGCTCACCCTACGGGCTATGGCTGAATGCCGTGGACAAAGACACCATCGATGTCTACGTCACCGACAATTTCATGGAAGGGCCCCGCTACGAAGTCGTGCCGCCGCTGGAAGAACTCGACCAGCGCGTGCGTCGCTACCGGCTCCGCTTCGATGCGACCGGTGCATTGGCTGCGGAAACACTCGGCAGCTTCGGCGAAACCGACGAGGCGACCGCACTGCGGATCGTCGAATCGCTCGCGGGCGATGCGCGGCGCAGGACGCTACTGATCGCCGATGAAGACACCCGGCGCGAATCGACATTGCGCGAATACGATCAGAACGGCAGATCCACCGGGCGCAGCGTGCCGCATGCGAGTTTCGATGCCGAGGCCGAAGGCGTGGCGCTCTGGGCCTGCGGCCGCACACGCGGCTATTGGGTCGCGGTGGATCAACTGCAGACCTTGACGGTTTTTCGTCTCTTCGACCGTACATCGCTCGCTGCGCGCGGTGGTTTCACCGGCACCACCGTGGCCGCGACCGACGGCATCAGCCTGCGCACGGCATCGAGCAGGCGTTTTCCGAATGGTGCGCTGTTCGCGGTGCATCGCGACAAATCGGTAGCGGCATTCGACCTGCGCGATATCGTCGCCGCGTTGAAGCTTGATCGCAGTTGCCTGTAGCGCCATGCGCACACTTGGTTGGATGTTGCTGCTGCTCTGCTGCATGGGTGCGGTGCAGGCCGGCGATCTGTTCCGGTGGACGGAACGCAAAAGCGCGCAGACCAACGGCGACCGCACACCGGAGCATATCGATCCACAACCTCGGTCGGAAACACGCGACCAGGCGACCGGCGCGCGCGAACCGGCCGTCAGCTTGCGCTTCGAAAGACGCGCCGATGCCATCGAAGTCTGGGCCGATAACAACCTCGGTGGCACAATCGAAGTGCTGCTGCGCCCACAGCACGGCACGGTCGCGAGCGCCGACCCGCCGCTGCCCGCACGCGCCGTGGTTCCAGCTCTGCAGCGGACGCTGATCGCGCGCCTGGGGCCGAAAACCGTGGCCGATTTCTGGTGGGACGTGACGCCTGGCGACCCCAACGCGCGACCGAAGGATGTCGAATACGGGTATCCGCTACACACGACGCAGTTGCAGATCGAGCAGAGCTGGGGCGGCGTCTACAGCCACAGCGACGCGCAGAACCGTCATGCGGTCGATTTCGCCGCCGACATCGGCACACCCGTGATCGCCGCGCGCGCCGGAACAGTGATGGAAGTCGAAAGCGATTTTGATCGCGCCGGACTCAATGCCGAACAATACGCGGGCCGCGCCAACTTCGTGCGCATCGTCCACGACGACGGCACGATGGCGCTGTACGCGCACCTCAAGCCCGACGGCGTGCTCGTGCGCGTGGGCCAGCGCGTGCGCAAAGCCGAAGTGATCGGGCTGTCGGGCAATACCGGCTTCACCACCGGCCCGCACCTGCATTTCGTGGTGCAGGCGAATCGCGGCATGAAGCTCGAATCGATCCCGTTCCGGATGTTCGGGCCGCAGGGGATCCTGCGGTTCTCAGAGCCCAACCCGGATCAACAGACTCCACCGCAGCCCCTGTAGGAACGACGGAAGTCGCGACAGGTCGCAGGCTTTCAACAGCCGAATGGCTGGTCAAGACTTGCCGTAAAGCGGTCGCGACTTCCGTCGCTCCTACAGAAGGTGTTGCATCCACACCGGCTTGAGTTTCGCGACGCGCTTGTACGCCGGGCAATCCTCGCGATGCGCGCCGGGCAGATAGCCGAGGCTCATCAGGAACTCGCCGACGATCTCGCCTCCGGTGAAACGGAAGCTTTTCTTGAACAGTTTCACCCAGGCGGCCTTGTCGCGCAGCGTGCCGTCAAGCAACGCGTGCGTATCCAACCACTCCGCGAAACCACCGTGCGAAGCGCGCAGCCCAAGAATCGCCTGCGCGTTGTGGATCGCGGCATCGACCTTGAGCCGGTTGCGGATGATCCCGGGGTCGGCGAGCAACCGCGTCCGTTCTACGTCGCCATAAGCCGCGACGGTGTCCACATCGAAACCGTCGTAGGCGCGGCGGAAGCCATCGCGCTTTTTGAGGATGGTTTCCCAGCTCAGGCCGGCCTGATTGATTTCCAGGATCAATCGCTCGAACAGCGCCGACTCGTCGCGGGTCGGCACGCCGTACTCGCGGTCGTGGTAAGGCCCGTGGACAGGGTGGCCGGGGGCGAAATCGCAGTAGGTCGACATCCCGACAGGATAGCGCGCCCCCGTGTCGGAGACTGTCAGGAGGCACATCCCCGTATAATTCGCCACTTCCTTTCGTTTCCCGGGCGCACCGGCGCCGATTCCCCATGTCCGATGTCTCCACCGAAGCCGCGCGCCGGCGCACCTTCGCGATCATTTCGCACCCCGACGCAGGCAAG
This sequence comes from Lysobacteraceae bacterium, assembly GCA_040079515.1. GTDB lineage: Bacteria > Pseudomonadota > Gammaproteobacteria > Xanthomonadales > Xanthomonadaceae > Lysobacter_I. The sequence goes on from JBEBKD010000004.1 coordinate 231,149, forward strand.
ACCACGCTGACCGAAAAGCTGTTGCTGTTCGGCGGCGCGATCCAGATGGCCGGTTCGGTCAAAGGCCGCAAGGCCGCGCGCCACGCCACGTCCGACTGGATGGCGCTTGAAAAGGAGCGCGGCATCTCGGTTACATCGTCGGTGATGCAGTTCCCCTATGAGGGCCGCATCGTCAATCTGCTCGACACCCCCGGCCACGCCGATTTCGGCGAAGACACCTACCGCGTGCTCACCGCCGTGGACTCGGCGCTGATGGTGATCGACGTGGCCAAGGGCGTCGAAGAGCGCACCATCAAACTGATGGAAGTCTGCCGGCTGCGCGACACGCCGATCATGACCTTCATCAACAAGCTCGATCGCGAAGGCAAGAATCCGATCGATCTGCTCGACGAAGTGGAATCGGTGCTGGGCATCCAGTGCGCGCCGATCACATGGCCGATCGGCATGGGTCAGCGGCTCAAGGGCGTGGTGCATCTGCTCACCGGCGAAGTGCATCTGTACGAAACCGGCCGAAACTTCACCCGCCAGGATTCGACGATTTTCGCGTCGATCGACGACCCGGCGCTGGAAGCGCGTATCGGCGCGGAGATGCTGCGCGAAGTGCGCGAAGAACTGGAGCTGGTGGAAGGCGCATCGCATCCGTTCGACAAGGCCGCCTATCTCGCAGGCAAGCAGACACCCGTGTCGTTCGGCTCGGCGGTGAACAACTTCGGCGTGCAGCTGTTGCTTGACTTCTTCGTCGAACACGCACCGTCACCGAAAGCGCGCGCGACCACCGGTCGCGTCGTGCAGCCGAACGAAGAAAAGCTCACCGGCTTCGTGTTCAAGATCCAGGCGAACATGGACCCGCAGCATCGCGACCGCGTCGCATTCATGCGCATCTGCTCCGGCCAGTTCAGCGCCGGGATGAAAACCCTGCATGTGCGCACCGGCAAGGACATGAAACTGGCGAACGCGCTGACCTTCATGGCCAGCGATCGCGAGATCGCGGAAACCGCGTGGCCCGGCGATGTCATCGGCATCCACAACCACGGCACCATTTCCATCGGCGACAGTTTCACCGAAGGCGAGAACCTCAGTTTCACCGGCATCCCGAACTTCGCACCCGAACTGTTCCGCCGCGCGCGTCTGCGCGATCCGCTCAAACTCAAACAACTGCAGAAAGGGCTTGCGCAGCTGTCCGAAGAAGGCGCGACCCAGTTCTTCCGTCCGCTGATGAGCAACGACCTGATACTCGGCGCGGTCGGCGTGCTGCAGTTCGACGTCGTCGCGTATCGGCTGAAGGACGAATACGGCGTGGACGCCTCGTTCGAGCAGGTGCAGGTCTCGACCGCACGCTGGATCCGCTGCGACGACGCCAAAAAGCTGGAAGAGTTCCGCGACAAGAACGCGATGAACCTCGCCGTCGACGCCGCCGGGCAACTGGTCTATCTCGCGCCGACGCGGGTAAATCTGCAGCTCGCGCAGGAGCGCGCGCCGGCGGTGACGTTCATGGCGACGCGCGAACACGCGCACGCGGTCGCCATCGACTGACGCGATGCGCGCGACGATCGCGAAATGGTGGCATTACCTGCTGGGCAAGCGCGGCGAACTGGCCGCGCTCGACCACAAGGACGCGTACATGGCGAAAGTAATCATGGACATCCATCGCAAACGCACCGACAAGCGGCTGGTTCGGGTACCACTCGCGCAACTCGAACCGATCCACCGCATCGATCGCGAGTCGGCGCTGCGCACCATGCGCGAACGCGCCGATGCCCTGCGCGCGCATCGCGACGCGCTGTTGGCGGCAAGGCTTCTGGACAGCGATGCACTGCATGCCCTCATTCCGTCGGTCTCGCAGATCAAGGTGGTTCGCGACGGCGAGCGCTGGCTGGCATTTGAAGGCAACGGCCGTCTGTACGCGATGCGCGAGGTCTTCACCGATGACGACGGCATGCAGGTGGAGGTCGAGGAATACCTCTTCGACGACCCGCGCAGCCTGCAGCGGCGGCTACGACGGGTGCGCAAGCTCAACCGGCTCCGATCTCTTCCCGACCGCTCCCCCGATCCGCTACCCTAGTCGAGCCCCGCAACGGGGGCGAACAATTATGGGGAGAGTCTATGTATTTGCTTGGGTCCATCCTTGCCCTGGTCGGCGCTATCTGGATCACTGTCAACGCGGCAAAGAAAGACGGCGCGCTCGCTGCGATCTTCTGCTTCATTTGCGGGTTCTACACGATCTATTACGGCATCAAGAACTTCGCAGAGAACAAGATCCCTTTCATCCTGTTTCTCGTCGGCATCGCGCTTGCGGTGATTTTCAATCCCGGCATGTCGGCGATGTCGGCGGCCGTGCCTGCCACGGGCAGCTGATGCCTCTGGTCGGCGCCGCGAGGCGTCGACATCACGACCTGGAAGCATCCGGCCATGCCGGATGTTTCTTTTCCGGATCATCGAAACGTCAAGCGCTCGCCTGCACCCGCGCCAGCCACTCCGGCGCAGGTTGATCGGCATCGAAGTATTCGAAGATCAGATGGATGCGGTCGGTATCGCCGGCATTCTTCACCGCATGCACGCTCATGTTGTTGACTTCGACGGCCTCGCCCTCGGGCAGGTGATAGCCGATGTGGTCGACGAAAAAGGTGACCTTGTCGTTGGTCAGCAGCGGCACATGGATCTTGTGCGGCCACTTCGCCGCAGCGTTGGCGTCGCGGTGCGGCTTGATCTCGCCGCCTGGCGCCATCCTCGCGAACATCACCCGCGGGAACTGGCCGTTGACATAGCCGTAAGGCGCCACCGCCGCCCGCATCACCGGCTCCAGCAATGCACGCCACTCGGCCCAGGCCGGACGGTCGTGCGAACTGCGCCAGTCGCGCACGCTGTCGACGAAACGGAACACGATATGCCGGGTCTTGTCCAAGGCCTCGAAGCGGTTCGGCTTGTCCGCATTCTCCGCGTCCCAGATCGACTCCGGCAACGCCAGCACTGCCGCTTTCAACGCGGCGATATCGACCGGACCGAGGCGCCGGATCGTAGTGGTCTTGCGGGGATTGGCGTAGGGATCGTGGGCCATGTCGTAATGCTCAGAACGTATAGTCGAAGAGTTCGATATCGCGTCGATACAGCTCGGTCACGCCGTCGATCAGGACCTGGTCGTAATACTGCCGGTAATCGCCGCGTTTCGAGCTGTTGACCTTGTCCAGCGTGCGGCTCGGGATGCCGACCTTCGCGCAGACCGCGTCGTAATCGTCCTGCATGCGTTCGACCCGGCCGATGAAGTCCATCTCCAGCGCATCGTCGGCATTGGTCAACAGCGTGTATTGCGGCTGGAAGTGGACGTGGTCCACCGGCCGCACTTCGAACAGGATCCTGTGCATCGTGCCCTGCGGATCGCGCTCGAACGCCCCGTGCTGGCGGGTCATGAACGCGCAGTACGAGACGAAGCGATCGTACGGATTGCGCACGAAGGTGAATTTGAAATAGCCGTCGCAGACGTCGTCGCCGAGATACGGGCGTACCTGGCGCACGCTGAGATGACCATGCCGGATCTGCGCAACCTCATCGAAGGGGAAGCGCTTGTTCACGAACAGCCCGACCTGCTCGATATCGTCCGGGCCGAGATGTTCGCGCAGCGCCTGCCGCACCGAATGGGTGCCGGTCTTGGGCATCGCGACGAAAATGTAACGGTGCAGATGAGAAACGATCATGGGCGAACCGGTGGCCGAGGGCGCATGATCTCACAGCCGACCGGCGCCCTGCCGGCATGCGCCATGCCTGTGGAATGTTTGCACTAGGCGAACCGGAGATCGTCCACGCATGAAACATACCCACAGCGAACGCGAAGAGACCCTCGGCGAAGAGATCGCCAGCGCCCTCACCCACGGCCTGGGCGCCGCTGCGGCCCTCGCCGGAGGCGCGGTACTCATCACCCTCGCAGCGCTGTACGGCGACGGCTGGCAGCTCAGCGCCGCCATCGTGTTCGGCATCACCCTGCTGCTGCTGTACGTGGCCTCGACCCTCTACCACGCGATCCAGCATCCCGTGGTGAAGGGCCGGCTGAAGGTCTTCGACCACTGCGCGATCTATCTGCTGATCGCCGGCACCTACACCCCGTTCACCCTCATCGGCCTGCGCGACACTGTGGGCTGGTGGTTGTTCGGCACGATCTGGGCACTGGCCTTCTTCGGCGTGATCTTCAAACTGTTCTACACCGGCCGCTTCCAGCTGATCTCCACCCTCGTCTACATCGCCATGGGCTGGCTGATCGTGGTCGCCGCCAAACCCGCGATGAAGGCGCTCGATCCGTGGACCTTCGGCTGGCTGCTCGGCGGCGGCATGGCGTACACCCTCGGCACGTTCTTCTATCACCGGCCGAAGATGCAGTACTCGCACGCGGTCTGGCACATGTTCGTGATCGCCGGCAGCGTCTGCCATTACATCGCGGTGATGGCGCAGGTGGTGTCGGGGGGCTGATACCACGGCCTCAGCCTCCGGCCCGCGCGAGCCTTCCGCCCCTGTTCTAAGCAAGGCTTTATCTTCGGCGGGGTCACGGACAGGTGCGTTATCGTAAACCGGGCGATCCGCCACCCAGCGGCGCCAGTAGGACAACACGATCGGCAGGGCTTCGGGTTTTTCCAGCGTGAACCGCGTGAGCGGCATCGCGTCGATCCAGCCCGCGTCGGCGATCACCTGCAACGCGTTCTGCGCGATCCTGATCGTCGGTCTGAAGAGGGACGGCAAACGGCACACATCGTTTGCCTGCCGCTACTATCGAGTAGGCAGCACCGCATTGTCTTGACCCGTCATTCGGCCATCGACATCTTCCCGGAACCACAGGTTTCAGCAAAGCTGAAAAGCAACCGACTACCGCACGCTTTCCTGGGAAGGCGTCTGGGCGTCCTTCTGCTTGCACGGGGTCACCAGCGCACTGTGATACTGCAGTGCCTGCTGGGATGAATTTCCATCGATCAACTGATGTACTTGAAATTCATCGATACCATCGATATGACGCGCCGCGGAGACGCCAGCAACAGTCGTTTGCAATCGGGCCTTGACCCGCAACGTGTTACCCATTGCGACATTATGGTTCATGAGCACTTTGCTCACCACGAAGCGGTCGCCCTTGGACACAACGGCAACCACATGCCCCTTTGGCACGCCTTCAACCACCAGACCTGGCTTGCTGCTGGACACCCTCTCGGTGTACTCGGGCGATTGAGACCCCTTTTCCGGATTGCGTCGATATTCCTCGACAGTATGGGGTAGATAGTCGCCGTAACCTATCTTTGGGACCGTGAGCTCCGGCGTATGGCTGTCCGGCCAGCGCCAGAGAAACGCGTCCTCTTTCAACTCAAAACACTTTCCATAGAACGCCGTGAAACGCACGTCCTGGGAAATATCCTCGTCGTAGATCTGGCGGCAAGCCGGCAAAGCGAGCATCAGCAATCCGGCAGCGCCCATCCGGAATATCCATTTGAAACCGCACGTGCGCGCCGAAGTCATCCCGTCCATGCAACAAGCCCCCTGATGCGGCGCATACCGTAGCGGCCGAATGCGCTCGCTGGTTAGTCCCAGCTTGCAGCTTACAACGAAAAAGCGATCTTCCGATACTTGCGATCCTTCGTTTTCAACGCTGGAGCGCACGGCGCGCTGCCAATGCGATGGGCACGCCGAAGAAGAATATGTGCGACAGCAGGTCGAGGATCGAAGCGAGCGGCCTGAACTTCACCGCAAAGGGGAAGGCAGACAGCGGCAGCACGACCAGCCGCATCATCAGAAAGACCACGATGCCGAAGACGAGGCCGGACACGAGCGGCCGTCGCACCAGCGCGGGCACACGCATGGCCGCGAGCAGGAATACGCCAGCCCATGCGTAAGACAGCATGAAATGCAGCAGCAGACCGAGCGCGGCAGCCGGCGCGCCGCCGGTGAAAGCGGCCTCGCCCAACGCGCCGCTGGCCACCGTCTGCAACAACTCCATCGGAGCGGTGCCGTTGTAAGCAGCAAACGAAACCGCGAACAGGAGATCGAGCGCACCGGCGATGCTGCCGCCGACGAGCAGGGCCCACCATTTCGATCGTTGCTTCATGCGCATATCCCCAGTTCGACCCGTATCGTCGCAAAACGGACGCCGGCCGGCTTTACGGCGTTTGTGATTTCAGCACGAGCGCAGCACGAAATCTTTCGCTCGTCGCGCACCTGGGTGACTTTTCTTTGTTTGCCGACTACGCATCGAGCGGCAAGGTCAGCCCAGAGTTCCACCATCGTCAACGTCCCTTCTATATCCGTGGCTGCGCACCGTTTTTCGATGAGGCAGGACGCCTCATCGAAAAATCCCCGCAGCGCCGCTGACGGCAGATTCGTTTTGGGCTTGAATTCTTTCCATGGTGAATTCTTGCCTTGCTGGTACGGGGATTGCCCTCCGGGCCTGAAATAGCGGCTTGGATCTCTTCTCCCGTCAACCGTCACTTTCCCTTTGAAGACATGTACGCCGTTAAACATCAATATCCCTTGCGGAACAGCGGCCGCCCCCATATTTTAAATGAACAGGGGCATTTAAATTTCATGGAGCGATCATGCAAAAGATTTTCATTGCACTAACCCTCATTGTTCTGTCGATACCAGCGACAGCATTGGCCGCATTCGGATATCAATACCCCGGTTACGTCACAATGACGCTCAATTCGGCAGAGACTGAGCTCACGATCTTCTGGAGTAGCGGGGCGTACTCATACGATCAGAACCGTGGCTGTCTCACCGACCCGAATGGCGCTCCATTTTTCCGTCTAAGCCTCGACGGCAATATCATTCGCCAAGAATCTCTTTCAGGAAAGCTCAGAAACGGCCAAGGCTTTCCGGCTATCTGCACCTACACTTTCGTGCTGAGCTACGGAGGGAACAACAAGATTTCCGCCGGAACTTATCAAGCCGATTTCGGCCTGACCATATACAGTGGCTACCAATCAAACGCATCCAAAACATCCTCGGTTGCGGCATGCACGCCACTGCGTGGCAAGCGTCCGATCTATCTGAGCAATAATGGCGTCTATACGGATTATTTCTACACACTTTCATACAGCGACAGCCAGCTCAGCACAAATTTCGGATATGGATACATGGGAACCCCATTTTCCATGCCCTATCCGGAGCCAGAGGGGACCGTCTCGTTCAGCAGATATTTCAAGGGCGCACCCCAGCTTGAACATTTCTACAGCACGAATACATCAGAAGCGGGCTTTCTAATCGCAAACGGCTATATTGCAGAAGGCATCGAAGGGAATGTCTATTCGCGGCCAAGAATCGGCACTGCGGCACTTCACAGATACGCGACATACAACCCTGCCAATGGCGATCTCTATCACTACTACACTATTCATGCCAACGATGCGCAAACGCAGGGCATGCAATACGAAGGAGTTGTTGGCTACGTGTGCCCTGCGAACTGATTTCTGGAAGAATCGGCTCGTGCATTGAATATTTTTCGAGGCAGGCTTGGTGCTCAGCATCAAGCCTGTTTCGTCAACTCGCAATATACCGCTGCAAAGAATCCAACTCCGCCCGCTGATCCTCGATCACCGCCTTCACCAGATCCCCGATCGAAATCATCCCCAGCACATCATCGCCATCCACCACCGGCAGATGCCGGATGCGGTGATCGGTCATCACCTGCATGCAATGATCCGACGTATCGAGCGATGTCGCGACGACCACGTCCGTAGTCATGATGTCGCGCACCGGCGTATCCGAGGACGAACGCCCCTGCAGCACGACCTTTCGCGCGTAATCGCGTTCGGAAAGAATGCCGACAAGTCGGGGGCCATCCATCACCAGCAGGGCGCCGATGCGCGCCTCCGCCATCAGGCGGATGGCGTCGAGGACCGGCGCTTCAGGGCGGATCGCGTGGATCGCGGGGGATTTCGCTTCCAACAGCTGACGGACGGTACGCATGGCGCGAGTCTCCTTCAGGGGCGATGTCCGCGAAGGATACGCCCGCCGCGGGCCGCCAGCGATCCACCAGGTACAGCGGGCGCTGCTTGGATTCCTCATACAGCCGGCCGAGGTATTCGCCGATCACCCCCAGCGCCATCAGTTGTACGCCGCCCAGCAGCAGGATCACGGTCATCATCGTCGGCCAGCCGGCGACCGGGTCGCCCCAGAGCATCGCCTTGATCACGATCCACGACGCGTAGACGAAGGCAAGCACAGCCGTGAGTACACCGAGATAGGTCGCCACACGCAGCGGCGCGGTGGAAAAACTGGTCACGCCTTCCAGAGCGAAATTCCACAGCCGCCACAGGTTGAACTTGCTGCGCCCCGCCACCCGTGCTTCGCGGTGGTACGGAATGGCCACCTGCCGGAAGCCGACCCAGCCGAACAGGCCTTTCATGAAGCGGTGGCGTTCGCGCAGTTCGCGCAGAGCGGCGAGCGAACGCGGCGACAGCAGGCGGAAGTCGCCGGTGTCGGTGGGGATGGGCGTTTTCGACAGTCGCTGCATCACCCGATAAAAACCGTGGGCGGTAGCGCGCTTGAACCAGCCTTCGCCGTCTCGCTCGGTGCGGGTGCCGTGGATGTCGTCGTAGCCCTCGCGCCATTTCGCCACGAACTGCGGAATCAGCTCCGGCGGATCCTGGCCATCGGCGTCGAGAATGATCGCAGCGCCTTCGCGAACTCGATCCAGACCTGCGGTGAGCGCAGCCTCCTTGCCGAAATTGCGGCTGAGGCGCAGCAGCGACACCCGCGGGTCGGCGGCGGCGATGTCGTCGAGCACCGCCCAGGTCCGGTCGCGACTGCCGTCATCGACGTACAGCACATGACCTTCGATGCCCTCGCCCACCAGTCCGTCGAGCACGGCAGCGATCCGCGGGTGCAGCGCCGGCAAGGCTTCGGCCTCGTTGAAGGCAGCGACAACGACGGTCAGGCGATCGGCATTCATATATAGATAGAGTACCCGCAGACGCCCTCAGTCGAACTGGAGATAGGCCGGACCGCCCAAGGCACGCATCTGCCGCTCGACCGAGCGGCTGCGACGCAGCACGTAGGGCCCGGGCTTGGCGACGCTGTATTTGCGGGGGTTGGGCAATACTGCAGCCAGCCGGGCGGATTCGGCGGCGGTGAGCCTGGACGCATCCTTGCCGTAGAACCGGCGGGCGGCGGCCTGGGCGCCGTAGACGCCGTCGCCGTATTCGATGACGTTGGCGTATACCTCCATGATCCGCTGCTTCGGCCACATCGCCTCGATCAGCACGGTGTACCAGACCTCCAGCCCCTTGCGCACCCAACTGCGGCCGCGCCACAGGAACAGATTCTTCGCCAATTGCTGGCTGATGGTGCTGGCGCCACGCACCTTGCGGCCTTTCGCATTGTTGGTGCGGGCCTTCTCGATGGCCTTGAAGTCGAAGCCGCTATGGGTGGGGAAGTTCTGATCCTCGGCAGCGACCAGGGCCAGCGGCAGCAGCTTCGAGATCCGATCGGCGTTGCGCCAGTCGTAGGCCAGCGCGAAACCGCGATCGCCCTCGCTCCACGCTTCGATATAACGGCCGACCATGAAAGCGGTCAGCGGCGGATCGACGAAGCGCAGTACCGCGACCTGCAGTACCGTCGCCACCACGAACAGCAGCGGCAACCAAAGGAAGGCCCAACGCAACCAGCGGCGGCGGCGACGGGGCTTCGACACATCGGGTGCGGCCGGTGTCTGCCGCTCGTCAAGGTTTGAATCCGCGTCGTCATGCCCCATCTTCTGTCGTCTCCCCATGCTGTCACCGGTAGACCGGCTGCGGCATTATCCGCGAAGCCACACCGTCTTCACGACACCCACGCCAAAGAGCCTTTCCCGGACATGACCGTAGACGCTTCTCCCGACCGACTCACCCGCTTCCTGCTGGAAGCAGCCGGCGTGCGCGGCGTGCACGTGCGTCTGGACGACACCTGGACGCAGATCCGCAGCCGCGCCGACTACCCGGCAGATGTGGCCGCGCTGCTGGGCGAAGCGGTCGCGGCCTCGGCGCTGTTCACCGGTCACGTGAAAGTGGACGGCCGGCTGTCGGTGCAACTGCGCGGCGACGGTGCACTGCGCACCTTGTTCGCCGAATGCACCGGTGCGGGTACCCTGCGCGCCATCGCCACCCTGGCCGAAGGCGACATCCCGGACATGCATTCGCTGAGCTCGTTCGGGCCCGATGCTCTGCTCGCCATCACCATCGAAAACCCCGGAGCCCGTGGCCAGGAGCCTTCTCGATATCAGGGCCTGGTGGCTTTGGAGACGGACACGCTGTCGGAAGCGTTCGAGGGCTATTTCCGTCAATCCGAACAGTTGCCGACCCGGTTGCTGCTGGCCGCGAGCCACGAACAGGTGTCCGGTCTGATGCTGCAGAAGCTCCCCGGCGATGCCGGCGACCTCGACGGCTGGGACCGCGCCAGTGCGCTTTTCGACACCCTGGCCGCTCCGGAATTGATGGCGACGCCGGTCGAGACCCTGCTCCACCGCCTGTTCCACGAAGACAGCGTACGCCTGCTCGGCGAAAAAGCCCTGCGCTTCGCATGTTCCTGCTCGCGCGAACGGGTCTCGGCGATGCTGGAATCGCTCGGTGAAGACGAAGCGCGGGCAGCAGTGGAAGGCAACGCTGGGCAAGCGGAGATCCGCTGCGAGTTCTGCGGGGAGACCTACCGGTATTCGGCGGAAGAGATCACGGCCCTGTTCGTCTGCCGTCCAGCCGAATGGGATGCCCCGGACCGGCTGCAATAAGCGGCCCTGCGGGCTCTGTCACGGTTTTCCGGGCTCCGCCCGATTGTTAAAGAACCATAAAACTGATAGCCTGAAGTTCAGTGGACTCCAAGGAACTCGACCGCACCTGCGCGGTCTGAAGCACACCATGCGCCCCAGCCTCCGTACATTGCCGCTCCTGATGTTGCTCGCCCTAGGCGCGGCAACCTCGGCGCATGCGCAATCCAAGACGGTGGGCCGTGATCGCGTCGAACTGCCGATCTGGAACAAATCCAGCGGGCAATTCGAGGGTGTAGTGGTCCTCGAACCCGCAGACAACGCAAAATCCCGCACCCTCGCGCGCTTCGGTGTCCGTCATCTCGACTCCACGTTCGGACTCGGCGCCGGTGATTCACTGGGTCTGCTGTGCGATCGCAAGCAGGGCCTGACCAGCGCACTGAACAATCTCGCCGATAACTGCGTCCTCGCTTCGTTCCCATCGAGCCGCCGCACCGGCGCTGCCGCGCTCTTCCAGCGCAATGGCACCCAGATCGGTGTCGGCGCCGGCAGCACCCGCACCACCATGCCGGCCTGGCTGGCCCCGAGCTCCGGCGGTAACGGCCGGGTAGACGTCAACGATCTGACCATCTTCAGCCAGAAAGCATTGCCGCGAGAAGGTTACGTCTCGATCGCCGGCACGGTCGCCAAGGCCCGCCTGCAGACGCCGTCGGAAATTCCCGGCTTCAGCGACCGCTGGACTTCCCGACAGCTCAATGTCGGCGGTGGCGTCGGCGCCTTCGGCGTCAATGTCATCGGCGAAGTCGTCGACACTCCCGGCCGCGACCAGTGGAGCAGCCTGGGCCTGGGCCTGAGCTGGCGCACCCCTTGGAGCGGCCAGCTCACGGTCGGTGCCGACAACCTGGTCACCCGGGGCAAGAACCCCTTCGCCCCGAACGCAGTCCAGGGCGAAGACGAGGGCGCCGTGCCCTACGTCCGCTACGAGCAGGATCTCTAAGCCTCCGGTTTCCCTCGTGATTTGCCGAGTTTCCGGCCGCGTGTTAACGACACTTTAATTTTTCTCCGAGTGGGGCTACTATCGGCCCCGGCCTGACCTGCATTGGCGTCTTTCTTGACGGCAGCGGGCGGGTTCCCATGGGAAACCCCAAGACTCACTTGGAGAGAGAGATGACTTTGAAGACCAACAAACTCCGCGACGCGATTTCCTTCGCGCTCCTGAGCACCACCGCCCTCGCGGGCACGGGCGTTGCATTTGCCCAAGACAAGCCCTCGGATGACGAACTCGACACCGTCGTCGTCACCGGTTCGCGCATTCCGCGCAGCGCCGAAGTCGAAGGCACCTCGCCGGTCCTGTCCATCGACCGCGCCGCCATCGAAGCGACCGGCCTGACTTCGATCGGCGATATCCTGTTCAACATCACCGCCAGCGACGGCGGCGCGTTGCGCAACGTCACCACCAGCACCAACGGCGGCGACGGCACCCAGAACATCTCGCTGCGTGGCCTCGGCGAAACCCGCACCCTGGTACTGGTCAACGGTCGCCGTTGGGTCACCGCCGGCATCACCAACAATGCCCTCGTCGACCTCAACTCGATTCCGATCGCGGTTGTCGAGCGCATCGAAGTGCTGAAGGACGGCGCTTCGGCCATCTACGGTTCCGACGCCATCGCGGGCGTGATCAACGTCATCACCCGCAAGAACTTCGACGGCGCCGAAGCCAACCTCTACCTCGGCAGCTACAGCAAGGGCGACGGCTTCCAGCAGGCCTACGACTTCACCATCGGTTCGAACAGCGACCGTTGGAATGCCGTGATGAGCCTCAGCTACACCGAGCAGGATCCGGTCTATGCGGGCGACCGCGAGATCTCGTCCGTGCCGGTCTTCGGCAGCGGCAATCTGGCCTCCGGCGGTATTGATGGTTCTGGCAGCAATGCACGTGGCAACTTCGTCCGTTGTGCCACTGCGTACACCACCAATCCATTGACCGGTTTCCGCAACTGTACTGCGGTTAGCAATGGCCCCGGCACTGGCCCCGGCACCGGCATTTCCCGTACCGGCAACACGCTGCGTCCGGGCGAAGACGGCCGTCAGGCCTCCGACTTCCGTCCGTTCATCAGCTACACCTTCGACGGTTCGGGCAACTCCGACCGCTACAACTTCGCGCCGGTCAACTATCTGCTCCAGCCGATCGAACGCATCAACGTCTACGGCCAGGGCAGCCTGCGCCTGACCGACCGCATCAATGCCAACGCGCAGGCGGTCTACGTCCAGCGCAACTCGAACCAGCAGTTGGCCGAAGTGCCGCTGACCATGAGCGTCGACGGCACGAGCGGCCCGCAGTGGGCGTTCGCGCCGACCGCCGGCAACGTCTTCAATCCGTTCGCCCAGAACCTGCGCAGCGCGAACTTCCGCTCAATCGCGATCGGCCCGCGCAAGCCGTACTACAACAACGACAACACTGCGATCACGCTGTCGCTCGACGGCTCGTTCGACCTCGGCGGCCGCGATATGTACTGGGATGTCGGCTACTCGTGGCTGGACGCGCGCTTCACCGTCCGCGGCCAGAACTACGTCAATCTGTTCAACCTGCGTCAAGCCGTCGGCGATTCGTTCCGTGATGCCACCGGTCTGCACTGCGGTACGCCCGGCAACGTCATCGCCGGTTGCGTGCCTTACAACATCTTCGGCGGCGCGGACCTCGGCCTGGCGGCTGGCGTGATCTCGCAGGCCGAATACGATGCGATGAACCGCTACGTCAGCTATACGCTGAACCAGTCCGAGCAGATGACGACGAAGGATTACTTCGCCAATCTGTCCGGTTCGATCGTCGATCTGCCGGCCGGCCCGCTGGGCTTCGCCGTGGGTCTGGAACATCGCCGCACCGGCTACGTCAGCTCGCCCGATGCGCTGGTAGCAGGCGGTGGTTCGTCGAACAACTTCTCCGAGCCGACCGAAGGCAACGTCAACGTCGACGAAATCTACGCCGAGTTGAACGTGCCGATTCTGGCCGACATCCCGGGCGCCAAGCTGCTCGAGCTGAACGTGGCGGCCCGCAAGTCCGACTACCAGACCAGCGGCTTGGTGGCCGGCGCCAAGGTCAGCCCCGACCTGGGCGGCGACACCTCGAAGAAGATCGGCCTGAAGTGGCAGGTGTTCGACGACCTGATGTTCCGCGGCACCTACTCCGAGTCGTTCCGCGCACCGGACGTGATCGATCTCTACCAAGGCGGTGGTGAAAGCTTCCCGTCGGCGGCCGACCCTTGCAACACCCTCAACTTCCCCAACCTGACCCGAGCGGAACAATTGATTTGCACCGGTGATGGCGTCCCTGACGACGACTTCGATCCGGCCACTCCGTTCCGTGGCGGTGTTGTACAGGCCAACGCGCAGATCCGTTCGCTCACCGGCGGCAACAAGAGCCTGCAGCCGGAATTCGGCAAGACCCGCAGTCTGGGCGTGGTGTACAGCCCGGGCTGGGCCCCGGGCCTGAACATGACCCTGGACTGGTTCAAAATCAAGCTGGAAGATGTGATCGCCTTCCGTGGCGCACAGTCGATTCTCAACGACTGTTACCGCGCTGACGGCGACCCCCGGGTCGTTCCGATTTGCGGCGATCTGGTAGTCCGCGATGCGGTCGGCAACATCCTGGATCTGCGCCAGACCAACTTCAACCTGGATCAGGGCGAAGTGGAAGGCTACGACTTCCAGCTCACCTACGCCATGCCGGAAACCGCCTGGGGCAAGTTTGCGTTCCAGTGGGACAACACCTACAACGTCTCGATCGACCCCGACAAGACGCTGTTCGGCAACGTTGGCGAGTACAACGGCGACCCGCAGTGGCGTCTGCGCTCGAACATCACCACCTCGTGGCAGAAGGGCGACTGGGATGCCAACTGGGCGATCCGCTACTACTCGGCGATGGACGAAGCCTGCGACGGCGGCGGCTACTTCGAGTACGGCATCTCCCAGCAGGAGCTCTGCAACCACGACGTCTTCGATTCCAACGGCAATTTCCTGAGATCTGAAAACCGCATCGGCTCGCGCATCTATCATGATGTGCAGGTCGGCTGGAAAACCCCGTGGAACGGCAAGGTCCTGGTGGGCGCTCGCAACCTCTTCGGCAGAGAACCGCCGATCACCCGCAATTCGTTCGCGCATTCGTTCGACGGCGCGTACGATCTTCCGGGCGGCGGTTTCTTCTACCTGCAGTACAACCAGAAGTTCTGATCGCTTCCGGTTCAGCGTCAAACAGAACGGCCCCCGAAAGGGGGCCGTTCTTTTATACGCCGTTTTTGTGCGATGGCTTGTCCGCTGGCTTGCCCCCCGATACGCCGGATCGCGAGTGGGGGACGGCCTGCTCCGTCCCGTGTCGGCTCAGTCGCCGCGGCTGAACCAGGCGTTGAACGCGACAGTGATCCGCTGGCCACTGCCGTGGAACGGGGTGACGTAGTGGCCCAACCAGGAAGGAAACAGCACCAGCTGTCCGGGCTTGAGGTTGAGCACGAAGTTGCCGTGGCTGAAGGGCCAGCGCAGGGTGGCGTTGGCGGCATCGAGGAACACGCTGGTCGCCACCTGCGGGTGCGGAAACACCAGGCAACCGTTGTTGGAAAAGTCCGGCGACGGGTCGCCGTCGGCGACGCAGTACACGCCCGACCAGCTGGCCATCGGGTGGTTGTGATAGCCGAAATAGCCGCCGTCGCGGGTGACATGGAACCAGGTATGGCTGGCGATCTGCAGCCCCTTCGTTCCCGCGGCAAGCGAGGAATTGATGTCGCGCAGGAAATCGCCGAGCGTGCTCCACACCCACACGCGCAGGGCCTGCACGCAGGCCTCGTCGCGGGCGAAGAATTCGAACTCGCTTTCGAACAGCCCTTGCGGCTGGTGTACCACCGGATCGGGGTTGCGGTAACCGGCGCCCTGCGCTTCCAGCGCCAATATCAGGCGGATCAGCGCCGCGTTCAGCGCAGTCGGCTCTGGGTGGAAAGTCTCCGCCATAGGCACAGCGAAGGCGGGAAACACATTGATGCTCATGCACAGGACTCCCGGAAATGCGGACAGCCGCACCATAGCCCAGGGGCCGCGCAACCGACACCGCTGGCGTCAAATTTCGGGTACGAAGTCCCGGGCAAGCCGCCCGTCCCCGGTATCAGACCAGACCGTGCGTCGCAAGCCTGTCGAGCATCGGCCCAAGGTGACGCTCGTAGGCGCGCCACAGGCCGCCACGGTTGGTGAGGATGCCCTGTCTGACCTGGTTTGAACTGGCCGTGGCGACCATGCCGCTGCCGCGCCCGACCTCCAGCATGTCCGGTCGAAAATCGAAGCCGCAGTGGGCCGCGATCCGTCGCGCCTGCGTCTCGGGCCCGGACACCATGGCGTCGTAGTCGATATCGAAGACCCGCCCCGGCAGCGTTTCGCGCCAATGGTCCATCAGATCGCGATAGGCCTTGTAGTAGTCGGCCATCTCGATCTGATCGTACGAATACGCCGCTTCGTTGGTGAACAAGGTACGCAGATTCGAGAAACAGGTGTCCGCAGGGTCGCGGCGCATATGCAACAGCCGCGCCTGCGGCAGCGCCTTGGCGATCGGGCCGAGCAGGATGAAGTTCGGATTCTGCTTCTCGGTGACGAACGCACGCCCGCGCCCACGGGTGCGCATGGCATCGAGGAAGCCACGGCCGATCGCCGGGTAATCGAAACCGCGCGCGCGCTCGACGAGCGTCCGATCCGCGATGCCACGGCAGAAGTGATCAGCGGCATAACGCAACTGCGCCGAAAAGGCGTAGGTCTCGCCAGCGTCGGCGACATCGGGATGGCCCGACAGGATGCGCTCGAGCAACGTGGTCCCGCTTCGATGCATGCCGACGATGAAGATCGGGGTCATCGGATCTTCAACCGGCTCGCCGCGCGAAAATTCGGTGTCGAAGGCCGAACGCAGCACGTCGAAGACCGCCATGGTCTGAGCATGATCGTAAGGCTGCTCGATCCTGCGGGCGCGGCTGGCACGCGTCAATGCTTGCCACGCGCCTTCGTAGTCGCCCAGATCGTGCAATTCGTTGTGCAGGGCGTAACCGAGGTGCCCCTCGTCCTTGGCCGTGAGGCTCGGTTGGGCCAGCATTTTGCGCAGCACATCGACACGATTGCGTTCCGGAGTGTTCTTGGCCACCCGCGACAGCACCGAATACACCGTCGCGAATGTCGGACGGATCTTCAGCGCACGCTCGAAGGCCGCAATGGATTCTTCCGGACGACCCGCGAACATCAACACCAGCCCATGCATGTTGTGCGCCTCGGCGAGGTCCGGCCGCGACGTCAACACGTGCTCGATCCAGACCAGGGTCTTCTCGTGATCGCCGGCGCTGGCGAAGAACGAGGCGAGATCGATCAGCTTCTCTGGCGAGAGCTTTCCGGCCAGTCCGGTGCGTTCGATGTACGCCTGCAACTCGGGCAGCGCCTCGAACCGGCGCAGACGCCGCGCCACCGCGAGTCCCGCCATCGGCGGTACACCATCGACTTTCGCTGCGGCGAGCACGGCTTGAAACGAGTCGCGATAGGCGTCCAGCTTTTCCTTGGCGCTGGACAGTTCCAACCACGCCGGCAGGAAATTGCGGTCGTGCTCGACGATGGCCTCATAGGAAGCTGCCGCCTGGCGCCACTGCTGTTGTTGGGTATGACGCTGCCCCTGCTGCCAGAGCGCCTGCTGCTTGTTCGACATCGTGGGATTCGACATCGTGCGATTTTAGGGGAAAGCCCCGGCCGCCGCGCATTCGACGACGACCGGGCCGCGCACGCGATCGTCAGCCGCCAAGCTCACCGAGGATGCGCACCTGCTCGGCCTTCAACGCCGCCGGCATGCGCGGGCCGTATTCGTCGAGGAACTCGCCGATGCTGGCGAATTCGGCCTGCCAACCGGCGCGATCGAAGCCGAACAGTTTGTCCCGCGCCTCGTCGCCCAGCGCGATGCCGTCGAGCGTGAGGTCTTCGATTCGCGGCAGCGCGCCGATCGGTGTCTCCACCGCACCCGCTTCACCCTTCACCCGGTCGATCATCCACTCGATCACACGAAGATTGTCGCCGAAACCCGGCCACAGGAATTTGCCGTCATCGCCCTTGCGGAACCAGTTGACGTGGAAAATCCTCGGCAGCCTCGCACCGGCCTGATCGAACGACAGCCAGTGGCCGAAATAATCGGCGAAGTTGTAGCCACAGAACGGTTTCATCGCCATCGGGTCGCGGCGCATCACGCCGACCGCGCCGGTGGCGGCGGCGGTGGTTTCCGAGCCCATCGCCGCACCCACCAGCACGCCGTGGGTCCAGTCGCGGGCCTCGAACACCAGCGGCACCAGTGAGGCGCGGCGACCGCCGAACACGATCGCACTGATCGGCACGCCCTGCGCATCCTCGGCTTTGGGCGAATACGACGGGCACTGTTTCGCGCTGACCGTGAAGCGCGAGTTCGGATGCGCGGCCGGGCCGCGCCCCGGATCGTTGCAATCGTAGTCACGACCACGCCAATCGACGACAGGTACGCCGCCGTCCAGACCTTCCCACCACGGCTGGCCATCCGCCGTCAGCGCAACGTTGGTGAAGATGGTGTGGTGTTGGATCGTCGCCAGCGCGTTCGGGTTGGAGGCGCTCGACGTGCCCGGCGCAACCCCGAAGAAACCGGCTTCCGGATTGATCGCGTACAGACGGCCGTCGGCACCGGGGCGCATCCAGCAGATGTCGTCGCCGATGGTGGTGACCTTCCATCCGTCCTTGCGGTAGCCCTCCGGCGGAATCAGCATGGCGAGATTGGTCTTGCCGCAGGCCGACGGGAAAGCCGCGGCGATGTAGTGGGTCTCGCCCTGCGGGTTTTCCACGCCAAGGATCAGCATGTGCTCCGCCAGCCAGCCTTCGCTGCGCGCCTGGTACGAGGCGATGCGCAGCGCGTGGCACTTCTTGCCCAGCAGCGCGTTGCCGCCGTAGCCCGAACCGAACGATTTGATCGTCAGTTCTTCCGGAAAATGCATGATGAAACGACGGTTGGGATCGAGTTCGCCAATCGAATGCAGGCCCCTGACGAAAGCGCCGCCCGTGAGTCCCTCACGCTCGATGCGGGCCAGCGCCGCGGCGCCCATGCGGGTCATGATGCGCATGTTCGCGACCACGTACGGCGAGTCGGTGATTTCCACGCCGCAACGGGACAGCGGCGAATCGATCGGGCCCATGCAGTACGGAATCACGTACATCGTCCGGCCTTTCATGCAGCCGTCGAACAGTGCGTCCATCGAAGCATGGCCTTCGTCCGGCGCCAGCCAGTGATTGTTCGGGCCTGCGTCGTCGGCCCGCGAGGTGCAGACGAAGGTGAGGTGCTCGACACGGGCGACATCGTCCGGGTGCGAGCGGTGCAGCCAACTGTCCGGATTGGTTTTCGCGTTGAGCCTGATCAGCGTGCCGTCGATCTGCATTTTCGCGATCAGAACGGCGTTTTCGGCGTCGCTGCCATCGCACCAGTGGATCGCGTCGGGGCGTGTCAGCCGCGCAACCTCCTCCACCCAGCGTTGCAATGCGTCGAGACGAGTCGGCGGGTATTGGGGCGCGGCGATGGCATTCATGCGTCGACTCAGGCTTTATGGAGAACTGGAGGAATCAGGGTGTCCATGACGTGCTCGACGTAGGCTTCGAACTCGTCATGCGCAAGACGTGGCTGATGCAACTGCAGGCTGAGCTGCAGGAAGCCGACGTACGCGGCATAGGCCAGGCGCGCCCGATGCTGGGCATCGGTGCGCATCAATCCGGTCTGACGAAATGAGGCGGCAAGATAATCGAGGCGACGCTGCGAAACGCGACCGATCACCGGCCCCACTGCGGGATGATCCAGCGCCTTCAACAACTCGCTGTAGATCTTGTGCGATTTCACTTCGTGCGCGACGACCTGGAACAACGCGCGCAGGCGCTGTCTCGGATCGCTGACGGCTTCGAGCGTGCCGAACACGGTTTCCTGTTCGACCGACTCCCAGCGCTCCAGCGCCGCCGCCAACAGGGCGTCGCGCGACGGAAAGTGCCAGTAGAAACTGCCTTTGGTCACGCCCAGGCGCCGGGCCAGCGGTTCGACCGCCACCGAGGCCACGCCCTGCTCGGCGATCAGGTCGAGGGCGGCCTGCGCCCAGTCATCGGCGCTCAGGCGGCCGTTGCGTTCGGTTTTCGCGGCGACATCGGTCATACCGCCAGTTTAACCATACGAAACGGTTCGGGACAGTATCGTGTGACTACGATTTCATTCCGGCTTTCGGGCACTTTCCGGCACATTGACATCCGCCGATCCGCCTATCCATACTTGGGCGTATGGAGCGACCGCCCGGTCGCTTCCGCCAGGCACAACACACCCCACGCCGAGCCCTCGGCTCGCCGGAGCGCACCATGAGCATCGCCATCCACTATCTCGCTCCTTTCCTTGCTCTCCTGCTGGGCAGCGCATTCGCCGCCTACCACCGCCTGCGGCTGGCGGTCTGGGCAGCGATCACCGCCACTCTCCTCGTCGGCTGCTGGCTGCTCGGCGCACAGCAGACCTCGGTGCTGGTCGCCACCGCCTTATTGCTGCTGGTCGCTGTGCCGCTGCTGATCCCGGCGCTGCGCAAAAATCTGATCACCGCACCGCTGCTCAAGTTCTATACCAAGCTGCTGCCGCCGCTGTCGGACACCGAGCGCACTGCGCTGGAGTCGGGCACGGTCGGGTTCGAGGGCGAACTGTTCTCCGGCAAGCCGGACTGGAACCAACTGCTCTCGCTGCCAAAGCCCATGCTGACCGCCGAAGAGCAGGCCTTCCTCGACGGCCCCTGCGAAGACCTGTGCCGGATGACCAACGACTGGGACATCACCCATGTCCGCGCCGATCTGCCGCCGCAGTTGTGGGATTACATCAAACAGCACAAATTCTTCGGCCTGAACATTCCGAAGGAATACGGCGGCCTCGGCTTCTCGGCGCTGATGAATCACAAGGTCATCCAGAAGCTGGCGCCTTCGTCGACCGTGCTCAGCTCGACCGTCGGCGTGCCGAACTCGCTCGGCCCGGCCGAACTGCTGATGCACTACGGCACCGATGAGCAGAAGCGCTATTACCTGCCGCGCCTCGCCGATGGCCGTGAAGTGCCGTGCTTCGCACTGACCGGCCCGTTCGCCGGTTCGGACGCCACCTCCATTCCAGACTACGGCATCGTCTGCGAGGGCGAGTGGAACGGCGCCAAGGTCGTCGGTATCAAGCTCACGCTCAACAAGCGTTACATCACACTGGCACCGGTCGCGACGATCATCGGTGTCGCCTTCCGCATGTACGACCCCGACGGCCTGCTCGGCGACAAGAAGGACATCGGCATTTCACTGGCGCTGGTACCGCGAGATACCGCCGGCCTCGATATCGGCCGCCGCCATTTCCCGCTGAATTCGCCGTTCCAGAACGGACCGATCCGCGGCAAGGACCTGTTCGTGCCGATGAGCCAACTCATCGGTGGCGAAGAATTCGCCGGCCAGGGCTGGCGGATGCTGATGGAATGCCTGTCGATCGGGCGTTCGATCACCCTGCCCTCCACCGCCAGCGGCGGCGCAAAGATGGGCGCGATCGTCACCGGTGCGTATGCACGTATCCGCAAGCAGTTCGGTCTGTCGGTCGGCCGCTTCGAGGGCGTCGAGGAAGCACTCGCGCGCATCGCCGGCAAGGCCTACGCCATCAGCGCGCTGTCGGAAGCCACTGCAGCTGCAGTCGCTCGCGGCGAAAATCCGGCGGTGCCGTCGACCATCTCCAAATATCACTGCACCGAAATGGGTCGCGAGGTTTCGCGCGATGTCATGGATATCCATGGCGGCAAGGGCATCATCCTCGGCCCGCGCAACTACGCCGGCCGCGCCTGGCAGGCCGCGCCGATCGCGATCACGGTCGAAGGCGCCAATATCATGACCCGCAGCCTGATGATCTTCGGTCAGGGCGCGATCCTTTGCCATCCGTGGGTGATGAAGGAGATGAAGGCCGCGCAGTTGGAAGATCCGAAGCAGCGCCTGACCGAATTCGACCGCAGCCTGTTCGGCCATATCAGCTACGCCATCTCCAATGCGGTGCGCGCGTGGTGGTTCGGCTTCACCGGCTCGCGTATCGGCACCACGCCCGGCGGCGAGTACACACGTCGCTGCTATCGCAAGCTCAACCGCTACTCGGCCGCGCTGGCGGTGATGGCCGACACCTCGATGCTGCTGCTCGGCGGCAAGCTCAAGTTCAAGGAATCGCTGTCGGGTCGTCTCGGCGATGTGCTCAGCCACCTGTACATCGCCAGCGCGATGCTGAAGCGTTACGAGGATCAGGGGCGCCCGCTCGCCGATCACCCGTTCCTCGCCTGGGCCTTCCACGACTCGATCCACAAGATCGAACTTGCGCTGTCCGGCGCACTGCGCAATTTCCCGATCCGTCCGATCGGCTGGCTGCTGTGGGCGGTGATCTTCCCTTGGGGCCGTCGCGCCGAAGCCCCGAGCGACCGCTTGGGCCACCGCGCCGCCGCGCTGTTGATGACGCCGTGCGAAGCGCGCGACCGCCTCGCCGATGGCCTGTTCCTGGAAGCCTGCGACAACAACCCGGCCGGCCGCGTGAACAGCTATCTGGCGAAAATGATCCTGGCAGAGCCGGTCGAACGGAAATTCCTCAAAGCGCTGAAGAACAGCGATATCGAAGCGCTGGAATTCACCGATCAGCTGAGCGAAGGCGTGCGCGAAGGCTGGATCACCGCCGATGAGCGCAAGCAGCTGGAAGAACTGCGCGAGATGACGCTGGACACCATCATGGTCGACGACTTCGAACCGTGGGAGCTGCGTTCGGCCGGTTATGTCGAAGAGCCGATCGCCGGCAGTCACCGCGCCGCCGCCTGAACCCATCGCAGATCACCATGCAACATCGCGAACGGCGGGTTTTCCCGCCGTTCGCGTATCCGGAACCTACACGATGGCCAACAAGACGCTCGCACTCTATCGCCGCATGCTGCGCTTGCCTGCCGGTGGCTGGCTCTTCACGCGCGCGATCTGTTTCAAGGCGCCCTACTTCGCCAGCATTTCGCCGCGCATCGAAACGCTTGAACCAAACCGCTGCGAAGTGACCCTGCGCCACCGCCGCAAGGTCACCAACCACCTCGGTACCGTCCATGCGATTGCGCTGTGCAACATGGCCGAACTCGCCGGCGGCATGGTGACCGAAGTGTCGCTGCCCGATTCGATGCGCTGGATCCCGAAGGGCATGAGCGTCGAGTATCTGAAGAAAGCGGTCGGCACGATGCGCGCAGTGGCGACGCTGTCGATCCCGGTGGTCGAATCCACCGAAGGCTACGCCCTGCCGGTGGAGGTGGCCGTCACCGACCCCAAAGGCGACACCGTTTTCCGCGCCACGATTTCGATGTGGCTGTCGCCGAAGCGACCCGCCTGATCCGTCAGGGGTGCCGGCATGACGAACCATTCGATCCTGATGCTCTGCGGATTGCACAGCTTCGGCTTCGCGGCGTTCCACGTCGCGTTCTGGACGTTGTTCCGCTGGCCGAAAACGCTGGCATCGACGACCTCCGCCAACCGCGCGATCCTGCAGATCGCCAATATCCAGCTGATCTGGGTGTTCCTGTGCGTCGGTGGTCTGTGCCTGCTTTTTCCCGATCCGCTGATCCAGACCGCGCTCGGCCGTGCCGTCATGCTGGGCATGTCCGGGTTCTGGGCCGTACGTCTGATCCAGCAGTTCGTGTTCCTGCGCATGAACCATCCGTTGGTGCATGCGTTGTCGGTGCTGTTCGCGCTGGGCGCCGTCCTGTTCGCACTTCCTGTAGTGCGCTGATCGCGACGCAAGCCCGGCCCTAATGCGTGAACACCACCGCTGCGATCGCCGCCAACGCCGGCACGCCCTGCACATAGAAAATCCGCTTGCTGACGCTGTAAGCGCCGTAGAGCGCCGCGACCACCACGCAGCCTAGGAAGAACAGCGCGACATCCTGCTTGCCTGCAACCGCAGACCAGAGCAGACCGGCGGCGAGGAAGCCGTTGTACAACCCCTGATTCGCGGCGAGCACCCTGGTGATCTCGGCTTTCTCGGGCGAATTGCGGAACACTTTCATCCCCAACGGCTTCGTCCACAGGAACATTTCGAGGACGAGGAAATAGATGTGCAGCAACGCGACCAGCACGATCAGGGCAACGGCGATCATCGACATGGGAAATACTCCTGTTGAGAAAAACGGTCATTGCGGCAAACGGCGTTGCGCCCGGATCACCTGCCAGGCGCTGATGCTCATGCCGATGGCGATGGCGATGCCGGCCGCGAACACCATGCGGCTACCGAATGTGGCCAGCCACTTGTGCAGCCAGACGTAGCTGACATCGCCGCCACGGTAGATCGCGGTGTCGATGAATGCCTTGGCCTTGTAGCGCGTTTCGCGATCGACCCGGGTGTACAGAGTCTCGCGCGCTGGCTTGCTGAGCGAGAACTCGCCCGAGCGTGTCGCCACCTGCACCACCGCCACCAGCAACGGCAGCGGCGACATCGCCAGCACGCAATAACCCAGCGTGATACCGATCGCGGGGATCATCAATGCGGGTGCAACGCCATGGCGTCGCAGCAACCAGCGGGTCATGAACATCTGGATCAGGATCGTCGACAGGTTGATCGCGAAATCGATCCGCGCGTAATACTTGGTCGCCGCTTCCGCCGTGGGATAGAACTGCTTCACGATCGCCGCCTGCTCGTTGTAGAGCAGCGTGCCGACACCCACGCCGAAGAACATCAGCAGGGCCAAACCACGCAGCATCGGGTCCTTCGCGACCAACCGGAAGCCGGCCCACATCGACCCGCCCATCGCCTCGCCCGTCGCCAGGCCGTCGCGCTGCTCGCGGCGTCGCGCCCACGGCCGCAAACGCATGATGCAGAACAGACAGACGACCAGAAAGCCGGCCGATACCAGCAACAGGCTGCCAACGCCGATACGGTCCACCAGTTGTCGCGTGATGATCGGGCCGAGCAGCGCGCCGATGGTGCCGCCGACGCCGATATAACCATAGACGCGTTTGGCATGGGCGTTGTCGAAGACATCGGCCATGAAACTCCAGAACACCGAGACCGCGAACAGATTGAACACCGCGACCCAGACGAAAAACAGCGCGCCGCGACCCGAGACATTGCGGTCGAAGACCCACCAGAAGCCGATCAGGCAAAGGATGAAAAGCAGATACAGCCCCGGCAGGAATACCCGCCGCGGATACCGCGACACCAGCGCGCCGTAGACCGGCTGCAGCACCAGCATCGATACGAAAGTGCAGGAGAACAGCACCTGCAGAATGAAATCCTTCAACTCGAAACCATGCGCCAGCGCCCATGCGATCCATGCGCCGGGGAACACGGCGGCGACATCGCCCGATGCGCCCATCGCGTCGCGCACCGGGCGCAGCACGTAATAACCGCAGAGCAGACTGAAGAAATACAGCAACGCCCACCATAGCGGCGGCGACTCGCTCAGCTCCTGGCGGAGACGCCCGAACGCGCCCGAATGCGGATCGGCAGGTGGACCGGACACCTGCGCGGAGTCCGTTTCGGGCGGCTGCGACATCAGGCACTCAACTCGACCACGGGGCGGTACCGACACTCTATCAGGCCGCCCCGGAACAGGTCGCTGCAGACGGCCACTCAGGGCGATCCCAGCCCCCGAATATCGCAGAGCATTTGCTCTAGGCTGCGGGCATAGTGTCGCCTGCACACGATTTCATAAGGTCTGCGCGTGTTCGACTACATCATCATCGGCGCCGGTTCGGCGGGTTGCGTACTGGCGAACCGGTTGAGCGAGGATCCGTCGGTCAAGGTTCTGCTGCTGGAAGCCGGCCCGCGCGATTGGCACCCTTTCATCCACATGCCCGCCGGACTCGCCAAACTGGTGAACCAGAAGGGCGTGAACTGGGACTACAACACCGCCGCCGAACCGAATCTCAACCAGCGCGCGCTGTGGTGGCCGCGCGGCAAGGTGCTGGGCGGTTCCAGTTCGATCAACGCGATGTGCTACATCCGCGGCGTCGCCGGCGACTACAACGGCTGGGCTGCCCAAGGGGCCACCGGCTGGGATTGGGACAGCGTCCTGCCGTACTTCAAGAAATCCGAAGGCAACGGTCGCGGCGCCGATGCCTTCCACGGCGCCGACGGCCCGCTCGGCGTGTCCGACCATCGTTACACCAACCCGCTGTCGCAGGTGTTCATCGAGGCCGGACAGCAGATCGGCCTGGCCCACAATCGCGATTTCAACGGCGCGGAGCAGAACGGCGTCGGCTTCTATCAGGTCACCCAGCGCGACGGCGCGCGTTGCTCGACGGCGGTCGCCTACCTCAACCCCGCCCGTCAGCGCGCGAATCTCACCGTACATACCGGCGCCGCCGTCAGCCGCATCACCTTCGAGGGCACGCGTGCGAACGGGGTGACCTACGTCATGAACGGTCAGGCCTACCACCAGCCGGCCGCGCGCGAAGTCATTCTCAGCGGTGGCGCGATCAACTCGCCGCAGTTGCTGATGCTGTCGGGCATCGGCCCGGCCGACGATCTGCGCAAGCAGGGCATCGATGTGGTCGCCGACCGCAGCGGAGTCGGCGAGAACCTGCAGGATCACCTCGATATCTGCACCCTGTTCCATTCGACCGAGCGCGTGACCTACGACCGCGTCGGCGACCTCAAGATCGCTTTCGACTATTACCTGCGCGGCCACCAGGGCCCGGGCACCAGCAACGTCGCCGAAGCCGGCGGTTTCGCGCGCTCGCCGCTTGCGCCCGACGATCGCGCCGACATCCAGTTCCACTTCGTGCCGGCGATGCTGGACGACCACGGCCGCAACCGTCTGCCAGGCGATGGCTACACTCTCCATGCCTGCTTCCTGCGCCCACGCAGCCGCGGCCGGGTGACACTGGCCAGCAACCGCGCCGGCGACAAGGCGCGGATCGAAGCCAACTACCTCGGCGATGCAGAGGGCTTCGATCTGAAAATGATGGTCGAATGCGCGAAGATTTCACGCGAGATCCTCGCCCAGAAGGCCTTCGACCGGTATCGCGGTACGCCGATCTTCCCGACCCGTACCGACCTGGACGACGCCGGACTGGTCGAATTCATCCGTGCCAAGGCCGAAAGCGTCTACCACCCGATCGGCACCTGCCGCATGGGCAGCGATGCCGACGCGGTGGTCGACACTTCGCTGCGGGTCAATGGCGTCGAGGGCCTGCGCGTGATCGACGCCTCGGTCATGCCCTGCCTGATCGGCGGCAACACCAACGCGCCGACGATCATGATCGCGGAGCGCGCGGCCGATCTGATCGGCGGCCGTATCTGATCCTCAGCCAACAGACTCGATAGAGAATGGCACTTACTTAAGCCGCGTCATCCCCGCGGCTTTCGACAGCCGACAGGCTGATCAAGCGGGGATCCATCGCTATTGCTTGGTCAAGAAAGTCTGAAGTCACTGGATTACCAGCCTACGGCTGTTGGAAACCTCGCCTACGCGGGAATGACGAAAATCGGGATACGGCGCTTGAGTAAGTGGCATTCGACTCAATAGATGATTTGGCGACAGCAACGCGCCGTCAGTTCCACGCCTTGGATCGTGCTCGAATTGTTCCGTATCCGGCACGCCCCCAGCGAAACGATCGATGAGCCGATGACGTCCACGTCGGGATTGTAGCCGCTGTTGCATGCGATCGAGGTGATCGCATAGTTGAGCGGGCAGCCAAGGAATACGGTCGTGCCCGCACTATTCGCGGGTATCGATGCATTGGACGGAAATCCTATGCAGTCGATCGGGGCATATGTCAGTTTCGCTTCGCTGAAATAACCGACGACATCGATCACCACATGCGTGGTAGAAAACGAATACAGCGAGAAGGTGGTGTTCCGCGCCGGCGCCTGAAGATTGATCATCCAGGCGATCATCTGATTGTTGATGATCTGTCCGGTCGCATAGTTCAGGCTGGAAGCCAGAGGGCGCGACTGATTGGTGACGAACGCCGTGAGATAACCCGGCGCGAGCGGATCCACCACGGTTACGTTCATCATAAGTGCCGCCGGGTCGGCAGGCAGACCGCAATTGCTCGCGCTCCCTCCCTGACCCGCGAAATCGCCAGCC
Organism: Lysobacteraceae bacterium; assembly: GCA_040079515.1. Taxonomy (GTDB): domain Bacteria; phylum Pseudomonadota; class Gammaproteobacteria; order Xanthomonadales; family Xanthomonadaceae; genus Lysobacter_I. The sequence continues at coordinate 258,980 of JBEBKD010000004.1, forward strand.
GTCCCGAGGATATTGCGCGTCTCGCCGGCGAGAATGGGGCCTCCCGCCAAACGCGTGTCCGCGATCCGGCATGGCGGAACGGGCGCGAATAGATAGTCTTTTTCGATCTGGCCGAGAACCCTCGACATCACCGGCGGCGATTTGGTCGGCTTGCCGATGAGCGCATCATTCATTTCTTCGAAGCTCTGGGCCGATGCCGCCGCCCTCAGCTGCGCAATCGGAGCTTTGCGGAAGACCGGAATCATCTGCGCGGCCCAATGGCGAATATCCTGGCGATAGCGCTTTTGGACAACCCCAGACCATTTCAAAACAATGTTGTAGGTGAGGACTCCCCGCTCGGTCTTCGGCCTGGCATCGGCGTCGACGGATACACACAGCGCGGAAATAACCGCCAGAACCGCGAACACCAGCGACAGCATTGGTCTGGACATCCGGACTCTCCATACTGGAATCAAGAGTCTCTCATCCCCGCACACCAGAAGAAAGCCGCATTCGGGTCTCGCCACGGCCGCAGGCCGGTGTCGACTGGCGTCGAACTCGCCGGATCCGGGCATCGTCATGACGATCATCGCGGCCCGGACACCCGAAGCGGCCGTTTTTCGCGATCAGGTCGCGGCCGGCGCCTCAAACCGCTAAAATTCGCGTTCTTGGCCAATGCATAACGATAGTCAGGCCCTTCTTTCGCTCCCAGGACATTCCGTACGATGAAGATTCTCGTCGGTTACAAGCGCGTGGTGGACTACAACGTCCGCATCCAGGTCAAGCCGGACGGCTCCGGCGTGGTCACCGATGGCGTCAAGCTGTCGCCCAATCCTTTCGATGACATCGCGCTGGAAGAAGCCCTGCGCCTGCGCGACAAGGGCATCGCCACCGAGGTCGTGGTCGTCACCATCGCCCCGACCGATGCCCAGCCGCATCTGCGCAATGGGCTGGCGATGGGCGCGAACCGCGCCATCCATATCGTCAGCGATGCGGCCATGCAACCGCTCACCGCCGCACGCGCGCTGCTGAAGCTGATCGAAAAAGAACAGCCGGATCTGTTCATCCTCGGCAAGCAGGCGATCGACGACGACGCCAACCAGACCGGCCAGATGCTGGCCACGCTGTGGGGCCGCCCGCAGGCGACCTTCGCCGGAAAGCTCGATATCGCCGACGGCAAGGCTACCGTGGTGCGCGAGGTCGATGCCGGCCTGGAAACCCTTGAAGTCGATCTGCCAGCGGTGATCACCACCGATCTGCGCTTGAACGAACCGCGCTTCATCAAGCTGCCGGATATCATGAAGGCAAAGAGCAAGCCGCTGGAGACCATCGCCTTCGCCGACCTCGGCGTCGAATCCGGCGACACGCTCAAGACCACCCACTACGCTCCGCCGGCCAAGCGCAGCAAGGGCGTGATGGTGAAGGATGCAGCCGAACTGGTCGCTGCACTCAAAGCGAAGGGGCTGCTGTGATGAACAAAGTTCTGATCGTTGCCGAACATCTCGACGGCAAGCTCAATGCGTCCACCGCCAAATGCGTGTCGGCCGCGAAGGCGCTGAATCCCGAATCCATCGATGTCGTCGTGCTGGCTGCCGATCCGGCCGCCGTCGCCGCCGAAGCCGCGCAGATCGCCGGCGTATCGAAGGTGCTGGCCGTCGCCAACGCCGCGAATGCCAACGCCATCGCCCAGGTATTGGCGCCGCAGATCGCGAAGATCGCCGCCGGCTACAGCCACGTCTTCGGCCCCAGCACCACCTTCGGCAAGGACCTGATGCCCTGCGTCGCCGCGCTGCTGGGCGTGTCGCAGGTCTCCGACATCATGGCCGTCGACGGAAGCCATACCTTCAAGCGCCCGATCTACGCCGGCAACGCGATCATCAGTGTCGAAGCCGCCGCCGACCGCACCGTGGTGGCCACCGTGCGCACCGCGTCGTGGCCCGAAGCCGCCCGTGGCGGTAGCGCAGCCGTCGAAGCGGTGTCGGTCGATGCCGCGCTGCCGGCCCATACCCGCTACATCGGCCTCGCCGCCGGCAAGTCGGACCGCCCGGACCTGCAGAGCGCGCGTCGCGTGGTCTCCGGCGGCCGTGGCGTGGGCTCGGCCGAGAACTTCAAGATCATCTACGACCTCGCCGACAAACTCGGTGCCGGTGTCGGTGCTTCGCGCGCGGCGGTCGACGCCGGCTACGTGCCGAACGAAATGCAGGTCGGCCAGACCGGTAAGATCATCGCCCCGGAACTGTACGTCGCGGTTGGCATCAGCGGCGCGATCCAGCACCTCACCGGCATCAAGGATGCCGGCACGATCGTCGCGATCAACAAGGACGGCGAAGCGCCGATCTTCGAGATTGCGGACATCGGCCTGGTCGGCGATCTGTTCAAGCTGCTGCCGGAGTTGCAGGCGGCGTTGTAGGCCGAACCGTGGCGGCGCAAGAAAAAAGAGCCGGGTTTTCCCGGCTCTTTTTCGTTCGGCTGGAGAGTGCGATCAGCGCCCGGGCATGCGGCAGCAGTACCCGTACCCGCTGAACGTACTGGTGCCTGAGACGCTATTCAAAGTGTTTCTCACCGTACAGGAGGTGGGCGATATTGCCTTCAAAACCACAGTGGCGGAGCTTCCGCCCGAGCAGTAAACCGTGGTCCTGGCGTAGCCGGCAGGACAGTCGGGCACAGTAACCGATGCAACGCCTCCATTGTTCGACACCTGTCCGGTCACCGTCGCGGTATTGACGCACTCGGGAGCCGTCGCCTGCGGCGGTGCGTAATAGCCGACGATATCCGCGACGTAATCGGCGGTGGCGTACGTATAGACGGTAAAGTCCTTGGTGGTCAGCGGTGTCGGCAGCTTCACCACGACCGAATTGTTGGCGATGGCGCCCGCAGTGTAATTCACGCTCGAGGCCAGCGGCCGTGTCGTCCCGAACGGATACGCCGTCGCGTAGCCCGCAGCGGTGGGCGTCACCGCGGTCAGATTGATCACCACCGCCGCCTGTCCCGCCGCCACCGCGCCGCAATCGGTCGCGCTGCCGCCCTGGCTGCCGAAGTTGCCGCCCGCGCCCACCACCGCATTGAAATCGCGGCTGGCATCGCCGGCGATCGCGCCGCCCGCGACGCGCGTGTCCAGAATCCGGCATGGCGTGACCGGCGTATACACCAGATCCGATGCCGCCGCGCCGAGCGCCCTCGCCACGATCTGTGGCCGCACGGCCGGTGGCGCGAGACTGGCACGCGCCATGGTGTCGATGACCTGCTCGTCCGAGAGTTTCGACCCCGTGCCGCTCAACTCGGCCGAAGCGCCCTCGTAGGTATTGCGCTGCAGCGCGCGCCGGAAGTTGTCGGCATCGGCGCCGACGAACGTCGGGACCATGCGTTCGGCCCAGACGCCCACCGGCACCTTGTAGACCTGTTGAACGTACGCGCCCCACTTCAGCACATAGGCCCGTGCCATCGCGCCGCGTTCGGCCGGCGTCGCCGGCCCGGCGCTGGACGCGGTCGGGACCAGTTTCTTCGCGGCAGACGCGGGCAGAGTTGCGATGCCGAGCGCCAAGGACACACTCAACGCAAGCAAGCACAATGGCTGTTTCATCTCGGTCTCCCCTGTTTCAGTTACGAGCTCCCCTAAAACGTTGAATCCCGACGAAATCGGTCAGGCATTCGGGTCTTCGGCATCGTCAGGTTTTTCTTCGGGGCGATGGAACCGGTCTGGTGCCGGAATCGCAAACGTCCTCCGTACCCCGACACCATGTAAGGAGCCGGGTTGCCCCGGCTCAATTACTGTCTGTGTCTTCGTGGTCGGTCAGCGCCCCGGCACGCGGCAGCACATGAGTTTCGCGGTCACGTTCTGGGCATTGGCGCTCAGGCTCCTGACGAAGATCTGCCCGGCATTGCCAGCGGTATAACTGTCCGCGACCACGACATTCTCGCCCGCGGAAATGGACAGGGCGACGGGCGTGTAGTTGGCCGCGCAGAACAGCGTGGGAAGCGACGCATAGGCACCGGCGTTCACATTGGTCGGGGTTCCGGAGACCGTCGCGCAGTCAAGCGCGGTCGCCTGCGGCGGCGCGTAGTAGCCGACGATGTCGGCCACGAAATCGGACGTAGCGAACGTGTAGATCGAAAAGTCCTTGGTGGTCAGCGGATTCGGCAGCTTGGTCACCACTGTGTTGTTGACGATGGCGCCCGCGGTGTAGTTCACGCTCGACGCCAGCGGGCGCGTGCTACCGAACGGATACACCGTCGCGAAGCCCGCGCCTGTCGGCGTCACCGCCGTGACGTTGATCACCGCCGCCGCCTGCCCCGCGGCCACGCCGCCGCAGTCGGTCGCGCTGCCGCCCTGGCTGCTGAAATTGCCGCCCGAGCCCACCACCGCGTTGAAATCGCGGCTGAAGTTGCCGGCGATCGCACCGCCCGCCACCCGGGTATCCAGGATCCGGCAGGGCGTGATCGGCGTGTACACCAGATCGTTCGTGGCTGCGCCCAGCGACGCCGCCACGATCTGCGTCCGCGACACCGGCGATACCAGGTTCGCCCGCGCCATCGTGTCGATGACCTGGTCGTCCGAGAGCTTCATCCCGACACCGCTCAGCTCCGCCGAAGCGCCTTCATAGGTGCTGCGCTGCAGGGCGCGCCGGAAGTTGGTGGCATCGGCGCCGGCGAACGTCGGCACCATGCGTTTGGCCCAGACGCCGACCGGCACCTTGTAGACCTGCTGCACGTACGCACCCCACTTCAGCACGTAGGCCCGGGCCATCGCGCCGCGCTCGGCCGGCGTGGCCGGTCGGCTGTTGGCGCTTGCCGTCGACAGCTTTTGTGCGGCGATGCCTGCCGGTGAAATGCCGAACGCCAACGTCGCGCCCACGATCAGAACAACCAAATGTTTTTTCATATCGACTCCAGTGATTCGGAATAGCGGAAATCGCGCTGGTCGGCCAAGGGTTCATGCCACCGCCGATGCAGCATAGGCGAAAGCGAGTCGCTCAGCGCCCGGGCACGCGACAGCAGTGGACCCACGGCGTTACCACCTGCGCATTGGCGTCCAGGTTGTAGACGAAGAAATTGCCCGACGTCGGGCCCATGTACCCGTCCGCCATCACCACCTTCTGCGCCGCCTGAAAGCCCGCATTGGTGGACCCATAGCCGACCGGACAGGACACGCCGAATCCGTAGCCGTAAGTGTTGGCCGGCACAGTGGCCGCCGTACCGCTGACCGTGATGCATTCCAGCGCAGTCGCCTGCGGTGCGGAGTAATAACCGACGATGTCGGCAACGAAATCGGAGGTCGCGAACGTGTAGATCGAGAAGTCCCGGGTGGTCAGCGGATTCGGCAGTTTGGCCACCACCGTGTTGTTGACGATCGCGCCCGCCGTGTAGTTCACGCTGGAGGCCAGCGGACGCGTTGCGCCGTAGGGATATACGGTCGCGAAGCCCGCACCCGAAGGCGTCACCGCGGTGAGGTTGATCACCGCCGCCGCCTGCCCCGCCGCCACGGCGCCGCAGTCGGTCGCGCTGCCGCCCTGGCTGCTGAAATTGCCGCCCGAGCCCACCACCGCGTTGAAATCGCGGCTGAAGCCGCCGCCCAGCGGGCCGCCGGCGACGCGCGTATCCAATATCCGGCACGGCGTGATCGGTGTGTAGACCAGATCGGACGCTGCGGTGCCCAGAGCATTCGCAACGATCTTCGCCGAGGCCGGCACGAGGCTGGATCGCGCCATGGTGTCGATCACCTGATCGTCCGAGACTTTCATGCCGGCACCGCTCAGCGTCGCCGAGGCCCCCTCGTAGGTCGTGCGCTTGAGGGCGTTGCGGAAATTATCCGCATCCGCGTGCACGAACGTCGGCACCATGCGCTTGGCCCACACACCGACCGGCACCTTGTAGACCTGCTGCACGTATGCGCCCCACTTCAGCACATAGGCCCGGGTCATGGCGCCGCGTTCGGCCGGCGTCATCGGGCCGGCGGGAGTTTCCACGATGGGTTGCAGCTTCGGAGCCGCCAGAAGGGACGGCGCGACGAAGGCGACCATCAAGGCGAAGATCGCTGCGGTGAGACTGGATATGCGCTTCATGTTGTTCTCGAGTGGCGTATTGGGAACAGGGTTCCGTCGCATGCAGAACGTGAATCGCCGGAAAGGACGGCCAGCGGTCCAGCCGATCGCAGCAGCGTTGGCTCATGCAGATAGCACGATTGCAAGCGTCGCTTCGGGCAGAACGGCAACCGTACCGGATCGTGGAAAGGAATCGTGCGTGCAAAAAAAGAGCCGGGTTCCCCCGGCTCCTTTCGTTGGAACGCTGGAAAAAATCAGCGGCCGGGGACGCGACAGCAGGTCCGAGATGCGCGGAGCGTCTTGGCTACTGAATCGCCATTACGCGCCGAACACGTGCCGCTCTGGAAGAACACGATCGGCATCAGCCAGCTGGTCGTCTCGCAGTTGGTCGCGGTCTGGGTGTAGCCGGTGGGGCAGGCCGGCGCTTCCGCATTTCCGACACCACCATTGGCGGCGATGCTGAGATCGGTATTGGCAGTTTCCACGCACTGCAGTTCCGTAGCGAGCGGCGGCGCGAAGTAGCCGACGATGTCCGCCACGTAGTGCGACTGGGCGAAGGTGTAGACGGTGAAGTCGAACGAAGAGATCGGATTTGGCGTCTGCACGATCAGCGCGTTGTTGACGATGGCACCGGCGGTGTAGTTGACGCTGGCGGCGACCGGCTGGGCGGTACCGAACGGATACGCGGTGGCGTAACCGGCGCCGGACGGCGTGACCGCGGTCAGGTTGATCGCCACAGCGGTTGCGGCCAAGGGGTTCACCCCGCAGTTGGTCGCGCTACCACCCTGGCTGGTGAAGCTGGACACGCCGAACGCGACGAAGTTTCTGGTCGAATTAGCCGCGATGGCGCCAGCGGCCACATTGCGGGTATCGAGGATGCGGCAGGGCGCGACCGGGGTATAGACCAGGTCCCTGTTGAGGTCGCCGAACTTGGCGGCCACGCTGCTGGCCCCATTGGCGCCAGCGCCCGGCGCGACCTTGGCCAGACGATCGATCGCCTGGTTGTCGCTGAGCCGACGCCCGGTGCCGTTGAGCTCGGCCATTGCGCCTTCAAACGTCTCGCGCTTGAGCGCGTTGCGGAAGTTGCTGGCATCGGCATTGACGAAATTAGGCACCATGCGCTTCGCCCATGTGCCCACGGGCACACCATAGATACGCTGCACGTAAGCGCCCCATTTGGTCACAAACTGACGGGTCAGCTGGCCGCGCTCTTTCGGCGAGGCGGTGCCCGCAGAGACCGTGGCACGGCCCTGTTGCGCGCCAGCGGTGCCGGGAGGCTGCGCGGACGCAGTCGCCGCGACTGCAACGAGGGCAAGCGACAGCATACCGGCGGAATAACGGAATCGTGTTGACATCTTCATCTCCGAGATTAAAGCGCGGACCGAAAGTTGCCCGCACACATTGTTACGGGAAAGGTCACTGGAATGGGCCACGATGCGTATCGTCCCTGCCAACCCCGCGCCTGCCCGAACGGCATCCCACACGCAAAGCCTCAGGCTGCCAACGCACAAACCCATCCGAACATCAGCACGATCCGTGCCACGGAATGCCGGAGGCCGGCAACTTTAGTCGCCGGCCTCCGCTCTTCGATCGCTGCAGGATGCGGATTACTTCAATACGGCCCATTCGGCGCCGTACTGCCCGATCACGCCCTCGGTGAAGACGGTGCCGTTGCTGCGCCACAGGAACGGATTGCGATCGCTGACGCGGCTGAGCACAGGATCCTCGATACCGTCGCCGTCGACATCACCGGTGGCGAACAACTCGCGGTTCGATGCCAGACCGGAGGCGGATGAGCCCCGATAGACCGCACCGTCAATTCGCCAGCTAGCAAGGTAGAGCTTGGCATTGCCGAGCAGAACGACGTCCGCCTTGCCATCGCCGGTACCTGACATATTCCAGTCGGTACCGTACTGGCCGATCTGCTGCACATTCGGTCAGGGCCAGCCCGCTGCGCGTGGGCGAGCGCCGCTGTCAGTGTGCGATCCGGTTGTGTGAACCATACCTGCGTGCTGCGCAAAGCACGCTGGTCCGCAACGAAGAAAAACCGCTAATCTCGACCTGACCCTGATCTCCCCGTGTCTGATCCGGGCTCGCATCCCAACCGCATCGATTTCAAGGAAGTTTCACATGTCGATCCGTACGTTTTTCATGAGCGCGGCGCTCTCGCTCGCCATCATCGTCCCGGCCCATGCGGGCGGTCCCGTTGCTGCAAGCGCCGCTACAGCAGCGCCGGCCACGCCAGCCCAGCGTGGCGGCGCCGCCCGCCAGTTCGTGCGCAAATGGGGTGGATACGTCCATACGATCTACGATGTCGATGTGCACGACTGGGCGATGCGCCTGGTTCCGCAGTTCGCGAAGGGCGATCCCGCGAATATCCGTGCTGCGTTGCAGCGCGAGACGTTCGAGGGCGCGATGGCGGCGCTGAACGGCATCGGCCACCGGCTCTCCGACGACCGGGTGATCGCCGCGCTGGCCAACCTTCCGCCGGGCGCTTCGGCCCAGAAGTCCAGAATCGTTGCCCGCGCGCTCGGCGACATCACCCAGGATCTGGTCTACACCCCGATCACGCCCTGCCGCATCGTCGACACCCGCAACACGGTCAGCGGGCCCATCGGCGAGAATGCGTCGCGCAGCTTTGCGGCTGCAGGCGAGATCAGTTACGGAGGTCAGGGCGGTAGCGCCAGCAATTGCGGCATGAATACCGAGGCGCCATCCGCAGTCGCACTCAATGTCACAGTGGTTGGTCCAGCGCAAGCGGGTTACGCCACTGTGTTTCCGTTCGGTGCGACGCGTCCGGCCACGTCCAGCCTCAACTTCGCAGCAGACCAGATCGCCAACAACGCGATCATCAGCAAGATCCCGAGTCCGGCAGCTTCGTTCGACTTCACGATCTACTCGCTGGTCCAGGCAGACTACGTGGTGGACATCGTCGGCTACTTCGACAATCCACGCTCCTCACCGATCGAATGCCTCAACGTCACCTTGAACGTGGTCAGCGTGCCCGTAGGCGGCACCGCGAATCTGGTCGCCACCCAAGCCTGTCCGGCCGGATATGGCCCGGCCGGCCTGAACTGCGAATCCGGGTCCTGGGACATGCCCATCGTCTCGTCTTCGGGCAGCATCTGTTCCGCGAAGAACAAGGGCCTGACGTCGGCTGACCTGCGCGCGGGCCTGCGCTGCTGCCGTATCCCGGGACGCTGATAGCCGGCCCCGGAAAGCCCGGGCGCGGGTTTCGCGCCGGCGCCAGGGTTTACCGCAGCCGTGTCGCAACCGCTGAAGACGATCATATGCCGCTGAGCACTGGAGTTGTCTGGAAGAGCCGGGCTAGAATCGGCCGACAACATCGGTCGCCAATTTTGAAGATGTTGTGAAGTGTGAACCCGGTATCGCTACGGGTGCGCCCTCCCTCTCAAGCCCGGGCTCCCAGGACACGACTGCAGGATGCGGCGCTACTGTGCTTGGGCGTATGCTAGCCACTCACGCTCCGTAGTCGGGGCACGATGTCGAGACCATCCTCCTATGCGCAAGCTTGCCCTCACTCTTACCGTGGCGCTCGTCGTCGGCGGTTGTTCATCCGAATCGGAGGTCGCGCAGACTGTCGCGCAGACCAGCGCCGATTTGAAGCCCGCCACCTCGCTGACCCAGCCGTCGCGTTTACAGGCGGGGCGCGTTGCCGCTGTTGCCGCCATGCCCGATCGCGGCACCCTGCTCGCCTACGATCGGACCCAGCAGCCGGCCCATCGCGGCGCCCAGACCTACTACGCGATCCAGCTCAGCGAGGCACATGCCCTGAACGCAGCGGCGCCGGGCAAGTCGATCGAACTGCCGACGCCCTCGGGCGGCACGATGCACATCGATTACCTGCGCCATGAGGAAGGCCTCGACGGTAACTGGTCCTGGGTCGGCAAGACTGCGGACGGTCTCGATGCCGTGATCACGTTCGGCGAGAGCGCTGTGTTCGGCCGCATCGCCCAGCGCGACACCGAAGCCCTTCGCCTGACGATGTCCGCAGGCCGTTCGTGGCTGGTCGAAAGCGACCCCAGCAAGATGCTCGACGGCAACCTCGGCCGCGACACCGACGAGTCCGACACGCTGATCCCATCAGGTGTGGTCGCGGCGATCAGCGCCAAGAAGCTCGTTGCTGCAGCGGCATATACCGCAAGCAGTGACGAAGCAGCCTCCGCCGCGAATACCATTGATGTCGCACTGGGCTTCACCAATGGTCTGGTGACCAAGTACGGTACCGTCGCGAACGCCAACACCCGTCTCGCCAACCTGGTCGCGATCACCAACCAAGGTTATGTGAACAGCTCGGTCACGCCTCGCATCCGTCTGGTGCGCACCGTGCAGGTCAGCTATACCGACACCAACAGCAACGAGACCGCGCTGGAAGCCGTCACCGGTTTCACCTGCACCACCACTGGCTGCACCGCACAGGCCATTCCGACCGAACTGGTGCCACTGCGTACGGCACGCGACACCTACGGCGCCGACCTGGTGTCGCTGGTCCGCCCGTTCCAGGCCCCGCAGCATCAGGGCTGCGGCATTGCATGGTTGTTGGGCGGCGGCGGTTTCGCCATCGACAACACAGACGCGCCGTTCGGTTATTCCATCGTGAGCGACGGCACTGACGTGGACGAAACCGACGGCCGGACCTACTTCTGCCGCGAAGAGACCCTCGCCCACGAGCTCGGCCACAACATGGGCCAGCAGCACAACATCGAAGATGCGGGCACGCCGCCGGATACCGGCATGCACACCTATTCGTACGGCTACCGCGAGGCGACCACGACCGGTTTCTACACCGTGATGGCCTACCGTTTGGCCAACAGCAGCCAGTTCTCGATCAACTATTTCGGCAACCCCAGCGTCAATTACGCCGATACCGGTCGCCCGACCGGCACTGCCGCCGCTGACAACGCGCGCAGCCTGAACATTTCGATGCCGCTCGTCGCGCAGTTCCGCGCGCCGGTGGTTCCGTTTGGCGGGAAGGTCCGCAACGACTTGAACGGAAACGGCACCTCCGACTTGATCTGGTTCAACAGCAGCACTTCATCGATGGCCTATTGGTGGATGAACAACACCACGACCGTCAGCACGGGTCTGCTCTCTGTCGGCCCGACCTTCCGCATTGCCGGTACCGGCGATCTGGATGGTGATGGCCGGTCCGATATCATCTGGCGCGATAACGCCACCAACTATCACTATCTGTGGCGCAGCCGTGGTGATGGCACCTTCGATACCCCGTTCATTGGCGCCATCGGCGCAGGTTGGGCCATCGCCAAGACCGCCGATATCAACGGCGACGGTCGCGACGACTTGATCTGGGAAAACACCGGCACCGGCCAGATGGCGTATTGGCTGATGAACGGCGCGACCGTCAGCAGCACCGGCATCTTCTCGGTCGGCACCGCCTATCGCATCGTCGGTACCGGCGACTTCGATGGCGACGGCCGTGGCGATATCCTCTGGGGGAATGCCTCGACCGGCTACCTGTACCTCTGGCGCAGCCGCGGCGACGGCACCTTCGATACACCCTTCGTGGCCGGCTATACCACCACATGGAGCATTGTCGGCACGCCGGACATCAACGGCGACGGTCGTTCCGATATCGTCTGGGAAAACGCGACCACCGGACAGATGGCGTACTGGTGGATGAACGGCGCGACCGTGGGCACCACCGGTGTCTTCACCGTCGGCACCGCCTATCGCATCGCCACCACAGGTGATTTGGACGGCGATGGCCGTGGCGATATCGTCTGGGCCAACGCGTCCAGTGGCTATCTCTATCTGTGGCGCAGCCGCGGTGACGGCACCTTCGACACGCCCTTCCTTGCCGGCTATGCCGCAGCTTGGTCGATCATTCCCTGATCCTTGGTCGAGACGTTTCTCGTTAAAAGCCGCCTCCTTCGCGAGGCGGCTTTTTTTTGCCGCAGCAAATCGTCGCACACCGACAACTGTCCGCTAGGTCAGCCCGGGAGCCAGGGGATCGCATCCGCCAAACGCGCGATCACCGCCGTTGGCGTCGCCTCGATGCCGGCTTCGCCGGGCGGCGGAGCGCCGTCGGGCCGGTACAGCAGCGTCGTGCGCAGCCCGGCGCGTTGGCCCGCAAGAATGTCGGAGAGTTTGTCGCCGACGATCACGCTATCGGACAACGACACGCCATATTCGGCCGCAGCGGCAAAGAGCATGCCGGGATTGGGCTTGCGCATCGGCGAATCGCGACGGTAGGCGCCGATCCCATGCTCAGGATGGGTCGGATCAAAATAGACCTTGTCGATCGGCGCCCCCTCGGCTGCGAATGCTTGCTCCATCGCGCCGCTCAGCGCGAGGAACTGCGCTTCGCTGTACAGCCCCCGGCCGATACCGGCCTGATTGGTGACCACGAACAGCCGGTAGCCGCGCGCCCGTGCGGCACGGGCGAGGTCGAAGATGCCGTCGATGCAGACGAAATCCTCCCAGCGATGGGTATAGCCCGTATCGTGGTTGATCACGCCGTCGCGGTCGAGAAAGAGCGCCCGCCCCCCGCCGTTCATGCGCCGGTCGCGCTCAGCAGGGTCTGGGCACGCGCGTAGTCATCCGGCGTGCCGATATCAATGAATTCCGCGTCGGTCGCCAGGCTGAGAAATTCCCGCCGCGCCACCGCCTCGCGCAGGTAGTCCGTCTCGAAAGAGAAGCGCTCCGCCTCGGGGAATTCGCGCGCGATTGCAGTCGGCAGCACGTAACAGCCTGCATTGATCAAGCCGGGCCCGCCGCTGGCGTCCTTTTCCAGGAAGCGCAGGATGCGTCCGTCCGCATCGACCTCAAGTCTGCCGTAACGCGCGGTATCTTCGACACGCAGCGCAACGATCACCGGGCAATGCCGCTGCGACCACAGCGCATCGGCAGCCGCAGTATCCAGACCCAGATAGGTATCGCCGTTGAACACATAGACATGTTCGGCACCGCAGCACGCCAGCGCAGCGCGGATCGCACCGCCGGTGCCCAGCGGCGTAGATTCGACCGCGTATACCAGCGCCATGCCGCGATACTCGGCGCCGAAGTGCGCTCTGATCGTCTCGGCCAGATAGCCGACCGACAACACGATCCGTTCGAAACCGTTGCGCGCCAGATTCGCAAGCAGCAACTCCAGAAACGGCCGCCCGGCCACCATCGCCATCGGCTTGGGCACATCGCTGACCACGCTGCGCAGACGCGTGCCGAAGCCGCCCGCGAGCACGACCGCTTCTTTCACGCGTGCTTACCGAAAATCGCGCTTTCGACCAGGCCGGTGATGATGTGTCCGAGCACCGCGTGCCCCTGCTGGATTTCGGCGGTCTCGGTCGCGGGCACACGCAGCAGGATGTCGCACGAGTCCTGCATTTCCGCGCCGCCCGCGCCGGTCATGCCGATGCACAGCAGCCCGCGGGCACGCGCTTCGCGCAGACCGAGCAGGATGTTCGGCGAGCGCCCCGAGGTGGAGTAAGCGATGAAGACATCGCCGCTGCGGCCGAGCGCCTGGATCTGACGCGCGAACAGCTTCTCGTAACCGTAATCGTTGCCGATCGCGGTGAGGATCGATGTGTCGGTGGTGAGCGCGATCGCCGGCAGCCCGGGGCGGTCGAAAGCGAAACGACTGACGAATTCGGCGGCGATATGCTGGGCGTCCGCTGCGCTGCCGCCGTTGCCTGCGAGCATCAGCTTTCCGCCGGCATTCAGCGCCTCGATGCACTTCGTCGCGCACAACTCCAACTGGCGCTGGATCTCCTGGTCGTCGGCAAGCGCCCGCATGACCTGGGTGGCCCGCTCCAGCTTTTCGATGATTTCGCGCTTCATTCGATCCTCCAGGCTTGCGTCCCGTTTTTGGTGAAGTGGCAATTGCTGACTTGTCCGTCGAATGCTCCGAGCGCACGAATCACATCCATGCGGCGATCGGGCTGCACGAAGAACATCATGAAACCGCCACCGCCCGCACCCGACACTTTTCCGGCCAATGCGCCGGCATTGATGGCAGCCTCGTAGATCGCCTCGATGATCGGCGTCGATACCGAACTTGCGGTGCTTTTCTTGCTTTCCCATCCCAGCCGCATCGAATCCACCATCTCGGTGAAATTGCCTTTCAGCAGAGCCACTTTCATGCTTTGCGCTTCCTGCTTCAAACGATGCATCGCTTCGATGGTGCCGGAATCCTGGAGTTTGACGTTTTCGCTCTGGTCGGAAATGATCCTGGCGGATTCGCGGGATACGCCGGAGTAATACAGCAACAGGGACGCTTCGAGTTCGCACAGCACCCAGTTCTTGATGCGAAGCGAGTTCACGATCACGCGATCGTTGTCGTAGAACTCCATGAAGTTGAAGCCGCCGAAGGTCGCCGAATACTGGTCCTGCTTACCACCTTTGAGACCGCAGTCGACCCGCTCGATCTTGTAGGCCAGATGCGCGATGGAATAGTCGTCGAGCGGCAGGTTCAACAGTTCGGTGAACGCGCGGATCATCACCACCACCAGGGTCGAGGACGACCCCAGCCCGGAGCCGATCGGAGAATCGCAGAACGTCGTCAACTCGACGGCCAGAGGCTTGCCGCCGTTGTAGTTCGCGACGATTTCGTTGTAGACGGCCCTGTGCAGCGCCAGATCTCCGTCCAGCGGATACGATGCCTGCAGGGGCAACTCGACCGTACTCTGCCGGTCGCTGGCGATGAAGCGGACCATCTGATCGTCGAGCGGCTTGATCACCGCATAGGCATAGCGGTCGATGGTAGCGTTGAGGACATAGCCGCCATATTGATCGCAATACGGCGACACATCCGTGCCTCCGCCAGCAAGTCCCAGGCGCAACGGCGCGCGTGCTCGAATCATCATCGAAGGGCTCACAGCGGATCGTCGTTCTGGAATGGCGCTGCGCCCTGGTTCGAGCTCTTCATCGACTGCATATCCTGCCGGTATTGATTGAAGTGGATACGCAGTTCGCGATCATCCATCGTTGCCGGGCGCTGCCAGCGGCCTCGCACCTCGACTTCGGACTGCGGACGTCTACGCACCACGAACTCGATTCCACATTCGCCGACCGGCGTCAGGGTCTGATCGAACCGGGGCATATCAAAGCGATACGTCGCCGACAGTTGCTCAATCCGCAACAGCTCAGCCTCGGCTCCCAGCTCGCGCACCAGGTCGATCACATTGATCGAACGATCGCTCCAGGACGCTGGCTTATAGATGGTGAAGGTCCACTTGTGGTCACGGTTGAACGTGCTCGGGAACACGCCCTGTTCGTACATATCTTCGTCCGGAACTGTGATCACCAGATGGCCGCCGGGCCTGAGTACCCGGAACCAGTTCTTCAGGCCTTCATGAGGATCGACCAAATGCTCAAGGCAGTGACTGCTATGGACGAAATCGAACGAATGGTCTGCCGCGCTGTTCAGATACTGCGCATCCCCATCATCCCAGTCCCATGTCTTGACTGTGGACATGCGCGAGAACATGCCGGCATACAGCGCCAGCGGATCGGGCTTGCCGCCGATATCAATGCCATGCCCGACGAAATACCGATTGCTGAAATTGGGGTCGGAGAGCCGTCGAGCGATAGATTTACTGCATTCTTTCATGGTGACATCCAAATGACGCGACTGAAGTCGGCTTGGCCCGCGCGAGGGTCGCGAGGCGTTGCTTTACGGGGAATCCGCAGGTTTCAGGGGGCTACCAGGGCGGAAGATATCGCAGTCCAATCGCTGCCGACAGGCGGCAGCGTGCTGTCTGCGATAGACCCGCCCGCAGCGAGCATCCACGCCCCTAACTGGTTGCTTTCCCCATTGTTCCACAGCAGATCGTCGCGGCCGTTGCCGTCCAGATCCAGTGCGGCAACCAACGTCCATGCGGCAGTCGCCTGGCGGGGCATGGTGGACGCATGCGCCGGATCGGCGCCGCCCCAGATCGCCAGGTTTCCGCTGCTGTCGCGCCAAAGCAGGTCGGCTCCCGGCGCATCGTCGAAACGGCCGGCTGCCAGCAGAGTCCACTGATCACCGGCATCGGCCAAGCCGCGGGAGTCACGGATCGCAGCGCCCTTCAGCATCCAGACGGTTGCTGAGGCCCGGTCGTCCCTGCGCCAGAACAGATCGCCGCATCCGTCGCCATCGAAGTCGCCGGCCTGGGCCAGCGTCCAACCGCTGCCGGTGTTTCCGATCACCGCCTGCTCGACAACCTTGCCTTCGCGCAGCGTCCACACCGCGACATCGCCGTCGCCACGGGTCCAGACCAGATCGGCATTGCCGTCCGCATTCACATCCAGCACGGCGGCAATACGCCAGTCCGCACCCGCCGGCGGCAGCACTTCGAATACCGGCTCTTCGGCTTCGTCGTGTACTTTCCATAGGCGGATCTCGCCGCTGTTGGCGTTACGCCAGACCACAAGATCGTTTTCGCCCCAACCCTGCGGCACGAACGCCAGCGGCGACCATTCCGGTTCGACCGCCCACAGGGGGGCAACGGATGGAGGGGCTTCGCCGTGGAAGCGCCAGACCCGGTTCTCGCCGCTCTTCGCGCTCCGCCAAAGCACGGACGCGCCGCGTCCGGCGCTGGCGCCATCGGAAACAGAGGGAACAGTGGCCTTATCGGCCGTGGTCGCAGGGGGTGCGTCGGGCTGTTTCTGACAGCCTACGAGTCCGGTCAGCATAACGCCGATGAGCAGCAGCATCTTTTTCATGGGTAGCCTTGTTTCGGGAATTCGATCGTTGTGGGGACGCAAATCGCATCGCGCGGAAGACGGGCCGGGGCACGATCCGTGCCCGGCATCGCATTCATGCGACTGGCTTGCGCGCGATGCACATCATCTGTTCGCGGCCGAGGTGCGCGAACCTGGGCGACCAGTAGAACAGCAGCTCGCAATCGACGAATCCGGCATCGCGCAGTTGATCGAGCAGCCGCAGGCCGAAGTGCGGGGAGCGCTGCGCGCCGCCTTCCTGCTCGCCCGCATTACCGCGATGCATGGGCTCCATCGGATGCGGCACATCTCCGGCCTCCTCGACAGGGGCACGTACCGCAGTATTGTCGGGCGAACGGGAACCTTCACCGAACGCGAATGGCCCCGCCCATAGCATCGCTCCGCCCGGGCGGAGCACTTTGAAGAACTCGGCAAAGGCGGTGGCAGGCTCGGAAATGTGCTCGGGCGCATCGAAGGACAGCAGGAAGTCGAAGCTTGCCGCCGGCCACGTGGTCGAGGCAATGTTTTCGTTGCCCGATGCAATCATGTCTTCGCCGGAGGCCATCTGCTCGGCGGGATAGCCGCTACCCCGAGTGTGCGGATAACGCTCGCGCATCCAGCGGTAAAGCGGCTCCGTCTGCCCGCTGATACAGATCCGCGAGTCGATCGACGGCGCCAAGCGCGAGTCGAAAACGTGAATGGCCGCGCGGATGCGGCTGATGAGGCCACATTGGGTGCAGTCGAGATGCTCGCGCCAGTTCGGCATCGGCCCGCCATCACTGCGCATTTCCAGACTGTCGGCGAACCCGCACTCGAAACGCGAAGGGCGCCGGCAGGCTGCGCAATAAGCCTCGATCGATAAAGACTCGACGCCAGCCGGGATCAGCGCTTCCTCGTGCGCTGTGCGCAACGGGTAACGATCGGCGACCTGTGCATGGTAGCGGTCGTAGTCCTCCCGCGATTTCACCGAAGTCGCGGGAAATGCGGGCATGCCCGCATCGACCATGGTCATGAAGGCGTCGATCCGCTTCAGACCCGCATGCAAAGAATAGGTGTCGGTGACGAAACCGAGACCAGCCTCGCTGATCCGGTCCCACAGCAACGCGTCGGTATATAGACGCACGATCTGATCGGCAAACGCCTGCGGATCGTCGGCAACGAGTATCTGCTCTCCGTCGCGCACGCGCATTCCCTCGACGGCGATGGATGTCGCTACCGACGGCACGCCGAAGCTCAGACTGGTGCCGAGCTTGCCCTTGATGCCGGCGCCGTAGCGCAAGGGGGCGACGCTGATGCGGATACGGTCGAACCAGGGCTTGAGATCTTCCACATAGCCGACCACTTCGACGCCAGAGATCGAGGCCAACGCATGCACCTCGGGCGGCGGCGCGTTGCCGATCAGGTGCACCTTGACCTCGGGCAACCGTGCGCGCACAGACGGCCATATCTGTTCGCAGAAATACACCACGGCATCGACATTCGGCGTATGCGGGAAGCCGCCGATGAACAGCATGTCGCTTCGCGCCGCATAGCTTCCATTGCGGCCCGGAATATCGACGAACATCAGCGGCAGCAGGTGGATGCTCGCATCCGGCAGCTCTTTGGACAGCACTTCCAACTCGTAATCGCTCATCACGATGCTGTAGTCGCAGCGATCGATCACGCTCAGCTCGCAGGCTTTCCAGCGCAGTGCGGCCTCCAGTTTCTCCGCCGACCCTTCGATTTCTGCTTCGCGGATGTCGCGCAGGTAGTGCAGATCGGAGGTATTGAGGATGATCTTGGTGGTGGGCGCATGCCGGCGGATCTGATCGATGTACAGATCAGCGATCGGTGCACGGCACAGGAAGGCGTAGCGGTACTCTGGGCCGGACGCGGCCAGATGCGCCTCGATCGTGCCGATCTCGTCGCCGCTGAGGCAAGTGACCCCGATGTCCTGTAACTGGCGCGTGTAATGGCCGAGCATCATCAGATCGCTGGGGATGAATACCACTTCGAAGCCGAGATCGACTAGGATCTTCATGAGATAGAACGCGGTGATCGACCCGGCATCGCAGTCGGGTCGCGGCGTCGACCAGTCGATGAACAGCAGCTTGCCCCTTCCGGTGGGCATGCCGGCAACCGCATTGACGGCGCCGGCATGCTTGTAATTCGCCACCGGTACCGCCCGGCGCACGCCGTTGCGATGCACGATCGGATAGATCACGTTGAGCTGGCGAATGGTATCGCGGACCAGACGCAGGCCGCCGCGACGGTAGACAGACGCGCCTTTCGCGGCCATCGCCACCCAACCGCCGGAATGATCGCGAGCGCGGCGCAGCGTGGTCAGCGCGTTGCGTATGCGGCTGCCTGCCCGGGCCGGCGCTGGCGCTGGCGGGGCGGCGATACTGCGCGCCACGGGCTGCACCGTCGCTGTCGGCAAGGCGGCCTCGGCAGTGTCCTGCTCTCTCGACACGGATTCCGCCTGCGCGCTGGTGGAGGCGGAGACGGCGACGGACTCTGGCGTATGCAGATTCACGCCCGATGCGCCGTTCCAGCTGAACGCATAGGGCAGTGCCGAATAACGCTCATGATCGTTGGCGAACACGAGCGCGCGGTATCTCTTCAGAAGTTCGTTGATTTCGCCGACGTTGTCGGCGTTCAATTGCCAGCTGTGTCGCGAAAACACCTTCTCGTCCCTGAGATTATTGCCGCTGAAATGCACGAAACGCAGCGGCAGGCCGTTGGATGTCCAGATGCCCGAGCTGCGGCGCACGTCGCGTTGCTGCAGATTCCAGTAAGCGACGTTGTAGCCTGGATGCTGCAGGATGCGTGCACCGGGGATGTAGGCCGGCAACAGGTCCGCCCACTTCTGGTCGACGAACAGGCCCTGCGGCAAATCGATGACGCAGGCGTATTCCAACCTGCGGGCCCACCAGCGCACGATCTCGATGACCCGAGGCGTGCGCCGCAGTGCGAGGAAACCCAGGTTGTAGACACCGAGCTGCAGCATTTTGATGTCGTCGATCTCGACACCTTCGGCCGGATCGAGGACATGCGGCGTCATCACCGCCTCGGCGCCCTGCGCGAGCAATTCCTCCACTTCACGCAAAGGGCTGATGATGAGGATGTCCGGATCCACGTACACCACGTTCTCTTCGCCGCAGCGCGAAAACAGGTAGTCGAATACGAACGGCTTGATTGAGGTATTGAGTTCGGTGATGTTGTAACGCTCGATCATGCCCGGCAGCGCCGGAATATCGAGCTGATCGAGCTCGATGATTTCGAATGGCTCGCGCTCGCGTTCGATCATGCCGTCCCGCCGATCGCACAAGGCGACGTAGAAATTGGCATCGGGGTAATGCTCGCGCACGGAATCGAAAAGCGTATGGGCGTACGCGAAGAAATTCTTCGAGCAGATGGTGAAAAAACTCAGTTGGTTCTTTGGGTTCATGTGGCCTTCGGCTTGCATCCGATCCGGTCCTTCCAGTTATCTTCGTCAATCGATCGTCTTGGCGTTCGATCCACTGGGTCGCGTATCGCGGTGCCGGCAATGGAACGGAATTGCGAGACTGCGCGAAGCGCTCCCCTACACGACTTCATCGGCATGGCTCCGCCAAGCCGAAATGGCTTCGCAGACGTGCGGCGTAGTCTTCCGCAAGGGCAACGGTGGCGTCGCCGACCCGGTACAGCCGCCGAGCCAGCGCCTGCACCGCCGCCACCTCCTGGTAATGACGCTCCAAATCGGTCGTGACGGTGACGCTTTTCGCGTGGTAACGGTGTCGATTCAGCACATCCGGAACGTAGTGGATGTATCCGAACTTCAAAAGACGCAGATACACCACCCAATCCCCGGCGATCCTGTAACTCGCCAACTCGTCGATATTGCGTTCGAGCACGTGCAGCAGGGCATCGCGGCGGAACAGCGCTGCGCTCACGTTCGGGACGGTGTTTTTGACCGCCAACGCACGCCCCACTTCCTCCGCACCGCTGACGGTGTATGGCGAACGCCACCGGTCCACGGAAATATCGTCGGTATAACCGAGGTAATCCGGCGCGAGTATCGCTCCGGTGGCATCAATCCGGCAGGACTGCGCATAGGCCATCACGATCCGCGTGTCCGCGCTCATGGCGCGCATCAGCGTCTGGATCAACGCAGGATCCGCAGCATCGTCGGCCTCGGCGATCCATACGAATTCGCCTTCGGTTCGCCTGACGCCCGCCAACCACTGGTGGAAAACGGATCCGGAGTTGGCATCGCCGCGGACGACCAGAGGCTCCGGATGGCTGTACAGGCGCAGCATGCGCAGGATATCGAGACTGTTGTCGGAAGACGCGTCGTCCAGCACGACCACTTCCGCGAGCGGAAAGCTCTGCGCGGAGATGCTGTCGATGCGTTCGGGCAGATAACGCGCGTAGTTGTAATTGGGCACGATGGCCGAGACCCGCGGCGTGTCGTCTCCGCACATCGCCAGCAGATCGATGGCGTACTTGCGGAAGGCGAAATCGCGATCGACGATATCCCTGCCGACAGCGCCCAACCGCATCCGCAGCGTCGGATTGTTGATCACATGCAACAACGCTGCGGCATAGGCATCCACATCGAAGGCGCGTACGGCGTAGCCGGCCCTGCCATCGATCAGGTCTGCGGCGCCCCCGGTGCCCGAAAACGCTATGACGGGCGTGCCAACGGCCAGGCTTTCAAGCGCCACGGTCGGCAAAGGATCCTCCCGCGAACACAATGCGTAGACGTCGGCGCCCGCGAAATAATCGTCGGTGTCGAAATCCGGGCCGACGAACCGGAAGTGATCAACGATGCCGGCATTCTCAAGAACCGCATCCACTCCGGCACACACCTCCGAGTCGCGCTGCCCGACCCAGATGAAGTAAAGATCGTCGCGGTGCGCGCAAGCGCGTATCGCCGCTTGGGCAAGAAGATCGACGCCCTTGCGCATGTCCGCAAAGCCGACCGCCAGTACGATCGCGACATGATGCGGCAGCCCCATACGATCGCGCAGACGGACCCGGGCATCGGTTCCGTCAAAAGCGCCACGATAACGATTCCGGGTATAGAGGCCCTGCGGTTGCAGCACCAGTTTTGATTCCACGTGCGCTGCGTGCCCCAGGATCGAGAGCACGCCCTCGCGCACCGGATGCGACGACACTACGACGTGATCGCTGGCATCGGCCAGTCTGGTCAGCGCATCCTGCAGGCCGTAATTGGCGATCAGCCCCGGCAGTTCGTGGATGAGCGCGACGACCCGCATGCCCGCGTCGCGAAACGACCCGATGGCCCTTCCGCAGACCGTGGTGTTGGCGATGACGGTCTCGAACCCGCGCGTGCGCAGATCCGCCGCCAATGCCGTCTGTTCTGTCGCATCCATCGTGTACAGCCGGTGCAGCGGCGCGAGCGCTTCGAATCGGGGTTCCAGCCATCCGTCTCCGAGCAACAACGTCTCGACATCCACGCCCATCCGCTTGAATTCGGCCAGCAGACTCAGGGCGAGATATTGCGCGCCATGGGCATTGGCGTCATGCACCATCAGCGCCAGTCGCGGATGCCGTGGCTGCGCAACCAGGGCGCTGCGTGTGGCGTGCAGCAACGCGTAGCCGCGATGAAGATCGGGTTCGAGAACGGCACCGTCCATCCAACCGTTCCACGCATGCACGAAAACGATGCTTTCGCCCGCGACAGGATGCGATTCGGCATGGACGACCGCAGCGCCGAGCCATTGGCGATAAGCCTCCGGAGAGGCGCCCTTTGAAACGCAACCGGAGCCCGGCCAGCGCGGTTCATCGTCCCATCGGGGCAACACACCACGCAATTCCGGATAGTCCTGCGGCGCACGCGCTGCCTGCCGTATCGCATGCGCGGCGTAGTCGAACGCTTTTCCGCGGAATTCCGGATCGATCAGGTCCGCGTCGATGTCGAGAAATGGCAGGGAATCGACGCAGGCATCGGGACGCGGCAGCGCGAGCGCCGCATCGAATCCTTGCGGACGTG
Organism: Lysobacteraceae bacterium; assembly: GCA_040079515.1. Lineage (GTDB taxonomy): Bacteria > Pseudomonadota > Gammaproteobacteria > Xanthomonadales > Xanthomonadaceae > Lysobacter_I. The sequence goes on from JBEBKD010000004.1 coordinate 281,657, forward strand.
GATCGCTGGAGGCATTCACCGCAACCACGAAAGGTGCAGCGATTCCAGCTTCCCGGCACGTATCGCGCCAGTGCGCGATGACATCGGCTGGATCGCCCATGCATTCGGCATGTTCGACCACGATCAAGGGGCGATCGCCGATCCGCACGTAGCGCGGATCGCTAAGATACCCCATCGCGTCCTTGCAGAAATCGCGCGCGCCAAGCTCGAGCGCGACGAGATCCGGTGCGGATGACGTCCGGTCCCGATCCGACGCACCGACCCAGGACAGGCAGAACGGGAAATCCAATCCGGAAGCGGCAAGATAGCGCTCCAGGAATTCCGAGCCGGAAACGCTACCGGATGCTGCGCGATGCCGGAAACAGAACGCGCCAAGCCCATGCGCGCGCGCCAATACCACCTGCCTGCCGAGAACGTCCGCGCAAAAAACGTTGTAAGCGCCGAGCTCGCCAGGCACGCGCGGTTGCTCGTGGCCGAGGAAACGCGGTACGGAGGAGAGCACGCGCCCCCATCCTTCGTGCGTAGAAACCGATCCGACCAGGCGCCCGGCATGAGGCGCGAGATCGGTCTCGTAGAAGGCGATCGCGCGGACACGCGGGCGGGCGGGCGCACGCGCCGCAGGTAGCGCCACATGACCGTCCATCTCCGGTGCAACGACAGCAGACAGTATCCCGGCGATATGGCGTTGCAGTGTATCGCTCACCGGTTCACCCATGCGCAGACCAGCATCGTCATCACCCGGAATCACGCGGTGCGCGCAGACGCTTCACCAATCGGCGGGCGGGTGCCGTCAGCCTCCAACTGGTCGAGGCTTCTATCTCAGCCAGTCGCGCGGTGCGCTCGGCGAGCGCGGCGCTCTGCTTCGCGTGCATCGACGCCTGCTCCTGGATCGTGGCCGCATCCGCCTGCAAGCGACGGTCGCGCTCTGCGAGCATCGACGCCTGCTCCTGGATCGTGGCCGCATCCGCCTGCAAGCGACGATCGCGCTCCGCGAGCATCGAAGCCTGCTCTTGGATCGTGGCCGCATCCGCCTGCAGACGACGATCGCGCTCCACGAGCATCGATGCCTGTTCCTGGATCGTAGCCGCATCCGCTTGCAGACGACGATCGCGCTCCACGAGCATCGATACCTGTTCCTGGATCGTAGCCGCATCCGCCTGCAAACGACGATCGCGCTCCGCGAGCATCGATGCCTGCTCCTGGATCGTGGCCGTCTGGGTCTGCAGTAGGCGATCACGCTCCGAGAGTTCCACCTCCAAAACCGCTCTCTGCTCTTCCGCGATCGTTCTGATATTCGCATTTTCGGCCATGGCCGCATCGAGCCGTGCCGACCAATCTGCAGCGATCGCTTGCCGGAGCCCTTGCACATGATGCGAAAGCTCAGCGGCGGTGTCGTTGCGCGCGTCGATCACCCGCTGCGACCAGCGCGCGGCGGTCTCGTCGCGCGCGGCGTGGACCTTGTGCTCCCACTGCGTCGTCATCTCACGGCGCACTTCGTCCAGTCGATGCGCGAGCGCGACGTCGAGTTCGCCACGCGATATCGCGAGTTCCGCTTCCAGTTCCAAAACACGAGCACGCAGTGCTGCGTCGGCATCGGCGTACAGCCGGCTTCCGAGCGCGCCGAACAGGCGCAATACCGCCGCTTCACCGTCGCTGCCGCGCAACGCTGCGAGCTCCCGCAGCGCCTGCGGCTGCTCGGGGCCGACCAGCAGCACACCCAGACCATGCGTGTGCTGGAACTCGAAGCCGGGATAGCGCTCGATCAACTCCGCCCACAGCTTCCACACGCCGAAGTTGCGCTCACGCACCATGGTGTCGTGGAACAGCACCACTCCGCGCGACGACATTTTCCGCAGCCATGTATCGAAATCGTGTTTGACCGCTTCATACGTATGCAGGCCGTCGATATGCAGGATATCGATACTGCCATCGGCGAAATAGCCACACGCCTCGTCGAAGGTCATGCGCATCAGAGCCGAAAAACCACCGTAATGCTCTTGATTGTATTGCCGCAGATTGTTGAATACCTCGTCCCCATACAAGCCGGAGTGCTCATCGCCAGACCATGTATCGACGGCGAAGCAACGAGTATCTATCGCGCAATGCTGTACCGATTGGCAAAAACCGAGATATGAAGTGCCGTGATGGCTGCCGAGTTCGACAAGCATCCGCGGTCGCGCTTCTTCGATCAACCAGAATGCAAACGGGAGATGTCCAACCCATGCGCTCGGCGGTATGTTCGCCGGCAACAGCGACATGGCGGCATTTATTTTCATGCGTGCACCAGTAATCATCCAGCTCGGCCCTTGCCTGCGAACGTGCTGCGCATCAACGAGGAAACGACCCGTTGCCTGAGGCTGAGACCATGGCCCCGGAACACGCCCACCGTATCCCCCCACGGGCCGCTCCATTCATCCGGATGAGGCTCCCAGTCCGTGGAAACATCCAACAGTTCGCAGCCGCCGAATTTCGCCAGCGCACGATATCCGTCGGGATAGAATCGCCAACAGTCTTGCGGATAGCGATGTTCGGGCCCACGCGACGGAGCGATCAGGAAAATCAGCCCGCCTGGCTTGAGCACACGAAGCATTTCCAGCCAGGTCAGCCAGAAGAACTCGACATGCTCGAAAGCCTGGCCCGACAGCACCACATCGGCGCTTGCGGTTGCCACGGGAAAGCGATACGGCGAGCTCAGTACGATGTCGACACCGGGTCCGGCTTCGAGATCGATACCCGTATAACGCCAGTTGGGACTATCGAACAAAGTCCGGTAAGACCCGTTGACATCGTAAGAGCCGATATCCATCGCATGTAGAGGGCATTCACGATCAAGTCTTTCGTTGACCAATCGCTGCATGTGTTCATAGGAACTAACGTGCATATCCGTCAGCTCCGGACTGCTGTCTGAATGATCGGCGACGGATTCCGGCACTGCCTGCAGCAGGTCGCCGATCTACACCGCGCGTCTCGGCATTGAACTTTGCGGTCATCGATCTTCATCCGGACACACTGTATGCGGCAGTCGGATCAGGCTCGATCCGGCCTGCGTCGATCGACCGCAACGTGATGGCACGATAGGGAATGCCGACAAGGCCGGTCGACCGCGTATCGCACACGGACTCAAGCACCAATCCGTCATAAACCCACGCTGCCTGGACGTGGTCCGTCGCATCGCCATCCGCAATCGCGATATCGACCGTATAGCGCCCGGGCGGCAGGTAGGGCATGCGAAACTCGAACGTGGCTTCTACGCTTTTTGACGCTGCGATCGGCGGCGCGACCGGGCCTGAATCGACATAGGTATTGGTTCCGAACAATTGCTGGCCGAGGCGATCCTTGAGCAGAAATCCGATGATCGGTCGCGAGATATCGCGATGCGCCTGAGCGAGCACCACCAAACGAACGATATCGCCACCGTCCACATGAGAGATGACGTTCCCCTCGGCGCTTTCGAGCCTAGCCGCGACAATGCTGGCTCCGCCATCGCCGAAACCCACGCTCTGCGGATCGAAGCGGAATACCCGCACATGGCTATGGTCGAGAGTCGGATCGAAATAGTCCGCGTCGGATCGATCATCGTGGGCGGGCATTTGTATCGCGGCGTCAGATGATGGATCGTCTTGAGTCATGCCTGCAGACTCCGCGTTCGTCGGCGCCGCTACCGGCATGGGGCGATGCCCATACGCGCTGGCCAGATACGCCTCGCATACAGACTTTGCCGGGCCGTCCATCGCCTTGCCGCCATCGTCTATCCAGAATACACGGTCGCAAAGATTCATTACCGCGCCAGCATCGTGACTCACGAACAGCACCGTTCCATGCGCCTGGAACTCACGCAGAAAACGCATGCACTTCTGGGCGAAGAAGACATCGCCTACAGACAACGCCTCATCGATGACAAGAATATCGGCATCGGCATGCGCTATCACCGCGAATGCGAGTCGCACGTACATTCCGCTTGAATACGTCTTGACCGGCTGTTCGATGAAATCACCGATATCGGCGAAAGCGACGATATCGGCGTATTTCGAGGCGATTTCCGCTGCGCTCATGCCGAGGATCGCGCCGTTCATGAAGACGTTCTCGCGGCCGGTGAATTCCGGATTGAAGCCGCTGCCCAACTCCAGCAGCGCTCCGACCCGGCCGGAAACCGCGACGCGACCAAGGGTCGGCGACAGTGTGCCGCAGATGATCTGCAGCAGGGTCGATTTGCCCGAACCATTGCGACCGATGATGCCGACGGTTTCGCCACGCGCCACAGTGAGCGATATGTCGCGCAACGCCCAGAACTCACGGAAATAGTCCGCGCTCCGCAGACCAACCAATCGACCCAAGCGAGGCAGAAGCGCTTGTTTCAACCGATCCTGCGGCCGCTCGTAGATCTGATAACACTTGCCCACACCTTCAACGACGATCGCACGATCAACCTCGCCTGACACGTCACGCGCATGCTGCTCAAAGGACATCGGCGAATCCTCGGCGGAATTTTTGGAACCACCAATAGCCGAATGCCATGAACACGATCGATACGACGTAATAGCGCAGCAAAAGCATCGCATCCGGCGCGGCATTCGCAAAGAGTGCCGCGCGACTCTGCTCAATGGCCAGAGTCAACGGATTGGCGTATACCCAAGGACGATATTTCTCCGGCAACGCAGCGATCGGATAGAAAACCGGAGCGAGAAACATCAGCACTGTCGAGAGCACGCTCGTGATCTGGCCGATATCGCGAATGAAAACACCTAAAGAGGACAACAACCACGTGATGCCGAGCGCGAAGAAACCGAGCGGCAACAGGATCAGCGGCAACCACAGCGCGGTCGCCGGCACCGAACCCTCGAGCAGCCACTTTGCCGCAAGCAGTATCACGATGCTGATGAAGGCATGGAATGCGGCAGATCCGACCAGACTCCAGCCTAACGTCTCGAGAGGGAATACCACCTTTTTCACATAACCGGCATTCGCGACGATCAACCCCGGCGCCCTGATCAGCGCCTCTGCGATCAATCCGTGCGCAATGACACCGATAAACAACAGCAGCGCGAATCTCGACTTGCTTTGGCCTTCAAGCGCGCCCGGCCATTTCGTCTCGAACACCACCGAGAAGACAAAGGTGTAGACCGCCAGCATCAGAATCGGATACAGGAACGACCAAGCGACGCCCATGATCGAGCCACGATAACGACCGAGCACTTCGCGCTTGATCAATTGGCCAATCAGGCGCCGCCCTCTCCAAAAGCCCGCCAGCAGACTGAGAGGGCCCGCTGGAAAGGGACGATGCGCATCGGTCAGAATCCCGTGGCTCATCGTGCGAGCGCCCACTCCAGATCGCGACGCAGATCTTCCAGGGACTCGACACCGACGCTCAAACGCACCAGATCGTCATGGATGCCCAGCACGGCGCGACGTTCGACCGGCACCGAGGCGTGGGTCATCACCGCGGGATGATTGACCAGACTCTCGACGCCGCCGAGCGATTCGGCGAGGGTGAACAGATGCGTGCGTTCGCAGAAACGCTTGGCGCCTTCGAAGCCGCCTTTGACGCGGATCGAGACGATACCGCCGAAGCCGTCCATCTGCCGCGCGGCGAGCGCGTGCTGCGGATGATCTTTCAAACCGGGGTAGATGACTGTTTCGATCGCCGGATGCGTCTGCAACCATTCCGCCAGCGCCAACGCGTTCGCGCAATGCGCCTGCATGCGCAGATGCAGCGTCTTCAAGCCACGCAGCGCGAGGAAGCTGTCGAACGGCCCTTGCACAGCGCCGACCGAGTTCTGCAGGAACGCCATCTGCTCAGCGAGCTCCGGGTTGTCGCCGACCACCGCCATACCGCCGACCATGTCGGAGTGGCCATTGAGGTATTTGGTGGCCGAGTGCATGACGATGTCGGCACCGTGTTCGAGCGGGCGCTGCAGGATCGGCGATGCGAACGTGTTGTCCGCGACCATCAGCAGTCCGTGTTTTTTGGCGATCGCGCTCACCGCCTTGAGGTCGACGATCTTGAGCATCGGGTTGGTCGGCGTTTCGACCCAGACCATGCGCGTGTCCGGTTTGATGGCCGCCTCGAAGGCAGCGGGATCGGTCAGATCGACGAAACTGAAATCGAGCCCGGCGCTGCGCCGGCGCACGCGTTCGAACAGCCGGAAAGTGCCGCCGTACACATCGTCCATGCAGACCACGTGGCTACCGCTGTCGAGCAGTTCGAGGATGGTCGAGGTCGCGGCCAGACCCGAAGCGAAGGCGAAACCGCGACTGCCACCTTCGAGGCCGGCGACGCAGCGCTCGTAGGCGAAGCGGGTCGGGTTGTGGGTGCGCGAGTACTCGAACCCCTGGTGCACCCCCGGACTGCTCTGGGCGTAGGTCGATGTCGCGTAGATCGGCGTCATGACCGCGCCGGTGGTGGGATCCGGACTCTGCCCGGCATGGATGGCCTTGGTACCAAGACCCCAATCGCTGGAAGGGTCGGCGTGGTCGGACTGGCTCATCTCAGGCGTTTCCGAGGAAAAAGGCCGCCGATTTTAACATTGCGGCCCGGGCTTCGACCGTTCGATTACTGAACACGTCGGCGCAGATAGTTCAGCAAATCGATCCGGGTGATCAGGCCCAGGAAGCGCTCGCCATCCATGACGATGGCGACGTGCCCCCGGTCGAAGACCGGCAGCAGCGCCTCCACCGGGGAGCGCACGTCCAGCTTGTCGAGCTTGCTGACCATGGCGGTCGAAGCGGGGTCGCGGAACCGCGCCTCGTCGCCGTAGACGTGCAGCAGCACATCGCTTTCGTCGAGGATGCCGATGATCCGCTCGCCATCCATCACCGGGAGCTGCGAGATCTCGTACAGCTTCATCCGCTGGTAAGCGGTCACCAGCAGATCGTTGGGGCCGACCACCACGGTGTCGCGCCGGGTGTAGGGGCGCAGGATCAGATCGCGCAGGTCGCCGTGCTGTTCGCGCTCCAGGAACCCGTTGTCGAGCATCCAGTAGTCGTTGTATTGCTTCGACAGATACTTGTTGCCGGTGTCGCAGACGAACACCAGCACGTTCTTCGGGGTGGTCTGTTCGCGACAGTATTTCAGTGCTGCGGTCAGCAGTGTGCCGGTCGAGGAACCGCCCAGAACACCCTCGGAACGCAGCAGTTCGCGCGCCGCGAGGAAGCTTTCCTTGTCGGTGACGGCGTAGGCTTTCTTGACCCGGCTGAAGTCCGAAATATCGGGGAGGAAGTCCTCGCCGATGCCTTCGACCATCCAACTGCCCGACTTTTCGTTGAGGCGCCCGTCGTTGATGTATTCGGCGAGGATCGAGCCGACCGGGTCGGCGAGAATCAACTCGGTATGCGGCGATTGTTCGGCGAAGCAGCGCGACAGGCCGGTCATGGTGCCGGAGCTGCCGCAGCCGAACACGATGGCGTCGAGCCCGCCGACACCCTGCATCTGCGCCAGGATCTCGGGGCCGGTGACGAACTGGTGGGCGGCCGGATTGTCGGGGTTGCCGAATTGATTGATGAAGTAGGCGCCCGGGGTCTCGTTTGCGATCCGCGCCGCCATGTCCTGGTAGTAATCGGGATGACCCTTGGCCACATCCGAACGGGTCAGCACGACCTCGGCCCCCATGGCCTTGAGGTTGAAGATCTTCTCCCGGCTCATCTTGTCCGGGACGACCAGGATCAGCTTGTAGCCCTTCTGCTGGGCGACCAGGGCCAGACCGATGCCGGTGTTGCCGGCAGTGCCTTCGACAAGCGTGGCGCCAGGCTGGATATCGCCGCGTTGCTCGGCGGCCTCGATCATGCGCAGACCGATGCGGTCCTTGATCGAACCACCCGGATTCTGGCATTCGAGCTTCAGATACAGCGTGCAGACGCCGGTATCGAGGCGCTGCGCACGGACGATCGGCGTATCGGCGATCAGCTCGAGAACGGAGTCGTGGACGGAAGATTCTCGGACCGAGGGAGGATTCGACATGCCGGCGCCAGCTCGCTGGGGAAAGGCCGGATTATCGCATCGTCGACCGGAGGGGCGGGATACCGGTGTGCCGTATCGCGGGAGGCAGGGACGACGGCAGGCAGGGAAGCGCCGCCGCCGTCCACAGGCCGGCTTGGAGACTCAATGATGCAGTGCGTCGTACATCCGGGTGAGGCGATCCTTCGCGGCGAGCTTCTCGCGCTTCATCTGCACAAGTCGGACATCGTCGATCGGTAGTACACCGAGCTCCGCATCCAGCACCTGTTTGTCGAGTTCCTTGTGGCGATGGTAGAGCTGACGGAATTCGCTATCCGCCTTCATCAAGGCTTCGAGTTCAGTCTGGGATTGCCCTTCGAACATGGATTCCTCCTCACAGCACGATGATCGGCCCCGCCACAACGGCCGGACCTTGGGATGGGGACATGGATTGCAGGTATGGGGTATCGGGACCGGAAACAAAAACGCCCCGGCCGGATGCGGCGCGGGGCGTGATGGCAACGAACGGCATAACCGCCGTGCGGGCGCTCCAGACCGGAGCGCCCGCACGGACTTCACTTCCGGCGGCATTCTCCTTGGGATCGTCGTGCGTCTGCGTCATCGGCTCTGCTCGTCGTCCGGAGGCGAACCGCCCCCGTGAAACCGACCCTACTCCTCTGTCCCGCGCTCGGCAAGCAGTGGATACAGGATTCCGCCGACCGGCACGACAACCGGGTGTCGGGGGCCGGGATCGCAGCCGAAAACATTCATTCAACCTGTTGATTTTCAACAAATATCATCAAAATCTCGGCACTGCGGCTGTCTCAGGCAGCGGGCGGTTTCGGTCTGGGTTTCGGCTTCGGTTTCGGCTTGGGTTTCGGCTTGGGTTTGGGTTTCGGTTTGACCGCAGGTTCGACCACTCCACCCGCGGTCAATTCGGCTTCGCGGCGGGCCAGCTCGGCCTCGCGTTCGCGCGCCAGGCGGAGCTTTTCCGTCTCACTGCCGGCGACGCTATCGAGCAGCCCCTCCGCCTCTTCGCGGTTGCGGGCTTCCGCCTCGACCGCCTCGCGCAGCCGTGCGGTTTCCTCAGCCCGGATCTGTGCTTCGACCCGCAGGCGCTCCGACTCGGCGCGAGCGCGCTCGGCGTCGCGGCGACTGGCCTCGACCAGCAGCTCACTGCGCTCGATCTCCAACCGCTGCAGTTCGGCACGATTGGCCTCGGTGCGGGACGCGATTTCGGCCGCCTCGATCCGGAGCTTGGCGATCTGCAGCGCTTGTGCTCGCTGCTTGCGTTTGGCCACCTCAAGCGCCTGCAGCGCCTGCCGGGCCTGCAACCGCTCGTAAGCCGCGAAGGCGTTGCGCTGCGGATCGGTATCGATGGCCTGCAGACGCTGGCCGAGCCGGGCGACATCGGGGTCGGGCTCGGCGGCCGTGGCGAATGGCATCGCCAGCGCCAATACGAGCGCTACGACGAGCGGGAGACGACGAACGATCATGGCGTACCCTCGACGCCGAGACGCTGACGCAGTTCGACGATCTCGGCGCGACGGCGGGCCAGCTCGCTCTGCAGCGACACCTCCCGGCTGCGCGCCTGGGCGTAATCGGCTTCGGCAGCCGCCAACTGCGCCAGACCGATGGCGTCGGCAGGCTTGCGGGCGGTCACCGCCGTCTGCGCCTGGCTCAAGGCGTTCTTCGCGCGCAGCAAGGCCTCGGCTGCGTACTGGTCGGCATCCGCCGCTTCGGCCCGCAGGATCGCGGCTTGAGCGGTCTCCAGGTCCTGGGTCGGCACCGGCGTTCGCGCAGATGCCGCGAATGGAAACGTGAGCACGATCACAAGCGCGATCTTGGCGGCGCGGTGATGCCGCGCATGAGGGTGCTGCGGGACGCGCGACATTTGTGCGAAGCTTGGAGTCATGGGGAGCGTGCCGGTGGTGGAATCGATGGCGGGTGAATCGATCGATCCGTGCGCGCCATTGTCATCAGCATTCGCGGCGGTTGCAACGCCGCAGCCACAGCACAGCCATCGGCTGTACGGGGAGGTTCAACAATGGACATCGGCTATTTCCTGAAGCTGATGACGGATAAAAACGCCTCCGACATGTTCCTGACCACCGGTGCGCCGGTGCATATCAAAGTCGAAGGCAAGCTGTATCCGCTCGGCAATACCGGCCTGCCTCCGGGCATGGTCAAGAAAATCGCCTATTCGCTGATGGACGAAGGCCAGGTACCGGACTTCGAGCGCGATCTGGAACTGAACATGGCGCTGTCGCTGGCCGATGCCGGCCGCTTCCGCGTCAACGTGTTCAAACAGCGCGGCGAGGTGGGCATGGTGATCCGCGCGATCCGCAGCGTGATCCCCAGCATCGAAGAACTGCAACTGCCGCAGGTGCTGAAGAGCATCATCATGGCACCGCGCGGGCTGGTGCTGATCGTCGGCTCCACCGGCTCCGGCAAGTCGACCACGCTGGCATCGATGATCGACTACCGCAACACCACCGCCGCCGGTCACATCCTCACCATCGAGGACCCGATCGAATACCTGCACCGGCACAAGAAATCGCTGGTCAACCAGCGCGAAGTCGGCCTGGATACCCACGCCTTCCACAACGCACTGAAGAATGCGATGCGCGAAGCGCCGGACGTGATCCTGATCGGCGAAATCCTCGACGCCACGACGATGGAAGCGGCGATCGCCTTCGCCGAAACCGGCCATCTGTGCCTGGCGACGCTGCACTCGAACAATGCCGACCAGACCATCGAGCGCATCCTCAACTTCTTCCCGGAAAGCGCGCACAAGAACGTGCTGATGAACGTCGCCCTGAACCTCAAGGCCGTCGTCAGCCAGCGTCTGGTCACCGGCAACGACGGCCGCCGCCTGCCCGCCGCCGAAGTGCTGATCAATACGCCGATGATTCGCGATCTGCTGCGCCGCGGCCAGATCCACGAGATGAAACAGGCGATGGAAGAGTCGCTCGAACAGGGTATGGAATCGTTCGACCAGTGCCTGTTCCGGCTGCACAAGGATGGCCGCATCAGCATGGAGGAAGCGCTGCGCGCCGCCGACTCGCGCGATGGTCTCGCGCTGAAATTCCGACTGTCCGAAGGCAGCGGCGGCAGTGAGCACGACCCCTATGCGGTGGCGTTCGAAGGCAGCGACACCGGCTCGTCGTTCTCGCACTGACCGCGCAGGACTCGCCGCGAAACGCCCCGGCGGAACACCGGGGCGTTTTCCGTTTCAGGTCGCCGGCGCGTCCGCCTGTCGTTCCGGTCGCGCATCGTCGAATGCCGGCAGTGCGAGACATTCGGCTTCGATTCTACGGATGGTCGGGTATCCCGCCAGATCCACGCCAAAGCGATGGGCGTTGTAGACCTGCGGGATCAGACAGCAGTCGGCGATGGTGGGTTGGTCGCCTTCGCAAAAGGTGCCGGTGGCAGGATCGTCGGCCAGCAGCGACTCGAACGCATCGAAGCCCTCGCGGATCCAGTGCCGCACCCATTCGTCGCGCTCGGGCTGCGGCGCATTCCATTCGCGCTCGAGGTACTGCAGCACGCGCAGGTTGTTCAACGGGTGGATGTCGCAAGCGACCATCAATGACAACGCGCGGACCCGTGCCCGGCCACGCGCGGTCGCTGGCAACAGCGACGGCGAATCAGACCACACTTCATCGATGTATTCGAGAATCGCCAGCGACTGGCGGATCATTCGCTCACCGTGCTGCAGTACCGGGACGAGTTTCTGCGGATTGGTCTGCGCAAATTCAGGCAGGTGCTGTTCGCCGCCGTCGCGGATCAAATGCACCGGCACCGATTCGTAGGCCAATCCTTTCAGACTCAGCCCGATCCGCACCCGGTAGGCGGCGCTGGAGCGCCAGTAGCCGTACAACCGCAATTCATCGGTCATGCCCGTTCTCCAAGCGCGTCGCGGACCGCCATCAGTGCGAATCCGAGCAGGTTGAGTCCCTGCCAACGCATCGGATCTTGCGCGCGGGGATCACCCGCGGCAAGCCCGATGCCCCAGACTTGGTCGACCGGACTGGCTTCGACCAGCACCTGGTCGCCAGTCGCGAGCAGAAAATCCCGTAACGGCAAGTGTTGCGAGAACTTGGCGAGGTTGCCGGCGACCACGATGTCGAAGCGATGACGGACCCACAGCGCATCATCGAAGCCGCGTACGGTCCGGCCGGCCGCCTTGGCCGCGCCAGGATCATCTTTCGCGAATACTTGCGCCAGCGCCGCATCGTCGCCGAAAAGTCGCGCCTTCTCAGCCATCATCCAGTGCTCGGCGGTGGCGTAACGCGCATCGTCGACCACAAATGCAGACGCATACCACTGACTGAAACACGCAGCCGATGGTGTGCCCTCGGCGCACGGACGATGGCCCCAGAAGCAGAGATACCCGAAGCGCTCGCCAGCGGCGACCCGCGCGCGCAACGCTTCCGCGTCCCTCACGTCGCCGGGCGCTCGATCCGCTGTTCGATCGCGCCGAAGATGTCGACACCATCGCGACTGCGCATTTCGATCCGTACCGTATCGCCGTATTTCATGAACGGTGTGATCGGCTTACCCGTCTCCAGCGTCTCGACCGTGCGCTTCTCGGCGAAGCAGGACGCGCCCAGCGAAGTGTCCTCGTTGGCGACCGTACCCGAACCGACGATGGTGCCGGCAGTCAGCGGACGGGTCTTGGCGGCATGCGCAACCAGCTGCGCGAAGTCGAACTGCATGTCGACACCCGCCTCCGGCGCGCCAAACCAGGCGCCATTGATGTGGGTGAGCAGCGGCAGATGCACTTTATTGTCCTGCCAGGCATCGCCCAGTTCATCGGGTGTGACGAACACCGGCGACAGCGCCGAACGCGGCTTGGATTGCAGGAAGCCGAAACCCTTCGCCAGCTCGTTCGGGATCAGATTGCGCAGCGACACGTCGTTGACCAGTCCGATCAGTTGGATGTGGCCGGCCGCCTGCTCCGGCGTGACCGCCATCGGCACATCGTCGGTGACGATCACGACTTCGGCTTCCAGATCGATGCCGTAGTCCTCGCTCGGCACCCGTACCGGGTCGCGCGGGCCGTAGAAGCCGGCGCTCACCGCCTGATACATCAGCGGATCGACGTAGAAACTTTCCGGCACCTCGGCGCCACGTGCGCGACGGACGCGCGCAACGTGCGGAAGATAGGCGCTGCCATCGACGAATTCGTAGGCACGCGGCAGCGGCGACGCCAGCAGCGTCATATCCAGGTCGAACGCGCCTTCGGCCTCGCCCGCGATGAGCGCTGCGGACAGCGTATTCAGGCGCGGCGCCGTGTTCGACCAGTCCTCCAGCGCGCGTTGCAACGTCGGCGCGATACCGTCGGCACGTACCGCGCGCGCAAGGTCGCGGGAGACCACGATCAATGTACCGTCCCGCCCACCCTCTTTCAGACTGCCAAGCTTCATCGGAACCTCGAACGACCTGTGTGTGTATTGGGTTTATCGAATTGGTTTCAATTGTAACTGATTGCCCGCGCGGGTCGCTCACGACTCCGACTGGAAACCTCCAGCCCGATAGGTCAGCACAAGCGTATCGCGATGGCCCCCGGCTGCGCCGGGCTGCGGCTGGATCGGCGTGGTCTCGTGGATCATCCGGGTGTCATCGAGCAACAGCAGACTCCACGGCTCGGTCAGCGTGAAGCGTTGACCGTCCGGACCAACGGCATCGAACACCCGGGTTTCGCCGCCGCGGATCGCATGCCGGTCGACGAGGAAGACCGCGACGAAATCGACGCCATCGCGATGCGCTCCCTCGGGCGTCGGCCTGCCGATCCCATCGGTGGTATCGATCCTGAATTGATGCGCTTCCACGTACCAGGAATCGACCGGGCGGACCTCGCGCAGCCGGTCGCCCAGCGCCTGCAGCAACTGCCGCCACACGACCGAGGAGACTGTTCCGGGCGCCATCGGCGCGAACCACCGCTGGATGCCGCCGTGCAGCGCGTTGTAATCCAACGGCTGATAGTGGGCGCGATGCGGCACCTGCGCGCAGCCATCGGCACCGACCACGAAGCAGGCGTGTCGTCGTTGACGGTAACGCCCACCGTCGCGCAGATGGTCGTCGGGCGCCAGATCGTTCCAACTCGGCCCCAGCGCCCGCAGCGCATCGAGGGACACACCGCAGATCGTTGCGACATCATCCGCTGCGAGCACCGCATAGCCGCTGCGGCGCAGCGCCACAGCGACATCGCCAGGCGAAGTGAACGGCGCTCGGAACGTCATGACCATGCAGCGATCCCGGCTGAAATCCAAGGGAGGCCGGGTCATATTCCCGGCAATGGTTTCAATTGTAACTTTTGTATCCGTAGCCGTCATTGCAAACTCGCGACATCGCAACACAGACACTTCGTGACAAGACTGTTACTTTAATCACTTCGACCGGGCATGACGGGGACACGCTCGCAGTCTTGCTTGCCTATGCCGCCTCCTCGTCACGGCTCGTCGACGTACACCATCGTCTCGACTACAGGCGGCATCTCAGGGACAGTCTATGGCAAGCAGGATGCGGATCGATATCGACCGATTGCGTGAGTTTGAAGACGCGCCGAACACCGAAGTGTTGGCCGTGGAGATCGATCGAGTCGTCAAGCCGCTCGGCGTCGACTACTGGTTTTATGCGGTCGATCTGCCGCTGGTCAACGACCATCCGAACCAACTGCGCTTGGGCACGTACCCGGAAGCCTGGGTGACCCACTACTTCGCAGTGGATTACATCAGCATCGACCCGATCATCAGCCACTGCCACGACCACGCAATCCCACTCGCATGGGACGAAGCGCAGTTCCACCACCGTAGAATCGTCGACCCTCACCTGCAGAAAGTCCGTCACATGTTCGGCGAAGCCCGCGAATTCGGACTGCGCAGCGGCGTCAGCGTGCCGCTGCATGGCCCCGGAGTCTCATGGGGACTCATGTCCTACGCGTCCCGCCAGCTGGCCGCAACCGACTACGAAGCGATGTTGCCGGAATTGCATCTGCTCGCGCATTTCGTGCATGAGGCCGCACGTCAGTTCGTGCGCTCCAAGACGCCATCTCGGTTGCCGGCGCTGACCAAACGCGAGCGCGAATGCCTGTCCTGGGCGGCAGAGGGCAAAACCAGTTGGGAGATCGGACAACTGCTCAACATCAGCGAGCGGACATCGATCTTCCATCTCCAGAACGCCACCCACAAACTGGGTGTCAGTGGCCGTCAGGCCGCGATCGCCCGAGCGGTTTCGCTCGGCCTGATCATTTCCCTGCGCAACTGACCCATTCCGCCGCAGGCGGAACCGTGGATATTCGCGCGCGGCCCATCGCTGTTCAGGCTTTGCGGGCAATCAATCAGTATTTGATTGGTATCAGATCCAGTTTTCTGATTGATCGTTGCTATTGCGACGGCGGAATTCCCGATCCTTCGGAACGATCCGTGGCGGACTCAACACCGGAAACGGACATGCATCAACCTGTAAGGTCGATCAGCTGCAAGAACTGACAGCGGTTCCGCTCACTTATGTCTCCTTCCACGTTACGAGGAGACACCATGGCATCGATCATCATCGCGCGCGCCGGCGAAAATGGACTCGGCGCACCGCTTCTGGACAGCATGTACAGACTTCGCTCGGATGTCTTCCACCGCAGGCTCGGCTGGGAGGTCCAGGTCGATAACGGGCGCGAACACGATTGGTTCGATCTGATAGGCCCACACTATCTTGTCGCGCACGACGGCGCATCGAATGCACTCGGCTGCACCCGACTGCTGCCGACGTCTGGACCGAATATGCTGCGCGATATTTTTCCGTACCTGCTCGACGGCGTTCCGGCGCCATCATCGCCCTCGATCTGGGAAGTCAGCAGGTTCGCGATCAGCAGTGCATGCGCTGGCGATGGCTTCGGTTTCGGCGACGTGCCCGCAACGATGCTCGCCGAAATGTTCCGTTTCGCCGGTGCGCATGGCGTCCAGGATCTGGTCGGCGTGACCAGCGCACCAGTCGAAAGGATGCTCCGGCACATGGGCCTACGGGTCGAGCGCCTGGGTCTGGCCCGCAAGATCGGCAAGGTGATGAGCTTGGCCTTCCGCATGCCGGTCGATGAAAACCTGGTAACGGTCGGCTCGACATCGTCGCTTGTGGCCGCACGCGCGGCGTGAGAGAGATACGAATCGCGAGTCGATCGGAAAACAGATGTCCGTGGCGAGGGCGACCATCGCCCTGAAACCCGAAGGGAATGGCCGCACGTAGCCAGACGACATCTGTCGCGCACGCCGTTGTGCAGGCGTGCGCGACGTTCGACCGGCGGATTTGCGTCTGAGGGCGCCTGCGATTCAGGCAGCGATAACGAGGGACGGCTTTCTGCCTGGCGCAGCCCGGTCCGGGGCGAATCGCTCGCGCAGTTGTGCCGCAGCACCGTCCCACAGCGCGCGTCGCGCAAGCAACGCTTGCCGCGCCGCCTCGCGGGCCTCTTGCAGGCCGGCGGCATTGCGCGCGAGCTCGGTATTGATCATCCGACTCGCCGCAGGGCCGTGGGTGTCGCCATCGAGTTCGATGTGGCGCTGCAGGTAGTACACGAAGCCGGGGGCTTGTTCCTCGCTCAATCCCCAACGGTCGAGCAGACTCTGGAACATGTCGGGGATGACGTTCTCGCGACCGTAGAAGAAACTCGCCATCACCTCAAGGAGGCTACCGCGCATACAGGTACCGATCGTATGTTCGACGAAATCGCGTACGAATTGCGGGACCTCGGCCGCAGCCAGCGCATCGGCCAATGAGGCACCGCCGCGCAATTCACGCATGAAATGATCGAACTGCTCGGTCGATGCGCCGACATCGCGCATCGCGGTCAGGTACAGGTCGAGATGACTGGCGGGGTTGCCCTGGGCGTCGACATCGCTTTCTTCGGCAAGCACGATGTCGTTGATGAGCCGGGCCGCGACCGGATCGCCCGGCGGCATCCACGGCAGATCAACACAGGTCAGATCCCGCTGCAGTCGCTTGGCCAGCGACATGAAATCCCATACTGCGAACACGTGCACTTGCATGAAGCTCTGAAGCGCTTCGGTATGCGCGATTTCGGCGAATACCGGATGCGTTTCCAATTCGTGCCGTAGACGGCGCATGGCCGGGGTCAGCACGACATCGCCTTCTTTTGCAGCCACTTCCTTTTTCATAAAGCCTCCTGGTTCCATCGCTTGGTTTTTGGGGTTTGAAGCGGGAACGTCCGAACGAAACCGTCCATGATCTGTCCAGACAATCGGGACCGGCTTGCGCCGGGCCCTGTCCCTTCGGTGCGGCCGCCGAAACGGTCGCGCCCGAAAGCGATACATCCTTGTGTCGCCGAAACCTGTGCGTGTGACCTTGGATAGCGGTATGGAAGTGGGCCCCCGGGACTTTAGGTCGGCATGCCTTCAAATCGGCATGTAGAGCGGGTAGAGGCTGGCCTCTTCACGCTCGATACGCTGCGCCAACAGTCCATAGACCGTCTTGTAATCCGCCATGAATTCATCACGGGCCTGTTGATCGAAGGTGCTGAGCTGGTATTTCTTCACGAAATCGACAACGCCGCGCGCGATCGCATTCATCTCGCGTCGGAAGCTGCGCACCAGCGCGGTGCTCTCGGAATCGCCCTGCATCGCGTTTTCCACGTAATTGTAGAAACGCACGTTCTCGGCGATCAGATGCCCTTCGAGATGCACCTTGAACGCCATGAGCATTTGCGGGACCTGCTGGAAATCGCCCTGCTGCGCGCGTTCTCCGATCGCGCCGTAAAGCTTGACCAGATCGGCATGATCGCGCTTCAGCGCGGGTACCAATCCGGCGTCGTATGCAATGCCGAAGCCGGCACGGCGCTGTTCCGCGGGCGGGACGCCTTGCGGCAATGCCTGCGATCTCGGTCCCTGCCCACCCCCAAACATCTTCCTCAAAAAATCGAGCACAACATCCCCTGTTGAATAACCAGTCGGCAGACGCCGACCGGGTGACCATATCCGGAGCTGACGAACATCGTGTACCTGTAAGAAATGACAGGTTGACGGATGCCCGTTTCGAATCGAGGAGCAAGCCCGAAAAAAGTGCGAACTCCGGCCAGTGATGCCTGCCTTCGTACGTTGCATTCCCTCGATGCTCGCACGAGCGGGCAACAAAAAACCCGCCTTGCGGCGGGTCTCTTTAAATGGCAGCCCCGGATGGATTCGAACCACCGAATGCCTGAGTCAGAGTCAGGTGCCTTACCGCTTGGCGACGGGGCTGTAGAACTGCAGCGCAACAATTGTGAAGCCAGAACCGCTTCGCCGGAATCGGAGAAGATCCCCCACTCCTGCGACAAACCAAGCCCTGAACAGACTCAGCGCTTCGAGAACTGGCTTGCGCGACGCGCTTTATGCAAGCCGACTTTCTTGCGCTCGACTTCACGGGC
The DNA here is from genome assembly GCA_040079515.1 of Lysobacteraceae bacterium. Taxonomy (GTDB): domain Bacteria; phylum Pseudomonadota; class Gammaproteobacteria; order Xanthomonadales; family Xanthomonadaceae; genus Lysobacter_I. The sequence goes on from JBEBKD010000004.1 coordinate 299,998, forward strand.
ATCGCGGGTCATGAAACCGGCCTTGCGCAACTCCGACTTCAGGGTTTCGTCGTATTCGACCAGCGCGCGGGCGATACCGAGACGGATCGCACCGGCCTGACCGGTCGTGCCGCCTCCGGTCGTGGTGGCGACGATGTCGAACTGCTCGTTGGTCTTGGTCAGCACCAGCGGCTGACGCACGATCATGCGCGCGGTTTCACGGCCGAAGAACTCGTCGATGGGACGGTCATTGACGGTGATGGTGCCGGTACCCTTGCGCAGGAACACGCGGGCGATAGAGGATTTGCGACGGCCGGTGCCGTAATTCTGCTGAGTAGCCATCGTTTAGATATCCAGGACTTGCGGCTGCTGGGCGGCGTGCGGGTGCTCGGCACCTTTGTACACCTTGAGCTTCTTGTACATGGCGCGGCCGAGAGGATTCTTCGGCAGCATGCCTTTCACGGCGATCTCGATCACGCGTTCCGGATGACGTTCCAACGCTTGGGCGAGGTTTTCCGTCTTCAGGTTGCCGATGTAGCCGGTAAAGCGGTGATACAGCTTGTCGTTCAGCTTGTTGCCGGTCACCGCGATCTTCTCGGCGTTGATCACGACCAGATAATCGCCGGTATCGACATGCGGGGTATAAACGGGCTTGTGCTTGCCGCGGAGGCGGCTGGCGAGCTCGGCGGCCAAACGGCCGAGCGTCTTGCCGGAAGCGTCGACGAGATACCAGTCGCGCTGGACGGTCTCGGACTTGGCAGTGAAAGTCTTCATGGAGGAGCTCTTGTGAGTGGTACCTGGTCGGACTGATTCAGCGGGAATGCCCGGTGAATTTCGCCTCGCGTTGTCGCCGTGGAACCGCAGCAGCGGGACCACAAAGAAGCGGAATGATAGCCGGCCTACGGAGGTACCGCAAGCCGCCCAGACCAGGCCCGATCGACAGGATGCCCCTTCCATGGGCGTCTCCTCGCGAAATCCGTCGTCTTCCCGGAAGATATCCATGTGACCGCCGCCCTACCCTGCACGTCCCTCACAACACAGTCTTTGCGAACGCTGGCCGATCAATGCGTACAGTGCGGTCTGTGCCTGCCGTCCTGCCCGACCTATGCGCTCGACCCGATCGAAGCCGAATCGCCGCGGGGCCGGATCGCATTGGCGAAAGCCTGGGACGCCGGCCTCCTGGCCCCGACCGGAGCTGGCGATCGTCATCTGGACCAGTGCCTGGGTTGCCGCCGCTGCGAAACGGTATGTCCGGCGAAGGTGAGCTACGGTGCATTGCTGGCCGCCGCACGCACCCGTCAACGCGCCCGTCGGCCTGCCCAGCTCTTGCAGCGAACGGCCGAATGGCTTGCCGCACGCCCCCGGACACTGTCGGCGCTATTGAACGCCTACCGCAGCGCTTGGCCTCTGCTCCCGCGTGCCGCGCGACCACTGCCGCGACCACCGGCATCAGCCGTTCCCCTGCGGGATCAGCGCAATGAGCCGACAGCTTCCGCCGCACTGTTCCTCGGCTGCGTCGCTCGCAGCTACGAAGCACCGCTGCTGGTGGCTGTCCACCGTCTGGGTGCGTCGATCGGCTTGACGATCGCCACCCCGGCGGGACAAACCTGCTGCGGCAGCCTGCATGCCCATGGTGGTGCGGCGGTACGTGCGGCCGAACTCGCCGTGACGAACCGCCAGGCCTTTGCCGGAACATCGACGGTACTGAGCCTCGCCAGCGGCTGTCACGACACCCTTGCCGACAGTCTGCGAGGACAGTGCCTTGTCCGCGATGCCATCGATGTGATCGCCGAAAGCGCCGACCGGCTGCAATTCGCGGCGCGACCGGAACGCATCGCCCTGCACCTGCCGTGTACACAACGCAACGTGGTCCGCAGCGATGGCGCATTACGCGCACTGCTGGCCCGGGTACCGAAGCTCGACGTGGTCGTCATCGATGCCGGCTTCGGCTGCTGCGGTGCTGCCGGCACCGGAATGCTGAACGATCCTGATCGCGCCGCGCGTTTCCGCCAGCCGCTGCTCGACCAGCTCGCCGACAGCGGCGCCACCCGGCTGCTCAGCGCTAATATCGGCTGCCGGCTGCACTTGGCGAACGGCACCGCGTTGCCGGTGCAGCATCCTTTGGAATTTCTTGCAGAATGCCTTGCATGAGAATGCCCCGTATGAACACGAGTCGCGCCCTTTCGCCGTTCGATCGCTTGCTCGCCGATGCGCAAAACGCACTGGAAACCGTCGCAGGTGCGCCGCGCGCCGCGCGCCCCAACCCATGCGCCGACGAGGCCGATGTGGTGCTGGACGAGGACGAGCGCTGCCACGCCGCCGGGCTGATGCGGATCAACCACGTCGGCGAGGTCTGCGCGCAGGCCCTCTACATCGGTCAGGCCGCGGTCGCGCGCGACCCCCAGACTCGGGCACAGTTGCAGGCAGCCGCACAAGAGGAGACCGACCACCTCGTGTGGTGCGCGGAGCGCCTGCGCGAACTGGACAGTCGCCCCAGCCTGCTCAACCCGGTCTGGTACGCAGGCAGCTACGCCATCGGCGTGCTCGCCGGCCTGCGCGGCGACGGCTGGAACCTCGGTTTCGTGGTCGAGACCGAACACCAGGTCGAAGCGCATCTCGAAGAACACCTGCAGACGCTGCCGGCCGCCGATGCGCGCAGCCGCGCGATCCTGACGGTGATGAAGGAAGACGAGATCCGTCATGCCGACCACGCCGAAGCCGCCGGCGCTCGGCGGCTGCCGCAGCCGGTGCCCACATTGATGGCGGCGGCATCGAAGTTGATGAAAGCGGTGGCTTACCGGATATGACAGCCATCCGAAGACCGGAGCCTGCGCGCCATTCCACTGGCATGTGACATGCAGATCCGCGATTACAACGGCAAGGGAGATTGGAGCGCAGCCGCTGTACAGGCGCGCTATGTGGACCATGCCGGGCGCTATGGCGTGGAAACTCCTCGTCCACTGGCGCCGATGGTATGCGAGCGCGGCGACACCCGCTGGGTCTACCCGATCATGGAAGCGATCATCGATGGCATCCTCGCGGGCGATACGGCCTGCGCTGCCATCGGTGTCGAATTCATCGAGGAGGATCGAAAATTTCCGTTCGGCGCCAATCTCAAGGCGCGCACTGCGCGCGCGCTTCGCCAGAGCACGCTACCGGATGCGCTTTCGATGCGCATCCGCAGACGCATCGTCGACATGTTGATCGCGGGCAATACTCCCCGGGAATATCGCGAGTACGCCAAACTGCTGCGCAAGACGGGCTTCAGCGAACTGTGGTCTAGACTCGATGCCGGTGTACCGCGCACGAACCGGCATGCCATGCGCTACTACCGCTATTTCGAGGCCGTCCACCGTCGTGCGCCAGCCGTCTGCCCGGCCGCGGCCGCGTCGCAAGCGATCTGACCGAACAAAAAGACCGGCTTGAAGCCGGTCTTTTTTGATACCGCACCGACAGACAGGTCACTCGACCAGATTGCGGCCCTGATACAGCTCTTCGATCTCGCGACGGAGGCGGGCCTCGATCTTCATCCGTTCCTTGAATGAGAGATTCTTCGCCTTTTCCTCGAACAGATAGTTGTCGAGGTCGAATTCCTTCAGGTGCATTTTCGTGTGAAACAGGTTTTCCTGATACACGTTCACGTCCAACATCTCGTAGCGGGATTTGATGTTCTTCGCCAGATAGTCCTGGATCGAATTGATCTTGTGGTCGATGTAGTGCTTGCGGCCCTTGATGTCGCGGGTGAAGCCGCGCACCCGGTAATCCATGATGACGATGTCGGATTCGAGGCTTTCGATCAGGTAATTCAACGCCTTCAGCGGCGAGATCACGCCGCAGGTGGCGACATCGATATCGGCGCGGAAGGTGGCGATGCCGTTGTCCGGATGGGTCTCCGGATACGTGTGCACCGTGATGTGCGACTTGTCCATGTGCGCGACGACGGCATCGGAAATGATCTCCTTGCCGGCGTCCTTCTTGTCGATCACCGGTTCCTCTGAAATGAGGATGGTCACCGAGGCGCCCTGCGGGTCGTAGTCCTGGCGCGCGATGTTGAGGATGTTCGCGCCGATGATCTCCGCCACGTCGGTGAGGATCTGGGTCAACCGGTCGGCGTTGTACTCCTCGTCGATGTAGGCGATGTAACGCTGGCGCTCCTCTTCGGACACCGCGTAGCACACGTCGTAGATGTTGAACGACAGCGCTTTGGTCAGGTTGTTGAAGCCTTGCAGCTTCAGACGCGGCAGTGGCTTGACCACGGCATCGATTCCTTTGGGGCGGGAGGTTGGGGGCGCGATTATGCGGCATTGCAGCCCCCCCGGGGGGAGCCGGCGCTGCAGCGCAGCATCGGAGCATCGATCACACGCAGTCTACGACCACCGTTTGCCCGAAACGTGACAAAGGCCTACTCTTGGCTATCCCCATGTTATGGCTCGCATGAACACTCCTCCCGTGGCCACGCTGACACCTCTTCGCCGCAACGCGAACCCGCTCGCCCCGACGGTGGCGACGATCGAGCGGTTCCTTTCACACTGCCATCGCCGCCGCTATCCGCCTCGGACCGAAGTCTTCCGCCCTGGCGACCCCGCTGGCACCCTCTATTACGTCATCTCCGGCTCGGTCAGCATCATCACCGAGGAAGACGATGGTCGCGAGCTGGTCCTGGGTTATTTCGGTCCGGGCGAATTCGTCGGCGAGATGGGGCTGTTCGTCGAGAGCGACCGCCGCGAAGTGATCCTGCGCACACGAACCCAGTGCGAACTGGCCGAAATCGGCTACGACCGCCTTTACCAGTTGCTCGACGGCCCGATGGGCGGCGATGCCGCACAGCTGATCTACGCCATCGGCGCGCAGCTCTCGCGCCGCCTGCTCGACACCAGCCGCAAGGCCGGCCGCCTGGCCTTCCTCGACGTGACCGACCGCATCATCCGCGCATTGCACGACCTGACCCGCGAACCGGAAGCCATGAGCCATCCGCAGGGCACCCAGTTGCGCGTGTCGCGGCAGGAACTGGCGCGTCTGGTCGGCTGCTCGCGCGAAATGGCCGGCCGCGTGCTCAAGAAGCTGCAGGTGGACGGCAAACTCCATGCGCGCGGCAAGACGGTGGTCATCTACGGCACCCGCTGAGCCGTGACCCGCGCGATCCACGACTCCGCCGCGGATGATGTCGACCTGCGCGGCGCGGTGCCGGCAGATGCCGACGATGTCGCCGCGCTGCTGACCCAACTGGGCTATCCCTGCGAACCGGCCGACGCCGCCGAGCGCATCGCGACTGTGCTGCACAACGACCGCCAAGCCCTGATCCTCGCCCGCCAGCGCGGCGTGGTCTGCGGCCTGCTGGCGCTGGACTATATGTACTACCTGCCGCTGGGCACCACTACCTGCCGGGTGACCGCGCTAGTGGTGTCGGCCGATGTCCAGGGCCATGGCATCGGCCGTCTGTTGCTGCGCGATGCCGAGCGCCGCGCCCGCATCGGCGGCGCTGCACGCCTGGAAGTGACCAGCGCCAGCCATCGCACCGAAGCCCATGCCTTCTACCGCGCCTGCGGGTTTTCGGACGGCGCGGCGCGGTTCGTGAAACTGCTGGGCGACTGAAGACTCTGCAGACGGCATCGCCGCACTCCGGCAAAATGGCGGCTCGTCCCCAACTCCGGCCACCCTCCATGCAATGCCCCAAATGCCACGCCCCGATGCACCTGCTCGCCGAGCTCGACGAGCCCGTCCACCGCTGCGAAGGCTGTAAGGGCATGTGGTTCGAGCTGATGGCGCACGAGCAACTGCGCAACGAAGCCGAACAGATCGATCTGGCAGAGCCCGCACCGCCGATCAAAGACGAATTCTTCGACCCCTCCGCACCCGCGCCGATCACCCTGCTCTGCCCGGCCTGCGATCACTACCCGCTGATCCACATGGTCGACCCGCTCCAGCCGCATATCCGCTTCGAGAGCTGCAAGTTCTGTTACGGCCGGTTCTATGATGCTGGCGAGTTCCGGGATTTCGCCGATGAGGACGACGATTCAGGCTTCACCGCATTCCTCAAACGGATCGCGCCCGGCGCCGTGAACTGAGCCTGCCCGTGCGACTTTGCGGAGGTGCGCGTGCCGTCAGCGAGACGGCAATCCGACCATGATCATCTCGCGCAACGAACGCGGGACAGTCGCATCCGAAAACTTCAGCCCTTCGCTTTCGCGCTCGATTCCGAGCACGCGATAGATTTCGGTCAGCGAAGGGAATTCCGTCGACCGGGCATAGTCGCGATAACGTCGCGCGAACAGCTCGATTCCAGCGACACGGTCGAGCGCGGCGACGTAATCCTCCGGCGCCACGTGCGCGGTGCCGTCGAGACAGCACTGCACGTAACGGTCGAGCACGCCCTGCAGCGTCGTATCGTGATCGCGGCGCAACGCGATATCCATCTCCAACCAGTACGCTGCACCCGACCAGTACACGCGCATCGTGCCGCCGCGCTGGCGGCCCATCGCATCGAGCGTCCACCCGCCGCCTACCGCTTCGCCGCGACGGAAACCCGCATCGAGCCGCCGCCAGGCCTCCTCGGGCGCGAGCAGGCCCGCACGTGCGCGCAGGACATTCTGGTGATAACTGGCCAGCCCTTCGGCCAGCCAACGCCCGCGTTCGCCGAGATAAGGATGCGCCAGATGCGAAAACTCGTGCGCCGCCGTCCAATCCGCGCGCAGTTGCTTGTAGCTCGCGCCGCGCCGCACGTAGAGCAGCACCGAGACTTCATCGTCGCGCGAGGTCTGCCCCCACGGCACCGCGCTGCTGCTGCGGCTGTCGATCTCGCGCACCTCCGCCCGCGCCGAACGTAGCGGGAACCTCCCGGACGGCAACACCGTCACCCGTGCCGCCTCCTCGGCCCAGCGCTGCAACATGGCGACACGCCCCGGGTCGTCGACGCCAATGATTTCGATCTGCAGTCCAGTTCCGCCTGCGTGCACCGTGCGCGGGTTTGCGGGCGCATCGCCCGCTGCCTCGCGTGCGTGCGCCGCTGCGATGGACAGCAGCGCGACCAGGCCCATGACGAGTGCGGGATATGGGCGCATAGGCTTTGGAGCAGTCTGCGCCAGCGGAGTTCCGCGCCCAAATGACAGTGGCCGGCGAGGAAGCTGCCTGCTGATGCTCCTTGCAGGAGCGACGGAAGTCGCGACAGACCGCCGAAGGACTATCGGAAAGCAGTCGCGACTTCCGTCGCTCCTACAGTGACGCATGGGAACTGCACCGCAAACGGGCTGCGCGATGTTGGACCAAGGCCCGACCTACCCTCGCTCCAGCATCGGCGGCAGCGGACAGTGCAGCACGCCGCAGACGGTGCGCAGCAGCTCGGCTTCCTCCACGCTGACACGGCCGTCATGACCGACTGCGGCGGTGACGGCTTCGACCATCAACTGCCTGGCAGTAGGGTTCAGGCTGTTGAGCGCCGGCCACACCGCTTCCAGCGCAAGCACGCCTTCCGGCGGCGGCGCGTAATCGATGTGTTCGTGCGGCAGCACGCGCTGCAGGCCGGCAAGGTAGGCGCGCAGCGCGTCGTGAGGGTTGTCGTGGCCCGCCTGCGCAACCAGCGAAAGCAGGATCGCGGCTTCGCGTTTGGCGTCGGCGATCTTCTTCCGCCCGAACTGCGCATGCCGCGACGGGTCGAGCGATTCGCGCAGTTGATGCTGCAGCAACGTCCCCAGACAGTATTCGAACACCGACACCCGACCGTCGGTGTTGACCACGGCGTGCAGCGTATCGAGCACTACGTTGAGTTCCGGACGCGGGCGCAGGCGCAGCACCGGGAACGCCAGCGCCGCCAGCGGCAGGCGCTGCATCGGATGCAGCGCGCCGAATTGTTCGCTTCGCAGGGCACCGGTGAGTACCGCGATCTCGCGACCGAGTCGCGCGGCGATCTCGGTGTGCTGCTTGCCGCGCACCGACGCATCCTCGTCGAGCAGCAGCGCCAGCATCAGCGGCACCACATCGGCGCGGCTCGATGCAAGCGCACGCAGCGGCTCCGGGATCGTCGAAACGATCACATCCGCGCGGCGGTAGTCGTCCGCGGCCGGATGCGCGACCTGGGCGACCACCATCGGCGGACTGACATTGAATTCGGCTTCGGCGCCTGGTAAACGTGAAGCGTCGCTGTCGGTCAGCCCCAGTCGCGCATCTTCTTCCAGACCATTCGGCGGCTGGCTGAGCCAACGCTGGTGCAGATTCGCGAGCTGGTCTTTGCGGAAGCTCGGCTCCAGCGCCTGGATCCGATCCAGCAATGGCGGATGGGTGGCGAACAAACCGCTGAGGCCGACGCCGTCGCCGAACAGCATATGGCTGACTTCCTCGGCGTCGCCCGCATGTTCGAGTTTTGCGCCATCGCCGACGCCACCGATCTTCTTCAGTGCACCGGCAAGCCCGGCCGTCTGGCGCGTGAACTGCACCGCCGAAGCGTCAGCGAGGATTTCGCGCGAGCGGCTGACGCCAGCCTTGATCATGCGTCCGAAAAACAGACCGAGATAACCGATGGCCATCGCCACCAGCGCCGCGACCAGCACAGCGCCTGCGCCCTTCTCGCGACCGCCGAAGCGGCCGTGTTCGAGGATCTTGCGGCCGATGATGGCCATCATCAGGATACCGAACAACACGCCCATGAGACGGATGTTCAAACGCATGTCGCCATTGAGGATATGGCTGAATTCGTGGGCGATCACGCCCTGCAGCTCATCGCGGTTGAGCCGTTCGAGCGCGCCGCGGGTGACCGCGATCACCGCATCGGACGTCGAGTATCCGGCGGCGAAGGCGTTGATCCCGGCCTCGTGCTCCAGCACGTAGAGTTTCGGCATCGGCACACCGGACGCGATCGCGATCTCTTCGACCACGTTGCGCAGTCGCCGCAACTGCGGCTCGCGCGTCTGTTCGGGCACCGGCACACCGCCCATCTGCTGCGCCACCGTCTCACCGCCGCCGCGCAGGCTGGCGATGCGGTACATCGAACCCAGACCGATGATCGCGACCGTCACCACCGTGGCGACGATCAGCATCACCGCCGTTTGGGCCGGCGTGCTTTCGTCCTGCGATGCGATGGCGATCAGCACCGCGACATCGACCGCGCACACGATCCCGATCACTGCCAGGACGAACAGCAGCACCAGTCGGGTGGAGGCCCTGCGCGCAGCGGCCTGATGTTCGAAGAAATTCATGCTGAAGCCCGGGGTTGCGACTCGCGACGATGGAAGTGGGTGATTGTCGTCCCGAACACAGCGGGGGATTCTGTTGTTGATTCTACGATTGGAATCAAAAGCAGGTCCCTCGCTGCCGGCCCGGGACGGCAGCGTCAACCGGTCCGCGTTAGAATGAGGACAAACCGCATCGCACCGTCAGAACTGCACCTTCGGCGCATCGCGCATTTCGGGCTTGTCGGCGGGAATCGCGAGCTGCGCGGCGGCGGCGAAATTGAACATGCCCGCGATCATGCTCGACGGGAACACTTCGCGCCGGTTGTTGAACGCCATCACTGCATCGTTGAATGCCTGGCGCGCGAACGCGACCTTGTTCTCGGTGCTGGTCAGCTCTTCGGTGAGCTGCATCATATTCTGGTTGGCCTTGAGGTCCGGGTAGGCCTCCGCAATCGCAAGCAGACGACCCAAGCCGGCATTGAGCTGGCCCTGCGCGGCGGCGAGCGTCGCCATCGCCTCCGGATCGCCGGGATTGGCCTTCGCCGCCGTCAGCCCCGACTGCGCGGCGGAGCGCGCTGAGACCACGGCATCGAGGGTCTCGCGCTCGTGCTTCAGATAGCCCTTGGCGGTCTCGATGAGGTTCGGGATCAGGTCGAATCGCCGCTGCAGTTGGACGTCGATCTGGGCGAAAGCGTTCTTGTAGCCGTTGCGCGAGGTCACCAGACCGTTGTAAACAGCGATGGCCCAGAACACGACAGCCGCGAGAATTGCGAGCAGGATCAACAAAATAAGCATCGAATCTCCCCTTGTTCATGCAAAAGACGGAACAGGCGCTATGATCGGCTCGAAGACCCGGAAGCGACATCCACCGACAAGCTCTCAGGCGACAGGCAGGCGGATCGGACACTTCCTGACCAACCGATCCGTAGGCGAAGCATACGCAGGGGTGACTCGCGATGAAAGACAAGACTCGGCATGGCGGCTTGCGTCGTTCCGCCCGGACCCGCGCCATCACCATGGCGTGTCAGACCGGTCTGGTGACGATGCTGTTGCCGCTCGCGGCCGGATTGTCGGCACAGACACCGCTGCGCTGGAATACCCCTGGCGCCAGCGGTCCGTTGCCCGGCGATTTCGGCAGCGTGTACTCGCCGAAAGCGACGATGGCCCGCGTGTATCCCGGCGCCGGCCTGCAGGTCCAGCCGATCGCCGTCGGATTCGATGTCCATGAATTCGAGACGCTCGCCGAGAACCTCGTCGCTGGACAGAAAGTGCCGGGCCTGGCGATGGCGATCGTGCAGGGCGGACGGATCGTCAGCGCGCGCGGTTACGGCATCACCGATGTGAGTCAGCCGGAAACCGTCGACACGCATACCGTGTTCCGGCTCGCGTCGCTGTCGAAGTCCTTCGCCTCCGCCACCACCGCGATGCTCGTCGCCGACGGCAAGCTGCGCTGGGACAGCCGCATCGTCGATTACTACCCGACGCTGCAGCTCTCCGAGCCGCAGGCCACGCTGCAACTCGATGTGGCCGACGTGTTGAGTCATCGCGTCGGCATCGGCAGCAATGCGTTCGATCGGGATCTCGAGGGCTACGCCGAATACCCTGCGCTGGTGCGGAAGATCGCGTACGCGCCGATGAAGTGCGCGCCCGGCGAATGCTACGCCTACCAGAACATCGCCTACAGCCTGATCGGCGACGTGGTCCAGGGCGCCAGCGGCCAGCCGTTCGACCAGGTGGTCGCACGCCGACTGTTCAAACCCCTGGGCATGGCCGATGCCAGCTACGGGCTGGAAGGCATCACCGCCAGCGCGCGCTGGGCGAAGCCCCACGTCCGCAGCAAGAGCGGCTGGACAGCGGTGATGCCCAAGCCCACCTACTATCGCGTCGCGCCCGCTGCGGGCGTCAACGCCAGCATCAGCGACATGGCCCAGTGGCTGCTCGCGCAGGGCGGCTATCGCCCCGATGTGTTGTCCGGCTCGCTGCTCGCGACGCTGCACGCGCCGCTGATCGACACTCCCAGCGAGACGCGCGGTTCGCAATGGCGTCGCGATCGCCTGAACTCCGCCGGCTACGGCCTCGGTTGGCGCGTTTTCGATTACGTCGGCCACCGCGTGGTCTTCCACGGTGGCGCCGTACAGGGCTACCGCGGGGTGATCGCGCTGATGCCCGAGCGCGACCTCGGCGTGGCCATCCTCTGGAACGCCAACAGTGCGGCGCCGTCGGGTCTGCTGCCGACGATTCTCGACCGCGCCATCGGCGTCACCCCGCAAAATTGGCTCGACACCGAGCCGGAACCGCTGGAGGAAGGCCTGTACGCGCAGGGGCTGCCGGCATTGCCGGAACCGCCTGCGTCGAGCGGCGGCGCCGAAGCATCGATGTCTAACGCACAACCCGAGTAACGACACTCGGGTGACCTGCGACAGCGGCGACGCGCGCTCAGCCGTTGCCGCTTACAGGCATGCCGCTTTCCAGCACGGTCTTGAGTTTCGCCAGCCCACGCGCGAAATCGCCGCCGACCCAGCGGTCCAGCATCAGGCCGAACCAGCGCGACACCGGATTCTTCCCGTGATCGGTATCGAACGACCAGACGACCCGGGTGCCGTCGCCTTCCGCAGTCAGCGTGAACGTCGCGATCGCGTCGTTCTGCCCTTCGAATTCGAGCCGGGTACCGACTTTCGCGTTCGGCACGCTTTCGATGATGGTCTGGCGGCCTTTGCCGACATTCGACTGCTCGCTGGACCAGCGCATACCGGCGCTGACGCCATCGGCCGGGCCTTCGTACGTGTAGGCGGTCTTGGGATCGAGACCATGCCACGGCGACCATTCGTTGAAGCGACGATACGAATTGAGCATCGCGAACACCTCGGCGGGCGGGCGGGCGATGCTGACGGAGCGCTCGACATGGGAGCTGGCTGGCAGCACGAAACCGCCGGCGATCACCACACCCACGAGGAGCAACAGCGCGAAGAACAACCGTTTCAGGATCGACATGACGACCTCCGGAGATTGGGTTCGGGAACATCGTAACGCAGGTATGGGCCTGCCGAAGTCCCGACTGTTGTGCCGGGCTTGGCGTTCGCCCATAAAAAAACTCTCTCTCCGCCTGGGCACGCGGAGAGAGAGTTTCGGATACCGCTAATCGGGGTGTTGCTTACATCATCGGCGCGGGTGCTGCCGGCACGGCGGCCGGCGCAGCCTTCTTGGTGCGCTTCACAGCTTTCTTAGCCTTTTTTTTTGCGACTTTCTTGGCAGCCTTCTTGGCCGGCTTCTTGGCGGCTTTCTTGGCAGCCTTCTTCGCGGTCTTCTTGGCAGCTTTCTTGGCCGGCTTCTTGGCTACTTTCTTGGCAGCCTTCTTCGCGGTCTTCTTGGCAGCCTTCTTCACGGTTTTCTTGGCAGCCTTTTTGGCGACCTTCTTCGTGGCTTTCTTGGCAGCCTTCTTGGCGGTCTTGCGGACAGCCTTCTTGGCGGCTTTCTTCACGGTCTTCTTCGCCGCTTTCTTCGCGGTTTTCTTTGCAGCTTTTTTAACAGCCATGGGATGGCTCCTCGTCAGTGAACTTGCATTGGATATTACGGCCCAGTCAACAACCGGATTGCGGGAGTCGGACCCGCCTTCCACCGCCGGCGCACAAGGCAAGCCGGTACGGATTCCTGCCGGACTCGCGACTGCGAGACCGGGATATTCGATTTGCCTCCGACAGTCTCCACCCGGCTCCATCGCGTCGCGCGGATGCGCGGGGCAACAGAAAACCCGTGACCGGCTAAGGTCGCGGGTTCGACGGGACGAGCGGAGTCGATTGCATGGCGACGCTTTTTCCGCAGAGAGACGAAGCCTGTTTCCACCGGAACGGAGGTCCGGGCGGAAGATCGGTTTGCGCTTCGCGTTTTCGTCTTGATCCGACTCACTCACTTCTGCTATGGCGACACTTGGGGCGAAACCTAATCACGCTTTTTTCCACTGTCAACACCCCGCGCGAAAAAAAATCCCGCGACACGGCTCCGCGTCGCGCCGGACGAACCGTCGACTGCCGCATGCGCGTCGGACGATCGATTGCTCGGAGGACTCCCGCGGATCGACCGGCAAGAAACAAAACATCTTTTTTTCAGCGGTTTTTTTTTCGAGCCGCACCGTAAGCCTCGCATCCTCGATCCCTGCGGACGATGTCGGCGCCGCGCGTCAGCAATGCATTTCGACATGTGAACGCATCGCTTTGGGCATAGTCTCGAGCGGTCGATTTTTCGCGCCGCACAAGCCCGATTGCGCGAAAGTGCGCGAACTTTTCGGCGCGCTTCGCGTTGTCGAAGCGGCGCGGCACGCGCGTCGAGGCCATGTCGACAGCATCGATCGCGACGCATTCGGGCACGGGAACCTCGCAACCGCGGACGCGCATCGGCGACATCTGCGCCTCGCACCGCGATCCGAGTCCGCATCGAGACGGCATCCAAAACCGCATTGCCGCGGCGTCGCGCCTACGCACGACCATGCCGGACACGCAAAGGAAAAAGCCGCTCGCGGACGACGCGAGCGGCTTCGGGAACAACGGATCACGCACCGGACGACGCCGGCGCACGCGGTGACAGGATCAGTGGCCGTCGTCTTCCAGCAGTTCGGCGTAGTCGTCCGGTGCGAGCAGATCGTTGAGCTGATCGTTGTCTTCGGCTTCGACCACGAAGAGCCAGCCTTCGCCGTACGCATCCTCGTTGATGGTCTCCGGCTTGTCGGCCAGCGCGGCGTTGACCGCGGTGATCGTGCCGCTGATCGGCGCGTACACGTCGGACGCGGCCTTCACCGACTCGACCACGGCGCAGGCGTTGCCTGCTTCGATACGGTCGCCGACGTTCGGCAGTTCGACGTAGACCAGATCGCCGAGCAGGCCCTGGGCATGATCGGAGATGCCCACGGTGATCTTGCCGTCACCTTCGACGCGGGCCCATTCGTGGGACTTCAGGAATTTCAGGTCGCCGGGGATCTCGCTCATCGTGGGCTCCGCAGGGGTTGGCGGTGGAAAGGACTGGACGGGGTTAGTGTAGAAGCGTGGCGGCGCGGATCAAATACTTTCCTGCGCTTTGCCGTCACGCACGAACGGAAACTTGACGACGCGCACGGGCACCGCCTTGCCGCGGATGTCGACGCGCACCTCGCCAAGGTCGCCGGCCGGCACGCGCGCGAACGCGATCGCCTTGCCCAACGTCGGCGAGAAGGTGCCGGAGAGGATTTCGCCGTCGCCGGCAGCGGTGAGTACCGTCTGGCCGTGACGCAACACGCCTTTTTCGTCCATCACCAGACCGACCATCTGCCTCGGCACGCCAGCGGCCTTCTGCGCTTCGAGCGCGGCGCGGCCGATGAACACTCTGTCCGCATCGAGCGAAACCGTCCACGCCAACGCCGCTTCGTAAGGGCTCACGGTGTCGTCCATATCCTGGCCGTAGAGATTCATGCCGGCTTCCAGACGCAGCGTGTCGCGCGCGCCGAGGCCGGCCGGCTTCACGCCGACGGCGAGCAGCGCATCCCACAGCGCGACCGCCTTGTCTTCGGGAACCACGATCTCGAAACCGTCTTCGCCGGTGTAGCCGGTGCGCGCCACGAACAGCGGCGTGCCGTCCTTCATCACCGCCTCGGTCGCGACGAACTTGCCGATCTTGCCGGCGGCCGGCGCGGTGTCGGCGGAGAGCAGGCCGATGACGCGTTCGCGCGCGTTGGGACCCTGCACCGCGATCATCGCCAGCTCCGGACGCTCGGCAACGCTGACATCGAACGCGGCGGCCTGTTGGCCGATCCACGCCAGATCCTTGTCGCGGGTGGCGGCGTTGACGACGAGACGGAAGAAATCCTCGGACAGGAAATAGACGATGAGATCGTCGATCACCCCGCCCTGCGGGTTGAGCATGCAGGTGTAAAGCGCCTTGCCGGACTTCTGGAGTTTGTCGACCGAGTTGGCGACGAGATGGCGCAGGAATTCGCGGGTGCGCGCGCCGCGCAGGTCGACCACGGTCATGTGCGAGACATCGAACATGCCGGCATCGCGACGCACCTGGTGGTGCTCGTCGATCTGCGAACCGTAGCTGATCGGCATGTCCCAGCCACCGAAGTCGACCATCTTGGCGCCGAGCGCGCGGTGGGCGTCGTTGAGGATGGTCTTCTGCGTCATGGTGCCGGCCCCGGTGGAAAGACCGGCATTATCCCAGAGCGGAACGCCGCGTGCGCGGCGCGCTCGCGCATGACGCGCGATCCACTTGACGGCGGAACATGCCGTGATCGCCGCTAAAGACCAATGCCTTCGTTGATGCAGTCCACTCGCTTGGACGCAACCGGCACCAGCATGCCGCTGGCGATGTCGAACTGCCGCGCCCAGCGCACATCCCGAGAGTACTCGCGGTCGCCATGGCGGACGAACGCGACGACATTGCCGCTCTCGACACGGTCGATCCGGCAAGTACCGATCTGCAGCTCGTAGCCCTTGCGCGGTTTCGGCACGACGACCGCGTCGGTGACGGTCCAGCGCGCCTGGCGGGCGCCCGGATCGAGATTGCGCATCGCCAATACTTGCGTGGCCGTTGCACCCAGCGCGCGATCGGTGGCGAACCTGCCGACCACAGTCAGGCTGTAGTCGCAGACCTGTGCCGGCGACGGGCCGCCGGAAATGCAGGACCCCTGCAATTCGTCCAACCCGGCGGGATACGGCGGAACGGTCTTGCCGACAAGACTGTCGTCGGCAGCGGAAGCCGTGGCGACGACGGCGGTGAACGCCGCAGCGCATGCGAAGCGGAAAGGCGACTGTCGCAACATGGTCGATCCCCATGGAATGAAAGCATGTTGCCCGCATCGCTGCGGGCGACGGGCAAACGCAGCGGTCAGTCGGCCGCTTCCACCGTCAGCGTCATGCCGTCGACACCGACGACACGCACGCTGCGCCCCTCAGGCAGATCGGGACCGCTGACCTGCCAGTAGGCGTCCGCAATCTGGACCCGGCCGGTACCGCGTTCGATGGCGCGTTCCAGCGGCACGACGCGCCCGACCAGCTGCTCCGCACGACGGTTCAGCGCGGGCTGGTCGCCGCTGATCTCACGGCTGCGGAACCATTTGCGCGACACCAGCACCGAAATCACGGCGAGCACCACGAACAGCACTGCCTGCAGCAGGAACGACAGCTCGGGGAACGCCCAGACCACGAAGGCCATCGCGCCAGCGGCGAATCCCAGCCACAGCATGAAGGCGCCCGGCGCCAGCATTTCCAGCGCGAACAAGAGCAAGGCGAAGATCGCCCAGCCGAACACCGCACCTTGCATTCCGAAGGCCATGACTCAGCCCCCGATGCGCGGCGGGCCTGACGGCTTGCCTGCCTGCTGGTGGCTGAGCGCTTCCTTCGCCAGTTCGGTGATGCCGGCGAGCGAGCCGAGGATGCCTGCGGACTCCATCGGCATCATGATGAACTTCTGGTTCGGCGCTTCGGCCAGCGCCTTGAACGCTTCGATGTATTTCTGGGCGATGAAGTAGTTGATGGCGTTGACGTTGCCGGCAGCGATGGCGTCGGAGACCATCTGCGTCGCCTTGGCTTCGGCTTCGGCCAGACGCTCGCGAGCTTCGGCTTCGCGGAACGATGCCTCGCGCTTGCCTTCGGCTTCCAGCACCGCCGCCTGTTTCTCGCCCTCGGCGCGCAGGATCGCCGACTGGCGCACGCCTTCGGCCTCGAGTACGGCGGCGCGCTTGTTCTGTTCGGCCATCTTCTGCTGCTGCATCGAGGCGATCAGATCGCGCGGCGGCTGGATATCCTTCAGTTCGATGCGGTTGACCTTCAGCCCCCACGGATGGGTGGCGTGATCGACCGCCGTCAAAACCTTCGCATTGATCTCGTCGCGCTTGGACAGCGATTCGTCGAGGTCCATCGAACCGATCGCGGTGCGGATGTTGGTCATGACCAGATTGAGGATGGCCACTTCCAACTGGGCGACTTCGTACGCGGCCTTGGCGGCGTCGAGCACCTGGAAATAGACCACGCCGTCCACCTTCACCACGGCGTTGTCCTTGGTGATGACGTCCTGGCTGGGCACGTCCATCACCTGTTCCATCATATTGATCTTGCGGCCGACGCCGTAGAACAGCGGGATGAGGAAATGCAGGCCCGGGGAGAGCGTGCGCGTGTACTTGCCGAAGCGCTCCACCGTCCATTCGTAACCCTGCGGAACCATCCGCACGGCCTTGAAGAAGATAATGATGCCGAGAACGACGAGTGCGAAACCGATGAAACCGCCCATCTGGAACCCTCCCTGCTGGAATCGGGTCAGTATAGGGTCAGAGCGGCGGCGGACCAGTGACTATGGATGGGTCTGCGACGCTTTCGCCCGCTGGCGCATCCACACCAGGACATGACACTGCGACCCTCCAGTTTCGCCATCGACGTGCCCGACGCCCTGCTCGCGCGCATGCGCCGGGGCGAGCATGCGGCGTTCGAGCAGGTCTACCGTTGGTTCGAGCGGCCGGTGTTCACGCTGGCGCTGCGGATCTGCGGCGAGCGCGAGCAGGCGGCGGACGTGTTGCAGGACACCATGCTCAAGGTCATCGCCCGGATCGGCGAGTTCCGCGGCAGCCGCGTCGATCGCACCGGTGCGGCTGCCGAGGGCAGCCCGTTCTGGGGCTGGCTGCGACAGATCGCGGTGAATGAAGCGCTGATGGCGCTGCGCCGTCGCCGCCGCAGCGACGATGAAGACGCGAACCACGGCGACGAATCCGATTGGATCGACGACCGCACCCCGCCGCCGCCCGCCGCTGCCGATGCCGCGTGTCTGCAGCGTGCGCTCGACGCGCTGCCGGCGAATACCCGTACCGTGCTGTGGCTGTATCACGCCGAGGGCTACACCCACGACGAGATCGCCACGCTGATGCAGCGGACGCCCAGCTTTTCGAAATCCCAGCTCGCGCGCGGCACCCGCCGACTGCGCGAGCTGCTCGAACCCACCGCACTGCCACTCCGCGAGGCCGCCCATGGCTGACGCTTCCCGCTCCCCGCATCCAACCGGTTCGAATCCGCACGACTGGGACAATGTCTTCGCTGCGCTCCCGCTGGAAGCGCCGTCCGCATCCGCGTGGCCGGCGATCGCCGCACGGCTCGACGGGAAGCAGAAACCTCGGCGCAACCGCACATGGCTGGCCCTGGCTGCATCGCTGTTCGCGCTGACGGCGCTGCCGGCGGCCTGGATGTTGCGCGACTCGGGACGCGACTCCGGAGACATCGCGGCACCGTCCCACGTGCTCGCCCACACGCCGACAACAGCCAGCTTGCCTGCCGCCATCGGCGTTGACACTGCCACCGGCAATCCGCCCGTCGTCGCCACCGCCGATGATCGTTCCGCGCAGACACTGTCGATCGCAGCGAACAGCACGCGTCCGGCGCATGCGCAGAACGCGAGACGCAATGCGGCCCGCGCGCAACGGCGCACGGCTCAAGCGCCTTCCGCAGCAAGCATCGCGCGGTCGCAGGACGCCGCCGACACGACACTGGAAACCCTCTACACCGCATCCGCGCAACTCGAAACCCTGCTGACCTTCGCACGCGACACGCGGGTCGAAAGCGGGCCGGCCGCAGCGCTGGCCGGCGCATTCGATGCCGAACTGGCCACGATCGACGCGCAGTTGGCGCAGCCTGGCCTCGCTATTCAGCAGCAACGGTCGCTTTGGCAGGCGCGCGTCGAATCGCTGCAGCGTTCGGCGGGCTTCGAAAGCAATCTGCGCCTCCTGGCAGCCGACGGCGACCGCCTGGACGGCGCACTCGTCAGCATCGATTGATGTTCCCTTTTTCCTTTTCGTTTCCTTGCACGAGGTTCCCATGAAACCGCTTCGTCCTCATCTTCTCGCCTTGGCTGTCGCCTGCGGTGTTTCGTTCGCCGGCACAGCACTGACCCAATCCAAAGACCCGACCCCCGAACAGCGGAAACAGATCGATGCGGCGCGCGAAGACGTGAATCGCGCGGCGAAGCGTCTGGCCGAACTCACGCGCCAGTACGTCGGCGATGGCTTCCGCTTCGATCATGCGTTTCCTGCGCAGCGCCCCGTCGTCGGCGTGCTGCTCGCGCCCGATGCCGGCGGCGGCGTCCGCATCGCCGGCGTCACGCCGGACGGCGCCGCCGCCGCCGCAGGCCTGAAGAGCGGCGACCGCCTGCTGCGCATCGGCGGCAAGACCATCGAGGGCAATTCCCCGGAAGCGCGGGTCGAGAACGCACGCAGCATGTTGCAGGCCATCGATGAGAACACCGCCGTGAAGCTGCGCTACGCGCGCGGAGATCGCGAAACGGAGGTGGGAGTCAAACCCAGACTCGACAGCCGGATCATGGTCTTCGCCGGCGACGGCACGATGATGCGCCCCGACGGCAACGTCATCGTCCGCCAGTTCGGGAATGGCGTCATCGATATCGAAGCCGATCGCCTCGGCGTGGAAAGTCTCGGCGGCGCCCGTTTTCCGGGCACGGGCGATGCACCGCATGTCTTCGTCTTCAGCGACGATAGCGCGCCGGACCACGCCGGCGGTTTTCCGCGCATCGACCGCCGCGTGATCCGGATCGACTGCAAGGGCGATCAGGAAGCATGCCGCAAGCAGGCGCACGAGCAGATGCAGCGCGCACCCGTCGGCATCGACGGCGCCGGCATCAAAGGTCCGCACGACATGCAAACGCATGTATTCCGTTTCGACTGCAAATCCGGCGAAACCTGCCAAGGCCAGCAGCGGCTGGCGGAGGCCTTCCGCTGGAACGGGCTGAATCTCGCATCGGTCGACGCACAGCTCGGCCATTATTTCGGCACGGACAAGGGCGTGCTGGTGCTCAGCACCGGCGCAGCACTCGGACAGTTGCAGGCCGGGGACGTGATCCAGCGCGTCGATGGCAAGGCAGTGGACACGCCGCGTGCGGTGATGGACGCGCTGCGCGACAAGCCAGCGGACAGCACGGTCGGCGTGGACTACCTCCGCGATCGGAAGTCCGGAGCGACGCAGATCAAAGTGCCGAAGGCGATGGCTTTCCCATCGATGCCTCCCATGCCACCGGCACCGCCCGCACCGCCGGCACCACCTGCGCCACCGGCGCCACCGGCGCCACCCGCACCACCCGCGCCACCACATGCGCCGAAGGCCAGCGTCGCGCCGCATGCGCCCGGCACTGCCACACTGTCGCGGCGCAGTGTCGTCATGGTCGACAAGGACGGCCATGTCCAGGCATGGGAAGACGACGGCAACAGCCCGATGCCGATCCCGCCGCCGCACGTGGATTGATCCGCGAAGACACGACGACGCTCCCGCTTCGACAGGGGCGTCGTCGTTACGGGATCAGCCCGTCGCAGCTTCCACCCGCCGCCACACCGCATCTTCCACAGTCTCGGCGAGCGTCAACGCTTCCAGATTCTGCAGCAACTGCTCGACCCGACTGGCGCCGAGGATCACCGTCGACACGTGCGGATTGCGCAGACACCAGGCGATCGCCAGCGGCGCCGGCGGCAATCCGAGTTCCATGGCGAGCGCACTGAATTTCCGCGCACGCTGCAAGCGTCCCGCCTGACTGTCGCCGAGGATCATCCGCTGCAGCCACCCGTGGTTTTCCAGTCCGAGGCGCGCGTCGTCGGGAATCGTCTCGTTGTATTTGCCGGTGAGCAGCCCGGAACCGAGCGGCGACCACGTCGTGGTGCCCAAGCCGAGTTCGGCGTAAAGCGGCGCGTATTCCAGTTCGACGCGCTCGCGATGCAGCAGGTTGTACTGCGGCTGTTCCATCGACGGCCCGTGCAGCGAATGATGCTTCGCGATCTTGGCGGCTTCGCGGATCTGCGCGGCCGACCATTCCGACGTGCCCCAGTACAGCACCTTGCCCTGGCGGATCAACGTATCCATCGCCCACACCGTTTCCTCGATCGGCGTGTCGGGGTCGGGGCGATGGCAGAAGTAAAGGTCGAGATAATCCACTCGCAGTCGCTTGAGCGCGCCGTCGCAGGCGTCGCGCACATGCTTGCGCGAGAGACCTTTCTGCATCGACCGCGGATCTTTCGCCGAACCGAACATCACCTTGCTCGATACCGCATAACCGTCGCGCGGCAGACGCAGATCGGCGATCACGTCGCCCATCACGCGCTCGGCTTCGCCGCTGGCGTAAACCTCGGCGTTGTCGAAGAAGTTGATGCCGTGATCCCAGGCAGCGGCAATCAGCTCGCGCGCGGCGCCGCGTCCGACCTGCTGGCCGAAAGTGATCCAGGCGCCGAACGACAGCGCGGAGACTTGCAGGCCGGTGGAGCCGAGGCGACGGTATTGCATGGCGATTCCGGTGGTGTGTCGGGGCAGGGATGAGTGTAACCGCGTGCCGCGATCGCCGACTGCTACACTGCAGCGCTCTTCCTCCGGGGAGTAGCCCTCCGCAGCGGCCAACGGCCGCAGCGGAATCTGCGTCAACACACTTGGCCGGCAGGCCATGGCGCAGGAGATGCCGGCGCAACGGCATCGGGCAAGACCGAAGGCGGGGATCGCGTGCCATGCCGGGCTGCGCGGTCTCTGTCTTCGCGTCCACACGAAAGCCCGGCTCCGGAGTTCCGATGGACCTTTCCCCGCTTTCCCTGCCCGACACGCTGTCCACCCTCGGTGTATCGACGCTGGTGGTCGCCATCGCCGAGATCGGCGACAAGACCCAACTGCTCGCCCTGTTGCTGGCCGCGCGCTTCCGCCGGCCGTGGCCGATCATCGCCGGCATCTTCGTGGCCACTGTGCTCAACCACGCGCTCGCCGCCTGGCTCGGCGCACTGGTCGCCAGTTACCTCACGCCGGACATCCTGCGCTGGATCGTCGCCGGCAGTTTCTTCGCCATCGGCCTGTGGACACTGAAGCCCGACAAGATCGACGAGGACAGCGAAAATCTGCCCGTACGCGGCGCGTTCATCGCCACCGTCATCGCCTTCTTCCTGGCGGAGATCGGCGACAAGACCCAGATCGCGACCGTGGTGCTGGCGGCGAAATCGCCGCTGCTGTGGCCGGTGGTGATGGGCACGACCATCGGCATGCTGCTGGCGAACGTGCCGGTGGTGTTGCTGGGCAGCCGCTTCGCCGCGAAACTGCCGCTGAAGGCCGCGCGCATGGCCGCGGCGGCGCTGTTCCTGGCATTGGCGGCGTGGGTCGCGGTGCATGGTGTCTCCATCGATACCCAACCACCGCAACCTGTGAAGACCGAACCGAACAACCCTTGATCGCCGGGCTTCAAAACACGTGCTTCAAAACACTGTTTGCGGCCAATCGGCAACCGTCAGCAGCTCGAACTGTTGCGACAAGGCGGCGCCGCACACCTCCGTCCGCAATTGGAGGCCTGTCGACAGGCTGCCACCGGGCACGGTCGCGCAATAGCTGCTGTTGGACACGCTGCGCAGTTGTCCGTTGGGCGTCAACCTCCATTTTTCCGAACTGCCGCCATCGCAGTTCCACAGATGCATCGCCTTGCCGCTGCCGGCGCTGCCGCCGGAAATATCCATGCAGTACGTGTTGTTGCCTCTGGGCCTGAGCTGGCCTTCGGCGGTATACACGAACTGCTGGTCGAAGCCGCCCGTGCAGAACTCCTGGTCGATCTGCGAACCGTTGGAATAGCCGTTGTTGCGGGTGCCGATGCAGCGCGTACCGCTGGCGCTCTTCGGCCGCAACGTGAAGTAACCCGGCAGGCCTCGGCGCACACCGACCAGCGGAATGGTGGAGGTCCATGTCGGCACGAAGACGTTCGGATCCGCGAGCGGATTGGCCACGTCCATCCCGACCGCCGAGACGCCGTGCGCCATGGCGATGTAGGTGGCCTCGAAACGGGTGCTGTTGAAGTCGCCGGCGGCACTCCACAGGTGCATCATCTGACGATATTCCGCCGTGCGGTTGGCGACGATCTGATAGTGATCGCCGGCCTGTACGTTGGCGCACAGCATCTGCTCCGACGCGGCAGCCGACATGCCATCGACCGTGCCCGACACCTCACCGGGATCCGGCGCGTCGATATCCGGACACATGAACGCGTTGGCGGCGGCGCCCCGGAGCGCGATCATGTCCGCCATGCCCTGGTTCACCGCGCCGATGCGGCCACCGGTGAACCCGACGATGATCCTGCCGCGCAGCGCATCGAATGCCGGCCAACCCGCCGCCTTCAGCTTCTCGCGCGGCGTCGCGCCGGGCGCGGCGGCGATCTGACTGCGAAGGTCGCTGTAACGGTAAAGTCGCGCGCCCAGATAACCCGAGACGAAGCTGTCCAACGCGTCGATTCTGCTCACGCTCCATGCGCTCAGCGCGTTGTCCCAGCGTGTTTTCATGTCGATCAGCACCACCACCGGCGCCTCGCCGGGATGGGCGTTCTGCCAGGCGACGATATCGTCGAGGCAATCGGCCAGGCGATCGGCGGTACCTCTGCAATTGTTGTTCACCGGGCCGCCGTCGTGCGCCACGAAGGGTCCGCGCGGATCGGTCCACCAGGAGGTCTGGTCCTGCACATCCAGTTCCAACGTGCGGTAACCGGCAGTGAGCCAGCTCGAAAGTTGTGAGCTGTGCTCGTAACTGTTGTGCGGTTGGAGCATGTAGACCTGATCCATTCTCAGGCCCGACTGTGCGCTGACGGCCGTGGAATATGTCGCAAGTGCGCCGATCGCGCCAATGATGGCGAGGGCGGTGCTCCCATGGCGTTCGCGCTCGCTACTGGTATTCATCAGACCTCCTCCATAAGCGTACTGAACGAATCGTCATCATACGGCCATGTTGCATCGCGGGAGCGGCGACATTGCGCGACGAAGCGCACCGGCTTCGACGCCGCGTCCTCAAATGCGGCCTGCGACGCTATCCTGTACGCACATCGACGCGGAGATTTCGGAACGGCATGAGTATCACCGGCGACTGGAAACGGGACCTGTTGCGGACACTGTTCTCGCGTCCGGACGAAGTCATGCTCGATCTCGGCGCCGGCGGCGAACTGCTGGTGGCCCGCGTCCGCGCGCTGCTGTCGGCACTGACGCTGCTGCTGCCGCCGGTGGCGATCATCGGCAATCTCGGCGCCGGCAGCACCACCGAGCTGATGATCGGACTGGGTGCTTCGATCTTCATCAACATCTGCGCGCAGATCTGGCTGGCGCTGGCCGGCCATCGCCGCCGCCACAGCTGGCTGCCCTACGCCACCACCACCTACGACGTCACCACCACCACGCTGGTGGTGGGACTGCTGCACTTCAGCGATCCGGTGGCGCCCTTCAACAGCATGGTGGTGTGGTGCTTCTATCTGTTCTCGATCGGCATGACCGCGCTGCGCAACGACGGGCGGCTGACGCTGTACGCGGGCGCGATGGCGATCGTGCAGTACGCCGCACTGGTGGCGGTGTTGCTGGCTCGGGCGCATTCGCCGGACGAGCTGATTTCGATCGATTACGGCACCGTCTCGATCGGCGCCCAGGTCGAGCGCCTGGTACTGATGCTGTTGATGACGCTGCTGACCACGACGATCGTCTACCGGATGCAGCGATTGATCGAGTCCTCCGGCAGCGACGGCCTGACCGGACTGCCGAACCGCGCCTGGCTGATCCAGCGGATGCCGATGATCCTGGAAACGGTGCGCGAAGACGGCGAATCGCTGACCTTGGCATTGCTCGACCTCGACGACTTCAAGCGCATCAATGTCGAGTACGGTCATCTCGCCGGCGACCGCGCCATCCGCCACGTCGCCGGCTCGATGCGCGAGATCCTGCATTCGAAGGAACGTCTGGTGCGCATCGGCGGCCAGGAGTTCGTGCTGCTGCTGCGCTGCCCGATCGGCAATGCCTGGGAGCGGCTGGACCGGCTGCGGCACATGATGGCGGAACGTCCGTTCGTGCCCGAGCGCGGCGGCGACCCGCTGCGGATCACCTTCAGCGGCGGGCTCGCAGCCTATCCGAGCGATGGCAACGACGTGTCGTCGATGTTGCGCAGCGCCGACCGTCGGCTGCAGGTGGCCAAACAGGAAGGCTGCAACCGGGTGGTCGCACGGGACGTGTAGGTCGGGCCCTGGCCCGACATTACCGTCTTTCCGGTCGTATCGAACAATGATCGAGGCGGTTTCGATGATTGGCCCAAGTGAGGCCGGCATCGCAATGTCGGGCCAGGGCCGACCTACTCCGCGATCCCGACAGTTGCCCCGCCCCGCCCCGCTGGCCTACCCTGCCCCAGTTCGGCCGATGGCCTGGGGAGCGAATTGATGGAAGCTTTGACGCGGATCGGCTTCGGCCTGTTCGGACTGGCGGTGCTGATCGGCATCGCCTGGACGTTTTCGAACAACAAGCGAGCGGTGGACTGGAAACTGGTCGGTACCGGCGTCGCACTGCAGATCGCCTTCGCGGCGTTCGTGCTGATGACCACTTGGGGCGGCGCGATCTTCGAGGGTCTGGGCAAGATGTTCGTGACCCTGATCGGGTTCACCAACGAAGGTTCGAAGATGATCCTTGGCGGCATGGCCGACCAGGACAAATACGGCTTCGTCTTCATCTTCCATGCACTGCCGACGGTGATCTTCTTCGCCTCGTTCATGGCCGTGCTCTACCACCTCGGCGTGATGCAATGGGTGGTGCGGGTCATGGCGATGGCCATCACCAAGGTGATGAAAGTCTCCGGCGCCGAAACCACCAGCGTCTGCGCCAGCGTGTTCATCGGCCAGACCGAAGCACCGCTGACGGTGCGCCCGTACATCAACAAGATGACCGAGTCCGAACTGCTGACGATGATGATCGGCGGCATGGCGCATATCGCCGGCGGCGTGATGGCGATCTACATCGGCATGCTGGCCGGCACCGACAGCGTATTGCAGCAGATGTACGCCAAGCACTTCCTGGCCGCCTCGATCATGGCCGCGCCGGCCACGTTGCTGATCGCCAAGATCCTGATCCCCGAAACCGGCACGCCGCTCACCGGCGGCAGGGTCACGGTGCACGTCGAGAAGGAAAGCAAGAACATCATCGACGCCGCCGCCGCAGGCGCTTCGGACGGCATGAAGCTGGCGATCAACATCGCCGCGATGCTGCTGGCCTTCGTCGCGTTGATCGCGATGGTCAACTACTTCATCGGCTGGGTCGGCGACCTGCATCTGAGCAGCTACCAGAGCCTCAACATGATGCTCAACGACGGCGCGATGGGCGAGGCGCAGAAGGTCAGACTGAATCTGGGCCTGATCCTCGGCTATGTGCTGGCGCCGATCGCCTGGGTGATCGGCATCGAATGGAACGACGCGGTGATCGCCGGCGGCCTGATCGGCCAGAAGGTGGTGCTGAACGAATTCATCGCCTACCTGCAGTTGTCGCAGACCCCGATCGGCGACGGCCCGGGCGCGATCAGCGAGAACTCGCGGCTGATCCTGACCTACGCGCTGTGCGGTTTCGCCAACTTCGCCTCGATCGCGATCCAGATCGGCGGCATCGGCAGCCTCGCGCCAGAGCGCCGTGGCGACCTCGCCCGCTTCGGCATGCGCGCGGTGCTGGGCGGCTCCATCGCCACCCTGATGACCGCGACCATTGCCGGTGTGCTGATCCATTTGCGTTGACAGATACGGACGCCGGCCCCCGTCGGCGCACGACAACTAGAAAGCCCTGTTCCGCCCAAGTGTGAACATCCCTGTGTCACCCGACACCTCCGGAGCGATCCGGGGGTGTCTTTTTCAGAGCATCCAGAACATGTCGAACACCCCCCCCAACACCTCCTCGGCGCAGGTCGTCGTCGTCGGTTCGTTCAATGTCGATCACGTCTGGCGCTGCGACACCCTGCCGCAGCCCGGCGCCACCCTCAGCGGCGATTACGCCAGCGGCCCCGGCGGCAAAGGTTTCAATCAGGCCACCGCTGCGGCGCGCAGCGGGGTCCCGACCGCATTCGTATGCGCACTGGGCAACGACCTCGGCGGCCATCACGCACGCGCGCTGGCGACCTCGGACAACATCGATCTGCGCGACCAGACCGCCGATGTCCCTACTGGCAGCGCCGGCATCTTCGTCGACGTCCAGGGCCGCAACAGCATCGTGGTCGGCGCCGGCGCCAACGCGGTGCTCTCGGCCGACTTCATCGAGGCGCAGAGCGCGGCCATCGCCGAAGCTGCGGTGACGCTGGCACAGTTGGAATCGCCGCTGGACGCGGTCGCCGCCGCGCTGCGGCTCGCGCGCGAAGCCGGACGGATCGCGATGCTCAATCCGGCGCCCGCAAACGTGGCGCTGCCGCGCGAACTGTTGGCGCAGGTCGACATCCTCACCCCGAACGAAACCGAATGCGCCGGGCTGTTCGCCCGCCATCTCGGCGAGCGGATCGATGGCGAAGCGATCGCCAGCCTGGATTCGCCGCGGCTGCATGCACTGTGCCGCGACTTGCTGCCCGGCGGCACCGTGGTGGTGACGCTGGGTGCCGCCGGCTGTTTCGTCTCGCATCCCGACAACGCGACCCGCGGCGACGACAACCCGTGGTACCGGCTGGCCGCCGAGCCGGCCACGCCGGTCGATACCACCGGCGCCGGCGACGCTTTCAACGGTGCGCTGGCGGCGGCGCTGGCGCTGCGTCCGGGCGCGGCGTTCGCGGTCCATCTGCGCGAAGCCAATCGCTATGCCGCGCTCTCGACCGAACGCCCCGGCGCAGCGCTGTCGATGCCCACCCGCGCGGATCTGGACGCACGATTCCCGAACTGATGGCTGTTTTCGTCGCCGACCGCTGCTAATCTCGGCGCACCACCCAGCAAGGAGGTTCCCATGGCCGGAAAGTTCGAGATCAGCAAGCGCAAGAACGGCGAGTTCCAGTTCAACCTCAAGGCCGCCAACGGCCAGGTGATCCTGACCAGCGAGGGCTACAGCACGCTGCAGGGTTGCGAGAACGGCATCGAATCGGTGCGAAAACACGCGCAGTCGGAAGCCAATTTCGACAAGAAGATCGCGAAGGACGGCAGCCCGTACTTTTCGCTGATGGCCAAGAACGGTGAATCCATCGGCAAGAGCGAGATGTACAAAAGCGCCTCCTCGCGCGACAACGGCATCCGCTCGGTAATGACCAACGCACCGGGCGTCAAAGTCCAGAATCTCGCGGACAAGTAACGCACCGCACGCAGACCAGGAAGCCCGGCTCCGGCCGGGCTCGATGTGGCGGCTTACAATGCGCCGATGCAACTCGGCCCTTACGCCATCGCTCCCCGCGTGATTCTGGCCCCGATGGCCGGAGTCACCGACAAGCCGTTCCGGCAACTGTGCAAACGGCTGGGCGCGGGTCTGGCGGTGTCGGAAATGACGATCTCCGACCCGCGGCTGTGGCACACCCGCAAGTCCTTGCACCGGATGGACCACGACGGCGAGCCCGCGCCGGTCAGCGTGCAGATCGCCGGCACCGAACCGCAACTGCTCGCCGATGCCGCGCGCTACAACGTCGACCACGGCGCACAGATCATCGATATCAACATGGGCTGCCCTGCGAAAAAAGTCTGCAACGCCTGGGCGGGCTCGGCGCTGATGCGCGACGAAGCGCTGGTCGCGCGCATTCTTGAAGCCGTCGTCGGCGCTGTCGGCGTGCCAGTGACGCTGAAGATCCGCACCGGCTGGGCGTCTGGGCAGCGCAACGCGCCCGTCATCGCCCGCATCGCCGAAGCCAGCGGCATCGCCGCGATCACGGTGCACGGCCGCACCCGCGACCAGCAATACACCGGCATCGCCGAGTACGACACCGTCGCCGAAATCAAAACGCTGCTGACGATTCCGGTGATCGCCAATGGCGATATCGACTCGCCGGAAAAAGCGCGCGCGGTGCTCGATGCCACCGGCTGCGACGCGGTGATGATCGGCCGCGCGGCGCAGGGTCGGCCGTGGATCTTCCGCGAAGTCGCGCATCATCTCGCCACCGGCGAGACGCTGCCGCCGCCGTCGTTGGCCGAGATCCGCGACGTCCTGCTCGGCCATCTCGATCATCTGCATGCGTTCTACGGCGAGCAGCAGGGCGTGCGCATCGCGCGCAAACATCTGGGCTGGTACGCGAAAGACCGTCCGGAACATTCCGACGTACAGCGCGCGGCGTTTCGTGCTGTGGTGAACCGCGCGGAGACTGCCGAAGCGCAATCGCGACTGACGCGCGATTATTTCGATGCGTTGATTGCCGGCGTGTCACCGGAATGGTCCGCGGCGGCATGACCACGCAGCGTTATCGAAGGGCACCGACATGCACAACGACGATCAGACGACTTGTCTCCACGGTTTCTCGACCACCGAACGGCGCGTTTGATGAGACAGGCTCGGATCGCGGAGAGCACGATCTTCCGCGACATCGACTACACCTCGGTTGCTGGAAAGGTGCATTGACCCCCGGTAGAGCGGGCTTCAGCCCGCTGCATGGACACCCGATTCACAGCAGCGGGCTGAAGCCCGCTCTACGGCACGACCAGGAGACAGCATCGGGTCCGGCGTTTCCCAGATTCTGATCCACACCTCGCGCAGCCGCCCCACGGCATCCCACGGCCACTTGAGTTGTTGCGGACGGATCGCACGCCAATGAGTTGCGGGCTTCGGCCCCTGCGCCGTGTTCACGGAGGCGGTGACACGTTCGGCGACGATGAAACGAAATGTGTAGTCCGGCTCCGCGCCCATGCGTAGATCCGTGAGTATCAAACGGCCATCGCGCACTTCGGCTTTGGCGAAATGATGGTTGAACCACAGCAGCCGCGCGGCCGATGGAATGTCGGCCATGGCATTGCGCGCGGCGCGATCACTGACATAGCTCCGGAAGCGCATCGGCCCGCGATCTGCAACCACAGAACGCTCACCTTCGAGATACCCGTCCGGCGTCATTGCCACCACGCGCCACAGCAGCGTATTGAACGGCATCGGCACGCTGAAGCGCGGGGCGTCCTGCAGTCCCATCGCGGTCAGCGTGCGCGTCGCTTCGCGTTCGACCATCGCTTTCGCGACCAGCGACCAGCCCAGATAACCGAACCCCAGCACCAGCCCCGCGAACAACGCACGATCGGCGACACGACGCGTGGGCCGCCACATCGCGACCACGAATGCAGCCATCCACACCAGCAGAAACAGCGGATCGATGATGAACAGGCTCGACCACATCGTCGGCGCCAGCGGCAGCGGCCACAGCAATTGCGTGCCGTACACGGTGAAGGCATCGATCAGCGGATGCGCCAACAGGGTCAGCATGAACACCCAGAACCAGCGCTGCGGCGCTTCCGCCACACGCCCACCGCGTCGACGGAACCACGCCCACAGCGCCCAGGCCACGAACGGCAGCAGCAACAGCGAGTGCGTCGCCCCGCGGTGGCAGGTCATCTGCGCCACCGGATCGCCGAACAGCGCCAACGGAATCACATCGAGATCGGGCAACGTGTTGATCGCCATACCGGCCAGTAGTGCGGCACGCCGGTGTGCGCGCGGCGCGATCGCGGCGGCGATGACGCCGCCGTAGAACAGGTGGGTGATGGAATCCATCAGAAAACAGCAAACACAGCTAATTGATAAAACAAAAGAAAATAAAAAAAAACACAGCCATCATTTAATTGACTGCCTTTTGTAGAAATTGTAGATTTCTATAACCGATTTTTCGATTTTCGATTCAAAATCGATAAGAACGTTATGCTTTTTTGCGCACACGACATAGCTGTGGCGCGCCTTCTGGATTTCTATGAGCAATTGCTTGATTGTTGCCGTCTCCGGGGTGACCGCCAACGGAGGCAACGATTCGCATCGAACCAGAGAGGATGGCGGCGCACCCGCAGGCAAATTATCTTCCGGATAATGCTGAATACTCGCAGGAACAGGGCGTTCCACGACCACAGTCCTCACCTGTCCACCGGAAACACACCCGGCCAGCAGGACAGCTCCAAACAACAGAACAGAGCGCACGCTTTTTTTCATGTCTATTCCTCCACCTGCCCAGTCCGCCCGACCATATCGATTTCTTGCTGAGTCACATCGGCATCGTCTTGCCTTTGCTCTAATAACGCCAAAACACTTTCATTGTCCGCTTCGTTTTTTCGCAGAGTCTCAACCAGGCGCCTTTCGGCATCTGCAGACTGCGGTAGTGCCGTAATCATTCCATTCGAGTCGAACACCGGAGGCCCGACTGAAACACTGTCCACAGGATTTGGAGGGGGCTCGGCATGCTTATAGGCAGCCCCCCCTGCGCCGGCAGCACAAAGCAAAGCCAACACCATGGCGAAAAGCATGCGCTGAGGATTTTTCTCGTATTCATCCAAAGCACGCTTGATTATTGTTGCCTGCTGTAACCAGTCAAAAAAGGGAGTCATATCCCACCTTCCTCGGTTCTTGCAGCGGGCTGCGACTTTATTCCATTTTTATGACAATAAGGCTACAGATATTTTCGCATGTCTGAGCACTTGCCTAGTCGCAGTGATCAGCGTCTCAGTGACCGTCAAGCACCCGGCTGCGCGAGGATGAAGACACCGGCCTAACCGGCCGGCGTGTGCTGCAGCTATTCCTATTCGAGCATCGCTGCCATTCCGCTGCCACGGCCGCCACTGGGTACGAACAGGTTCGACAAGGGGCATGGCAGTGGAAGATGGCGCTGGGCAGCATCGACGCGCGCTCGGTGGTCGTCACCGGGTCACGGTCGGCTGCAATCCAGACCACTTCGAAGCCCGGGGTACGGGCGAATACCTAAGCGCCCCATGAAATCCGGCAGGGGCGTCGCAATAGAACGGAAAGCCGGCGACAATTGGAGAACTAATCCTTGCACTCCTGACGATCCAAGACGCTGGTCGCGTCCGCACGCCTTCTAGATACGCCCAAAACGTGCACATGCCGGCAGCAGATGGTCAGCGCGGAAACCCCTGTTCGATCCACGCGACGAACCGCGCGACCTCCTCTTCGGTCAGCGACGGATACGGCGGCGGCGGCATGTTGCCGTTGCGGATCCGCGCGAGGATCGGCCGCGCATGTTCCTTCACGTCCTCGTACTTGGTCATGTCGAACCGCCAGAGCATCCCGGCGCGGTACAGCTTGAACAACGGCGCGATATCGCGCTCGAACGAAATCTCTTCGGTCATCTCGGACGTTCCCTGGTGAGAGCGTCTGCTGCCCCCGCAATCCCGGATCATTGGGCGATGTCGCATTCAGGTCAAGGACGAGACCGCGCCGACATCGCCCAACGCGGTCGTCAGGGCACGCCTTCCGGCTGTGCCAGCACCTGTCTGGTCGCTGCGATCAGCCCTGCCGTGAACGCCGCCTGCGACTGGGTCACGCCGATCACCAGTTCCGGCGAGGCCTCCGTCGGGTCGCCCGCATGCACCGGTGGCGACGGTGCGTACTGCACGAACAGTTGACTCGTCTGCGCCGCCTCGCGGCCGGCGATGATTTCCACCAGTTTCAGCGCCAGATCGATCGACGAGGAAATGCCACCGCCGCTGAAACGTTTCTTCTCTTCGTCCAGATGCCAGCGCGGGTAGCCGGGCACCAGTTCGATATCGGGAAACAGGGCCAGTACCGGCCGCGCGCTCCAGTAGGTGGTCGCCTGACAGCCATCGAACAGACCGGCCGCAGCCAGGATGAACGCGCCGGTGCAGACCGAGCCGACCCATTCGGCCTGCTCGGCGGCCTGCTTCAGCCAACCCTGGAAGACCGGGTCCAGCATCGCGGCACCGACGCCGTCGCTGCCACCGCCGGGCATGAACAGGATCGAGAGCGGCGGATGATCGTCGAAGGTCGCGCTGGGCAGCACCGATACGCTTTCGGTGGTCGGCACCGGATCGCGGGTGGCGGCGATCCAGACCACCTCGAATCCCGGGGTGTAAGCGAACACCTGGGTCGCGCCGGCGAAATCGAGCAGCGTGCAGCCGGGATACAGCGGAAAACCGACGGTGATGGTGGAAGACGACATCCTTGCGCTCCTTGGTCGATATGCGTGGCGACGCCACGCCGGGCGCCGTTGTAGCACGCTTCCGGATGCCGCCAGCAGCCGCTTCGGAAGGTCTGCTCAGGCGGCCTGCCGTGTGGGATCTTGCGACCATGCAACAACCCGCTGCGGAGGAATCTCGGCCAACGTTTCGCCGCGATGCGATAGCAGACGCAGGCGGCCGTCGTGGTCCTCGACGAAGGCGGTAAGGCTCTCCACCCAGTCGCCGTCGTTGGCGTAGATCATGCCGTCGCGCTCGAACAGCGCCGCGCGGTGGATATGGCCGCAAACGATGCCGTCCAGGCCGCGACGGCGTGCGTCGCGGAAACCGGCCTCGACGAAACGCGCGATGTAGCGCTCGGCGGCTCCGCTCTGGCACTTGAGGAATTCCGACAGCGACCAGTAGCGCAGACCGGCGCGACGGCGCACCCGGTTCAACCACTGATTCCCTGTGAGGATGCGGTAATAGAGCCAGTCGCCGAATTTTTCCTGCAGATTGCCGAAGTGGGTCACCGCATCGTAGTCATCGCCATGCACCACCAGCAGACGGCGGCCATCGGCGGTGACGTGGATCGCCCGACGCCGGACGCGCATGGCTGGCATGACCAACCCGCACAGATGCCGGAACGGTCGGTCGTGATTGCCAGGAATGTAGACGATCTCGGTGCCGGCCCGACGCAGCGCATGCAACCGCTCGACCACCCTGTTTTCCGCCGCGCCCCAGCACGCGCGCCGCGAAGTCATCCACCACAGATCGACGATATCGCCGACCAGATACAGCCGCGCGCAGTCCAGTTCGGCCAGAAAATCCGCCAGCTCGGCGGCGTGACAGTGCTTCGTGCCCAGATGCAGATCGGACAGGAACACTGCGCGCCGTCGGCCAGCGACCCGCGCTGTCACGCAGCAACCTCGCGGGATTGAAGATACCGCTGGCGCTTCTTCGGCAGAACCGTCTGCAGATCGACCTCGATCAAACCGTCGATGCTGTCGCTGAAAGCAGGATCCACGCCGAAAGCCAGAAAGCGCGCGCCGCCTGGTTCGCACAGCTCGGTGTACTGCTTGTACAACACCGGCACCGATGCGCCGTGCGCGGAAAGGTTGGCTTTCAGCACGCCGAACGCAGTGTCCGCAGCCATGTCGCCGAAGCTCGGCGGCGCAGCGAAATAGCGGAAGGGCCGCAACGAGGCCGCGATAGCGTTCTCGCCGGCTGTCGCGTCAATGCCGTAGAAATGCGAGTAGTAAGCGACCAGCTGTTCGCGCGCAGGCAACGGCAACGCGGCGCTGATCGACACCGCTCCGAGCAGGTAACGCACCTGCGGATAGCGGCGCAGATAGGCACCGATGCCCTGCCACAGATAATCCAGACTGCGGCTGCCCCAGTACTCCGGCGCCACGAAGCTGCGGCCCAATTCCATGCCCTGCGCGATCCGCGGCAGCGCTTCATCGGCATAGCGGAACAGCGATGCGGTATAGAGCCCGGACAACCCTTGACGCGCCAGAACACGCGCACCACGGGCGACGCGATAGGCGCCGGCGATTTTGGTCGCCTGCGCATCCCAGACCAGGATGTGATCGTAGTGCGTGTCCCAGGCGTCGAGATCGCGGGCACGACCGGTCCCCTCGCCCACTTCGCGGAAGGTCAATTCGCGCAGCCGGCCAAGTTCGCGCATCAGCGGATCGCGCGCGAGCTCCGCGCCGTGCGCCAGTCTGGCGAGGCGGATCTCTTTGCCATCGCCGGTAGTGCCGAGCAATTCGGTGGCCGCCACCGCCTCCGCCAGCACGGCGGGCGCGATCGGCGCCGGCAGCGGCTCCGGGCCGGATGGCGTTTCGCGGCGGCGTCCCAGCGCATACAACGCGTGCCGGACTTCCTGCAGCAACTGCGCGTTCTCGCGCTCCGGGTCGAGCTGCAGCAGCGGGCCGACATGCAGTTCGATGCGGCGCTGCTGGCGCGAAAACATCTCCCGCGCCAGCAACGCTGTCGCCGCCGGCTTGTACAGCGCAGACGCGCCGTAGAACAACGCCGAGTTGCGGGCGACGATCCGCACCGGTTGCACCGGTGCGCCGGAATGACGCGCGAAGCGCACGAAGCCCTGACGCCAGCGACTGTCGCGGACGCCGCGCAGCCCCAGCCGTGAGACTTCACCCGCAGGAAACACGATGACGCATTGTTCGGCCGACAGCGCCTGGTCGATCGCACGGAGGCTTTCGGCGCTGGCGCCGCCGCCGAACACCCGCACCGGCAACAACAGGCCAGACAAGGGTTCGAGCATGGACAGTACATCGTTGGCAACGATCTTCACGTCACGACGTACCCGGCCGACCGCATCCAGCAAAGCCAGCGCATCCAATGCGCCCGACGGGTGGTTGGCGACGATCAGCAGCCGCCCGGATGCAGGGATCGATGCCAGCGCCTGCGGATCGACGCGGTAGTCGGCCTGCAGGAAGCCCAGCGCGGCGGTGACGAACGCGAAGTCCCGCGTGTCGCCGCTACGTTCAAGGAACGCGCCGATCTCGTCGAAGCGCGACCAACGCCCCAAAGTCCGCAGCAACGGCCGGGTCAGGCCGGCACGGCGGCCGGAAAACCATTGTGGGAAGCGTCGTTCAAGCTGCTGTTCGAGCGGGCGCATGGGCGAGTCGTGGTCGGCCGGAATTGGCCGCCAGCCTGCCCACGACTCACGACACTGCGATGGCGCCGTTGCGGCGATTGCGTGACACTTCCCGCCCCGGCGGCCTGCCCTGGCGGAGGGTCATGCAACGGCTCGCGACCGGGTGTATCATGCGCACCCATCTTTTCATCCCGATCAAGGGATGAATCCATTCACTCAAAGGAAGCCCTGTCGATGTCCAGCTACCTCTTCACCTCCGAGTCCGTGTCCGAAGGCCATCCGGACAAGATGGCGGACCAGATTTCCGACGCCGTGCTCGACGCCATCCTGGCCCAGGACAAGCGCGCGCGCGTCGCCTGCGAAACCATGGTGAAGACCGGTGCGGCCATCGTCGCCGGCGAAGTCACCACCAGCGCCTGGGTGGACATCGAGTCGCTGGCCCGCAAGGTCATCAACGACATCGGCTACAACAATTCGGATGTCGGCTTCGACGGCCACACCTGCGCCATCATCAACATGCTCGGCAAGCAGTCGCCGGACATCGCCGCCGGCGTCGACGGCACCAGCAAGAAAGCCAAGAAGCCCGAAGAACAGGGCGCGGGCGACCAGGGCCTGATGTTCGGCTACGCCTGCAACGAAGCCCCGGAATTCATGCCGGCGCCGATCTACTACTCGCACCGTCTGGTCGAGCAGCAGGCCAAGGTCCGCAAGAACGGCAAGCTGAAGTGGTTGCGCCCCGACGCCAAGTCGCAGGTCACGCTGCGCTACGACAACCAGCATCAGGTCGTCGGTCTCGACGCCGTGGTGCTGTCCACGCAGCACGATCCGGGCATCAAGCACAAGGATCTGGTCGAAGGCGTGTACGAGACCATCCTCAAGCCGGTGCTGCCGAAGAAGTGGCTGGAAACGCTGCCGAAGAACAAGGTGCACATCAACCCGACCGGCATCTTCGTGATCGGCGGCCCGGTGGGCGACTGCGGCCTGACCGGACGCAAGATCATCGTCGACACCTACGGCGGCATGGCCCGTCATGGCGGCGGTGCGTTCTCGGGCAAGGATCCGTCGAAAGTCGACCGCTCGGCTGCGTACGCCGCGCGCTACGTCGCCAAGAACATCGTTGCCGCCGGCCTCGCCGACCGCTGCGAAGTGCAGGTCAGCTACGCCATCGGCGTGGCCGAACCCACCAGCATCTCGGTCACCACCTTCGGCACCGGCAAGCTTCCCGACGACAGGATCGAAAAGCTGATCCGCGCGCACTTCGACCTGCGCCCGTACGGCATCGTGAAGATGCTCGACCTGATCCACCCGGTCTACCAGGCCACCGCCGCCTACGGCCATTTCGGCCGCAAGCCGAAGGAAGTCACCTACACCGACGGCGCCGGCAAGCATCACACCGCCACCGCGTTCTCGTGGGAAAAGACCGACAAGGCCGACGATCTGCGCAAGGCCGCAGGCCTGAAATAAGCCCCGCAGGACATCGCGAAGCAGTCACACGAAGGGCGCCGGAAGGCGCCCTTCGTCGTTTCGGAAGGTGCCTAGGCCACGCCAAGGTAGTCACATCGCAGATCGGGATTGACAGACTGTGTGTCGCACAGTACTGTGCGGCCCATGGGTGATATCGACACATTCGCAAAACTTGAACTGGAGCTGCGCCGCGGGGTGCTGGTGCTGGCCACGCTCTCGCAGCTGCGCACGCCGCGCTACGGCTACGAACTGCGGCAGGCACTGGTGGACAAAGGCATGCCGATCGAAGAGGGCACGCTGTATCCGCTGCTGCGTCGTCTGGAAGCCCAGGGCGTGCTCGCCAGCGAATGGAAGATCGAGGACGGCCCGCCCCGGCGCTATTACGCGCTGAACGCGGACGGCCGCACGTTGCTCGACAAGCTCACCGGGTCATGGCAAGGCATGAACGCCGCCATGGATCGACTGTTGAAAGAGGACTGACCATGAATGCGAACGACATGAATATCAACGAATTGATCGAAAACTATGTGTCCGATGTCGCCCTGAAACTGCCGCGCGCGCAGCGCGACGATGTCGCGTTCGAACTGCGCGCGCTGCTGCAGGAAGAGCTGCAGGCCAAGGCCGACGCCGTCGGGCGCCCTGCGGATGCGGCGATGACGATGGCGCTGCTGCAGGCGTTCGGCCATCCCAGCGAGGTCGCCGCGCGCTATCGCCCCACCCTGACCATCATCGATCCCGCCGACGGGCATGCGTTCCGCCGCATCACGCTCATCGGCCTGGCGGTGATCTGGTGCGCGGGACTGCTTGAAGTCCTGCAGCAGCCCATCGGATCGGGATGGGACGTCCTGACGCCATTGAGCCAATGGTGGTTGGGCACCGTCATTCCTTCGCTGTGGTGGCCGGGGATGTTGGTCGTCTGGTTCGCACTGGCCGCGCGCGCGCGCCGCAGACGCCCACACGCTGTCGTGTGGACGCCGCGTACAGGCAAACGCACGCACGCGAATCGCATCGCGATGGCAGCGGGCATCGTCGGCATCCTGTGCGGCGTGTTCGTGCTGATCGAGCCGCGCTGGCTGCTGGATGTCGTCTGGCAAGGCCGCGCCGCACAGGAGGCCTACACAGCGCTGACCTATGCCGAACCCTTCCGCCACCGCCAGGCGCCGATCCTGTTGGCACTGCTGCTGCTCAACATCCCGATGCTGATCGCCGCGATACTCGGCGGACGATGGTCGGTCAACATGCGTCGCATGGAGACCGCATTGAGCCTGCTCACCTGCAGCGTGATGCTGTGGACCGTCCTCGACGGCCCGGTATTCATGGCCGACAACAGCGACCGCACCGTCAAGTTCGCGATGGTCGTGATCGTCGCGATCACCTTGATCAACTTCGGGATTCAAGCATTCCGGCGGGTGAGGCCGAAGCCGGATCGGCGGGTTCAAGTGCTTCCATAACCCGAGGGGCGCCGATGGCGCCCTCGTTGTTTACGGCATCCACGCACCGCATCGAGTCAAAGATGATGCTTCAGGGCGATACCGGGCCGTCCGGGGATTCAGCGCCGGGATCGGCATCGGGCAACAACGATCCATCCGCCAGAATGCGATAACCACCTTTGGGGATCGCCATCGCTTTTCCGTCCCGGGAAAACATGACGCCAGCGCCGGTGAACGTCTTGGTGGTGCCATCGGCCATCACCATCGAGACGTCGATATCCGACTGCTCGCCCGCATCACTTGGCTCAGCGATGACGACATCACCAAGCGACGGCACCGGGTGATGCCAAGGAGAGATGCTGGATGCGGATTGCGCGATCGTCGGCTCTCGCGGAACAGTAAACGATCTATTCTCTGGAACCGGCCCGCCTTCAATCACAGCGGGCTCGGCTTCCGGCATATTCTCTTGGAAGGCAGCATTATCGACACGCGTCGGCCTGACGAACTGGTAGATGCCAATAGTCAGCAATACGGAAAGTATTGCGAAAGCAGCCGTGCGGAATATTTTCATGCGGATACTTCCTGAAATTACGTTTCTTTTGCTTTGAAGATACGTCTCGCTTCGTCGATTGCGATACGAGACGCGCATGCTGCGTTCCGTCAATAATCCACGGCACCCGTACGGTCGTTGATCGTGTAAACGAGGCCCGCATATCCTTTGACCATTATTTCGAGCCCCGCCACACCATCAAGATTGGATGCACCGAGAAATTGCGAAATTCTTCCGACGGAATAATAGCTTTCCACAAGTGTCCTTGGATGAAGGATAGCGACGTAGCCCATGCTTCCAGTATTGATGGCGACCTCCTTGCCCGCAACCCCATTGAAATCGTTGATGCTGAGAGTGGCCCACGTTGGCGCTGTCGAGAAATAATGCTGCTTGACCGTGCGCGTTCTGTGCGAGACGAAAAGATAAGAGCTGTATCCGTTGCTGAAATCACCGTTATTGATGGCGACTTCGTTGCCGACAACTCCATCGAACTGATCAATCGATACACCAGCCCAATTTCCGCCGTAATCAGAAAGCTGATACGGATAAATATTTTTCGTCCGATGGGTAATGACAATCATCTGCCTGTATGTTCTTACGGCGATTTCCGCACCTGGATACCCATCTAGATCGGCGATTCCCATCATCCCCCACGTTCCCGCGATGTAATAAATTGCTGTAGCGACGCCTTGGCTGTTTTTGACCGTAATCGTACTGCCCGTGTTGTAGATATGTTCCGCAATGCCATCACCGTTGAGATCCACACTGGCTATCAACCCCGCCGAAAATGCCTGTGGCGTAAACCCGATCGTCATGAGAAGAAGAAACAGAGGGGCAAGAACTCTTCGATGCGTTCTGGACAATATACTTTTCATTTTTTGATACTCCTGAAAATTCTGGGGAGACTCATCGCCTAGAAGCATTTACTGCGCGTTATGTGCGCACTTCGAGACAAAATCGCCTGTTTTTTGACGGCGGAATAGCGGATTTTCTTTTTCGAGCGTTGTTTACGGCACCCACGCGTCGTATCGAATCCACGACGATGCTTCATGGCGATACCGGGCCGTTCTGGGTTTCGGCACCGGGATCCGCATCGGGCATCAAGGTGCCGTCCGCCAGAACGCGATAACCGCCTTTTGGGATCGCCATAGCTTTTCCATCCTGGGAAAACATCACGCCGGCACCGGTGAACGTCTTGGTGGTGCCGTCCGCCATCACTACTGAAACATCGATATCCAGCTGGTCTCCATTTTCATCCGACTCGGCAGCGACCGCGTCACCGTATTGCAGCGCAGGAGCATGCGAAGGATCATTGACGACTGAGGGTTGTGGGATTGTCGACTCTGGCGCAATGAAAACCTGTCTGTCCTCAACTATGGGAGGTGCGGTTTCTCCAAGGCGGGACATTCCATCGCCGGGTTTCGGCACGGGCTCTTGCATTCGCTCGTCGGACTCCGACACGGGTTCTCGCGGAACGGCATCATCGACGCGGGTTGACTTGGCGAACTGGTAGGAGCCAAAAGCCAGCAACGAGACAAGTATTGTGATCTGTACCGTGCGGAATAGTTTCATATCGGTATTTTCCGGGCAGTCGAGTTCCGGCATAAACACGCACCGCCTTGCCGCTTGCAAGGCGGTGCGCCGTTAATGCGTGCGGCTGTTACTTCACAGTCCCTTTACGATCGTTGATCGTGTAAATGGCGTTTCCATAACCTCTGACTCTGATTTCAAGCCCCGCGACGCCATCCAGATTGCTCACGCTGATCAATTGCGAAATGATTCCGACACTGTAATATCTTGCGACCAGATTCTTTGGATGGAGAATGGCGACATAACCCAGGGTTCCGGTATTGATCGCGACTTCCTTGCCCGCAGCTCCATTGAAATCATTGATATTGAGGATGCCCCATGTGGGCGCAGTCGAAAAAAAATGCTGCTTGACCGTGTGGGTTCTGTGGGAAACGAAAAGAAGAGAGCTGTATCCGTTGCTGAAAGCCCCGGTATTGATGGCGACCTCATTGCCGGCAACCCCATCGAACTCATCGATCGTCACGCCAATCCAGGCACCTCCATAAATCGACAGGTCATACGGGTATATTTTTTTCGTCCGGTGGGTAATAACGATCATCTGGGTGAATGTTCTTACTGCGATTTCCGCGCCTGCCGTTCCATCGAGATCGGCGATACCCATCATTGCCCAAGAGCCCGCGACATAATAGATTGCCGTGGTAACGCCTTGGTTGTTTTTCACCGTAATCGTGCTGCCGGTATTGTAGATTTGCTCCGCAACACCATCGCCGTTGAGGTCCGCGTTGGCAATCAATATCGCTGAAAATGCTTGCGACGTGAATCCAAGCGTCATGAGAAGCATGAACATGGAAGCGAGAACTCTTCGATGCGTTCTGGACAATAGGTTTTTCATTTTCGATCCTCCTGCTAATCCGTGGGGAGACTCATCTCTCAAGGACGCGCGCACCCCCTCCTGAGCGCATTTCGATACAAAACATCTGCTTTTGACGGCAGACCTGCGGACAACTTTTTTTGACAACAAAGCAACCCGCCCCGCTCGGCGAGAGCGGGTTTGTCGCTACTGCCTCTTAACGAAACAATTTTGACAGCGCTGTCAATTACGCGCATTTCCCCCGCGTGTCAAGGGTTTGAGCGCTACGATCTTCTGTATCCCGCTTTTTTTTTGGAATTTTCCGACCAGCGGAGTTTCGCAGGGTATCGATTGCTGCCATGCAATATCGCTGGCGCGCGGACCAAATCGCATCGTCTGTCCCGCAGGCTACGCACTCCTGCGAATTCCACGCGAAAAAAACCGGTCGTCGACCTCGTTGGCGTAAGCAATGGATGGCGTGACCGGGCTCGAAATCGGGCTGAATATCCATGGGCCCTTGACTCTGTACGATCTGCGATCGCACTCGCAATACGATTTGCGGCCGGTCGCCGGGCCAAAAAAATGAAAACGGCATGCCTCGTGGCGATAAAATTATTTATTCGGCTGCGACCGCTTCCACCTGGATCCTCAGCACCGCGGTCATATCGAATCCCCAGTCGTTTCCGGCTGCGATGCCGAACTGGTCGCGTTCCAGGGTGGCATAGGCATCGGCGCCGCAGACTTCGCGCTTGAGCATGGGATGCGGCATGCACTTGAACACATTGATCTTCAGCACCACGGGCTTGGTGACGCCGTGCAGGGTGAGCTGGCCGACGACATGGGTCGGCTTGCCTTTGCGGATACCT
This sequence comes from Lysobacteraceae bacterium, assembly GCA_040079515.1. Lineage (GTDB taxonomy): Bacteria > Pseudomonadota > Gammaproteobacteria > Xanthomonadales > Xanthomonadaceae > Lysobacter_I. The sequence continues at coordinate 342,289 of JBEBKD010000004.1, forward strand.
TCGAGGCGGCCGGTGTAGGTCGCTTTCGGAAACAGCGCGACATCGAAGAAATCGGCGCCCTTTGCATGCGCGTTGAGTTGATCGTGACCGAAATCGATGCTGTCGATATCGATGCTCACGTCCAGCGTACCGCTGCCTTTGGCCTTGTCGAATGTCACGGCACCGGTGACGTGGTTGAACTTGCCGCGCCAGACCGACAGACCGGCCATGTGGTCGGCCTCGAAACTCGGGAATGTGTGCTCCGGATCGATCCGGTAAACGACAGGCGCGGCCTGAACCGTACCGGCCAACAGCATCGACAGGGCGAACAGCGGGGACAGGGGGCGCTTCATGGGGAACTCCTTCGGGCCTGTGAAAACGGCAGCCGGCGGGCGACCCGCGGGCTTCATCGACTACGACGAATGGGCGGGCGCGGATTCGACATCCGATACGGGATTCTGTTCGACCACGGGACCGTGTCCGACCGCCAACGGCAGCAACCAATGCGCAATGGAATTGGCGTAGTAATTCAACAACGCCAAGGATTCCGGCCCAGCGAAATACCGGTCATCGTCCTCGACCAGAACGCCCCGCCGCTGCAGCAACTGCAGGCTCTGCAGCAGGGTCGAATTGCGCGGCTTCTCTTCTTCGCGCATGGGTGCGCCGCCGTGGATCAGTTCGTCGATCAGGCGGTCGACTTCGACGATCAGGTCGACGGAGCGCAGGCCGGTCTGCGGGTTGCGCACGAAGACGGTGGCGATCAATGGCACCGGCAGAATCGGGATGACGTGGCGGATGCCATCCATCAATGTATCGGCGAGCGCTGCGACCTGCTCGAAGCGCTGTTCTTTCGACAGGCGCTTGAACTGGATGTGCTTCGTTGCTGAAAACGCCTTCGCCGAGACTGGGATACCGAAGTTCACGCTGGCGTAGCCGTTGCGGCGGAACCGTGCATCACCGCCAACGAACAGATTGAAGCGCAGGAACCGCGCGACGTTGCGAAGATGGAACGCGAGGCCTTTGCGTTTGCTGTGCGGGTCGGTCCAGGCCAGCATGTTCAGGTCTTCGAGCACGTGGTCGTAGTTGATGCCGATCGGGATGAAGACGATGTCGCGGTCGGTGTCGGCATCGAACGAGCGCAGCATGTAGTCGAGGAAGCCGAGTTTCGGCCGGCCGAAATTGCCGTCGCGGCTCAGGCCGCCTTCCAGATACACCGCCTGGCAGACGCCTTCGTGCGTGGACATGTGGATGTAGCGTTCCAGCACCTTGCGGTACAGCGGGTTGTTGGAGTCCCGGCGCACGAAATAACCGCCCAAGCCCTTGACCACCAGATTCAGCGGTAGCACCCGCGCCCATTCGCCGACCGCGTAGGACAGCGTCGCCTGGTTGGCGGCAAGATAGGTGACCAGCAGATAGTCCATGTTGCTGCGGTGGTTCATCACGAACACCACGGTGGACTGCGGGTCGATCTGGCGGAGCTTGTCGATATCCGCCGCGCCGACCTTCACCCGATAGATGAATCGCGAGATCTGCCGGGCCAGCCAGTAGCCGAGGCGGTAGTACATGTAGGCGTTGAACGAGGGCACGATTTCGCGGGCATAAGTGCGCACTTTCTTCTGC
>JBEBKD010000005.1:0-272212 GCA_040079515.1 Lysobacteraceae bacterium
CGGCATTGAGCAGCGAACTTTCATCGAACTTCAGCTTGGTATTGAACAGCGAAGTCCCGTTGGGTTCATCCACTCGGAACGCAGCGATGCCGCTGCCGTATTTTCCGAGCTTGAACGCGCCGTCCGCGCCGTAGTTCTGCCCGGCGGCGGTTCGGTTCCAATCGCCATTTAGGCTGAAGTCGCTGTTGAATCTCAGCTTGGTATCGAAGTTCGCCGTGTTCGCCGGTTCGTCGACGCGGAAGCTTGCAGTGCCATTGCCGTCCTTGCCGAGTTTGAACATACCGTCGGCACCGTAGATGTTACCGGTCCTGGTATGGGTGAAGTCGGCATTGAGCAGCGAACTTTCATCGAACTTCAGCTTGGTATTGAACAGCGAAGTCCCGTTGGGTTCATCCACTCGGAACGCAGCGATGCCGCTGCCGTATTTTCCGAGCTTGAACGCGCCGTCCGCGCCGTAGTTCTGCCCGGCGGCGGTTCGGTTCCAATCGCCATTTAGGCTGAAGTCGCTGTTGAATCTCAGCTTGGTATCGAAGTTCGCCGTGTTCGCCGGTTCGTCGACGCGGAAGCTTGCAGTGCCATTGCCGTCCTTGCCGAGTTTGAACATACCGTCGGCACCGTAGATGTTACCGGTCCTGGTATGGGTGAAGTCGGCATTGAGCAGCGAACTTTCATCGAACTTCAGCTTGGTATTGAACAGCGAAGTCCCGTTGGGTTCATCCACTCGGAACGCAGCGATGCCGCTGCCGTCTTTTCCGAGCTTAAACGCGCCGTCCGCGCCGTAGTTCTGCCCGGCGGCGGTTCGGTTCCAATCGCCGTTGAGGCTGAAGTCGTTGTTGAACTTCAGTTTGGTATCGAATTTCGCCGTATCGGTGGGCTCATCGACGCGAAAATTGACTGTGCCGTTGCCGTCCTTGCCCAACTTGAATGTGCCGTCGGCGCCGTAATTCTGCCCGTTTGGCGTGCGCGTCCAATCCGCGTTCAGGAGGTCGCCATTGGCGAACTGCAAGTTGGAGCCGAATTTGTAGGTGCCACTCGGCGGCGTAGCTTCGCCATCAAACTTCACGATGCTGCTGCCAATGCCGAATTTGCCGTTCAATCCATATTGATCGAACGAGAACGCGGGGTTGGTGCTCAATTTGAGCCGACCACCGAGCAGATCCCCGTTTCTGAAGAGATAGTCGGCGTTGCCCAGATAGGTACCGCTCTCCAATTCACGCGCGCCGCCGCTGAGGGTGCCCCCGAAGAGCGGCCGGTTGAATTTCAGGCCTTCGTCGCTTGGCTGAGCGGAGGGTGGATCGGCCGGCTTTTTCTCGGGAACATGTTCGTTCTTCGGGTCGGGCATGACCGTCTCCTCGCGCGTCGCGATCAATGTGATGCTAAGGGCTAGGGTTCTAGAAGCTCAAAGCAATGTCAAGGCAAATCGGCTCCGATACGCGGCGATGAACGCGGCAGAATCCGCGGAGAGTGCAAAAAAGAAAACCCCGCAGCCGTAGCTGCGGGGTTTGGGTAAAGACCCTGGCGATGACCTACTCTCGCATGCTAAATGCACACTACCATCGGCGCATGCGCGTTTCACTTCCGAGTTCGGTATGGGATCGGGTGGTTCCACGCAGCTATTATCACCAGGGAGAGGGTGGAGGGTCGCCGGCTGCAGACAGAATATGCCTACAACAGCGCTCACGCTCTCATTGGGTCTTGGGACGTAACGAGGTTGTGCCGAATATCGAACTTGTCGTCGAGGTTAAGGCAACTTGAGGTTATATGGTCAAGCCACACGGATCATTAGTACAGGTTAGCTCAACGCATTGCTGCGCTTACACACCCTGCCTATCAACCACCTAGTCTTGATGGTTCCTTTAGGGGGCTTGTGCCCCGGGAGATCTCATCTTGAGGCGCGCTTCCCGCTTAGATGCTTTCAGCGGTTATCGCTTCCGAACGTAGCTACCCGGCAGTGCCACTGGCGTGACAACCGGAACACCAGAGGTTCGTCCACTCCGGTCCTCTCGTACTAGGAGCAGCCCCTCTCAAATCTCCAACGCCCACGACAGATAGGGACCGAACTGTCTCACGACGTTCTGAACCCAGCTCGCGTACCACTTTAAATGGCGAACAGCCATACCCTTGGGACCGACTACAGCCCCAGGATGTGATGAGCCGACATCGAGGTGCCAAACACCGCCGTCGATATGAACTCTTGGGCGGTATCAGCCTGTTATCCCCGGAGTACCTTTTATCCGTTGAGCGATGGCCCTTCCATACAGAACCACCGGATCACTATGACCTACTTTCGTACCTGCTCGACTTGTCCGTCTCGCAGTCAAGCACCCTTATGCCATTGCACTCATCGCCTGATTTCCGACCAGGCTGAGGGTACCTTCGTGCTCCTCCGTTACTCTTTAGGAGGAGACCGCCCCAGTCAAACTACCCACCAGACACTGTCCCCAATCCAGATAATGGACCTAGGTTAGAACTCCGAACAAACCAGGGTGGTATTTCAAGGTTGGCTCCACAAGCACTGGCGTGCCTGCTTCAAAGCCTCCCACCTATCCTACACAAATCGGTTCAAAGTCCAGTGTCAAGCTATAGTAAAGGTGCACGGGGTCTTTCCGTCTAGCCACGGGTATACGGCATCTTCACCGCAATTTCAATTTCACTGAGTCTCGGCTGGAGACAGTGTGGCCATCGTTACGCCATTCGTGCAGGTCGGAACTTACCCGACAAGGAATTTCGCTACCTTAGGACCGTTATAGTTACGGCCGCCGTTTACTGGGGCTTCGATCAAGAGCTTCACCTTGCGGCTGACCCCATCAATTAACCTTCCAGCACCGGGCAGGCGTCACACCCTATACGTCCACTTTCGTGTTTGCAGAGTGCTGTGTTTTTGATAAACAGTCGCAGCGGCCTGGTCACTGCGGCCCCCCTCAGCTATTAACCATGGAGGGCGCACCTTCTCCCGAAGTTACGGTGCTATTTTGCCTAGTTCCTTCACCCAAGTTCTCTCAAGCGCCTGAGAATTCTCATCCTGCCCACCTGTGTCGGATTACGGTACGGTCTGCGTAAGCTGAAGCTTAGGAGCTTTTCCTGGAAGCGTGATATCAGTTGCTTTGTCCAAAAGGACTCGTCCTTGGTCTCAACGTTGCTCCCCCGGATTTGCCAAAGGGAACCGCCTCAACCATCTCACCGGGACAACCAACGCCCGGCCAACCTAACCTTCTCCGTCCCTCCATCGCACTTACGCGAGGTGCTGGAATATTAACCAGCTTCCCATCGACTACGCATTTCTGCCTCGCCTTAGGGGCCGACTCACCCTGCGCCGATTAACGTTGCGCAAGGAAACCTTGGGCTTTCGGCGTGCGGGCTTTTCACCCGCATTATCGTTACTTATGTCAGCATTCGCACTTCCGATACCTCCAGCAGACTTCTCAATCTACCTTCAACGGCTTACGGAACGCTCCTCTACCGCGCATACCGAAGTATGCACCCCAAGCTTCGGTTTATCGCTTAGCCCCGTTAAATCTTCCGCGCAGACCGACTCGACCAGTGAGCTATTACGCTTTCTTTAAAGGGTGGCTGCTTCTAAGCCAACCTCCTGGCTGTCTGTGCCTTTCCACATCGTTTCCCACTTAGCGATAATTTGGGACCTTAGCTGTGGGTCTGGGTTGTTTCCCTTTTCACGACGGACGTTAGCACCCGCCGTGTGTCTCCCATGCAGTCTGTCTTGGTATTCGGAGTTTGCCATGGTTTGGTAAGTCACAATGACCCCCTAGCCATAACAGTGCTCTACCCCCAAGAAGATTCACATGAGGCGCTACCTAAATAGCTTTCGAGGAGAACCAGCTATCTCCGGGTTCGATTAGCTTTTCACTCCTAATCACACCTCATCCCCTACCTTTGCAACGGGAGTGGGTTCGGGCCTCCAGTTGATGTTACTCAACCTTCACCCTGGGCATGACTAGATCACCCGGTTTCGGGTCTACTACCTGCGACTATGCGCCCTATTCAGACTCGGTTTCCCTTCGCCTCCCCTATACGGTTAAGCTCGCCACAGACAGTAAGTCGCTGACCCATTATACAAAAGGTACGCAGTCACCCTTGCGGGCTCCTACTGCTTGTACGCACACGGTTTCAGGGTCTATTTCACTCCCTTCACCAGGGTTCTTTTCGCCTTTCCCTCACGGTACTTGTTCACTATCGGTCGGTCAGTAGTATTTAGCCTTGGAGGATGGTCCCCCCATGTTCAGACAGGGTTTCACGTGCCCCGCCCTACTCAATTTCATCGACCAGCCCCTTTCACATACAGGGCTATCACCTTCTATGGCCGGTCTTTCCAGACCGTTTTGCTAGAAACTGATCGACTTTTGGGCTAGTCCCCGTTCGCTCGTCGCTACTCAGGGAATCTCGGTTGATTTCTTTTCCTCCGGTTACTTAGATATTTCAGTTCACCGGGTTCGCTTCGAGCAGCTATGTATTCACTGCACGATACTCCTTACGGAGTGGGTTCCCCCATTCGGACATTGCCGGATCAAAGCTTGTTGCCAGCTCCCCGACACTTTTCGCAGGCTACCACGTCCTTCATCGCCTCTGACCGCCAAGGCATCCACCGTGTGCGCTTATTCGCTTGACCATATAACCTTAAGTTGCCTCAAGATCATAGACGTCGCGAATACAACGTTTACAACTTCAATAAAGCATCTCTCGATGCTCGCCTTAGCCTCTTTCGACACGTCTAGACATTCGTCTCAAACGCTCGTTACGTCCCAAGTTTTCAAAGAACACGAAGCTGGCTTCATGGCCAGAATCGTTTCAAATCTTTAAGTGTGCGCGACATCATCCAAAGTTCTGGTGGGTCTGGGAGGACTCGAACCACCGACCTCACCCTTATCAGGGGTGCGCTCTAACCACCTGAGCTACAGACCCGTTGTTGCGTCTAAGCCAGTTGGTGGAGCCAGTCGGGATCGAACCGACGACCCCCTGCTTGCAAAGCAGGTGCTCTCCCAGCTGAGCTATGGCCCCCTAATGCCTAGTTCACGACTGTCGTCGTGAGGCGGGACGCTTTGGATGCAGGTCACTTGTGCGGACGTCTGAAGAGCAATTAGCTGTCTTTAGTCTCTAAAGGAGGTGATCCAGCCGCACCTTCCGATACGGCTACCTTGTTACGACTTCACCCCAGTCATCGGCCACACCGTGGCAAGCGCCCCCCTTGCGGTTAAGCTACCTGCTTCTGGTGCAACAAACTCCCATGGTGTGACGGGCGGTGTGTACAAGGCCCGGGAACGTATTCACCGCAGCAATGCTGATCTGCGATTACTAGCGATTCCGACTTCATGGAGTCGAGTTGCAGACTCCAATCCGGACTGAGAAGAGGTTTCTGGGATTGGCTCACTCTCGCGAGTTTGCTGCCCTCTGTCCTCTCCATTGTAGTACGTGTGTAGCCCTGGTCGTAAGGGCCATGATGACTTGACGTCATCCCCACCTTCCTCCGGCTTGTCGCCGGCGGTCTCCTTAGAGTTCCCACCATTACGTGCTGGCAACTAAGGACAAGGGTTGCGCTCGTTGCGGGACTTAACCCAACATCTCACGACACGAGCTGACGACAGCCATGCAGCACCTGTCTCACGGTTCCCGAAGGCACCAATCCATCTCTGGAAAGTTCCGTGGATGTCAAGACCAGGTAAGGTTCTTCGCGTTGCATCGAATTAAACCACATACTCCACCGCTTGTGCGGGCCCCCGTCAATTCCTTTGAGTTTCAGTCTTGCGACCGTACTCCCCAGGCGGCGAACTTAACGCGTTAGCTTCGATACTGAGTGCCTAGTTGCACCCAACATCCAGTTCGCATCGTTTAGGGCGTGGACTACCAGGGTATCTAATCCTGTTTGCTCCCCACGCTTTCGTGCCTCAGTGTCAGTGCTGGTCCAGATGGCCGCCTTCGCCACAGATGTTCCTCCCGATCTCTACGCATTTCACTGCTACACCGGGAATTCCGCCATCCTCTACCGCACTCTAGCCTGCCAGTATCCAATGCAATTCCCAGGTTGAGCCCAGGGCTTTCACATCAGACTTAACAAACCACCTACGCACGCTTTACGCCCAGTAATTCCGAGTAACGCTTGCACCCTTCGTATTACCGCGGCTGCTGGCACGAAGTTAGCCGGTGCTTATTCTTCCGGTACCGTCAGAACCCCGGGGTATTAACCCGAAGCTTTTCTTTCCGGACAAAAGTGCTTTACAACCCGAAGGCCTTCTTCACACACGCGGCATGGCTGGATCAGGCTTGCGCCCATTGTCCAATATTCCCCACTGCTGCCTCCCGTAGGAGTCTGGACCGTGTCTCAGTTCCAGTGTGGCTGATCATCCTCTCAGACCAGCTACGGATCGTCGCCTTGGTGGGCCATTACCCCGCCAACTAGCTAATCCGACATCGGCTCATCTTATCGCGCGAAGCCTTGCGGTCCTCCGCTTTCACCCGTAGGTCGTATGCGGTATTAGCGTAAGTTTCCCTACGTTATCCCCCACGACAAGGTAGATTCCGATGTATTCCTCACCCGTCCGCCACTCGCCACCCAAGGAGCAAGCTCCTCTGTGCTGCCGTTCGACTTGCATGTGTTAGGCCTGCCGCCAGCGTTCACTCTGAGCCAGGATCAAACTCTTCACTTAAATTTTTCGGACCGAAGTCCAAATGCTTTGAGTGCAGTCGTCATCCGAGCCCCAAATTACTTTCTTGCATTTGCATGCTTTGAATCTATTTGGTTCTTGGTCGAACGTCTGCAAAAATGGACAGTCATCCACTCGTCAGACGCCCGCACAAGTCACCTGCGCACACTGTCAAAGATCGTCGGAATCGGCCTCAGCGCCTCATCTCTTTTGCCTCTTTCCCTTGACCACCAAAGTGGCCGAAGGAGCCGTACATTATAGGGTAGTTTTCGTTGCCGTCAACACCCTGCTGCGATTTTATTTCTTTCTGCTGGCCCGTGTTGGCGCTGCCCAGAAGGTCTCACATTATGGGAGGCTTCGACGTTTTCGTCAACACCTCTTTTCTGCTTCGGGCTGCTCTCGTTTAGGTTCATCCAGACACCATTGCGAGGGCCGCGCATTATAGGGGAGAGTCGGAACCCGTCAACACCCCAGCGCCTTATGCTTCGCTTGCCGCGTTTCGTTATCCGAGTCTGCTGCAAGGGCGCGCATTGTGCACGGCAACAACAGATTTGGGAAGGGGCACGAGCGACTTGACGCGAAGTCTCGTCTCCGCAATGGTGCAGCACATTTCCTGGAGCCTCTTTCATGCGCCCCATATCACTGACAGCCTTGATTTTAAGCCTTTGCGCAAGCGGATGCGGCAATGCCAAAGACCACTGGGTAGAGCTGGAAGGCCATCGCTTCAAGGTGGAAGTCGCAGATAACGACATGGAGCGCGCGCGCGGACTGATGTTTCGCGAATCGATGGACGAAAACAACGGAATGCTCTTCATCCATGACGACCAACAGCCGCTTGCATATTGGATGAAGAACACCAAGATCCCACTGGACATTCTGTATTTCGATAGCAAGCTGCATCTGGTGTCGCAACAACGTGACGTACCGCCCTGTTCGCTCGGCAATCGCTGCCCCCCCTACCCGAGCCATGCGCCGGCGCTTTACGTCCTGGAACTGAACGCCGGTCAGGCCTCCAAGCTTGGGCTGAAGGACGGCGCTACGCTGACCTTCGGTCCAGACATTCCGCCCGCCGACTGAATCGCCTGGCCGCAGGACTTGTGCCGAAAGCGGGCTGCCCGCAGTCTTGGTGCATGCCAACTGTTTTCTCCCTCCCCGACTGGTCTGCATTGGCCGACCTTGCCGACGATCAGGTACCGCTGCTCGGCAGCGCACTTTTGATTGCACACGACGAATATCCGGATCTGGATCCCGAAGCCTGTGACGCACTCGTCGAGGCCCATGTGGTGTCGCTGCGGCCAGAACTGGAACAGATCGGCAGCAACCCATTGAAAATGCAGGCAATCAATCACCGCCTGTTCGATGAGCTCGGCTATGCCGGCAACCACGCCGAGTACTACGACCCGCGCAACAGTTATATGAACGAGGTCCTGACTCGACGGCTGGGCAACCCGATTTCTCTGGCGCTGGTGCAGATGGAAGTGGCTCGCCGGTTGGGGATTCCACTGGACGGCGTCTCGTTCCCGGGACACTTCCTGGTCCGGCTACCGGTGGATGACGGGGTGCTCGTGATGGATCCGTTCAACCGGGGGCGCCCATTGAATGCCGACGAACTTCGGCACCGCGCCCGCCCTCACTTCGGCGAGGACGTCCCTGACGAGGCCCTGATGCAGATTCTGAGCCCGGCGCCGCCGCGAGCGATTCTAGTGCGGATGCTGCGAAATCTGCACGCCCTGTACACCGAGAATGGCGACTGGGCGCGGGCGGTGCGATGCACCGACCGGATCCTGCGGCTGGTGCCCGACAACGCTGAAGCCCTGCGCGACCGTGGTCTGGGCTATTCGGAACTGGGTCACCAGGCCGGCGCCCATCAGGATCTGGGGCGCTATCTGCAGCTCAACCCCGAGGCAGACGACGCCGAGGCGGTCAGGAGCCGGATCGTCGAGCACGGCCGCGAACGCCAGCGGCTGCACTGAGCGCTTCGACGGCAACCCGCATGTCGCCGCCTCCGGCCGAATCGGCGCGATCAGACCGTGACCATCTCGAAATCGCTCTTGGTCACGCCGCAGTCCGGGCAGCACCAGGTATCAGGGATTTCCTCCCAACGGGTACCCGGGGCGATGCCCTCGTCCGGCAATCCTTTGGCCTCGTCGTAGATGAAACCGCAAACGACGCACATCCAGGTGCGGTAGGTCACGGGGGCAGCGGTCTCGCTCATCGGATAATGTCCAGTATCAGGGGCCTGCGGCATTGTCCCATCCCGCGCCCACCGCCGGAAGCGTGACCGATGAATTTTGCGACCCGGAATACCGATACGACGACCGATCGAACCATCGACAGCGACACGCCCCGTCGCGGACTGTGGTCGCGCGGCGTCTATCTGATCACGCCCGACGACACCGATACCGGGCGCCTGCTCGCACGCGTGGATGCTGTGCTCGGGCATGCATCGCTGCTGCAATACCGCAACAAATCCGCTTCTGCCACACTGCGGCGCACGCAGGCCGAAGCATTGCGCGCACGATGCGCGGCGCACGGTATCCCGTTGATCGTCAACGACGACATCGCGCTGGCAAGGGCAGTCGGCGCAGATGGCGTGCATCTGGGCGAAGACGATGGCGATGCAGGCGCGGCGCGGGATGTTCTCGGCCCGGACGCGATCATCGGCGTGTCCTGCTACGACGATCTCGAACGCGCGCGCGTTGTGGCGGCTTCCGGTGCCGACTACGTCGCTTTCGGCGCGTTTTTTCCATCTTCGACCAAACCGAATACCCGTCGCGCCGCGTTCGATCTGCTCCGCGACAGCGTCGACCTCGATCTGCCGCGAGTGGCGATCGGCGGCATCACGCCCGAGAATGCGCGATCGGTCGTCGCTGCCGGCGCAGATCTGATCGCCATGATCAGCGGCGTCTTCGACGCGCCGGACCCGAACGCGGCGATGCGCGCCTACCGCGCATGCTTCGACTGAACCCACAAACACACCCATACGAGATACCGATGAAGACCGATCGTTCGCACGACCTGTTCGCCCGCGCCCAGACCCTGATGCCCGGCGGCGTCAATTCGCCGGTCCGCGCCTTCAAATCGGTAGGCGGCGAGCCGTTCTTCGTCGAACGCGCCGACGGTCCGTATCTGCATGATGCCGACGGCAACCGCTACATCGACTATGTCGGCTCGTGGGGCCCGATGATTGCCGGTCACAACCATCCGAAGGTGCTGGAGGCGGTGATCGCCACCGCGCGCAACGGCTTGAGCTTCGGCACGCCGAATCCACTGGAAGTGACGATGGCCGAGACCATCACCCGGCTGATTCCGAGCTGCGAGATGGTGCGTATGGTGAATTCCGGTACCGAGGCCACTCTGTCCGCGATCCGCCTCGCCCGCGGCGCGACCGGACGCACGCGGATCGTGAAATTCGAGGGCTGCTACCACGGTCACGGCGATTCGTTCCTGGTCAAAGCCGGCTCCGGCATGCTCACGCTCGGGGTGCCGAACTCGCCGGGTGTGCCGAAAGCACTGGCGGACCTCACTTCGACGCTGACGTTCAACGATTTCGATGAAGCCACCAGACTGTTCGACGCGATCGGCACCGAAGTCGCGGCGGTCATCGTCGAGCCGATCATCGGCAACGCCAACTGCATCCCACCGCGCGCGGGCTATCTGCAGCATCTGCGCGAACTATGCACGAAACACGGAACGATTCTGATCTTCGACGAAGTGATGACCGGCTTCCGGGTCGCGCTGGGCGGCGCACAGGCGGTCTACGGCGTCACGCCAGACCTCAGCACCTTCGGCAAGATCATCGGTGGCGGCATGCCGGTCGGCGCCTACGGGGGCCGCGCGGACCTGATGCGACAGATTGCACCCAGCGGCCCGATCTACCAGGCAGGGACGCTCAGCGGCAATCCGGTGGCGATGGCGGCGGGTCTGGCGATGTTGGGCCTGATCCAGGCACCCGGCTTCTACGAAACCCTCGATGCACGCACCTCCGCGCTTTGCGCCGGGCTTGAGGTCGCCGCGCACGACGCCGGAATCCCGTTCACTACCAACCGCGTCGGCAGCATGTTCGGTCTGTTCTTCACAGCGGAGAAAGTCGATACGTACGCCCAGGCCACCGCCTGCGACACCGCTGCATTCAACCGTTTCTTCCATGCGATGCTGGAGCGCGGCGTCTATCTGGCCCCGTCTGCATTCGAGGCCGGATTCCTGTCGATGGCGCACGACGATGCGGTGATCGCCGCGACGCTGGACGCCGCGCGTGCGTCGTTCGCGGACTTGTCAGCCTGACCAGGGATGAGTCCGTTCTCGACAAACGAGTGGGTCCACATCGGCGCCGGCGCGATCGCACTGGGCATCGGTCTGGCACCGCTGCTGTCGGTCAAGGGTGGCAGTCACCATCGCCTCTTCGGACGTATGGTCGTTGCGGTGGGTGCGGTGGTATTGGCGACCGCGCTCTTCGGCGTGCTCGCTGGCACGGCGCCAACCGCGCTGGTCGCGGTCACATTGACCGCTGCCTACGAATATGTCGGCAGCCTGCGTGCGCTGGCGCTGCGCGGCCGTGCGCCGGGCTGGCCCGATGCTTTGCTGGCCTGCGCGGCCATCGCGCTTGCGATGCTGTTGCTGCTGCGCGGCGGGCCGGGCACGACATCATGGCCACCCGCACTGGCCTACGGCACTCTGGGCTTCGTGATCGCACTGGCGCTGTACGACCTCTCCCGCCATTTCTGGGCGAATGTGTGGATGCGCCGCGCGCGCATCCTGGATCACGGCCTGAAAATGACCGGCTTCTATTTCGCGATGGCCTCGGCCGGCGCTGGCAATCTGCTGCGCGAGTGGCAGCCGTGGAGCCAGTTGCTGCCCAGTGGGATGGGGCTGGTCGCGATGCTGGCGCTCACCGCCGCGTTTTTCCGCCGGCAGGCGCGTGCGCACCATGCTGCGTCGGCTTAGCATCCGATACTGCTCTCACCGATCGAGTCCATCACTCATGCGCCCTGAAACCCTTTCCGTGCATATCGGCAACGAATCCGACCCCACTACCGGCGCGATGGCGCCGCCGATCCATCTGGCGACCACCTTCCTCCACGGCCCCGGCGGCGAACGCATCGCCGGTTACGAATACCAGCGGGAGGGCAATCCGACCAACGACCGTCTACGCGAGACCTTGGCTGCGTTGGAAGGCGGCGAGGATGCGATCACGTTCGCATCCGGCATGGCGGCGATCAGCACATTGCTGGAATGCCTGCCGAACGGCGCGCGGCTGTTGATTCCAGACGATTGCTACACCGGCCTGCGGATGTTCTGCGCCGAATATCTGCCGGAGCGCAGCATCGAAGCGGTGATGGTGGACATGAGCGACCTTGATGCTGTGCGCATCGCATGCAACCTGCATACGGCACTGGTCTGGATCGAAACCCCGTCGAATCCGAAGATGAAGGTCTGCGACATCGCGGCACTGGTGGAGATCGCGCACGCCGCTGGCGCGCTGGCGGTGGTCGACAACACTTTCGCCACTCCGTTGCTGCAACGACCGTTGGCGCTGGGCGCGGACATCGTGATGCATTCCACCACCAAGTATTTCGGCGGCCACAGCGACGTCCTCGGCGGCGCGCTGGTGTACGCGAAACGCGGCGACTTTTTCGCCAAGGTCGCGCACCGGCTGCACATCACCGGCGCCACTCTTGCGCCGTTCAGCGCCTGGCTGATCCTGCGCGGCTGCCGCTCGCTGGGTGCGCGCATGGCGATGCACTGCGCGAATGCGCGCGCTGTCGCCGATTTTCTTGCTTCGCGGCCCGAGATCGAACGAGTGAATTACCCCGGCCTCGCCTCGCACCCGAGCCATGACGTTGCCGCGCGGCAGATGCGCGACTTCGGCGGAATGATGAGCATCGAATTGCTCGGCGGGCGTGAAGCGGCACTGTCGCTGGCTTCAAAAGTGAAGGTGTTCACCAACGCCACCTCACTTGGCGGCTGCGAATCCCTGATCGAACATCGCGCTTCGGTCGAAGGTCCCAACCCGCGCTCGCCGCAGAACCTGCTCCGGATCTCGGTGGGACTGGAGCATGTCGATGATCTGATCGAGGACTTGCGGCAGGCGTTGCCGTAAGGCCCCTCACCCGACCTTCAGGCATCCTCTCCCGCGATACGGGAGAGGGAAGCGCAACCTCACCACATGCCGGTATTCGCCATCGATGCCCACGGCTCCTGCGGCGGCAGATTCCCTTCCTGCAGCAGTTCGATAGAAACCAGATCGGGCGAGCGCACGAAGGCCATGTGGCCGTCTCGGGGCGGGCGGTTGATGGTGTAGCCCATCGCCTGCAGGCGCGCGCATGTGGCGTAGATGTCGTCGACGCGGAACGCGAGGTGGCCGAAGTTGCGCGCGGTGCCGTAGTCCTCTTCCGAGCCCCAGTTGCAGGTGAGTTCGATTTCCGCGCCGGGGGTTTCGTCGGCGGCGAGAAAGACGAGCGTGAATTTTCCGGCCGGGTTCTCCATCCGCCGGACTTCTTTCAGGCCGAGGCCTTCGCAATAGAAGCGCAAGGAAGCGTCCAGATCGCGGACTCGGACCATGGTGTGCAGATATTTCATGTCGGTACTCCGAACGGAAACGTCAGTCGAGAAAGAGGTCGGGAAGGAGCGGACGCGATGCATCGACCGCGTATCCGTCGAAATCGATGACGCCTGCGGCCAGCAGTACTTCATCGTCGATCAGGAAGCGACCGTGGAATCCGGCGGCTTCGCGCACCAGCACCGCATGCGCGGCATCGGCCATGATTTCGGGTTTGCGGCACTGCGCGAGTTCGACGCCGGGAATCATATTGATGGCGTCGGTGGCGATGACCGTGCGCGGCCATAGCGCGTTGACGGCAACGCCCTGCGGGCCGAATTCCGCAGCCAACCCCAACGTCACGAAGCTCATGCCCATCTTGGCCAGCGTATAGCCGGTATGCGGGGCCCACCACTTCGGATCGAGATTCGGCGGCGGCGCCAAGGTGAGGATGTGAGGATTCGGTGCCTGCAGCAGATGCGGCAGACAGGCCTGTGCGCACAGGAAGCTGCCGCGGGCGTTGACCTGCTGCATCAGGTCGAAGCGCTTCATCGGCGTGTCCAGCGCGCCTCGCAGCCAGATCGCGCTGGCGTTGTTGATCAGGATATCGATGCCGCCGAACGCATCGACCGTGGCCGCGACTGCTGCACGGACCTCGTCTTCTTCGCGGATATCGCACTTCAGCGCGAGCGCGGCGCCGCCTGCGGCTTCCACCGCTTGAGCCGCGCTGTGGATGGTGCCGGGCAATTTCGGATTGGGTACCGACGATTTCGCGGCGATGGCGACATTCGCGCCATCGCGCGCGGCGCGCAGCGCGATGGCAAGACCGATGCCGCGCGAGGCGCCGGTGATGAAGAGGGTCTTGCCGGCAAGCGTGGTCATGGTGGATTCCTTTGAAGCGTGGAAAAGCATACGGGGTCGCCGACGGCGCTCATGCGCCACGAAACATCAAGGTGTGGTCCCGGTTGTTTCGATCGCGCAGACACCCACCCTGCATAACGTCGCAGGCCGAGGCGCATCGTCAGCGGTGGTGCAATCGAGAACGCTCAGCGCCTCGCGCTCCGCCTTGGTGTACATGCGCTGCGCATCCGCTTCGTGCCCGCTCGCGATCGCCACCCAGCCATGACAGGGCAAAAACACTGCTTTGCACTGCTCGTTGCCCGCGCAGGACACCCATTCGGGACTTTTCGAATCCGTGTCCGGCCGTTCCGCGCAGCCGGCCGCAGTCGCCGAAAGCATGAGGATCGGAAGAAAGGACTTCTGTGTTCGCATGGTCGCTCCAGGCATGAGTTCAGGGTTTTGGTCCTTGCCCTTCGTTGTCTTCCCACCTCAACAGCTTGCGCGTGACGAAGCGATAGACCGGCTTGCCGGTGCGGAACCACAGATCGCGGACCCAAGAGCGACGCTTGAGCAGTCGACGCTCGACGGGCGTGATCGCATCGGGACAGTACATGCGTTTGTGCTTGAGCAGATGCCGCAGGTCTTCGCGCGCGAGCAGACGCATCCAGCGCGAACGCGGCGCACCGCAGACGGCGAGCTGGAAATCGATGATCGCCGGCGTGCCGTCGGCCAGCACCAGCCAGTTGGCTTCCTTGGCCAGATCGTTGTGCGCCAGCCCACAGCGGTGCAGCGCCTGCAGGCGTCTGCGCGCGAGCCGGAAATAGGCGAGATCGCCACGCGGCGGACGCTGATACATCGCCGCGCCATCGAGATAGCTCCGGTCGAGCCGTCTACCGTCCCAGTTCAGCAACTGCGGCACCGCCTCGGCACCGAGCACCCGCTGCAGGCCGCGGGCCTCGCGTCGCGCCAGCCACCACGCCGGCAGTCGCAGCCACAGCGGCACATGGGCGAGGTCGCGACGTACGAACAAGCCGCGCGCATCGCGCATCAGGGCGATGCGGCCGAAGCTGTCGGCCTTGAGCGCCTGGAGTTCGATGGCTTCGGAGGACATGGGAGGATTGTAGCGGTGCGCGTCCAACGCATCGTCATCCGACGAAAGCCAAAGCCGTCGTTCCGGCGAAAGCCGGAACCCAGCTGTTGCTCTGATGCTTGGCGAATGACTGGAAACCGGGTCCCGGCTTTCGCCGGGATGACGGATCTTTACTCTGTCTTCCCGACTCCCACATCCCGCCCACCAAACCCCACCTGCCATAATCGGACCATGACCGGCGCCTGGATGGAAAGCATCACGACTTGGGTTTCCACGCACCCCGTGGCGGCCGGAGGCGTGATCTTCCTGCTCGCGTTCCTGGAAAGCATGGTCGCCGTCGGTCTGCTGGTCCCCGCGCTGCCGCTGTTGTTCGCGATCGGCGCGTTGATCGGGCTGGGGCATATCAACGGCATGTACGCGATCGCCTGCGCCTCGCTGGGCGCTTTCGTCGGCGATGGCTTCAGTTTCTGGATCGGCTCGCGCTGGGGAACCGCTTTGCGCGCGCATTGGCCGTTCAGTCGCTATCCGCAGTTGATCGATCGCGGCGAGCGCTTGTTCCGCCGCCACGGCAGCAAGAGCATCATCATCGCCCGCTTCGTCGGTGCCGTGCGTCCGTTCGTGCCGGCGATCGCCGGCATGCTGCACATGCCGTTGAAGCGCTACATCCCCGCCAGCCTGATCGCCGCGATTTTGTGGGCGGTGGCGTTTCTTGCCCCGGGCTGGATCTTCGGGGCCTCGTACGATGCGATCTCGGCGGTCGCCGACCGTCTTGCGCTGGTCCTGTTGGCGCTGGTCGGAGTGTTGGCCCTGGTGTGGGCGGTCGTGCTCTACACCTATCGCTGGTTCGCGCGCCACGCCGATCGCCTGCTGGCGCGCGCGCTGAAATGGACCCGCGCACACCCGCGGCTGGCACGCTATGCCGCGCCCATGATCCAGCACAAGCGTCCGGAGTCCGCTTCTCTGGCGATGCTGGCGATGTGCCTGATCGGTATCGGCTGGGGCTCGTTTGCGCTGCTCGCGGTGGTGATGACGCGTCGCGGGCCGCTGGCGATCGATCAACAGGCGTATGCCGCGATGGCTGCGCTGCGCAATCCGCTGGCCGACCGCTTCATGGCCGCGCTCGCATCGCTCGGCGACCTGCAGGTCCTGCTGCCTGCGCTGGCGCTCGGCCTGGGCTGGCTGTTGTGGCGGCGACGATTCGCCGCAGCACTGCATTGGCTGGCTGCGGTGGCGTTCGGCTTCGCCTTCACCGCCTCCCTTGCATTGTCGGTGGAAATGCCGCGCCCGCCGACCGCGCTGGACGGCTTCGGCTTCCCGTCGATCCCGGTGACGATGCTGACCATCGTGTTCGGTTTCTTCGCGGTGCTGATCGCGCGCGAGATGCCGGGACGACAGCGGGTGTGGCCGTATCTGGTCGCCGGCGTGGCGGTGGCGCTACCCGGTTTCGCGCGCCTGTACTTCGGCGCGCACTGGCTCAGCGACATCGTCGGCGGCGCGCTGTTCGGCATTCTCTGGCTGCTGGTGCTCGGCATCGCCTATCGCCGCCACATCGGCCGGTCGTTCTGGATGCGTCCTGTGGCCACCGTGTTCTACGTGAGTTTCGCGATCGCGGCGCTGTGGCACGCGCCGCGATCCATCGACGATGTGCTCGCGCAATTCGCGCCGCCGCTGCCGACCCGCCAATTGGCGACCGAAGACTGGTGGCACCGTGAATGGCAGACATTGCCGGTACACCGCAACGAGCGCGACCCCAGCCGACGCTGGCCCTTGGACGTGCAGATCGCGGGTCCGCTGGCGCCGGTGCGCGCGCGGTTGGAAGCGCAGGGCTGGGTATCGCAATCACAGGCGACGTGGGTGGCGACGCTGGGCCTGCTCGACCCCAAGCGTCGCGCCGCGTTGCAACCGGTACTGCCGGCGACATTGGGTGCCGAGGCCGAAACACTGCTGATGCGCCGACCCGGCTCACGTCCCGATACGATTCATGTGTTGCGCGTGTGGCGGGCGCCCGCGCTGCTCGACAGCGGCCACCCGCTGTGGATCGGCACCACGCAGACGCTGCGTTTCGTGCGCCCGACACCGGCCTTCGGTCTATGGATGCCGCAGCCCGACGACGGCGAAACGCATGCGCGCGTGAGCGCTGTCCTGAACGATCTGCAGCGCGCCGAATCGGAGCATCCGGACGGTGGCCTGCCGGTGCTCCGGTTGCGCACCGGCAAATAGGATTCAGGGCATCAGCGCGAGCAATCGATCGAGCCGCGCGTGCGGGTCGCTTTCCTGCAACAACATCTGCCGCTGCGGGTTGCTCAGCGGCAACAACTCCGCCAAGCGCCAACCGACCCATGCAGCATCGTCGAACCGCGACGGTGGCGTCTTCGCGAACTCGCCGCCGGCCTGTTCGACCACTTGTTGCAGCAGGCTGCCCAGCAAACCGTGTTCGGGGCGCAGTTCGTCGTCGGGATCTGGCTCGCACCAATCGACATCGGCCACGATCAGACCATTGCCATGCGTCTGCATCTGGCGCACATGAAAACGTCGCCCACCGCGCACGCGGAGCATCAACAGCCCATCGTTCGTGCCGAAATCCTCGATCCGCGCCTCGGTCCCTACCGCCGCAGGCATCGCGGGGGCACCGGCCTCATCGCCGTCGAGAATCAGACAGATACCGAATCCGGTGCCGTTGCGGCCGCAGTCGCGGACGAGATCGAGATAGCGGGTTTCGAAAATCCGCAGACCCAGCGATGCGCCGGGCACCAGCACGGTCTGCAGCGGAAACAGCGGCAGCGTATCGACCACGACGCATCACCCCAGCGCAGCGAGGAACCGCCGCGGCGCGCCGTCGAAACCGCCGTTCGACATGAACACGACGTGGTCTCCCGGGTGCGCCAATGCGCGCAGCGTGGCGATCAGCGAATCGGCGGTCGGCGCAGTCCGCGCTTCGCCGCGGATCGCCGCGATGACTTTGGTCGCATCCCAGGACAGCTCGGGACGGTGCAGGAACACCACCGCGTCAGCGATCGCGAGCGACGGCGCCAGCGCATCGGCATGCGCGCCCAAACGCATCGAATTGCTGCGCGGCTCCATCGCAACGACGATGCGTGCGCTGCCGACTCGCGCGCGCAGGCCTTCCAGCGTCGTGCGGATCGCGGTGGGATGATGCGCGAAATCGTCGTACACGGTGATGCCGTTGGCAGTGCCCAACACTTCCAGACGACGCTTGACGCTGCGGAACCCGGCGAGCGCGGACATTACGCCCGCAGGATCGACGCCAACCGCATTGCACGCAGCCAGTGCCGCCAAGCCGTTCAAGACGTTGTGGTTGCCCAGCATCGACCACTGCACTTCGCCGACGGCGAGACCGCCACGGAAGACCGCGAACGCACTGCCGTCGTCGCGCAGCAGGCGCGCGCCCCAATCGAAGGCATCGTCGGCCATGCCGTCGCGCAGCAGGCCGAATCGTTCGACCGGCGTCCAGCACCCCATCGCCAGCACTTCGTCCAGACGCGCGTCTTCGCCGTTGACGATCAGGCGGCCGCGACCGGGTACGGTGCGTACCAGATGATGGAACTGACGCTGGATCGCGGCGATATCGGGAAAGATGTCGGCGTGGTCGTATTCGAGATTGTTGAGGATCGCGACCAACGGCCGGTAATGCACGAACTTGCTGCGTTTGTCGAAGAACGCCGTGTCGTATTCGTCGGCTTCGACCACGAACTCCCGGCCGGTACCCAAGCGCGCCGACACGCCGAAGTCCTCGGCAACACCGCCGATCAGAAAGCCCGGATCGCGACCCGCGCGGTCCAGCAGGAAGCTGAGGATGGTCGTGGTGGTGGTCTTGCCGTGGGTGCCGGCGACCGCGAGCGTGTCGCGACCGGGCAACACGTACTCGCGCAGCCACGCCGCACCGGAGGTGTAGTGCAGGCCGCGATCGAGCACGTATTCGACCGCAGGATTGCCGCGCGACAGCGCGTTGCCGATCACGATCTCATCGCAGTCCGGGGAGATGTGCTCGGGGCTGTAGCCTTGATTCAGCGCGATGCCGAGGTTTTCCAGTTGTGTGGACATCGGCGGGTACACCGCCTGGTCGCTGCCCTCGACCGTATGCCCTTGTTCGCGCGCGAGTGCGGCGACGCCGCCCATGAAGGTGCCGGCGATGCCTAAAATATGGAGTTTCATTCGGTTCCTGCAGGGTTTGGGATTGCGTACATCAATACATGTCATCTTGCGGGATCCACCAGTCGGTCAGTGCGATGAACGCTTTCCCTAGATCGCGGACGCGACCGTGGTCCGGCGACCAGACATCGTGCATCTGGTAACGCTCGCCATCACGCGCCTCGACAACCCATTGCGCGCCATCTGAGCCCCACATCCCCGGCTTGTCCGGCGCGTCGAAGACCCGTGCGGCAGCAACCGCCTCAGCGAACAGTTTCGTCTCCCGAGCGGACAACATGCGAGCGATACGTTTTGACTCGTTTCCCGACTCATAGCCACCGGCGCCGTCCAATTCGACAGCGAATAGGTGCATACCGTCATCCCTCTTCTCGACTCGAATAGCGATCGGCCGATGAAAGGTCCGCAACCACAGGAATCGGTAGACCGGATAGCGCGATATGCACTGCAACGAAGGTTCGCCCATCGTCGATAGAAACTTTGAATACCATTCACTTACGAAGCGATCGTTTCGAGGAACGTCACTGAAGGCACCGGATGCAAAATAAGCGGTGTTGGAAACACCTGTACAGAATTGCTGCGGCTGCGAGCGCACTTCTTTCTCACAGCCCACCAGCGACACCGCCAGAATCAGCGCTGCCGCCAATGCAAGCGGCGCTCGCCCCTCACCCCACATCCACACCCGCCGAAATCGCCTCGACGATCCGCGTGAACACCTCGTCCATCGAGCCTTCGCCGTCGACGACTTTCAGCACGCCGTGCTGACGGTAGAAGTCGATGACCGGCGCGGTCTGGTCGTTGTAGATGTTGAGACGGTTGCGGACCGATTCCGGGTTGTCGTCGGCACGGCCTTCGGCTTGGGCACGACCAGCGAGGCGGTCGACGAGTTTGTCCGTGTCCACTTCGAGCTGAACCGCATGGTCCATCGGCTGGCCGATGCGGGCGAGCAGTTTGCCCAGCGCATCGGCCTGGGCGAGGTTGCGCGGATAACCGTCGAGGATGAAGCCGCTGGCGACATCGGCACGCGACAGGCGGGCTTCCAGCATGCCCAGCAGGATCTCGTCCGAGACCAGATCGCCCCGGGCCATGACCGCCTTGGCCTCGAGGCCGAGAGCGGAGCCGGCCGCGACTTCGGCACGCAGCAGGTCGCCGGTGGAGATGTGCGGCACCTGCAGGTGTTCCTTGAGTCTTGTCGCTTGAGTACCTTTGCCCGATCCCGGGGCGCCGAGGAGGACCAATCGCATCGCATGCTCCTGAGGAAGAGAAACTTAAGGCCGCGGCGCTACACTCGTCCGCCCGGCGCGTCCTCCCCAGCTTAACCGCTCCCGGCCCGCGCCCCAACCCGTCTACGACCAATCGCTGAGTCCACCACACCATGGCATCCGGAACCCTGCTCTACGCCCAGTCCGGCGGCGTCACCGCCGTCATCAACGCCTCCGCCTCCGCCGTCATCGCCGAAGCCCGCGCCCGCAAGATCAAGGTGCTGGCCGCCCGCAACGGCATCCTCGGCGCCCTGCGCGAGGATCTGATCGACACCTCCAAGGAGTCGGCCGCCGCCATCCGCGCCCTGGCCCATACCCCGGGCGGCGCCTTCGGCTCCTGCCGCTTCAAGCTCAAATCGCTGGAGCAGGACCGCGCGAAGTACGAACGTCTGCTGGACGTACTGCGGGCCCACGACGTGCGCTGGTTCCTCTACAACGGCGGCAACGACTCCGCCGACACCGCGCTGAAGGTCTCGAAACTGGCGGCCGAGTTCGGCTACCCGCTGACCTGTATCGGCGTGCCCAAGACCATCGACAACGATCTGGCCGTGACCGACTGCTGCCCGGGCTTCGGCTCGGCAGCCAAATACACCGCGGTGTCGGTGCGCGAGGCTGCTTTCGATGTCGCGGCGATGGCCGAGACTTCGACCAAGGTCTTCGTCTACGAAGCCATGGGCCGTCACGCCGGCTGGCTGGCCGCCGCCGCTGGCTTGGCCGGCAACGGCCCGGACGAAGCGCCGCACCTGATCCTGTTCCCGGAGCGCGCCTACGATGAGGCCGATTTCCTCGCCAACGTGAAGAAAGTGGTCGCGAAAGTCGGCTACTGCGTGGTGGTGGCCTCGGAAGGCATCCGCACCGCCGACGGCACCTTCGTCGCCGACGCCGGTGGCGGCAAGGACGCCTTCGGCCATACCCAACTCGGTGGCGTCGCTTCGTATCTGGCCGGCAAGGTCAAGGACGAACTCGGTTTCAAAGTCCACTGGACCCTGCCGGACTACCTTCAGCGCTCGGCCCGCCACATCGCATCGAAGACCGACCTCGACCAGGCGATGGCCGCCGGCAAGGCCGCCGTGCAGTTCGCGTTGAAGGGCCAGAACTCGACGATGCCGGTGATCAAACGCACATCGAACGCACCGTATCGCTGGAAGATCGAGGCCGCACCGCTGGAGAAGGTCGCCAACCACGAGAAGGTGATGCCGGCGAATTTCCTGCGCAAGGACGGCTACGGCATCACCGCCGCCGCCCGCGCCTATCTGGAACCCCTGATCCGCGGCGAAGCCCCTCCGCCGTACGGGCGCGACGGCATGCCGAAGTACGTCACGCTGAAGAATGTGGCTGTGAAGAAGAAGCTGCCGGCGTGGGGCGGTTGAGCCACTCGATGTACTGCTATCCCGGATAAAGAATTGTCATCCCGAACGCATGTGAGGGATCTGCTTTTTGCTCTATCGCGATCGAGCACAAGCAGATCCCCTCGGGCTTCGCCCTCGTTCGGGATGACATTCTGGAGTGGAATACACCGCAACTTCAGACGCCTGGGTCATTGCGCGAACGATGCCCATTGCAGGTTCGCCCCGGGATGTTTCGCCGGCTCGGCAAGCATGTGCCCCACCGCCATCGACAACATCGCCGGCGCGACATAACCGCGATGCGTGCGATCGATCAGCCGCATGTAGACATGCCCGAACAGATTGCGATTGCGCACGCGCGTGCCCAGCGTGAAGCGCACGTTCCCGTTCGGCAACACATCGACGCCGACGCAGGAACGGAACTGCAGATGCTTGTCGTCGGCACCGAGCAACACTTGCGCGCGACGGTCGTCGGTATCGACCGACTGTTCGAAGACCGGGAACCGTCCCGCGAAACGCTGCGGACAATCATTCAACAAGGACGACACCGGACAACCCAACGGCGAAGTGCGCAACCCGAGCGGCCTCACCAGCACATTGCGTACCTCCATCATCCGCGACACACCGACAGGGCGGTTTTCGAGGAAACCATCGAGTACCCCGGCCAACAACTTCGATGCGGAAGCTGTCGTCACATCCGCTGCTTCCACTTCCAGCGCGAAGCTGTCCTGATGATCGAACCCGTCGCCGAACTGGCGCAGCAGCAACGACTGCGGCGGCGGCTCGGACAGTTCGACGACCGGACGCGCACCGCTGTCGGCGAAGAAACCGATCGGCGTACGGCGCCTTCCCTGCGCACCGCGGAACCGGCCGAGCAGATTGCGGGTCTGCGCGCAGAAGCGGCCGCGCAAGGACGATGCGGATGCGACCAGCGACAGCGCGATCGTGGGTACCGCATCGGCACCCGCGCCTGAAGCCAGCATCCCGGCGACGCACGCCGGCAGCAGTTCGGTCAAAGTCGGGATATCGGCTTCGTTGGCGAGTACCCGCGCACGCTGGTCTGCTTCCAGATCGCCACCGAGTTCGTTCGTGTGACAGGACAACGCGAACAGCGCCGGATGGCCTGATGCAGGCTCGCGCGAAACGAATTGATGCCAGGTGCCGCCGCCGAAGCGCACCGTGAACAGGCAATCCGGCGGGATATCGACATGCCGCAGCGCATCGAAAAACGCCTGCGGATCCTGTTCGATGCTTGCGCGCGGCGCAGTCGAAAACCGCAGCCGTGCACCGGCGCTGCCGGAGATCGCGGTGAAGACCCGGTGCCCTGCGTGGGAGTGGAAAGGGTGGCCGTTGGCGCCGACAGTGAAGGTGTAGAGGGAGGTCGCATCGCCGCGCGCGAAATCGGCGCTGCCGATCCGCGCCGAAGGCTCGTCGAGCGCATCGATGAAACTCGCGTGTCCGCGCTGCAGTGCCGCGGTGTGTTCGATCAGCGCGGAACCGGCGCCGATGCCGATCTGCGCGATCAGTACGACCTCCACCGGCAAGCCGTCGGACCGCGATGGGATACGGACACCAGGAAAGGTGTCGACAGCGGTGGCGATCGTCATCGCGGCCTACTCCGCATCGGGGCCGGCGACAGCCGGCGCAATGTCGGACGTCTTCGGTGCGCGGGCGCGCTTGCGGCTTTCCCGCTTGAGCGGCCCTGCCACCGGGCATATCTCCGCAGCCCAGGCGAACACCGTATTGGCGAGCCGGTCCGGCACGAGCCGGAAATACACGAACTGTCCGCGCTTATCGCGGGAGATGAGGCCGGCGTCTTCAAGAATCCGCAGGTGCCCGGACAATGCGGGTTTACTGAAATCGAACCGGGACGCGATCTCCCCGGCGGTCAGCTCGCCTTCGTTGAGGTACGCCAGGATCTTGCGGCGGGCGGTGGAGGCCAAAGCTTCGAACACGCGATCCATATGGTTTCATTGTTTAAGTAATTTCCTAACTATTTACATTGCAGCATCCCGACCCGTCAAGCGGCGTGTGTTGGCACATCTTGTGCTGATGATTCTGCCGGCTCCGGACCTCCTCAGGGACGGCGCGCGGCGCAGCCTGATCCGGCGGCAGACCCCGCCTGAGGGCCAATTTTGTGACTGGCCTCATGTTTCGTCGAATACCGTTACAATTCAACGCAATAACCGGGGGGACCGAATGCTTACGATCCGATGCATCTGGAGGCCGTGCCTCGCGCTCATCCTTGCCTTGATGCTCTCCAGCTGTGCGACCACACAGGGGCGGACCACAGGCGCACCACCTGTCGACGCGACCCAGGTCCAGGCCGTGGATGCCTACCGGATCGGCGTGGACGATCAGGTCCAGGTCGCCGTATGGCGCAATCCCGAGTTGGGCATCACCGTCCCGGTACGTCCCGACGGGATGATCTCGGTGCCTTTGATCGGCGATGTCCTCGCGGGCGGCCGAACGCCGCCGGAGGTCGCCCAGGACATCCAGGACAAGCTGTCGGCGTATGTGCGCGACCCGCAGGTCGCGGTGATCCTCACCCAGTTGCGCAGCCACGAGTATCTATCGCGCGTGCGCGTGACCGGCGCCGTGCGGCAGCCCGTGTCGGTGCCGTTCCGTCCCGGCATGACCGTACTCGACGCGGTGCTCGCGGCCGGCGGCCTGACCGAATTCGCCGCACCCGACCGCTCCGAACTGCACCGCAAGTCCGGCGAAGGCGCAAAAGCCTACGAGATCAAACTCGATCGCATCCTCAATCGCGGCGACCTCAGCACCAACTATCCGGTGGCGCCCGGCGATGTGATCACGGTTCCGGAGCGGACGTTCTGATGAATGCTCCGCTTCCGGCCCGACGCACGCCGGGCGGGCGTGCAGGCGCGCAACCCCAGGCCGCGATCGGCCTGGGCGATCTGATTCCGATCCTGCTGCACGAAGCCCGCCGCTATCAGGTGGTGCTGGCGTCGATCTTCGCCGCGATCGCACTGATCGCGCTGCTCGTCGGTCTGTTCCTGCTGCCGCGCAAATACGTGGCCACGACGTCGGTACTGGCGCAGGAAAGCGACATCCTCCAACCGCTGCTCGAAAACCGTGCAGTGTCGACCCAGGCGGTGGATCGCGCCGGGTTGGCGCGACAAGTCGTATTCAGCCCCAAGGTCATGCGCCAGCTCCTCGCGATCGGCGGTTGGATGGAAGAAAAGCCGTCGCCCGTCATGCAGGATCGGCTGATCGAAAAGTTACGCGATCGCACCCTGATCAAGAGCGCGCGCAAGGATCTGGTCCAGATCACCTACAGCGACAACGATCCGGAACGCGCGTACAAAGTCGCCGGCGCGATGGCCAATCTGCTGATCGAGGAAAGTCTGGCCAGCAAGGAGCGAGAGAGCCGCGAGGCCTACGAGTTCATCGACAAGCAGGTCAGCGATTATCACGACAAGCTCACCGAGGCCGAAAACAATCTGCAAGCCTACCGGTCCGACAATGCGGACGCGCAACCCGGCAGCGCCACCGATGTCGGCACGCGCATCGGCGCGTTGCGCACCCAGGTCGAGCAGACCCGGATGAGTCTGATGGAGCTGCGCTCGCGCGAACAGGCGCTGACCGCGCAGTTGTCGGGCGAATCGGCGGTGACCGCGGTGCAGACGCGCGAAACGCTCTATCGCACGCAACTGCTGGACCTGCAGAACCAGCTCGACACCTTGTTGTTGAGTTACACCGACAAACATCCCGATGTGGTCCGCATCCGTCATCAGATGACCGACATCCAAGCGGTGATGAAGCAGGAAGAACAGCGTCGCAACCAGCCCCGCACCGGGGACGAGGCATCCGAGGCTCGGATCAATCCGCTGTACCAGGAACTGCGCAGCCGGCTGGCGGAAACGCGTCGCGAAATCGCCGCGATCCAATCGCGGATGGGCGCGTCGGAAGGCCTGCTCGGCGATGAGCTCGGCCGCAGTCGGCGCATCGCCGCATCGGAAAGTACGCTCGCGGAGCTCACCCGCGATTACGAGGTGAACCGCGACATCTACCAGGACATGCTCCGCCGGCGCGAGAACGCGCGGGTGTCGATGCGAATGGACAGCGAACGTCGCGGATTGACGATGCGCATCCAGGATCCGGTGCAGATGCCGGTACGCCCGACCGGCCTGCGCTTCATGCATTTCGCACTGGGCGGTCTGGCCGCTGCTGTCGCGGTACCGCTGGGGCTGCTGTTCCTGTTGGCGCGCTTCGATCCGCGGGTGCGTTCGCCGAACCAGCTCGAACGCCAGGGCAACTACGCGCTGCTCACGGTCGTCCCGCGCTATCGCACGCCGCGCGATCGTCGCCGCGAATTCATGCGGATGGCGGTCAGCGCTTCGATCGTCTGTGCGGTCGTACTCGCCTACGGTCTGGTGTACGGCTACAAGAAGATGAACGCATGAACGACCGCCACGACAACGACGCGCAGGCCATCGGGCAATCGCTGAGTACGACGCGCCAGGAGCAGGCGCTGACCACCCGCCAGCTCGAAGAACGCCGGCTGATCCATCGTCAGGAGTCGGTACGCGTCCATGCGGATGCGTTCCGCGAACTGCGCACGCGGCTGCTCGCCCTCGGCAGCAACCACAGCAGCAATTTCGTGACCCTGGTGGCGCCCGTGCGCCACGGCTGCGGCGGCAGTTATGTCGCACGCAACCTGGCCGCTGCGTTCGCGTTCGACGAGACCAAACAGGCGCTGCTGATCGATTGCGATGCCACCCATCCAGCGCAGGGCGATGCGCTGCGGGTCGCCGCAGACCGCGGCGGACTGATCGATTTCCTCGAGAACGACGACATCTCGATGCGCGACATCGTCTACCCCACCGGCATACCGCGACTGCAGTTGATTCCGGCCGGACGTATCCGCGAAACGCCCGGAGAAAGTTTCAGCTCGTTCCGGATGCGCGCGCTGATCGATTCGCTGCGTACCCATCACGGCAACCGCCATCTCATCCTCGACGGCTCGCCCGTGCTCGGATCGCCGGATGCGCGGATCCTGTCCGATCTCGCCGATCTGGTCGTGCTGGTGGTGGGATACGGTCAGGTCGCGCCCGATGCCATCGACAAGGCCGTCGCCAGTTTTCCGCCGGAGAAATTCGCCGGCGTCGTCTTCAACCAGCGCCCATGACGCGATGATGGGAGGTCGCATGCTTCGTCGGTGGCTCCATCTACTCCTGCTCGGTGCATCGGTGCTCGTAGCCAGTCCGCAGACCGCATACGCGCTGCGCATCGATTACGTCATCGACCTCGCCGCCGAACACAACGACAATCTGCTGCTGACACCGGCCGATCCGATCGCGCTCACCGTCCTGCGACCTGGCGCCAGCTTCGACGTCACTCACGAGTCCTCCACACTGCAGGCCCACATCAGCGGCCGCGCCGAATATCGCCGCTACGGCGACGACCGCTTCGACGATACCGTCGATGGCGCCTTGACCGGACGCGTGAATTGGGTCGCGATTCCCGACCGCCTCAGCTTCAGCGTATTCGACAATCTGGCACTGCAACCGGTCAACACCCTGGCCCCGGATACACCAGGCAACCGCCAGCAGGTCAACGTGCTGTCGGCCGGTCCGACGCTGAGCTTCGATTGGGGCGCAGGCTGGCGCGGCGCGACCGAACTGCGCTACGTGCGCAGCGAGGCCGAAATCACCGACCAGTTCAATTCGAACCGCATCGACTTGACCCTGCGCGCGATCAAACCGCTCAGTGCCACCAGTCGCTTCGCCTTCAACGCGCAGACGCAACGGGTCGATTTCGTGGACGACGCGACCGCGCGCGATTACACGCGTTCGGCCCTGTTCGCGCGCTACTCGCGCACGCTCAGCCGTTTCGATCTCGCGGTCGATCTCGGCTATTCGCTGCTCGATTACCGCCGCGATTTTCCCGGATTGTCCGGCACCCGCTCCGATCCTTTGCTGCGCGCGGATCTGGGCTGGCGGCCCAACGCCAGCCATCGTCTCGGCCTGCGTTTCAACAGCGAATTTTCCGATGTCGCCGCCGACAGCCTGGCCAACCTCGGTGAAGGCACTGAACTGCCGGCGGAAATCGTCACCGGCGAAGCGGTCGTCAACGCCTCGCCCTACCTGCAACGTCAGCTCGAAGTCGACTACGGCTTCACCGCGACACGCTGGACGTTCGGTGTCGCGCCGTATGTCGGTCGGCGCCGGTACGAAGACATCGGCACATTCGATCAGAACGATTACGGCAGCAGCGTCGAAGCGAGCTGGCGCGCACGGCACGATCTGAGACTCGGTATCACCGGTTCGCTGATCCACATCGATTACCTGAATCTGGACCGCCAGGATGAAACCCGTCGCTATGGCGGCTACATCCGCTACGACTGGGCGAAACGCTGGAGCGGTACCGTCTCGCTCGCCCGCTACGAACGTCACAGCAGCGCACCAGGCCAGAGTGCGGACCAGAGCGTCGTGGGCCTGATCATCAGCTACCGCAACCGCTGAGACCATGAGCGCCGGCGTCGCGCCCATGTCTCCACTGCACCGGTTCGTCGCGCATGCGATCGTCGTCTGTCTGTGGCCGATATCGCTCGTTGCCTGCGGCCAACAGCAATCCGCCCGGGCATCGGCAACCGATGCCGGGAACAGCAACGCTTCAGTCGAGTCGCGCCCGCCGCTGGCGCGGATCGCACCGGGCATTCCGCTCGACCTGGGCTATATCGACCGCACGTCGCCGGCCTTCGCGCGCTTCCGGCGCTGGGTCGACAGCGCGGTCGCGGGCGACCCCGGCTACGCGTTCTCCGCATACGACGCCGCAGTGCTGTATCGGCTCGATCCGCAGAAGAAATACTGCGATCTCGCGGTGACGATGATCGAGCGCGAGGTCGAAGACGCCGAAGCCGCGATCGCCGACGGCCGCGCGCCGGACATCGCCGGCGATTCGTACCTCGACGTCGGGCCGCGCATCGCCGCGCTGTCGATGACGCTCGATACCTGCAAAGCGGACATCGACGACGCGCGGCGCGCACGCTGGTCGGCCTACGCCGAACAGGCGGTGTGGAACGTCTGGCACTACCTGCGCGCGCACTGGGGCGGGCGTCCGCGCCCGTGGACGGGCTGGTCGATCGACAACCCGGGCAACAACTATCACTACAGCTTCATCGAAGCGACGCTGTATTGGGCGCTGGCCAGCGGCAACAACGATTGGATGCGCTTCCTGTACGACGAGAAAATGCCGCCGCTGCAAGCGTATTTCGCGGAATTGCCCGGCGGCGGCAGTCTCGAAGGCACCGGCTATGGCGCCGCGCACATGCGTCTGTTCGCGCTCTACCGCTTGTGGCGCGACGCGACCGGCGACGACATCGCCAACGCCAATCCGCACGCAGACGACAGCATCGCGTATTGGACGCATGCGACGGTGCCGACGATGGATCGCTTCGCACCGATCGGCGACCAGTCGCGCAGCTCGATTCCTGAAATCTACGACTACCACCGCCGGCTGGTGCTCGAAGCGCGCGCACTCAGCAAGAATGCACGTTCGCAGGCACTGGCGTCATGGTGGCTGCACCGCATCTCGATCCCGCAGATGAGCAACGGCTTCAATACGCTGCACGACCTGTTGCCATCGGGGGACGCCGATGCGCCCGCGCCCGAATCCCTGTTCCATCACGCCGAAGGCACCGGACACCTGTTCGCGCGCAGCGACTGGGACAAGGACGCGATGTGGCTGGCTTTCGTCGCCGGTCCTTACAACGAAAGCCACGCGCACGAGGAACAGGGCGGCTTCACCCTGTTCGCGCACGACTGGCTGGCCGTGACCGAAAACATCTGGACCCACAGCGGCATCCAGCAGGGCACCGAAACCCACAACGTCCTGCGCTTCGAGCGCGGCACGACCGATCGGCGTGTGATCGTCCACCAGCGCCAACCCGGCACCTCGCGGATGACGGTCGCGGCAGGCGCCGACGGCACCCTGCATGTCGATGCCGACCTCAGCGGCGCATATGGCGACGATGCACAGGTACGACGCTGGACCCGCGCACTGGATTTCGCCGGACGCTCACTGCGGGTGGAGGACCGCTTTTCCATCGATCCGGGCAGCCGTGCGGTCTTCCAACTGAACGTGCCGGTCGAACCGCGGATCGATGGTCGGACCGCCACCGCCGGACGACTGCGGGTCCGGGTGATCGCTCCAACCGATGCCAGCCTCTCCAAGCTCGACTGGCGCAGCGTCGACGGCGAGGAGTTCCGCAGCGGCTGGCGTCTGGATATCTCCGGTGGAACAGACACTTACGTCGTAGAGCTCGAAGAACTCTCAAACTGAACGTTTACTGACTCGCGTCCCGGACGGTGTTCACACTTTGCCCCGACGGCCGATGCAAGCGTCCGGCTGGTCACACTTCGCGCCCATCCCCGACGCCATACTGCGTTCAGGTTGCCCTGTTCAGGCATGGGTTACCGCGTACGACGCGCTGCACCCGGGTCCTGACGGGTGCATCAGGGGGCGCGACCGATCGAAACATCGCCACGGACACGAACGCAGAGTCTCCAGATATGCCCTTGTCGTACCGCAACCTCCATTCTTCGTCGAAGTCACCGGTCGCCCGCCATCGTCTGGCCCAAGGGCTGGTCGTGTTCGGCGTCGTCGCCACCGCCGGTATCGCGCTCGCCGGCCCGGGCAAGCTGATGCGCGAACTGCGCTCGCGCATCTTCGAAAGCGACCGGGGCACGGTTGCGGAAGTCGGCCGCGTGCAAACGCTCCGTCGCGCTCCCGTCGCCAACCGCGCCCGCTCGACTGCGGGTTCGACGGCGGCGCAGGCTTCTGAAATTCCGATGAATCTCACCTACGTCGATACCAGTCGCACCGCCTACACGCGCTTCCGCACATGGGTCGACAGCGCGGTCGCCGGCAACCCCGGCTACGCTTACGAGGCGCGCGATTCGGCGCTGATGTTCCGCATCACCCGCGATGTGAAGTACTGCACCCACGCCATCGGCATGGTCGACCAGCAGGTTTCCCAGGCCGAAACCGCGATCGCAGCCGGCCAGAATCCCATCGTGGCGGGCGACTCCTATCTCGATGTCGGACCGATGATCGGCGATGTCGCGATGACCTACGACACCTGCAACGCGCGCCTCACCGCCAGTCAGCGCCAGCGCTGGGCGGCCTATGCCGAGCAGGCCATCTGGAATGTCTGGAACTATCAGAGCGCACGTTGGGGCACCCGTTCCGCGCCGTGGAGCGGCTGGTCGATCGACAACCCCGGCAACAACTATCACTACAGCTTCCTCGAAGCGACCATGTCGTGGGCGCTTGCGTCGCGCAGTGCGACCTGGATGAGTTTCCTGCAGACCAACAAGCTGCCGAAACTCGAAGCCTATTACCGTGCCATTTCCTCCGGCGGCAGTCAGGAAGGCACCGGCTACGGCACCGCGCAGATGCGTCTGTTCAATCTCTACACGATGTGGCGCGACGCGACGGGCATCGATCTGGCCAATGCCAACCCTCACGCCACCAACACCATCAAGTGGTGGACGCACGCCACCGTGCCGACGCTCGATCGCTTCGCGCCGCTGGGCGACCAGTCGCGCAACTCGATCCCTGAGATCTACGACTATCACCGCAGGCTCGTGCTGGAAGCGCGCCATTTGACCAACGACGCGACCACACAGCGCATCGCCAGCTGGTGGCTCAACAACATCTCCGTACAGCAGATGGGTCAAGGCCTGAACTTCCGCTACGACATGCTGCCGCCCGGTACCAACGGCGTTGCGCCAACGGAACTGTATTACCACGGTACCGGCACCGGTCATCTGTTCGCGCGCACCGGCTGGGACCGCGCCGCGATGTGGATGTCCTACGTCGCGGGCCCTTACAACGAAAGCCACGCACACCAGGACCAGGGCGCGTTCACCCTGTTCGCGAACGACTGGCTGGCGGTGACCGAGAACATCTGGACCCACAGCGGCATCCAGCAGGGCACCGAAGTCCACAACATGCTGCGCTTCGAACGTACCAACACCGCCGCCGCGCAGTGCGGTAGTCCCGCGAACGACCGCATCGTCCACCAGTGCGCCGATACCACCTCGACGATGACCGTCACCCCCGGAGCTGGTGGCGCGTTGACTGTCGTGTCCAACCTCAAGCCTGCCTACAGCAACAACCCCGCGCTCAGCGCGTGGACCCGTCGCCTCGACTTCGCCTCGCGCAAGCTCACGGTGCGCGACAACTTCACGCTGGCCGCAGGCACCACCGCGTTCTTCCAGGTGCAGGTGCCGGTGCAGCCCGTGGTCAGCGGCACCACCGTCACCGCCGGCAAGCTGAAAGTGCGGGTACTGGAGCCGGCAGGCGCCACCATCACCCTGAAGAACTGGAATCCGGTCGATACCACCGAGTTCTACAAGGGCTGGCGGATCGATATCGGCGGCGGCACGACCACTTACCTGGTGGAGTTGAGCGAAACGCCCTGAATTGCTGCGTCCATCGACCGCTCCGAACAAAGCCCGGCAATGCCGGGCTTTGTTTTGTGCATCCCTGCATGAACATGAACGGCTCGCGCGAGCCGCTCGATCAGGCGTAATGTGCTGCGGGGCCTCTGCATGCCCCGCCATCGCGCCCAGGAGGCAACCGCTCGATCGGCGCGCGTTGACACCGACACACACTCACAAGGACGCATGGAATGAACATTTCACCTGCCGATAAGACTGCAGACACGCACGCGACGACCACCTGGCGGCATCCCTCTGCGCTTGCGCTGTCAGCGCTGTGTTTGCCGGCGCTCTTGAGCGTATCCGGTGCATCGAACGCCGCCACCGCCTACCTGGGCTGGGTCACGGACAGCACAACAGATCCCTACGTGAATCGATGCGCCATCAATGCGACGAGCAGCATCAGCTCGTTGCCGACCAATCCTAATTATGTGATGGCGTATCGCAGCGGCGCCGACAGTTGCAGCAGCTATGCCCCAACCACCGGCAACGGAATGATCCATCGACAGGGCATCCAACGCCTGACCCGTGGCGGACAGAACTATCTGCTGGTCACCATGTCGACCAACAACGGCATACACCCGGGATTCGAAGTGATCCGGTTGGGATCCCGCACGGGCACCACCGGCCTGCTCGGCGGCAACGTCACTCCGTTGCAATATCCCTCTTGCGCCGACGCTGTGACCCGGTACCACGCGGACGACTCGACACGCGACCACGCGGGCGGCTTCCATGTCAGCGGCGAGTACGCGATCGTGCCCCTGGAGAGCAGCAGCGACAGCATCGGCGCCGGCTTCCGCACCGCGCAGCTGTCGGTTCCAGCCACACCATCCTGGAGTCCGATGGTGCTGCGCCAACGCAGCCAGACCACGAATGCCGGCGCAGCGGGAATGACGCGCCTGTCCAACGGAAACTTTCTGGCGATGGTGTTCGGCAACAATTCGGACGATGTCGAAGTCTTCGTGTCCTCCTCCACCAGTCTGCCCGGCCACAACGGCAGCGCCTCGACCTGGATCTCGATGGCCAGCGCCAACACACCTTTCGGCGGCGGCAACTACCAGGGGCTGCAACTCATCACGCAATGCGACGGCCAGCTGTTCGTCGCAGGAACGCACAAGAACATCAACACCGATTGGGTGGATCTGTGGCGCGTCGATCTGACTGCCAGCTATGTCCCCACCTTCACGAAGGTCGCCAACCGCCACATGTACTGCAGCACGTCCAACACCGGGAATACGCGCTATTGCGATTTCCAGGCAGGCGCCGGGATCTACGTCAACGGCAGCGGCGGCTTGCAGCTTTACGGCGTGGAGCACTACAACGACGGCGTGCCCGGGACGACGCGCGTGGTCAAGGTAAGGGAATTCTGATCCTCTCGTGATCGGCGGGCGATATCGCATCGCCCGTCCAGAAAACGCCTACTTGCGTTTCATGACCGCGATCGCCGCGTAATGCGCGAAATACCACGCAGCTCGAATCCGCCCGATTCCTTCGACGTTGCGATAGATGTTCCACTGCCACTGCGCGGCCTTGCGCTTGTCCGCGGAGAGCGATCCGGTGCGGACCAGATACTCGGCCAGCGGCTCGGTCGTCGGCACCCGGCGCGCGATGCCGGCGCGTCTCACCATCCGCAACCAGAACACGTAGTCCTCGTGACCGATGCGCTCGAAACGGGCGTCGCCGAGCGATCGGTCGTACATGCCGGTGAGATTGCCGATGCGATTGCTCTTCAACATGTCGGCATACCCGACTTCGGTCGGCGGACACACCACGGACAGCTCGCGGCCGCGATCGTCGAAGCGGCGATAGCCGGTGTAACTGATCATCGTGCCGGTGTCGCGCATGTGCGCGAGCTGCAGCGCGAGCTTGTCGGTCAACCAGCGGTCGTCGCTGTCGAGAAACGCGAGATGGGTGCCGGTCGCAGCATCGATACCGGCGTTGCGCGCGGCGGCGACGCCGCCGTTCTTCGGCAGCTTGATCGGCACGACGCGGGAATCGCGTGCGGCGGCGTCTTCGATCAACGCCCAGGTCGAATCCTTCGAGCAGTCGTCGATCACCAGCAGTTCGACATCGGCATGGGTCTGCACGAGCACCGAATCCATCGATGCGCGCAATGTGGCGGCGGCGTTGTAGGCCGGCATGACAACGCTCACTTTCGCCATACCCGCCCCGCTCATGCGGCGCGCGCCTTGCGTCCGCCTACCCACGACGAGCGCGGCGCCGGCAGCAGATAGTCGCGATACCGGCCGGGATCGCCCTGCTCGCCGGCTTCGGCGGCCTTGATGATGTTGTAGACCTCGCGCGAAGTGACGTAGTGCAGCACGTGGCGCTTGCCGTCGTTGTAGGCGCTTTCGAGATAGCGGTGCATCGCATCGACAGGCGCGCCCAGCAGCGTGTCGATATCGTGCTCCTGGGTGCCGTGGGTGTGGATCTTGACGAACACCCAGTCCGGCCGCCCTTCGACATGCACGCCGGTCTTCACCCACAGATCGACGCGGGCCTCGGTCGGCGGGCAATTCCTGCGCACATCGGCGTTCTCGATCCGCGGCATGACCGCCATCCGGCGCTCGCGCCAGTTCAGCCCGAGCGGCCCCTGCACGATCATCAGGTCGCCGCTGGCGCCACCACCGACTTTGACCGGGCTGCCGTGATCGTGCGATTTCGGCGCCAGCGGGTCGTCCGTGGCGTAGTAGATGCTGTTGACGACGGCGGTCTGCGTATCGCTGGGCGCCGAAGGCAGCGTGAAGTCTGCATAGCAGCCGAGTTCGCGCAGCAGGATCAGTTCGTTGTTGATGCCGCACCAGCGCCCATCGGCGCGCGAATTGTCCAGGCACCAGTTGCCGTGGATGAAGCCGAACCGCAGTTGCCCGGTCTCGGGATCCCGCGGCAGCGCACCGTGCTGTTCGTGCAATGTCTTGCAGAAGCGGCCGATCGACGCGCGGAAATTCGGCTCGGTGTCGTTGTCGTGATGCAGATGCACCTCGATCTCGCCGAAACCATCTGCGCACAACGACGCGATCTTGTCGAGATGCTCCACGGCATATTCCTCTTCCGGATAGAAGAAGCTGTGCTGCGGCGGGCGACCGTCGGCATCGCGATGCCGCCCGGCGAGTTCGCGATATTCGTTGCACCAGCGGTCGACGCGACGGCGCTGGGTGTCGAGATCGGCACCCTTCCACATCGGCTCGAAATGATCGACGAAGCAGAACATCACGTGCACGGGACGGTCGGTCACCACAGGTACTCGGCGACGCAGATAATCGCCTAGCCACAGATGCATGTTGCGTTTGCGCATGTCGCGAACGATCACAACGACCGCAGCCGTGACGAGCAGCAGTGCGCACAATGCGATGACGATGATCGCGCTCACGTGCGCACCCCGCTGTTTCGATCTTT
Source organism: Lysobacteraceae bacterium (assembly GCA_040079515.1). GTDB lineage: Bacteria > Pseudomonadota > Gammaproteobacteria > Xanthomonadales > Xanthomonadaceae > Lysobacter_I. The sequence goes on from JBEBKD010000005.1 coordinate 35,765, forward strand.
ATTCATGCCATCCCCCTGGAAGCTTCATTGCGATATGCACGCGATGGCCGTTCATGCCGACGGCCGCAGCGATTCGAACACGAACCCGCCCGCCGCCCACGCTGGCAGCAGCGTCTGCAGCAGATGCCGCGAGAGCGCGCTGTCGTCGTGCATCAGCAGGATCTCGCCGGACTCCGGCGGAAAACGTTGCGCCGAAGCGATCAACGCCTCCACCGGACGCTTGCTGTAATCGAGGCTGTCGTAGGACCAATACGCGATGCGCTGGCCGCGGCGGACGCAGTCCTGCACCATCGGTCGCGGCAGCACGCCCCGCGGCGGCCGGAAATCGTGCCGCGCGAGGCCGTCGAAACCGGTGAGCAGTCGCTCGGTCCGTTCGATCTCCTCGCGTTGCGCGGCCAGACCGAGCCGATCGAATTGCGGATGACTCCACGTGTGGTTGCCCAGAACGTGGCCTTCGCGGACGATGCGCTCGACCACGTCCGGGTAACGCTCCGCCTCGCGGCCGATCAGGAAGAACGTCGCCTTCGCGCGATGCGCCGCAAGCAGGTCGAGCAACGCTGGCGTGTGCTCCGGATGCGGGCCGTCGTCGAAGGTGAGGTAAAGAACGCGTTCGCGCCGCGAGCCGCGGGTCAAGACCCAGCGATCAGGCAGCCAGCGCAGAAGTTTGAGTTTCTTGGGGCGGGGATTCATGTGGTCGACAATGCTGTGAATGGGTTCGACCCGAGGCGGCGCCAACGGACATGGCGGCGCGGGCGCGCAAGGATGCCGGAAGTCACGACAGGCCATCCCGATAAAGTGCGTCGTAACGTGCGGCCATCGTCGCGATCGACGCTTCGCGCAGCGCCCAGTCGCGGCCCGCTTGGCCCATCTGCGCGGCGCGCGCGGGTTCGCGCAGCAAAGCGGTCATGGCTTTGGCGAGCGCCTCCTCGTCGGCGGGCTCGACTACGAAGCCGTTGCGTCCGTCGACGACGATCTCGCGGTTGCCGCCCACATCGGTGGCCACGATCGGCAGACCGCTGGCACAGGCTTCGAGCAGCGCCATCGAATAGCCTTCGCTGAGCGACGACAGCACGAACATATCGAAGCCCTGCAGCAACTGGCGCACATCGCTGCGATCGCCGAGAAAGCGCACCGCATCGCCGATACCGAGCGCGGCGCATTGCGCTTCCAGCGTAGCGCGCAACGCGCCGTCGCCGACGATCACCAGCACGGTGTCCATGGATTGCACATGCGCGCGCGCGAACGCGCGCAGCAGGGTCGCCTGATCCTTGACCGGGTTGAGCCGGCCGACTGTGCCGATGATGCGCACGTCCGGCGCAAGACCGAGCACGTTGCGCAACGCGGCGCGGCGCTCCGCGGACGCGCACGAAAAATCCTCGACGCGGATCCCGTTGGGCACCGCAAGCAGCCGTCTGCGCGGGCGAACGCCCTGCTGCGCGAAACGCACCCGCGCCGCCTCGCATACCGCTGCGACCACATCGGTGCGCGCCATCGCCCGGCGATAAAGCCACTCGCCTCGACTGCGCGGTTGTGCCGCGCCCATGCCATGACGGGTATTGATCACCCTCGCCGACGGCAATCCCAGGCCAGCGGCGACGGTGTGATAGTGCGCATTCGCATTGTGGGTGTGGACGATCGCGCCCGGAATCGCACGCAGCCATGCGCGGAGCCTTGCGACTGCACCGGGATCGAAGCCATTGCGCTTGTGGCAGGCATGCACCTCGATGCCTTGCGATTCGAGCTCGTGCGCGAGCGCACCGGGCTCGAACAGGCAGGCGATCCGGCAACGATGCCCTGCCTCATGCTGCGCGCCGACGAGATCGATCACCATGCGCTCGAGACCGCCGCGATCGAGATTCTCGACCACGTGCGCGATATCGAGCGTTGCGGCAGCGTCCCTGCCGAGTGCCGTCATGTCGGCAACTCGCAGATGGTGACGCGACGCTTGCCGCTGGCGGTCAGCGCGATCTCATCGCGATATTCGAATTCGACCGCGACGCTGTCGCCCACCAGTTTCCGGATTTCGTCGCGGACGCTGGCTTCCACCGTGTCATCGAAGTCCGCGTTTTTCACCAGCCGCAGCATGAGCTTGTCTAGGCTGCGCTGCACGACCTGATAGTGGCGGATCGACGTGAAATTCATCAGCGTATGGACGAAGTATTCGCCGGGCAGAACGCGGCCATCGGCGGTGCGCAGCGCATCGAGCTTGCGCCCATCGACCTTGGCCAACTTGGGGAGATGTCGACCGCAGGCGCAGGTGCTGCCACCGGGCGTACCGAGATCGCCGTTGAGGTAACGCATCATCGGCATGCCGTAGTTGTGCAGATCGGTGATCACCAGTTCGGCCGGGCCGCTGCCGTGAACCGCATTGTTTTCGTTATGGAACTCGACGTGGAGATGATCGATGTTGATGTGCAGGCCATCGTGCGCCTCGCACTCGGCGGCGATCAGCATCACTTCGCGGCAGCCGTAGGTGTCGTACGCGGGCGCCCCGAAGACGCGCTGCAGGAGTTCGCGCTGGTGCGCATGCAGCGCTTCCGCAGCGCCGAGAACGCGCTGCGGGCGATGGATGGTGCGGCCGTTGCGTTCGATCCAATGCGCCAGTTCCACCAGCGGGCCGACGTAGGAAACGATGGTCTCCGGCTTGAATCGGTCGATCGCGTCGGCATATTCGGCCATTCGCTGCTCGCTCATATCGAACGCGTTGAGCATGCGCCGGTTGAACGCCGCGTGGTAGAGGCGATCCTTGAACAACCGGAAGCCCGCTGGCGCCGCCACCGGCGCGCCCCACAGATACGCGGTGCGCTGCCCGAGATGCGCGCCGGACCAACCGTAGCCCCGGAACATCACCGCGATCCTGCGCTCGTAGCTTTCGCGGGTATAGCCGAAACGCATCGGCTCCCCGGTCGAACCACCGGTGCTCTTGAAATACATATCACCGCGATGAGCGGGCGCGATCATCGATTCGTGGTGCTCGCGGATGATGGGCTTGGTCAACAACGGCAGCCGTGCGTAGTCCTCGCGGCTGCGGATGTCTTCCGCAGCTTCGATACCGGCCTGCCTCCACCATTCGCGGTAGAACGGCACCTGCTGCCAACAATGCGCGACCAGGCGTTGCAGTTTGTCCCACTGCAGGGCATGCAGTTCATCGGCGGAGCGCCATTGGTCGCGCTCGTACTCGCGCAGATACGCCAAGGTCTTGCGTCTGCGCAGACCCGACTCGTAGGCCGGATACAGCACGCGCCGGAACAGGGATTCGTAGACACCGCTCATGCCGGCACCTCCGCACGCGCATGCGCCCATGAAAGCAATCGCGCGCCGAGGCGCGGGTGTCCCTTCAGAAGACGCTGGTGCAACTGCTGCATATGCGCGATATCGTTGCGCGTCCAGCAACTCAGGGAGAGCGTCAGCGGCAGATACAGCGCCCCGCCGATCGCGGCGCCGACGACAAGCGCGGCCCATGCCTGCAGATGCGGCACCAGCGGCCACAGCGGCAGTACCGCAAGTACGCTCGCCAGCAGCGTGCGCAGAATTCGGGCCCAATCGGGCGAGATACCGCTGACCCGGGTCGCCATCGTCACATAGGCGATCGCGTTGAAGATCGACACGGCGAAGAACGCGACCATCGCACCGTGCAAACCGTCGACACGGATCAACCACGCATCCAGCACCAGTTTCAGCACGCCGAAACAGATCACCATGATCAACACGGCACGCTGGCGGTCGGCGCTGATCAACAAGCTCGACCCGCCCTGCGCCGAGGTCGCGATCGCGGTGCCGGCCAGACAGACCGCGAACACCGCTGCGGCTTCGTCGTATTCGCTGCCATACAGCAGGCCGATCAGCGGCTTCGCGAGCACCACGCCGAACGCCACCAACGGCAGCGCCAACAGCGCGAGATAGGCCGTGGATGCCGCGAAGCGCCGACCCGCGACTTCCCGTCCCTGACTCAGCGCATTGGCCATCATCGGCAACAACAATGCGCCGAACACGCCCGGAACCAGGGTCGCCGCACCGCTGGCCAACTGGTACCCGACCTTGAACTGACCGGCGGCGTGCGGGTTCGCGTATGCGGTCAGGAACAACACTTCGATTTCGCTGGCGGCCATGAAGCCGACAGTGACGATCAGGGTGCTGTAGAACATCTGCCGGCGCACGCGCGGCACCAGATCCTCCGGCAGGTTCGGGCGGTCTTCGCCGGGCGGCAACAAGGGGCGTACCTGTGCGCGCGACATCGTGTAGAAGACCACGCTCGACACCAGGAACACCCCGAGCAGCCACTCCACCGGCATGTCGAACCACATCACCAGCATCACCATCGCCAGGTTCAGCGGTGTCGACAGCACCGCGACCATCGCGTTGATCCGGAAATTCTCCAGACCCTTGGCTACGCCGATATTGAACATGTAACCGGCGCGCAGCGACACCGCGACCACCAGAAACGCGAACAGCATCCCGTGATGGAAATCCGGAGCCACCCGGTGCCCGGCCAGCCACAGCGCCATCGCGCCGATCAGCAACACCATCGCGAGAAACAGGCGTTGCGCGCGGCGCAGATAGGCGATCAGCGGCCGCACCAGCGAATCCCGTCCGCCACCGCGCAGTTCGGCGACGAATTTGATCGCCGCGCTGGCAGTGCCCGAATTGGTCGCGGCTACGCCCATGCCGACCAGCCAGATGACCGCGCTGTAGGCGCCGAAGCCTTCCGGGCCGAGATGACGGGCGATGACGATCGACGTCAGCATGCCGAGCGCGAATTCCGTGTACATCGCCACCGAAGAGAAAAGCGTATTGCGTAACGTGCGCGCGCGGAGCGTCATTGCATCACCAGAAGAACCTTGACCACGATGTACAGGAAGATCGCGCTGCCCAGACCCACGACCGGCCACAGCAGGACATCGTCGGCAAGCGCGAAGCGCGGCAGATCCGGGTCGTCCCGCCGGATATCGGCGTAATGCGCGACCACGAGCGCGGTGAGCAGATACAGAATGATGACGTAACTCCTGCTCAGAAAGAACGCTGCAACGAAGAAACCGATCAGCGACAACAGGAGCGTCATCGCGATCGCACGACCTTCTTCGATGCGCGCATCGAGCGCTTCAAAGTCCATTTCGACGAAATCCGTTTCAATCTCCCCCGCGCCAGGATCGTCATCGCCTTGCGCATCCCATGCCGGCACGGCCTGCGGCCGCGACCCCGTCCACATCATCCGGAAGCAATACACCACGAATGCCAGCCACAGGGTGTAGCCGATGATACCGGTCTCGGCGAGAACCAGAACGAACGAGTTGTGCGCGGTCAGCGGATTGTAGTCGGTGTACTGATCGGGCCCGACGCCGAACACCGGATGCCCCTGGAACATCTGCAGCCCTTCGTACCAGGATTCGATGCGCCCTTGCGCCGATTCCTCCTCGGCATCGATCTCGCTGAATCGCGACGGCAGCGCCAACAGCACCGCCACCGCCATGGCACCGAGCGCGCCCGCCACGAACAGACCCTTGCGCTGCCAGATGTACACGCCCATCACCGCCAGCAGCGCGAGCAGCGCGCCGCGCGAATCCGTGAGATAGACGCCGTAGACCAGCACTCCGGTGATCAGCAGCCAGAACAGACGGCGCAGGCCGAGCAGACCGCCGCGACCGCTCAGATAGGCCGCCATCGGAATGCAGGTCACGAACAGCAGGCCCAGATCGTTGGGGTCGTTGAAGATACCGACGTACTGGATACGCGTGCCCTGGGACAGCTCGACGCCGGTCCAGCCCAGACCCGTTTGCTGCTGTTCGATCCCGTGCACCGCCAGTACCGCGGCGCACAGCGCGAATGTCGCCATGATCTTCAACACCCGGCCGCGACGATCCAGTCCGTTCGCGAACACCACGAACGCCAGCACCACCGGCGCGAATTTGCCGATCTGTTCGATCGCGCCGCCGATCCAGCCGTTGAACACGTGCGACACCAGCATCACACCGAAAAACATCAGCAGCAGCGCATACTGCGGCGCATCGAAATTCTTCCGCGGCGACAGCAGCCAGAATCCGGCCGCGGTGATCAGCATGATCGGCTGCAGCGGCAGACCGACGCTGTCGACCATCGCCGGGTAGTCCTGCGGCCGGATCAGCACCAGCAGCAGATAGAGCATCATCGCGATGAACATGGCGGCCCTATCCGCCCCGCATGCGCGAGGGATGACAGAAGACCTCCGGCAGCGCGAGCATGCTCTCGAACCAGTCCGCGTCCATCTGGCGCTCGACCGGAATCCGCCGCATCGCGTAACGCACGTCCAGACTCAGTTTTTCCGGACCAGCGAGATAACTGCAGGCCATCCGGAAACCCGCATCGCGCACCGCAGCGACGACCTCGTCGTCGTAAGCGTCGGCGCCGCCGACCGGATACGACATGACCCGCGCCTCGCTGCCGAGTTCGCGCTCGATCGTGCGTTTGGAGGTTGCAACTTCCTCGCGCATCGCTGCCCGGGGCATTTTCGCCAGCATCCGATGGCCCACGCCGTGCGAACCGATCTCCATGCCACCGGCATGCATCTCGCGCAGTTGCGCCCACGTCATCGGTCGGCAATCGGAATGACCACCATCCGACGGCAACGACCATTCACGCTGCAAACGATCGATAAAGGCTTGCTGCGCTTCCGCATCGAGCGCCTTGGTCAGGTCGAGCAGTCGGGCGGCGAGGTCGCGGCGCGCGCCCAGATCGTCCGGCAAGGCCCAGTCGATACCCAGTTCCGGTGCCTGCAACGATACAGCACGGGTCGTGCACAGCATGTGCACGAGCCAATCGTAGGCGTAGGGCCGGCCCGAATCGATGTGCCCGGTGGACACGAAGAACATCGCCGACAGGCCAGCATCGCGCAGGATCGGCCATGCGTGGCGATAGTTGTCGTCGTATCCATCGTCGAAGGTGATGAGCACCGCGCGGCGCGGCACGGGGCGACCGCGATCGAAACAATCGATCAGCTCGTCGAAGCGCATCGGCACGAAGCGGCGCTTGACGATGGCCAACTGCCGGCGGAAAGCGTCGCTGGACGCACTGATCAGCTCGGGGTCGAAACGGAAGCCGGCCGGCTCGACGGTGTCCAGCACACGGTGATAGGCGAGGATGCGCAGGTCGTGACGCAGCGTCGTCCGCACCCGGGCGATCAGCGGCAGCAGGCCCGCACGGGCACAGACACGCGCCAGCCGCGGCCGACGGCCAGCCAACGGCATTTCGCTCGACCGGACCCCCGCGTCCTCAACCGTACCGCTCATCTCACCCCCTGTGTCTTCACGCACAACGCATTTTCCGCCGCCATCCGGACGCTGCGACATCGCTTGCATTCACGAGTCGAACGCGGTCCACTGCGCGCCTCGCACGAACGCCAGCGATGGAGCGGACATGGCCGAAGACACCGATTTCGGAGCGCTCTATCGCGAACTCGGGATCGATTCGACCTGTTCGCTCGCCGAATTGCGCGGTGCGTGGCGGCGACGCGTATCCAAACTCCACCCGGACCAGGGCGGGAGCGCAGAGAATACCGGACAGTTGCAACAATTGAACCGTCTCTACGATGCGGCGCTGGATTTCCACGCGCACTATCGGCGGATGCCCGGCGCGATGCCCGTAGGGCAGTTGCCGCTGGAATCGCCAGCAACCGATGTCGACAACCCATCATTCAGCCCTTCATCCGGTGGCGACCCGCCCCGGAACGAGCTTCCGGCGTCCGGATTTGGCAGAATATCCCGTTACTTCGTGGCAGTATCGCTGATCGCCATCGCCGTATTGGGCTGGCGGGTGGTCGAAAACAAGCCCGACATCGGCCGCAATCGCGCTGCCGGCTCGGGCGCGGGCCTGGTCGCTGCGATCGAAACGTCCGACGACAGCGGCAAACAACCCGCGCGCATCGCTGCGAAGCCTCTGGCGACGATGCAGGCGATCGCGCCGGGCATGGGGAAAAACACGGTGCGGGATATTCTGGGGGAACCGCTCGATATGCATGCGCTGCGCTGGAGCTATGGCCCGTCGTGGGTCGAATTCCGCTGCGACAAAGTCGTGGACTGGTACAGCTCGCCGCTGCGCCCGCTGCGCGTGTCGGCTGCGCGCGACACGCCCGCCCGCACCGCCAGCCCCGACGACCGCGACTGCGACTGATCGGGCACCGGCATGTTTTCCAGAGCGATCACCCTGATGCGCAAGGCGCGCCGTCGCCTGTGGATGAAATACGCCCTGCGCGGCGTCGGCGGCAGCGACAACTTCGAGCGTCTGGATCTGGCGTATTCCGTCGAAGATCCATGGAACATGGCCTCGGATCTCGAACGCGCGCGTTTCGAGGCGACCAACCGGGTGATCGAACGGGCATTCGGTCGCGTCGGTTCGGTGCTCGAACTCGGCTGCGGCGAAGGCCACCAGACCGAATATCTCGCCCGGCTCAGCGATATGCAGTACGGCGTCGATGTCAGCCAGCAGGCGGTCGACCGCGCGCGCAGGCGTCTTCCGCAGGCGCAGTTCGAGGCCACCGATGTTTTCGGCCAGCCCTGGGGCGACAGCCGACACCGTTTCGATCTGGTCACCGCCTGCGAAGTGCTCTACTACCTCAGCGAGCCGGAAAAAACCATCGCGCGGATGCGCCATCTCGGCCGCAATGGGCTGGTGACGTTCTTCGCACCCGCCTGCGGCAGGATCGGGCCGCACCTCGATGCCGTGCCCGGCCTGCACAAGGACTGGATTCACCATGGCAGCACCGCATGGCTGATCGGCTGGTGGCGCGATGAATGAGGCTTCGTCGCTGTCGGCACTGGAAGGCTACGGCATCGTCTATTTCGGAAACGACTGGTTCGCCGAGAACCGCACCAGCAGCCATCACGTCGCGGTGCGGCTGGCGCACCACGTGCCGGTGCTGTACGTCGATTCGCCCGGCATGCGCGCGCCCAACGCCTCCGGGCGCGACCTCAAACGCGCGGTGCGCAAAGTATTGGCCGCCTTCAAACGGCCAACGCATGTCGCCGATGGACTCTGGCACTGTACGGTGCCGCAGCTGCCATTCCGGCGCCTGCCGGGCGTGGACGCCTTCAATCGCCTGTTCGGCCGCTGGGCGGTCCGTCGCGCGCTGCGACTGGCCGGCATCCAGAAGCGCATTTCGTGGTTCGTGGTGCCGCATCCGGGCGTACACGCCGGCAAGCTCGGCGAAGACTTCTGCGTGTACTACTGCATCGACGATTACGCCGCGCATCCGGGCGTGGACGCCGCGCTGATCGCGCAGCGCGACCTCGATCTGAGCCGTCGCGCCGATTTGCTGTTCGTCGCGCCACCGGCGCTGGTCGAAGGCAAGCGCGCGCTCAATCCGAATACGGTGTTCTCGCCGCACGGCGTGGATGTCGACCTGTTTGCCAAGGCGCAGGATCCGGCGACCGAGCTGCCTGTGCTCGCGCGCGATCTGCCGCGACCGGTCATCGGCTACATCGGTTCGATCCACGAATGGATCGACGTGCCGCTGATCGAATGGCTGGCGCAGCAGCGTCCGCAGTGGAGTTTCCTGCTGGTCGGCCACGCGCACATCGCGATCGACGGCCTGCGCGCGCTGCCGAACGTGCATCTGGCCGGTTCTCAGCCGTATGCGACGCTGCCGTCGTGGTCGAAAGCCTTCGACGCCGCGATCATTCCCTACCGGCTCAACCGCCAGGTCGCCAACGCCAATCCGCTGAAGCTGCGCGAATATCTCGCTGCCGGCAAAGCAGTGGTGAGCGTGCGCAATCCGGAGATCGAGAAATTCTCGACCTGGGTGCGATTGGTGGACGACCGCGAGGGCTTCCTCGCCGCGCTCGATGCCGCCGTGATCGACAACGCACCGGGCGCCGCCGAAGCGCGCATCGCCGCCGTCGCCGACCAGACCTGGGACGCGCGCGCCGCATCGGCGCTCGCCGAAGTCGCCGCGCGTCTCTCCACACATTCCTCTCCAGCAGTACATTCATGACCGCTTCCCGCAAGCATGCTCCCCGCACTCTCCGCGTCGCCGTCGTCGGTGCCGGCTATGTCGCCACCCATCATCTCGCCGCGCTGTCGCGGCTGGATTTCGTTGAAGTCGTCGGCCTGTGCGACAGCAATCGTTCCGCCGCAGACGCCTTGGCGAAACGCTTCGGCATCGGCAAAGTCGCCGCGACCCTGGCCGAACTCGCCGATGTCCAGCCCAACGTGGTCTACGTGCTGACGCCGCCGGCCTCGCATGCATCGCTGGCGATGGCGGCGATGGACATGGGCTGTCATGTGCTGGTCGAAAAACCGATGGCCGACACCGCTGCCGACTGCGAAGCGATGCTGGCGAAATCGCGCGCGACCGGCCTGAAACTCGGCGTGAACCACTCCGATCTGTTCGACCCGGCATTGATGCGCGCGCTCGACGCGGCGAAGAACGGCGACATCGGCGACGTGGTTTCGGTCGATATCGTCCGCAATTCCGAATACCCGCCCTACGCCGGCGGCCCGCTGCCGGGCATGGTGACGCAGGGCTCGTATCCGTTCCGCGATCTCGGCGTGCATGGGCTGTACACCATCGAGGCCTTCATCGGCGCTATTTCGCAGGTCGATGTGCGCTACCAGTCGCGCGGCACCGATCCGAACCTCGGCTTCGACGAATGGCAGACACAGGCGCAAAGCGCGACCGGCGTCGGGCGTTTGCTGCTGTCGTGGAATGCGCGGCCGATGGAAAACCGTCTGTTCGTGCGCGGGACACGCGGGATCATCGAGGTCGACCGTTTCACCCAGGTCTGCCGCATCCATCGCGTGCTGCCGGGCCCGAAATTCATCGGCATCATCCTCAACGCGTTCTTCGGCGCGGCGAAGGATGTGTTCCGCATCCCGATGAATGTGCTGCGCTTCGCCACCGGCCGCCTGAAGCCGTCGCCGGGCATCCAGCGCGGCGCTGAGGCGTTCGCGCGCGCTGTACGCGACGACGAAACGCCGCCGTTCACCGCCGAGGACGGTCTGCGTCTCGCCCGTCTCCTCGATCCGCTGTGCGCCGAACCCGACCGCGCGCGGCTGCAGCAGCTCGAAGCGCGTTACGTCGATCTGCCGCCGGCCGATGCGCTGGTCACCGGGGCCGCCGGCTTTCTCGGCCGCGCGGTGGTCGCGGCCCTGCGTGCGCAGGGCAAAACCGTGCGCGTGCTGGTGCGCCGCCCGGTCGCCGCGTTCGCGAACGACGACGGCATCCAAAGCGTGATCGGCGATCTCGGCGATCCGCGCATGGTCGATCACGCGGTCGCCGGGGCCAGCATCGTGTATCACGTCGGTGCGGCGATGCGCGGCGGGCCGCGCGATTTCGAGGCCGGCACGATCTGGGGCACGCGCAATGTGCTGGATGCCTGCCGGAAGCATGCGACTTCGCGTCTGGTATACGTCAGCTCGATGAGCGTCTTCGACCATGCCGGCCGCCGCAACGGCGAAGTGCTGACCGAGGACTACCGCTTCGAGCCGCATCCGCAGCTGCGCGGCGCGTACACGCAAACCAAGCTCACTGCGGAGCAGATGGTGGCCGATGCGATCACGAAGGAACAACTGCCGGCAGTGATTCTGCGCCCGGGCCAGATCTTCGGGCCGGGTGCGGAACAGGTCACGCCCAACGGCACCATCGCGCTGGCCGGCCGCTGGATCGCGATCGGCGACGGCTCCGTGCCGTTGCCGCTGGTCTATCGCGACGATATCGTCGATGCCCTGCTGCTCGCGGCGGAATCGCCGCAGGCGCTGGGTCGCACGTTCAATCTGGTCGATACCGATTCGGTGGACCGCAGCGAATACCTGAAACGTTGCAAGCGCAGGCTCGGCGACAAGCTCAAACTGATGTGGATGCCGCAGTGGGTGTTCATGTGTCTGGCGATCGGCGTGGAGCTGCTGGGCAAGGTGCTGAAGCGCGATGTGCCGTTGACCCGTTACCGGGTGCGCTCGCTGCGTCCGCTGACCAATTTCGATACCGGCGCAGCGCGCGATGCGCTGGGATGGACGCCGAAGATCGGCGTGCGCAAGGGGTTGGACATCACCTTCGGTGAAGACTGAAGACAGGCATCAACTGGTTCCGGACAAAAGCCTGCGTCTGCGCCAGCCATCGCGCAGGCGACGCATCGCCGGTCGCTCCACGCCGTAGGTGAGCGCCGTGGCCAACACGAGCACCACGAGGACGACGATCGCCACCGAGGCGAGACTCGGAACGCCGACGGCTTCCAGACGGTGGATGAGCGCGAACCCGATGGCCTGATGCAGCAGGTACAGGGAGTACGAAATCCCGCCGAAAAACACGAACGGCGCCTTGCGCAGCCAGCGCAGATGCCCGGTCACGAACAGCGCGAAGATCGCGGAACACGCGATGCCTGCAGCCAGATACACCGGTGCATAGCTGATGCCGATCGTCATCAGCGACAGCGCGATCAGGACCAGATTCGATCGCAGCGCATCGGGACGACTACGGATCCGGTAGAAGAGGATGCCGAGCGCGAAGAACGGAATATGCCGCAGGATCAACAGTTCGCGCAGAACGTACGAGAAATGCACGTGATGCTGCTCGGTCTGCGCGTAGACGATCGCGACGACCAGCCAGGCCGCGATGATCCAGTCGATGCGCTTGAGCTGTCCGAGCATGAACCAGAACAGCATCTGCGCGTAGAAGAACAGTTCGACCTCCAGCGTCCAGTACGAGCCATCGAGATGCTCGAAGCCGAGCACCTCCTGCAGCATCGTGATGTTGGCCGCGAGATGCGCCAGGAGTATCCGCTGCTCCGGCATACCCACGGTGTAGATCACGGACGCAGTGATCGCGATCGCGGCCCAGTACGCCGGAAACAGCCGCGAGAAACGCGAGACGATGAAATCCATCGCTGTCCAGGTGCGTTCCAGGGTCATGAAAATCACGAAACCGCTGATCAGGAAGAACAGATGGACTCCGTAGTTGCCTGCAGGAAAACCGAAGCCCAAGGGCTGCAGGTGGCCCTGCTCCTGCTGATAGAACGTGGTGTAATGGAACACGACCACGCCGAGCGCGGCGAGTCCGCGCAGGGCGTCGAGTTCGCCCACGCGTGCATTGCTCCCACCGCCCTCCCACCTGGCATGTTCTTGCGCCACGCTGTCCCTCTGGCTGATTTGAATGGTTGACATGAAAACCCCGAATCGACAACGCATTCTACGACCCGGAAAGGACAGCGCCGCTTGCGCAGCTGGACTCGTCCGTATGCAGAACTGTTACTGAGTCGCTACGTATGCGCATTCTGATCGTCACCTCGCAGTTTCCCATCGCAGGCGAACCCAATCGGGGCCGGCCGATCCACCAGACCGTGCGCGAATTGTCGAAACTTGCCGATGTGCGTGTGCTCAGCCCGGTCGCCAGCTATCCGCGCTGGGCGAAACCGCGCAGCTATCTGTTCCGCGCCGCAGACGCCGCGCATACCGTGCCGGGCTGCGATGTGCGCTACATCGATTACCCGGCGCTGCCGATGATCAGCCGGCCGTTCAACGGTTGGCTGTGCGCGCGCACCCTGCATGCGCCGCTGCGCGAATTCGCGCCGGACGTGGTGCTGTCCTACTGGCTGTATCCCGACGCCTTCGGCGCGATGCACGCCGCACGCCGCGCGGGCCTGCCGCTGGTGGTCGGCGCGCGTGGCTCAGACCTGCGCGTGCGCGACGCCATCAGCAAACGACTCACCCGTCCGGTGCTGCACGCCGCACAGCGCATCCTCGTGGTCAGCGAAGATCTGGGTCGGGTCGCAGCCCGCGATTACGATGCCGACCCTGCACGCATTCGTGCGATTCCCAACGGCTGCGACGCGACGATCTTCCACCCGCAATCTCGCGCCGACGCCCGCACCGCACTCGGCATCGATACGGATGCCGAACTGGTGGTCTATGTCGGGCGACTGGTACCGGAAAAAGGCCTGCGCGAACTGCTCGATGCGATGGCAACGCTGGCGCCGCAGCGGCCGAAACTGCAGCTGGCGCTGATCGGCGAAGGCCCGATGCGTGAGGAACTCGATGCACGTATCGCCGCCGATCCCGCACTGCGCGTGCGCCTGCCCGGCGCTCAGGGTCCGCACGAGGTCGCGCGTTGGATGGCGGCCTCAGACCTGGTCACTCTGCCCAGCTACTCCGAAGGCCATCCGAACGTGCTGGTGGAAGCGCTGGCCTGCGGCCGCCCGGTCGTGGCGACGCCGGTCGGCGGTATCCCCGAAGTGGTGGACGCCGACTGCGGCCTGCTGGTGCCGGCGCGCGATCCAGCGACCCTGGCCGGCGGTCTGCGCGATGCGCTCGACCGGCCGTGGGACGAGACTGCGCTGTCGCGCCGGTTCTCGCGCGGCTGGGATGCGGTCGCGACGGATACACTACGCGCCTGCGAGGAGGCGTTGACCGCAGTCAAGTAGCGCCAGCCAGGGGTGGCTGACGCTCGGACCTTTTTGCGTTACTGAGGGCAACGCGGCCCAGAGCCGCGTTCTGTAACAGGGGAAATCACGACGTGTGCGGAATCGCGGGATTCAGCGGGCCGGAAGTGTGCGCCGAGACGGCGCATCCACTGCTTCGGCGCATGATCCACACCCTCGCCCATCGCGGGCCCGACGGCTACGGCTATCACGCCGAAGACGGCGTCGGCCTTGCGCACGCACGACTGTCGATCATCGATCTGGCCACCGGCGATCAGCCGATCCGTAATCCGCGCGGGACGGTGTGGACCGTGTTCAACGGCGAAATCTTCAACTACCTCGAACTGCGGCGCGAACTCGAAGCCGAAGGTCGCGTCTTCTACACGCAATCCGACACCGAAGTGATCGTGCATCTGTACGACCGCGACGGCGACCGCTTCGTCGAACATCTCAACGGCCAATTCGCGATCGCGCTGTGGGACAGTGAACGCCGCCGGCTGGTGCTTGCGCGCGACCGCGCCGGCATCCGTCCTCTGTTGCTCGGCCGCAGCGGTGGCCGCATCTGGTTCGCATCCGAAGCCAAGGCCCTGCTCGCGGTGCTACCGCAGTGCGCGGCGCTCGACCCACTGGCGTTGGCCGAAACCTTCAGCACCTGGTCGCCGATCGCACCGCATACGGTCTATCGCGGTATCGACAGTCTTCCACCGGGGCATACGCTCGCGATCGAGCAGGACGGACGCGAAACCCTGCGGCAGTACTGGGACTGGACCTTTCCGGACGCCGCCGATACTTCACCATCGCGCTACCCGCTGAGCGTCGAAGCCGCGACCGCCGAGCTGCGCGAACTGCTCATCGACGCGGTGCGCCTGCAACTGCGCGCGGACGTACCGGTGGGCGCGTATCTCAGCGGCGGGCTGGATTCCTCGGGTATCGTCGCGATGATCAGGGGTTTCACCGATACGCCGGTACGCACCTTCTCGGTCGCGTTCGAGGACGGCGAATTCGACGAGAGCGATTATCAGCAGGCGATGGTGCGGCATCTGCGCACCGACCACACCACCCTGCGCTGCACCCGTCGCGATATCGGCGACGCCTTCCCACAGCTGATCCGACATGCCGAAACGCCGGTGCTGCGCACCGCGCCGGTGCCGCTGATGCTGCTCGCCGGCAGCGTGCGCGAACACGGCTACAAGGTCGTGCTGACCGGCGAAGGCGCCGACGAAGTCTTCGGCGGCTACGACCTGTTCAAGGAAGCGAAAGTCCGCCGGTTCTGGGCACGACAGCCGCAATCCAAACTGCGTCCACGCCTGCTCGAACGCCTGTACAGCTATCTGCCGAATTCGCCGGTGCGCAATCCGGCGTTCGCGCAGTCGTTCTTCGGCCAGGGCATGGAACATCTGCAGCGGCCGATCTTCGCGCACGTGCCGCGCTGGACCACCTCGCAGCGCGCGCTCGGTCTGTTCTCGGCGGACATGCGCGCGGAAATCGGAAACTTCAATCCACTGGATGCTTTCGAGGCGACGCTGCCGACCAACATCGGCAACTGGAGTCCGCTCGCCCGCGACCAGTACGTCGAAGCCAAATCGCTGCTTGCCGGATATCTGCTGTCGTCGCAGGGCGATCGTGCGGCGATGGCCAACTCGATCGAAGGTCGCTTCCCGTATCTCGATCATCGCGTGATCGAATTCGCCAACAGACTTCCGCCAAGCTTCAAGATCCGCGGCATGACCGAAAAATACCTGCTGCGGCGCGCGCTCGCGGACATGCTGCCGGAGGACATCGTCAACCGCACCAAACAGCCGTATCGCGCGCCCGACAGCGCCAGCTTCTTCTTCGACGGCGCGCCGCTGGATTACGTCGCCGACCTGATGAGCGAAGCGCGGGTCCGCGCCGCCGGTTATTTCGACGCGAATGCCGTCGGCCGGCTGTTCGACAAATGCCGCGCCGGTCGCGCCACCGGCTTCGCCGACAATCAGGCCTTCGTCGGCGTGCTGTCGACGATGCTGATCGACCAGTCGTTGCGCGATGCAGCGAAGACCGCAACCGAGCCCGCAGTCGCCGGACCCGGCGCCTGATCCTTTCACACCGAACCGGAAGACTCCGCACCCATGCATTGGCGAATCAAGGGCCTCCTGCAGAAAACACTCGGCGTGCTGCCCTGGGGCGAGCCGCTGCATTACCAGTTGCAGCGCAGATTGGGCGGCATGCGCAACCCGCGACGCGAGATCCTGCTCAAGATCGACGATTGGGAGTTGATGGCGAAGCAGTTACATACCGTCGGCGCCGATATCCGCGACGCACGCCTGATGGAAGTCGGCAGCGGCTGGTATCCGGCGCTGCCGCTGGCGTGCTATCTCGGTGGCGCTGCGCGCGTCTACACCTGCGACCTCAACCGCCTGCTCAAACCGGATCTGATGCGCCTGTGCATCGGGATTTTGGGCGAAGTGTTGCCGCGGATCGCGATGGCGTGTCAGGTGCCGCTCGCCGACGTGCAGTCGCGCTATCGGCGTCTGCTCGCGGCCGCCGACGCCAGCGATCCTGCGGAACTCAGCGACGACGTGATCCAGTATCGCGCACCCGCCGATGCCGCTGATCCGGGTCTCGAAGACGGCGCGGTCGACATCATCTTCTCCAACAGCGTGCTCGAACACGTGCCGCCGGACGCCATCGACCGCCTGCATCGCGCCTCGCTGCGTCTGCTGCGTCCCGGCGGCCTGATCTTCCATTCGGTGAACTGCGGCGACCACTACGCCTACGCCGACCCGAAAGTCCATCAGCTGAACTATCTGCGATTCACCGACCGGCAGTGGGCGTTCTGGAACAATCGTTTCCTCTACCAGAACCGGCTGCGTGCGCACCAGCTCGTCGCCGCTGCGCGCGATGCGGGCTTCGAGCTGCTGCTCGATACCTCGCATGCGCGTCCGCAGCGACTGGAACAACTGCGGGCGATGAATGTGGCGCGGGAATTCGCGGGAATTCCCGAAGAAAAGCTCTGCATCACGACCGTCGATTTCATCGGCCGGAAACCATTGGCGTAGGGCGGGGGGCCTGTACCCGCCAGGCGGCGCTCAATGGATCGGATCGGGTCCCCCATGAGGATCGGGCTCGTCGCGCGGAACGCATCCATCGATCGCCGGATGAATGGTCCATTGATTCTCCGGCTTCGACTGTTCGCCTCGCGTCAGCGGTGAACCGGCGCTGGCGATGGCCTCGCACCAGAACTTCGCGTACAACGCGGCATCGACCTGCGTCCCGGCCGGTACTTTGTCGCGAATCGTATCGAACGCCTTCTCCCACGATCCCTCCCATTTCCCGATGCGTTGGCAATGTTTGATCGGATGGATCTCGTTCCAGCCTTCATGCGCGGTATCGAATACCCACGTGCCGCGTACCGCGAGCAGGTCCGTCCCCTGCTCCAGATTGCCCAGATGTTCGCTGGCGTCGGCAGGGTTTCCGGTGTCCTTCAGTGCGTTCGACATGCCCATCGCGAGAATTCCGCCTGCGATGGCCGCGAAGATCAGGGAAATGATCAGGCAAGCCAACCAGCCGATGATCGGAATAGCGCAGATGACCGCTGCAGCAATCGTCGCCACGGTCAGGTAACCGAGCAGGGCGAGACAGACCTGCATCAGTTTGTACACGCCACCACCCTCGAATTCCGCATGCAGGATGGCCGAAGGCGGATCCGATGCCGAAAGCCGGCTCGTTTCGCCGTTGAAATCGAGTTCCAGATCCTTGATGGCCTGCTGATTCGCGATCAGACGACCCTGCAGTCCGTCGCTTTCGACGGTGGCCTGATCCGCACCGATGGCGTGCGGGGCCAGCAGAAGATTGATGCTGTAATCGGTATCGAACGCATCCAGGCCGGATTTCCCCGATGGCGGCTCCACGGTGAGCAGGCGCCCGATGGCACAGACATCGCCCCCCAGACAGATCAACCGGTCGTACAGCCACCAGCGGCAATACGCGAGCACCGCCATGACCGCCGCGATCATGCCGATCAGGACCGCCGGCCCTGCCGGCACGCCGGCGGCAAGCGCCATGATCAGCGGAATGGCGCCGACCGCCCCACCTACGATCGCTTGACCTACGGCACTGCCAATGAAGTTGCCGGGCGAGACGCAACGCGTAAAATGTCGATAAGTCATGGCGGTTCCTTCGCTAGGTTTTTCTGATTTCGACGGTCACGCCACCGGCAAGACCGTGCTCGTGGAAGGCATTGAAATTCAGCGATCTGCTGCCGACGAAATCGTCCGGCGGAACCACCACGACCTTGACCGGAATCGACTGGTCGTGATCGAGCACGACCGTCTCCGGTTCGAAGGTCACCGTCCAGCCGGCCGGCAACGGATGATGCTTGCGGTCGTGTTCGACGGGTACGCGCAACACGGTCCCCGGCCGCAGCCGCGATATCGTGATGTCGCCATCGGCAACGTCGCGCGGCGGAGGTTTGCGTTCGCAGTCTCGACGCGGCGGAATCGTGTAGGCATCCACCTCGAAGCGGAACAGATGCCGCTCGCGATCGTCGTTGCGCAGGGTGAAGGTGAACTCGGCCGGCGAGTGGGCTTCGACCACCGTGGTGTTTTCCTGACCGAGGTTGTTGTACGGGTTGAGATCGTCCAACCACTCGAACGCGGCCCGCAGGCAGTAATGCCCGACTTCCGCAGGCGTCCGCCATTTCATGCGCGCAAACGCCGGATGGTTGACGCCGCCTTTGACACCGAGGTTCACGTGGGTCTTGCCGATGTAGTGCGACACCGTCCCGGCGCCGAAACTCAGGAACGAGAATTCCACGGGCAAACCGACCACGGGCGCTTCGGTGGAGTTGTTCCAGATACGCGCGACGATCTCGTATTCGGTGTCGGGGAGAAGACCGCCCGAAGCGACCGGCGCGCCATTGCGCTCCAGCACGATATCCGGATTGTCCCAGGTGACGGCCAGCCCTTGGCTCATCAGGTAGAACTGCGAATAGATCATCGGATCCGGGCGTTTCAGCGCCGGATCGCTGATCGGCACGCATGGCGTCACCGCCGCTTTTCCCTGACGATCCGGCAGACTGCGGCGCGCCTTGGACAGACGACAGTTCCGGATCAATTCGCGCACCAGCGCGATCAGCGCGGGAATCCATCCATAAAGAATCGCGAGGATGGCGGCAAGCAACAACGCGCACAGGCGCTTGAACAGACCCATCGACATCACTCCCTCGAAACCGACGCGGTATGGCCCGGACACTCGCGATGCGAACGCCCGGAGGCGACACGGACATCTGCCGTCTACCATGCCCAACGGCGTACAGCGCCACATGCGGACATGGCCGGTGTGTAACGGAGATACCTGGATGGCGGGCTTCGCTGCGCTCAGCCCACCCCAGGCATCGGGCATCACCCCAGCGTCAGCGTCAACGCATACGTGCCGCCGCTGAAATCGGTGTGCTCGGTCACGACCACCACGTCCGCCTTGAGTCGCTTTTCGACAGGGCGTCCACCGCTGCGATACTTGGCGGCGACGGGAAATTCGATGCTGCTCCTATCGTCGACGAACGTGTCTTCCTCGGCGATCTTGAGCTGCAGCCGATCGACAAAAGTAATGGGCGAGGATATCCACGGGTCGAGCCAACGGAACCCGTCGGTATCGAAATTGCCCAACTCGGAGTTCGGGATGACGACAACGCTCACCCCGTCGGCAAGCAGTTCGATCGCGAGGTCGTCCGCACCCAGATCGAAGGGACTGTCGGTTTCTTCGATGCACGCCAATTTGATCCCTTGCGGTGGCGGAAGCCCAGCCAGGGGATTGAACTCGCCGTCCCTCTCGGCCTTACGGTATGCATCCGGCATATACAGCACCGAAACATTCGAGTCCCATGACAACGAGAAGTCCGAACCCGCGAAGCCGCTACCCGGCCGACGCTGCGCGACCACAAAATAGTGGCCGGCCTTCAGCTCGACCGAGAGCGAGAACGCGCCGGTCCCATATTCGGTATTGGCTTTCACATCGAGCACATCCTCCGCGACTTCCTGGCCGATGATCAGGCGCATCGGCGCACCGCCGCCGCTGGATGCGCAGGTCAGGCGGATCTGCTGCGGTTTTCCGCTCGTCGTGGGCAGGACATCGAATTCGAAGTAGCGCGCATCCGCGACCGTTTCGCCATCGCCCAGACGGCACTCATAGTTGCTGTTGGGCACGCCAAGGCGATGATTCGACGTTTCCGTCTGGCGTCGCACCAGCCCGATCGCATCGCGCAGGCTGGTGCCGAGAAAGCGACGGACATTCAATGCATAGTCCGGCGTCGCATGGCGATCGGCGGCCTGAATTTTCACGAATATCGGGGCATCGGGCAGCAGATATTTGACGCTGCGCTCGGCGCCACGGTCCAGCGTCTGGTAGATCGCCAGAGGCCGACTCAGATTGTCCTCGCCGTACAGCGTGATATCGGCACCGAAAGTCGCGAATTCGTAGGTGCCCGGCTTGAGCACGCAGAACCAGTTGATCTCGCCTTCACGCAGCCTGCCGCTGGTGCCGAAGGATGGCGTTGTTTCATCGCAGATCACTGGAATTCCACGTGCGGCGCTGGTCCCAGGACCACGGCGGTCGGGCATGAAGTCGGCGACTACCGGCCAATGATCGCTGGTGAACGACAGTTTCGGCACGGTCGCGCACAGCGGATGGTCGATGAACGCATGCTGCAGCGTGCGGTTGCCCGTTGCAGGCCGCGTCAGGAAGTAGTCGTAACGACGATCGCCATTGACCGTAGGCACGGTGATGCCGGGGTCGACAGGATGAGTCAGGCCACCGCTGCCGGCATCCCACAGATGCGGGCTCTGCTCGAAGGCGACCGCATCCCAATAATCGGCGGGGCCGCTGATCGGCTGCGCGAAGCGTGCCTTCCATTCGGTGCCTGCGTCGCCGGCATCCGGCAGGCTCATGGCCCCGTTGACGTTCATGTCGCCGCAATGCACGAAATCGTATTGGCTGCTGCTTTCCGACAACAGCGGCTGCAAATTGTCCCAGGCCTCCTGGAACTGCGAACGACGGATATCGGCATCCTCTTCATCGTCCTTGTCGCTGGCCTGCATGTGGGTGGCACTGACGACGTACTTGTCGCCGCCGGGCAACAGCAGGCGGATCGCCAGCGCGCCTTTTTCGGAAAGCGCATCGTCGTTGGTGCGCTGCGAGTAGGGTTTCCAGTTGAGGGCCGGCAGTGTGGCCGCCGCATCGTCCGGATTGGGCTTTCGATCGATCGGGAAACGGCTGAAGAACATCAGTCCGCTGTCCTGCGATGTTCCGAACAGGTCGACCAACCCCAGCGTGAGAACACGAAGACCGACGGAAAGTGCGACGAAACCCGCGCTGTCCGTATCGGCCAGCGACGATGCGAAACCGCGCTCGCCGCCGATGCTTTCGACGTAATGCGGATACTTCGTCTTGAGCCCGGCGACGAACTTCTCGCGGGCAGTGTCTACGAATACTTCATTCAGACAGACGATGTCGTAATCCCAATGCGACGCCGCGATGCGACGCGCGATCTCTTCGGCGCGGACACCGGGGTCGACGTTGTCGACCATCGGGCGGCATTGGACGTTGTAGGTGAGCACGCGCAGATGCATGGAAAACTCCTTCCGGTGGAATGATGTGGTCGATATGACGCGGCTCAAACCGGCTGCCTCGCGTCACGAGGACGCGCCGGCACAGCAGCGCGCCCGCCGTTTTCGCGGCAGCGATACGATGCTTGTCTAGCAGGGTGTTGAAAAACGCACTTCGTGTGCGTTTTTCTGTCGCAAGTCCGGCACATGTCCGGACTTGCTCATCACGAATCAATCGCTTACGCGCTTGTTTCGTCGTGACGGCCATCCATGGCCTCCCTCGCAGGCTGTTTTTCAATAGCCTGCTAGAGCACAATCATTCTCAACGCCGTATCCGGTAGAAACCGGACTGGCATCGGAAAGAAAAATATCTTTTGTTGCCACCAAAGGGGCCGATGGCTCTGGCCCACGCCATCATGCCCGCGCACGCGGGCACCCAGCACCATGCTTTTGTAGGAGCGACGCAAGTCGCGATGCTGCCTCGTCTCGGCAATATCCGGTCGCGGCTACCGCCGCCCCCACAAACAAACATCACGCGTTCGCGAAACCCTCGCGGGTGAGATTGATCGACGCACCCTCGGTACACACCACATCATCCTCGATGCGGATGCCGCCGAACGGCCGGAATGCAGCGATGCGATCCCAATTCACGCTCGGGCCGAGGCCTTTGTCCTTCAGCGCATCCAGCAGCATGTCGATGAAGTAGATGCCCGGTTCGATGGTGACGACCATGCCCGGTTCCAGCGTGCGGGTGAGGCGCAGATACGGGTGACCTTCGGGTTTGGCGATGGTGCCGCCGGCGTCCGAGGCGGCGAAGCCGGCGACCTCGTGCACCTGCAGGCCGATGCCGTGGCCGATGCCGTGCGGGAAGAAGGCGCTGCTGACGCCGGTTTCGACCGCGACTTCGGGCGCAACGTTGATCAGATCGAAATCGCGCAGGATCTTCGCGAGCGCGAGGTGCGCGTCGAGGTGGATGCGCTTGTAATCGGTATCTGCGCGCACCTGCGCGCACATCGCCAGCTGCGCGGCATCGACCGCATCGATCATCGCCTTGAACTCGCTGCCCGGGTCGGCGGCGTAGGTGCGGGTGATGTCGCTGGCGTAACCGCGATGGCTGCCGCCGGCGTCGATGAGAAAACTGCGCACGGGACGCGGCGACTGCCGGTCGCGATCGGTGTAATGCAGCACCGCGCCGTGTTCGTTCAGCGCGATGATGTTGTTGTACGGCAGATCGTTGGCGTCCTGACGCGCGGCCTGGCAGTACGCGAGATGGATGCCGAATTCGCTGGCGCCACTGTGGAACGCGCGTTCGGCGGCGCGATGGCCGCGCACGCCGACGCGGGTGGCTTCGCGCATCATCTCGATTTCGTACGGCGTCTTGTATGCGCGGTGATAGTGCAGGTAGTCCAGCACCGGCATCGGGTTGTTCGGCGCGAACGCGCCGTACTGGCCCAACGCGCTCTGCGCTTCGCCGAGGATCGCGCAGCGGTTGGCGTTCTTCGGCAGATGCTGCTTGGCGTCATCGGGATTGCGGATGATGTGGATGTCGAAGTGTTCGACCCACTCGCCGTTCGGCGCCCGCGGCACGACATGCCAATAATCGTGCGGCTGCAGATAGATGACTTTCGGGCGCTCGCCCGGCGTGTACACCAGCCAACTGCCGGGCGTGTTGGTCAGCGGCAGCCAAGCCTTGAAATGCGGATTGACCGCGTACGGATAATCGCGGTCGTCGAAGACCTGGTAATGCTGCGTACCGCTGGGCACGACCAGATGATCGAAGCCGCCGCGCGCCAGCGCCGCATCGGCGCGCGTGCGCTGGATGGCGAGATGATCGGCGTAGAGACGGGAAAGGTCTGCAGACATGACGGTTCGCTCGGAATGGATTCGGGGGAAATTCGGCGGAACGCGGAAGAGGAATTCAGCGGAACACGACGCGATACCTGGCGCATCCTGCGGAAAACCGCTGACGCGACGCGCGTCGTCGCGTCAGCGGTTCAGCGTCGCGATGGCTGGACGGACACCATCGCGTCTTCAATCGTATTGCGAGCCCGGCGCTTCGACCCACCCGTTGAGGCGTGCGCGATGCGCATCGGTCAGCGAAATGAAACGGAAGCCTGCCCAGGATTGCCCCGGCGAGCTGGCTCGATCGACCCACAGCAGATGCGCGCCGACTTCGATGTCGGCGCCATCGACGCCGGGCAGCCGGAAGCGGAACTGGTACAACGCATCTTCGGTCAGCGGCGCACTGGCCATCAGCAGCATGCCGCCTTCGGACAGGTTGCCGATGCGACCGACGATTTCCTCGGTCATCACGTCGCTGACAAGCACGGTCTCGGCGACTTTGCGCCGCGGCGAGCGGCGGTGGTCTTTGCTGCTCATCACGTGTTTCCTTTGGGCGGCAGCTCGGCGGATTCGTCGCCGATCAGGCCGGGATACGGCACCGCCGGGGGATTGCGCGGTTCCGCACTGGGCACGGAGCGGACGAAGGTCCCTTCCGCCGCCGTCACTGTCGTATCGACCGGCGCGGCAGGACCGGAGCGTACGGCGATATCGGATGCGGCGGCGGCTTCGCCAGGCTCGTCGGCGGCATGCTCCTCGCGATGGCCGGTCAGGGCGCGCAGCGCATTCATCGCTGCGCTCCAGGCACGATCGACCAGGCCCGCGCGCTGCACGGTGACGATCCGGACCTGATCCTTGGCCATCATCCGCGCAAGGCTGTCGAGCGAATGTTCGCCGATGCGCTGGCCGCGCTGGTTGACGAACAGCGCGTTGTCGGTGACCGGGCTGAACCACGACATGCGCCGACGGACCACGTCGCCCTGTTGATTGGTGACGAACTCCATCCAGGTGCCGAACGGCAGCAGACGCAGTTGTTCGTAGCACTCCTGTTCATGCGCCGAGCGCGCGGGCAGATCCGGCTTGCGCGCTTTCTGGGAGTCTTCGCCCAGGCGCACGCGCGCCTTGAGCTTCATCGTCAGTTCGGTACGGGATTCGCCGTCTTCCTCGTCGCGCACGTTGCTGGACAGACGTTTGGCGATGACCTCGGCTTCGTCCTCGTGATAGCCGACCTGCTTCAACGCCGTTTCCACATGCGCCTTCAGCGCCGGGTGTTCGGCATTGGGGTCGCGATGGGTACAGGCGGCGATGATCTGACGGGTCGCGTCGATCTGCCGGTTCCACTCTTCGGAACCCTCGCCGTGACGCAGGAAAGTCAGCGTCAGCACATCGGCCCAGGCCTGGTTCAACAATGCACGGGTGAATCTCGGCAGCGGCGCTTCGCCGACGATCTCGGTGAGCACCTGCTCGGCGCGCAGTTTCGCGGCCTCGAGTTTTTCCTTGCCGCGTGCGGCTTCGACGTGACGTTTTTCGAGGGTTTCGGCGCGGCGCACCTGGGTGTCGATGTGCGCCTGCAGCTGTTTGTTGCTCTGCTCGAAGACTTCGAGGTTGCCGTCGTAGTTCTTGACCGCGTGGGTGACCGCCTGTTGCAGCGGCGCCAACAGTTGCGGATCGAAATCGTCCTCTGCCAGCCATTTCGCGGCGGTTTCCGACACCGTGCTGAGCAGTTGCCGCGCAGGGTGGTTCGGACGGACGAAGAACGCCCGGTCCTGCAGGGCGACGCGCAGCAGAGTGAGCTGCATGCGTTTGACCAGGGCCGCAGCCGGCGCGTCGTCGCGGATTTCGCGCTGCAGATGGCTGTAGAGCAGTCCGACGAGATCGAAAGTGTCGCTGTCGCTCGGCGCCAGTGCGACCGGTTTGCCGTATTGCTGACGCGCCTGCGCCAGCAGCGATTGTTTGATGTCCTCGATGTTCAGCGCATTGCCGCTGGACATCGGCTCGTTGTCCATCCTGCCGAGCGACTGCAACAGATCGCGGGTGACGATGGTGCGCTCCGGCCGCTGGCTGGGCGGAATCGGATTGTGGCGCTCTGCCTCGGCGCGACGACGCGACAGCAGCTGCTGCAGATCGTGGTATGCCGCCTGTTCGTTGGCCACCGCTGCGCTCGGCATCGGCTGGCCCATCCATGTGGTGTACGGACGATTGGGGTCGTTGTTCGTCTCGCCCGCATACCCCTCCGCGCCTTCGTCGCCGGCGTCGGAATACTGACCGCCAGCGCCTGCGTCGCGCGATGCGCCGCGATGACCGCCGGGCGACGCCGGGCCGGACATCCAGCTCTGCGCGCCCGGCTGACCTCTGGCCTGCGGACCACCGCCCTGTGCCTGCGGTGCGCCACCGGCGCGCGAACCGCCGCCTTGAGCGCCGCCGGGACGCGCGCCCTGCGCGGATTTGCCGGCAACTGCGTCTTCGGCCTGCTCCGGGTTTTCGTCTTCGGCCTCACCGTCCATGTCGCTGTCGCCACCGCCTGCGCCTGCGGCGCGGGTGCGCATCGGCACATAAGTCAGGCCGGGCAGAACGCCTTCTTCGACCAGCAGTGCGTCCAGTTTTTCGGCCAAGCCCAGACACTGGACCATCACCCGGCGATCGAAGATCCGGTAGAACAACAGCCGCGCACCATGATCCAACTGCACGCTTTCGGTGGCATGACGGATCGCGCGACACAGCGCCTGCGGGCCGAGCGGAATCCGCTCGCTGTCCAAAGCGGGAGCAGCGGCAAGTACGCCGAACCGTTGACCCAGCAGATGCAGAACCAGGTTCGCTCGCGATTCCTGGCGCGAGGCGATCGCATGCAGCACCGCCCCCTCGTCCATCACCGATTCGTCGACGAGGCTCAGGTTGCGGAAATTGACCATCGGCGCGGGGGTCGTCGCCGGACGCGATGTCGCCGAGAACAACATCGGCTTGCGGATGCCCGCCAACCCGGTTTCCACCACCTGCATGAAGCGCGGCACCAGATCGTGACGATTCAAACGCACGATCCGCAGGGTATGCATGTAGTCGATGGAGCCGCCGCCGACGGCGCCGGTGCGATCGGCCAGGCGGAACAGCTCCTCTTCGAACTCGGTCACCGTGGTGACGAGATTGCGCTCCAGTTCCTCGCTGAACAGCGCAAGTGCACGCTCCAGCGTGCGACGCACACGACGCGGCAACCCGGCAGTGGCCAAGGTCCGTGGCACGGTGTGATCCTGGGAGTCGGTCGGTGAAGCCATCTCAGCCTGACGAAGTGCGACGGTAGCCGCATTTCTTAACATGTTCGGCCGCCGCGATCCAATTGTTGCATCGCAACATACGAAGCGGCCGGTACCGTTCCGGCGTCATTCGCCGACGGAATCCGCTGTCAGGAAAAGGGAAATCACGTCGTTGGCGAAGCGCAGCCCGGACTCGGTGGGCACGATCCGCGCACCGTCCCGCACCAGGCATCCATCCGCGATTGCGCGGCCCAGCGGCTCGTCGATCGCCGCCCGCGACACCCCGGTGCGGGCCTCGAAATGGTCGAGCGCGAAGCCCTCGCGCAGCCGCAGCACGTTCAACATGAACTCGAACGGCCGCTGCTCCGGCGCGATGAAGGCGTCGGCGCCGATCGCGGCCGGCGTACCGGCGTGGACCAGATAGGTCGCGGGATGTTTGTGCTTCCAGCGCCGCAGCACCCGGTCCCGGCCCTCATCCGGGATGTCTTCCCCCGGGCTCCTGCCCACATCGCTCGCCGGCAGGCTGATCTTGCCGTGCGCGCCCGCGCCGATCCCGAGGTAATCGCCGAACCGCCAGTAGTTGAGGTTGTGCGCGCACTGGCGCCCAGGCCGCGCGTAGGCGCTGATCTCGTATTGCGCGTACCCAGCGTCGGCAAGCAGCGACTGGCAGTGCTCCTGCATCTCCCAGGCCGCATCGTCGTCGGGAATCCCGCCGGGCGGACGCGCCGCGAACACGGTGTTCGGTTCCAGTGTGAGCTGGTAGTGGCTGACGTGCGCGGGCTGCAGCGCGAACGCACGCTCGAGATCGCGTTCGGCCATCGCCAACGTCTGCTCCGGCAGCGCGTACATCAGATCCAGATTGAAGTTGTCGAAACCCGCGTCCTGCGCGAGCTTCACCGCAGCCTCGGCCTGGGCGCTGTCGTGGATCCGGCCCAGCCGCCGCAGACAGCCGTCGTCGAAGCTCTGGATGCCGAACGACAGCCGGTTCACGCCGGCCTTGCGGTAATCCTCGAAACGCCCATGCTCGGCGGTGCCGGGATTGGTTTCCAGCGTGATCTCCGCGCCGGGCGCGAACCGCAGCCGGGCGCTCGCCGCCTGCAGGAAGCGGTCGATCGCCGCGGGCGGAAACAGACTCGGCGTGCCGCCGCCGAAGAACACCGTCTGCACCGTACGGCCCCAGACCAGCGGCAGATCGTGGTCGAGGTCGGCGATCAGCGCATCGACGTAGGCGTCGAAGGGCGGCGCACCGCGCGCCTCGTGGGAATTGAAATCGCAGTAGGGACATTTGCGCACGCACCACGGCAGATGCACGTACAGCGCAAGCGGCGGCAGACTCAACATCAGGCGCGATGTATCGCAGCGAGGAGTTTGTCGCGCAGCAGCGCCAGCGCGCGACCGCGATGGCTGATGCGGTTCTTCAGCGCGGCATCCAGTTCGGCCGCACCCATACCACGTTCGGAATCGAAGAACACCGGGTCGTAGCCGAAACCGCGGTTGCCGCGCGGTGCGGACAGGATGCGGCCTTCCCACACGCCTTCGGCGATCAGGGGTTGCGGGTCCTCAGCGTGGCGCAGCAACGCCAGCACGCAGACGAAACGCGCGCCGCGCCGATCTCCCGGCACATCGCGCAGCGCATCGAGCAGTTTGACGATGTTCGCGCCGGCATCACCGTGCGTACCGGCATAACGTGCGCTATAGAGTCCGGGCGCACCGTCGAGCACGTCGACGCAGAGGCCGGAATCGTCGCCGAGCGACGGCAATCCGGTCGCACGCGCAGCATGACGCGCCTTGAGGATCGCATTCTCGACGAAGGTCAGACCGGTTTCCTCCGCATCCTCCACGCCGAATTCCGACTGCGCATGCAGATCGATGCCAGCATCGCAGAGCAGATCGCGCAACTCCGCGAGTTTGCCTGCATTGCCGCTGGCCAGCACCAGCTTCATGCCTTGAGCTCCAGCAGATCCCAACGGTTGCCGTACAGATCCTCGAACACCGCGACGATGCCGTAATCCTCTTCGCGTGGTTGTTCGACGAAGCGCACGCCTTTGGCGAGCATCGCCGCGTGATCGCGGCGGAAGTCGTCGGTATACAGAAAGAAACCGACGCGACCGCCGGTCTGGTCGCCGATCCGGGCGCGCTGCGCATCGTTCGACGCCTGCGCCAGCAGGATCGCGGTTTCGGCGCCGGCCGGAGCCACGACGACCCAGCGCTTCGGCGGCTGACCGGGCGCGGCTTCTCGTGGCGAATCCTCACGCAGCTCGAAACCGAGCGCACCGGTGTAGTACGCGATCGCGCGGTCGTAATCATCGACGACCAGCGCGAAACAGGCGATGTGGCGCTTCATCGATGCGAAGCCCGGCTCATCGCGCGATCAACCCGCCAGCGCGGCGCGCTGTGCGGCGAACAATTCGGTGATGCCCTGCTCGGCCAGGCCCAGCAATGCATCCAGCTCGTCGCGGCGGAACGCATGGCCTTCGGCTGTGCCCTGCAGTTCGATGAAACCGCCGCCGTCGTTCATCACCACGTTCATGTCGGTATCGCAATCGCTGTCTTCGGCATAATCCAGATCCAGCACCGGCACGCCGCGATAGATGCCGACCGACACCGCAGCCACTGCACCGTGGATCGGATCCTTGCTGATGTCCTTGCGCTTCTGCAGAAAACGCACCGCATCCACCAATGCAACGTAGGCGCCGGTGATCGCCGCGGTGCGGGTGCCGCCGTCGGCCTGCAGCACGTCGCAATCGAGAGTGATCGTGCGTTCGCCCAAGGCGCCGCGATCGACGCAGGCGCGCAGCGAGCGGCCGATCAGCCGCTGGATCTCCAGCGTGCGTCCGCCCTGCTTGCCGCGCGCGGCTTCGCGGTCGCTGCGGGTGTGGGTAGCGCGCGGCAGCATGCCGTATTCGGCGGTGATCCAACCCTCGCCCTTGCCGCGCATGAAACCCGGCACCTTGTTGTCGACGCTGGCGGTGCACAGCACGCGGGTATCGCCGAAAGACACCAGCACCGAACCCTCGGCGTGGCGGGTGTAGGCGCGCTCGATCTTGACGGCACGCAGTTGTTCGGGCGTACGGCCACTGGGACGGGCAATGCTCATGCGGAGGGTGGCCTGCTGGAAAGCGCGGGAGTTTAGCATCGGCGCCGTTCATGGCCCGGGGATCCCTGTTGAAAACCGTTCAAACCCACTTGAGTGGGCTCAAAACGACCGAAGCGGCGATGCGCGAAGCTGAGGCCCTGTCGCCGCGCCGCGCCGGCTTGCGGGTTTCGCGGATAATGCCCGCTGGCCGCTGAGGGTTTCGCAGGTCACACTGCGTCTGCCTGCCCACGATGGGGAAGATTGAATGAGGAGCAACGAATGATCCGCAGCATGACCGCTTTCGCCGCCGGTGAACGCAACACCTCATGGGGCGCGCTGAGCTGCGAAGTGCGCGCCGTCAATCATCGTTTTCTCGAACTCGGCGTGCGTCTGCCCGATGAACTGCGGGCGGTGGAACCGTCGATCCGCGAGCGTGTCGCGAAGCTGGTCTCGCGCGGCAAGGTCGAGCTCGGCATGCGGCTGCGCAATGGCGATCACGACGAGATGCTGCAGCTGAATCCGGCGCGGGTATCGCATCTCGCCGCGCTCGGACGCAATCTGCACGAACATTTCCCGACCCTGCGCGTGGAAATGACCGAACTGCTGAAATTTCCGGGCGTGCTGCAGACCCAGACCGGCGACCCGGCGGCGCTGCACGCCGAAGCACTGTCGCTGCTCGATGAAGTGCTGGATCAATTCGTCGACGCGCGCGCGCGCGAAGGCGCGAATCTCGCGGCGAACATCCTCGATCGCGTCGACGCGATCGCCCGTCACGCCGCGGATGCGCGCACGCTGATGCCCGCGATCCGCGCCGGGCAGAAGCAGAAACTGGTGAACAGGCTCGCCGATCTGCCGCAGCCGCTGGATCCGGGCCGCTTCGAGCAGGAACTGGTGATGGCGCTGCAGAAACTCGATGTCGATGAAGAACTCGACCGGCTCGACAGCCATATCACCGAACTGCGCCGGGTGTTGGGTCAGAAGGAAGCCGTGGGCCGCCGGCTCGACTTCCTGCTGCAGGAATTCAACCGCGAAGCCAACACCTTCGGATCGAAATCCGTGGATGCGCGAACCTCCGCGCTGGCGGTGGAACTGAAGGTGCTGATCGACCAGATCCGCGAGCAGTCCCAGAACATCGAATGATCCCTTGAATGACTTGCGGCCGCAGTTGAGGCATGCTGCCGCGACTTCGGCTCACGTCTCCGGCCAGTCAACTCCCATGCGCGGAACCCTCTTCATCGTCGCGGCACCCTCGGGCGCGGGCAAGTCCAGCATCGTCAACGCCTGTCTGGCGCGCGACCCGAACATCGCCCTGTCGATCTCGTTCACTTCGCGCGCGCCGCGTCCGGGCGAACGCCACGCCCAGCATTACCACTTCGTCGGCGCGGACGAATTCCAGCGCATGATCGACGCTGGCGATTTCTTCGAGCACGCGCTGGTGCACGGCGATCTCAAGGGCACCGCGCGGCAGTCGGTGGAGCCGCAGCTGGCCGCTGGCCGCGATGTACTGCTGGAGATCGACTGGCAGGGCGCGCGCCAGGTCCGCGAGAAAGTGCAGGATGCGGTCGGCATCTTCATCCTGCCGCCGTCGCGCGAAGCGCTGGAAGAACGCATGCGCAAGCGCGGACAGGACAGCGAAGACACCATCGCGCGCCGGCTCGCCGCCGCCCGCGAGGAGATGTCGCATTACCACGAGTTCGACTACGTGATCGTCAACGAAATATTCGACACTGCGGTCGCGGAGATGTGTTCGATCTTCACCGCGAGCCGTTTGCGTCGCGATGCGCAGGCGCAGCGTCATGCGGGGATGATCGAAGGACTGTTGCGCTGAGCGCCATACGCGGAGCAGACGGTTTGCGATTCGGATAAAAAACGGGCCATCGAAAGATGGCCCGTTGACGTTTCTGCAAGACTGGATCCGAAGCAATCAAACCGTCTTCCCTCGCGTCTGATTGTCGAGCGTCGGCGCTTCTTCCGATGGCGCTTTCTGCGTCGACGACGACGACTGCAACGGCTGCGCCATCTTCGTGCTCTGCTCGACCGTCTGATTCACCGCCTGGCCGTAATCGATGTAGGAGTTCTTCGCCGCCGCACTCGTCGGATCGCCCTGCACCGCGACCAGAAAATTCTGGCCGCTCGGTGCCGTCGTACGACTGATGTGGTCGATGCTCTGCAGACCCGTCGCCTTGGCGTCCACGGCTACAGCAGCGGCCGCTTTTTCGATCTCGTCGCGCGACTTGAAACCGCCGCTGGGCCCGAGTTGCTCCAGATTGGACAGCGCCTGTTGATACAACTTGTTGTCCGGATGCGCGGGATTCGAGATCAGCGGCTTGTCCGCGGGATTGGTCGGCGGCGCCTGCTCCTGGTACTTGCGCACGGTCTCTTCGGCCCTGTCGCCGAAATTGCCGCCCGGCGGCGTCTTCGCGGGTTCGGTCGAAGGCTGCTTGCCGGTATTGCCGCCCTGGCCCGGTGTCGCTTGCTCCTGGTATCTGCGCACCGCCTCCTCGGTCTTTTCGGCCACATTGCCGGTCGTCGGCGCCTGCTTCTGGCCCGGATAAATCCCCAGTGCGGTCAATGTGTCCTTGCCCGCCTTGCCGTCCACCTCCAGCCCTTTCTGCTCCTGGAACTTGCGTACCGCCGCATCGGTCATGTCGCCGAAGTTGCCGGTCGTCGGCAGGGGTTTGCCCTCCACATCGCGGATACCGGCCTTGTTGAGCGCTTCCTGCAGGTGCTTCACGCCTTCGCCGCGCTCGCCCTTGAGCAGCAGCGTGTCGTTGATACCGCCGCCTTGACCTTGCGTCGGCCGCGCATCGGTCTGCGCGTGCGGCGTCTGGCCATGATCGAGCGCACGATGGAAGGCCAATCGCTGGTTGTAGTAATCGACCGCCTTGTCGACGGTGTAGCCGTCCTGCACCTGTCCGTAGGGTGAGCCCGGCAGCGATGCCCATTCCTTGCCGCCGTGCTTGATCGCAGTACGGATATCGCCGTTCTGCAGCGGCTCGATCACATCGCGGTATTTCATTTTGGCGACGGCGACGCGGTCCTGGCTTTCGGGCGAGAAATCGTCGATTTTCGGGTCGTAGCGCCTGCGCATGTCGTCCACGTCGACCTGCTTCATCTGATAGCGGCCGACGTTGTAGCGCAGTTCGTCGCGCGGAAAGTTGCCGTTGTTGGCGACCGCCGATTCCGGCATGGTGCCCATGCTGTTCTGCACGCCGTTGCGGTCGCGATACCCCGCCGGAGAACCGTCCGCATTGAGCGAGTGCCCCGGGCGGACCTCTTTCCATGCGACCAGATCGAGATAGGCGCGCACCTCGGGCGTCTGCTGCATGAGGAAACCGCTGGCCGCGAAATGCGCCGGCGCCGACGGTTGTTTCGGCGCCTGCGTCCTCTCGCCATGCGACATGAACTGATTCAGGCCGTCGCGATTACGGGTGATGTCGTGCATGTAATCGTAGTTGCTGGTGCCGTTGCTGTCGCGGTAGACGCGGCCGCCGGTGGCCGCAGCCTCGGCGCCGCCGTAACCGGAGATGTGCCGCGCCTTCAGGAAGCCCGCGACCTTTTCCGGGGAATCGTCGGCATGCAACACGCCTTCCTTCACCGCGCGCTGATAGGTCTTGTCGCAATTGATCTTGAACGCGCGGTCCTGCAGATCGTCGGAGGCCTTGTATTTGTCCAGACTCAGGCCGTTGTTCCAGTTCGACGGGTTTTCGAGGAATTTCGTCATGCCTCCGGCCTGCGCCCAGGCCCATTCGTTCTTGTAGCCCGCCATCGACGCCTTGAGCTTGTCGGCATCGACGTAGCCGGCATCCGCCAACCAGCCGGCACCGGCCTGATAGCGGCCGACATAGCCCTGCTTGTTGGTGACGGCCAGGTCGCCACCGTGACTTTCCGTCAACACGGTGGAGGCAATCAAACGCCGGGTCATCGCGGCATCCAGGCCGGCGATGTTGCCCTGGTCGTAGTGATTGGCAGTGGCCACTGCTTTCTGTCGGATATCAGCCATCTATTCGCTCCTCTATGGATATCGACGGTGGAAGGTCATGCACGGTCGCTTATGGCTGGACCGCGCGGCATTGCATTGCGGCGATCCTTTGCTCGGGTTTTGTCCTGTAGAACACGAAAGTGGTGGATCCGGGACCGGACGGGCCGGCATCCTCGTCGACGAAGGCTTCGACATGCGCGAGCGTCGCAGCGCCGATCTCGATGCGATAGAACTTGTTCTTTCCGGTATTTTCGGCCTGCGTTCCGAAATTCAGCGCGCAGCGGTCGGCTTCCGCTACGAGCGTCGCGTCTGCGGCGAACTGCTGGCGAAGAATGTCCTCGTAGTCGTCGCCCGGATAGAACTTGACGATCGCGACCTCGTTCACCCGGTTGGCGTCGCCACTGAGGGTGACGCCCGATTCTCCTTCGTTGCCGCGACGCACGCCGGCATCGGCACCGACCTTGCCGTCGGGCAGATCGGTGTCGCCGAACCCTGCGAGCGTCAGCGTGCCGGAGCGCGAGAACCTTGCAGCGGGATCGGCCACCTCGGGTGTTTCGATGGGTTGTGCATCCCCCCACGCAACGCCCGCGATGCCGTCGTATGACTGCCAGCGCGCGCCGTCTTCGGTGGCGAACAGAGCCAACAACTCATTCAACACGGTCATGCGGTGCTCCCCTTGGGCTGATCCTTGGCCGCCCCGTGTCGGCGCAGCCGCTTCCGGCTCTGACGCGCGCTCCACCGGGGGCGCTTTCTGTCCGGCCTTGCAGGCGGCGAGCGCCAGCACGGCGAGCAGCGCAAGCATTCTCATCATATTCGACACGACGTCTTGCTCCTATGGATTCGACTGCGATGCCCGCAGCTGCATGACCGCTGTCCAGCATCGCCGATGGTCCGCCGGACATGCGCCGCAAGTGCGACATCTTCCTCGCGACATCGCACTTGCTCTCGCAATTAGGCGCCGGACATCCAACGTCATGAACGGCGCACTGCAGCCGGTTATCGGATCATGGCCTTGTTCTGCTCCGGGTCGGCGGATTGCGGCGCCGGCTTGTTCGTTTCCGCCATCTTCGTGCTCTGTTCGACGGTCTGGCTCACCGCCTGGTTGTAGTCGATGAAAGAATTCTTCGCCGCAGGACTCGTCGGATCGCCCTGCACCGCCACCAGGAAACCCTGACCATTCGGCGCCGTCGTACGGCTGATGTGATTGATCTCGTTCAGCCCGCTTGCTTTTGCGTCCGTCGCAACCGCTGCTGCTGCTTTGCCAAGCTCTTCATCGGACTTGAACCCGCCACTCGGACCCAGTTGTTTCAGGTTCGACAACGCTTGCTGGTACAAGCGATTGTCCGGGTGGTTCGGATTGGAGATGAGTGTTGTCTGTTCCGGCTTGATCAACTCAGGGGCATGCTTTATCTCGCCGAGCCTCCCCAGTTGGGCATCGATTCGCGCAATCTCCGGATTCAATCTTCTGGCCTCCGCTCTG
Source organism: Lysobacteraceae bacterium (assembly GCA_040079515.1). Classification (GTDB taxonomy): domain Bacteria; phylum Pseudomonadota; class Gammaproteobacteria; order Xanthomonadales; family Xanthomonadaceae; genus Lysobacter_I. The sequence goes on from JBEBKD010000005.1 coordinate 71,342, forward strand.
CCTTCTTCGAATCCAGCAAGAACCGCAGGCGGCAATTTCGAGCCGAGCGGTGCGAATCTGTCCGTCTGCCCTGCCAGAACATCCGATGAAGCCGGTGGCTTGCCCTGCGTACCTGTCGACTGCGGCGGATCGAGCCGGGCCTCGGCATCGACCGCGAATTTGCCTTGCGCCACATTGCCGATCTTCTCCATGGTGCCCTTGTCGGCTGTCCCGGTCTCCGGCAATCCATTCGCCTTCTGGAACGCCGACACCGCTGCCTGCGTGTTCTTGCCGTAATCGCCATCCACGCTCAGCGGTTTGCCATTGGGGCCCTGGTAACCCAGCCTCGACAGATTCTCCTGCAAACCACGCACGTCCGGGCCCTTTTCGCCCGGTTGCAACACGCCATCGGCTGCGGCATGACGGGTCATGCCCTTGTCCGCCAACTTGAGCGTCGCCTCATCGGCGATGCCCGTGGCTTTCAGTCCGTTCTCGCGCTGGAACTGCTCCACCGCTTCCTTGGTGTGCTTGCCGTATTTTCCGTCCTCGCCCAGCTTCTGACCGTTCGCGTCCGTGTAACCCAGCGCGTTCAACTTCTTCTGCAGCGTTTCCACTTCCGCGCCCTTCTCGCCGGACGACAATTTGCCGTCGGCAAGCAATCCACCCGTCGACACGGAAGCGCCATCGATCTGTTTCTGTTGCTTGAGATACGGCATGGGATCGACATCGCGTCCGGAGAACGGCATGCCCTCCTTCGCGCCATGGCGGATCTCGAAATGCAGATGGGTGTCGCCGCCCTTCGGCGTGTTGCCGGAGCGGCCCATGCTGCCGATCTTCGTGTCGGTCGTGACCTGCTGGTCTTTTTCGACAGAAATGCTCTTCAGATGGGCATACAGGGTGCGCTCGCCGTTGCCGTGATCGATCACGACCGTGTTGCCGTAGCCCGTTGCGACCCCTGCGAACACGACCCGGCCGGCAGCGAAGGGTTCGATCCGATCGCCCTCATTGCCCTGGATATCGACGCCGGTATGTCGTCCCGAACGATTGCTGCGCGGCGTGTTGTGCTCGCCGCGACCTTCGCCGGGTTTGTCGGCCTCGTTGATCTTGAAATTGCCCGGCGCGGGCCAGTGCCCGCCCTGATTGTCCTGTCCGCCCTGCCCGGCCTGGCTGCCCTGCCCACCCTGTTTCGGCGCTGTGCGCTGCTCGGGTGCGCTCTTGTTCTCGGCATGCAGCGGCGCGATACCGGCTTCCGGAATCGAGATCCGCTCGTACTTCGTTTTCCAGTAGCCGACGAATGTCTGCGCCATGTCCTTGTCCGACATCGCCCGCAGTTGATCCTTGGATACGCCAGTGATCTTCTGCAGATCGTCGCCGTCGACATTGGAGAGGATCGCGGTGCGGGTCTTGGGCTTCATCTCCAGGAAGTGGCCGGTCGCGATGGCCGCCTGGATCGAGGTGTACCCGCCCGCGCCCTGCTGGTGCGCGAGATACATGTCCAGGCCGTTCGGCTTTTCGGCGCCCGACACGTACGGCCGGTGCGTCCTGTCGTGACTGGCGACGATGGTCTTCTGGTTGTTCTCGTACAGCTTCGCGGCGGCTTCGGCGCTTTTCACCGGGTTGTACACATCGTCGCCGCGCAGCCCGTAGGCGGGAGCGACATCCGGCATGAACTGGTACAGGCCCGCAGCGCCCGTGCGCTTGTTGTGCGCCCGCTCGTCGAACTTTCCGCCGGTTTCGATGTACGAGGCGCGGAGGAAATCGTCCTTCGGAATGCCGTGTTTCGCGGCGGTCTGTTCCACGATCTCGAGCACTTCTTTGCGGGTATAGTCTTTGCTCATCTCGTTCCCCTTGTATTTTCAGCCGTATTGTCTGTGGTTCAACGCAGGATCTTCGAATAGGATCCGGATGCGGCATCGAAACGGTATTCGACCGCATCCTGTTCCGTGGCCTTGCGCACTTCGCCGTCCGCACCGACGACATCGCCATCGAATGCGACCGTCACTGCCGGCCAGTCATTGCCGGCTGCGGGCGCGAACTTCAGTTTCGCCGTGCTTGCCGCGCATTTGACCGGCTGCTGCAGGTCGGTGTCGGAGGTGCATCCTGCGCGGGTGTCGCGGCCGCCGGCGACATAACCCAGATAGGTCCATTCGAGCTCGCGCGGCGCGAACGCGAACAGCTCGTAGAAATCCAGACGGGCGCCTGCCATCGCCACCTCCACGGTAGGCATGCCGACGAAATAGCGGCCGCCCACCGACATCGCCTGCGGTGCGGCTTCGCTGTCGATCTGCGGCGGCTTTTCGAAACTTCCGAACATGCCGATCCCGGTCTGCGTGCCGCGAAGCGTCCATGCACCGTTATCGAAAACGTATGTCGCCTGGGACAGCGTGACGGTATTGTCCTCCGTCGGGTATTCGATTTCGGTTTCGCCGGTGGATTCGGCGAAACCGACGAAATAGCGCTTTCCGTCCAGTTCGAAACGATGGCCGCTCCAGTAACCCGCATATCGTCCGTCGGTCAGATGCGCATTCTCCGCGGCGGTGATCGGCTGCTTGAAGATGTCGCGCAACACCGCTTCCGGCGCAGGCACCGGTGCTTCCGCGACGGCCGCCGAAGCGGGCGCTGCCTTCGACGCATCGACAGCAGCGGTCGTTACGAGTTGCGCGTCCGCAACCGGTGCCGAGGGTTTGCAGGCGGCCAGAAGCAGGCCGGCGATGAAGATCACTGTTGCACGCGAACGCATGGATCGATTTCCTTGTTGTTTTCTGATGTGCGATGGACGGGATGCCGGCGTCAACGGCCGCCCATAGCCACCTTGTTCTGGTCCGGCGGGTTCTGGTTCTGATCGACCTGCGCCACCTGCTGCGACTGCTGCACTGCCGGCTTGACCGCTTCGGCCATCTTCGTGCTCTGGTCGACGCCCTGGTTCACCGCCTGGCTGTAGTCGATGTACGAGTTCTTCGATGCCGGACTGGTCGGATCGCCCTGCACCGCCACCAGGAAATTCTGCCCGTTCGGCGCCGTCGTCTTGCTGACATGATCGATGCTCTGAAGACCGGTCGCCTTGGCATCCGCCGCCACCGCAGCAGCCGCCTTCTCCAGATCCTCGCGCGACTTGAATCCTCCGCTCGGACCCAATTGCTCCAGATTCGACACCGCCTGCTGGTACAGCTTGTTGTCCGGGTGATTGGGATTGGACATCAACGGCTTGTCGGTTTGCGTCGGTGGATCCGTGGGCTTCGTCGGGTCTGCGGGCTTCGTCGGGTCTGCGGGCTTCGTCGGATCCGTGGGCTTGGCCTGGTCCGTGGGCACTTTAGGCTCACGGGTCTCCACCACGATGATCTCGCCCATCTTCACCAGCGTCGCCTTGTCCGCAACGCCCGTCTCCGGAAGCCCGTTGACCTTCTGGTAGGCACCGACCGCGGCTTTCGTGCCGTCGCCGTATACGCCGTCCACCGCCAGCGGCTTGCCGTCCGTACCCTTGTAGCCCGCATCCGCCAGCGTCTGCTGCAGATTGCGCACATCAGGGCCACGCTCGCCCGGTTGCAGCACATCGTCCTTCATCGCGAAACGGGTCATGCCCCGGTCCGCCATCTTCAGCGTCGCCGCGTCGGCGGTGCCCGTGGGATTCAGGCCGTTCTCGCGCTGGAACTGCTCCACCGCTTCCTTGGTGTGCTTGCCGTACTTGCCGTCTTCGCCCAGCTTCTGACCGTTCGTGTCCGTGTAACCCAGCGCGTTCAATTTCTTCTGCAGCGCTTCCACTTCCGCGCCTTTCTCGCCGGACGACAGCGCGCCGTCGGACATGGGCGATTTATTGGCGGGAGTCGTACCGCTAGGTGCGGACGGCGAATTGTCCGGCGCGGGCTTCGGTTTGTCCGGTGCCGGCGTTTGACCGGCCATGGTGCGCGCTTCCTGGGCATACGTCTCGTAACGGTCCATGTGCTGACCCATCACTTTGTACGAGTCCGCAAGCGTCCGGCTGCCATCTCCGTACAACGACGGATTACCGCTGATGACTTTCGCCGAAAGCACCTGGTCCACGCGTTGATTGGGATTTTCACGCATCGCGTTGAGGAACTTGGTCGCGTCGTCGCCGCCCAGGTTGTGGAAGGCGTAGACATTGGCGTCCGTATCCGGTCCTCCCAGCTTCGCGCCCTTGGCGACGTTTTCGCGCGTGAACTCGGCGAGCATCGCCGCCTGCAATTTCGGGTTGTCGCGAATGGCGGGGTCGTTGGTCTGACTCACCGTCATTTTATCGGCGCCTTCGATGCCGTACTTTTCCCCGTATTTGTGGATCATGTCGTTCCACGTGCCATTGAGGAACTGGCCATAGCCGTACGCGGAAGAGATCGCCTTGGTGCCGTCGAACTGCGTGATCGTGTTCTTGTCCGGGTTGCTTGAAACAGGCTTGGCGTGAGAATTGAAACCCGACTCGAATCCGGAAATCTTGACCATGATGTCGGGATCGACACCTGCCGTTCGCGCGGCATCGACCAGTACGTCTTTCGATGCGTTCCAGCGCTGATCCAGTTTATCGTTGCCTGCCATGGTGTTTTCCTTTGTGGAAGAGTCGGTGTCTGTCGTAGGTCAGAAATCGGAGATCGTTTGATATGCCCACTTGTCCCGGTCGAATCCGACGATGCGTTCGCCGGCTTTCTTGCCGGACTCCAGCTTTTCCACTTTCAGCGGAAAGATATCCGCCTCCGGATCGCCATCGACGACCGCGACCGTATAGCGCACGTCCTGCGCTTCTTCGCGTATTTCGGGTATCGCGCTGAGATTCTTGAAGCCGCCATCGTGCGGAGCGACGATCTCGTGGTTGGAAACGACGATGCCCTGCCACATGCCGCCGCTGGTGAACATCCAACCGTAATAGGCGCGCCCCAGTTTGACGAGGCTGGCATTCTCGCAGCCGCATGCGCCGGCGGTGCCGAAGTCGATCGCTTTCTCTGCGGAAACCAGCTTCCATCCGCCATCGGAACCGATCGACACCTGGAATGCGCCCATGAGACCGGAATCCACCGAGCCGTACGCATAACGCAGATCGTCGTTGATATCGCTTGCGCTGCTGGCGAGGAAATAGAACGACTTGCCGCCTTCCGCGTCGGCCCACTGCGGCGACCGGGATCGCATGCAGTATTCGGTCCGGTTACCGCCGGACACGCGGGAAAACGCCCAGCAGTCGTGCTTCTCGTCGTAACCATCCGGATACTGCTGACGCATCACGTCGGCGACGATGCGCGCGACATCGACCTCGGCGGCGGCGGGAGCCTTGGCTGCGGAAGGCACGACTTCCGGCGCGGCCGCTTCGGACGCCCCAGCCACAATGGCTTGTGGTGCGGCAACCTCGGGAGCCGAGGCTTTGCAGGCGGAGATCAATCCGGCGCTGGCGATCAGCAGGACAGCGGTAATGTTGCGCAACATCGTTCAAGACTCCTGATGTGGAAAATCCGGACACGCGACCGTGCGGGAGGGCGAAACTTCGGAAGGCCTTGCGGCGGTTCCCGCGGTTCGATCGCCCGCACCATCAAAGCATAGAGGAGGCCCGTATCGCTCGGCGGAAACAGAGCTCCTGAAAAGCCCCGCGAAACCGGCTGCACGACGGGCCTGCGCTCAGCAGGCTTCGACGATGGAGGGATCGCGGTCCGCGCCCATCGACACCTTCCCTGGGGCATGCGCGACTCGCGCCCGCTGCGTATCCGTCCCCAGCACCCCAAGCGCTTGGACAGGACAGCAACGGGGGAGCCCGGTCCGCGGCAACCGACGCTGGCGGGGGGCGCCAGAACGCAGTGCGGCACCGGCCCGAACGGAGATCGGGCGCTGGGGCGGGGAGGTGTGGGCGAAAAAGGGGTGCGTCAGGCCCGGAAGGCGCTGTGCACAGCAAGCGGTGACGGCCGGAATGCCTGAAGCAGCATGGCCGGAAGCAGCTTGGCCAGAAGCGGAACGGCCTTGAGGGTCGCCGACGGCATGCGCCGTTGCAGACTCTCTGACGCCGACGGACAGGGTCCGCAGGCTTTCGGCAGTGGCCACTGCCTTCAGTCTCGTATCAGCCATGACAGCTTCCTCGTTGGATACGACTGGTGGATAGAGTTGTGGGTATGGCGGTGGAGCGGGCAGGGCTGCCCTGAGTGCTCTGGCGACTGTATATCACGACCTTCATGGGGATGTCGCGGGTCCACGGCCGGCGACCCGGTACCTGCCGGACCGGGCCGGTGCGTTAAAATTCCGGCCTCGACCGCTCAAGGATCCCCCGATGCTTCTTTCCTCGGCCCGCGCCATCGTCACCGGAGGCGTTTCCGGCCTCGGCCTCGCCGTCGCCCGGCACCTTGTCTCCCAGGGCGGCAAAGCCGCGCTGTTCGACCTCAACGACGACAAGGGCGCCGCCGCCATCGCCGAACTGGGCGAAGCCAACGCCCGCTATTTCCGCACCGACGTCAGCGACGAGTCGGGCGTGGTCGCGAATGTCGATGCGGCGAAAGCCTTTCTGGGTGGCCTGAATGTCGCGATCAACTGCGCCGGGATTCTCGGCGCCGGTCGCGTGCTCGGCAAGGACGGCGCGATGCCGCTGTCGCAGTTCCAGACCACGGTGATGGTCAACCTGGTCGGCAGTTTCAACGTCGCCAAGGCAGCCGCGGCGGTGATGCAGCACAACGAGCCCGGCACCGACGGCGAACGCGGCGTGATCGTCAACACCGCCTCTGTCGCCGCCTACGAAGGCCAGATCGGCCAGGCCGCTTACTCCGCCAGCAAGGGCGGCGTGGTCGGCATGACCCTGCCGATGGCGCGCGAACTCGCCCGTTTCGGCATCCGCGTCATGACCGTCGCGCCAGGCATCTTCTGGACGCCGATGGTCGACGGCATGCCGGACTCGGTGCAGCAGTCGCTGTCGGCCTCGATCCCGTTCCCGTCGCGGCTCGGCAAGCCGGAGGAGTTCGCCGACCTCGTCGCGTATATCCTCGGCAACACTTACTTGAATGGCGAAACCATCCGCTTGGACGGTGCGACGCGGTTGGCGCCGAAATAAAGCGGTTTCGTAGGGCGGGCCCTGGCCCGCCGTTACGATACATCCGCTCGCACCGGACAATGATCGAAGCCATTCCGATCATCACCCCCCACGCACAAGTCTCGATGGCGGGCTTGAGCCCGCCCTACACGGAATCCATGCAATGAAGGCTTACGACATCAAGAAAGGCAATGTGGTCGAACACAACGGCACGGTGTACCAGATCCGAGATATCGAACGCAGTTCGCCACAGGGCCGCGGCGGCAACGTGAAATTCCGTTTCACGATGTACAGCGTGCCCGGTGGCAACAAATTCGACCTCAGCCTCGGTGGCGACGACGATCTCAAGGAAGTCGAACTCGCGCGGCGCCAGGCCACGTTCTCATACAAGGACGGCGACGCCTTCGTATTCCTCGACGACGAGGATTACACGCCGTACACGCTCGACGCCGATGTCGTCGGCGATGGCGCGGGTTACATCACCGATGGCCTCGCCGGCTGCTACGTGCAGGTGATCGACGATGCGCCTGTGGCGCTGCAGTTGCCGCAAAGCGTGGTTCTGGAAGTGATCGAAACGCCGCCGGAACTCAAGGGTGGTACCGCGACCAAGCGCCCGAAGCCGGCGAAGCTCAACACCGGCATCGAGATCCAGGTGCCGGAGTACATCACCAACGGCGAGAAAGTATGGGTCAACACCACCACCGGCGAATTCGGCGGCCGCGCGGAATAACGTCGTTGAACGGGGTCGGCGTCTGAGATTCCTGCAGGCAATCGAGTCAATTCGCGCGCCGTCAGCGCGTGTATAGTTCGCCAGCATGGCGGGCATGGCGCCCGGCCACGAATCGCGGAGAGTAGTCATGGGTCTTGTACAGGCGGTGGTGGGTGCGGTCGGCGGCATGTTCGCGGACCAGTGGAAAGATTTCTACACGGTGCCGGCCGGCCTGCCGTCGACGGCGGCGCTGTTCGCGGCGGTCCCGCAGGGCACCAATGCCGGGCGCGGCTCGAACACCTCCGGCTCCTCCAACATCATCACCAACGGGTCCAAGATCATCGTGCCCGAGGGCTACGGGCTGCTGCTGTTCCAGGACGGCAAGATCACCGGCTTCGTCGCCGAGCCCGGCGGCTACGAGTGGCGATCGGACGACATCAACTCGAAGTCCATTTTCGCCGGCGACGGCATCGTCAGCCCGCTGATCACGCAGAGCTGGGAACGCTTCAAGTTCGGCGGCCAGCCGGGCTCGCAGCAGGCCGCGTTCTTCGTCTCGCTGAAGGAACTGCCGGACAACCGTTTCGGTACGCAGTCCGAGATCTACTGGGACGACGGTTTCCTCAACACCCAGGTCGGCGCGGTTACGCGCGGCTCGTACACGCTGAAGATCGTCGATCCGATTCTGTTCGTGAAGAACTTCGTGCCGGCCAGCTTTCTGCAGCCGGGCCAGGTCTTCGATTTCACCGACCACGAGAACGCCGCCGCCAGCCAGCTGTTCAACGAAGTGGTCGGTTCGCTCGCGCCCGCGTTCAGCATGTACACGAACGATCCCGCCAAGGGCAATCGCATCACCAAACTGCAGCAGGATTCGCTCGGCTTCGCCAAGAGCCTGTCCGACGCGGTCGAGCAGGGCTACCAGTGGAAGTCCGATCGCGGCCTGGCCATCGTCAAGACCGCCATCGTTTCGATCGAATACGACGCGAACACGCGCGAACTGCTCAAGACCGTGCAGCGCGCAGACGCGCTGTCCGGTTCGCGCGGCAATTCCAACCTGCAGGCAAGCGTGGCCCAGGGTATCCAGTCCGCCGGAGAGAACGGTGGCGCCGCGGGTCTGATGGGCGTGGGCATGGCATCGGGCATGCTCGGCATCGGCAGCATGCAGCAGCCGGCGACGCCTGCCGCGCCCGCTGCGGATGACCCGGTCGCCAAGCTGAAGAAGGCCAAGGAGATGCTCGACCTCGGCCTGATCACCCAGGACGACTACGACGCGCTCAAGGCCAAGGCACTGGGCCTGTAAGCCGCAGGCGCGCAGCGACCATGTCCGATCCCAAGATGCCACCGCCGTTGCCGCCGCAGCCCGTCAGCGGCCCGGGTTCGCCGCAGGACGTGCCGCCGTTGCCCGGCAGCCTGCCGATCGACCCGAGCACCCTCCCCGACGCCATCCGCGAGGAACTCGAAGCGCCCGACCCGGTCGCCATCGACACCGCTGCAGCCGAGCTGAGCGACGGCCTCAACCGCTGCCCGAAATGCGGCTCGACCGACATCCGCCACAAGCTCGGCACCGATCTTCTGGTCTGCCTGTACTGCCGCAACGAATGGGACGGCGCACGGGTCGAGGAACTGTTCGGCTTCGGTGAAGGCATCGACCAGCTCAAGGGCACCGTCCTCGCCTCGGGCGCGCGCGACATCGCCGCCGATGCCGCCGTGCTGATGACCTTCGAGTGCACCGGCTGCGGCGCCGAAGTCACGGTCAACACCGAAAACGCGATGACCGCGCGCTGCCACTGGTGCCGCCATGTCTTCGGCGTGAACGAGCAAGTGGCCAACGGCGCGGTGCCCGACGCGGTGCTGCCCTTCCACATCAAGAAGGACGACGCGGTCGCGCGCATCCGCCAGTTCGTCGACAAGCGCCGGCTGTTCGCGCTGAAGGAATTCAAGGAACAGTTCTCGCCCGAGAATGTCGTCGGCGTCTACCTGCCGTACATGATCGTCGACGGCAACGCCAGCGCCGATGTCGCGGGCAAGGGCGAGATCAAGACGCGCGAATACACGCGCGGCACCGACAACAACAAGAAGACCTACTACGACGCCGACGTGTACCAGGTGCAACGGCACGTGGATTTCACCGTCGACGACCTGCCGCTGGAATCGTCCACCGAACGCGGCAATCTGGACGTGCGCGTCAACACCAACAACATCATCAACACCATCCTGCCGTTCGACACGAAGAACGCGGTGAAGTGGAACGCCTCGTACCTGTCGGGCTTCACCTCGGAGAAGCGCAACAGCAACGTCGAGCACCTGCAACCGCGCCTGGAAGACCAGTTGCTGTCGATCGCCCGCGCCCAGGTCCAGGCCTCGGTGCGCCGCTACGACCGCGGCGTGCGCTGGGAACAGGAAAAGCTCGATGTCCACGGCACGCGCTGGGTCTCCATGTACCTGCCGGTCTGGCTGTACTCGTACCATCAGCCCGGCTCCAAAGGCGGCATGCTGCACTACATCGCAGTGAACGGCCGCACCGGCGAGACCATGGGCAGCGTCCCGGTACAGCAGTGGAAACTGCTGCTGGCCGCGCTCACCGTCGGCACCATTCTCGAAAGCATCGCCATCGCGATCCTGGCAGGTTCCTCATGAGCGACGACGGCGGACTCTGGCTGCTGGCGGCCGGCCCGGCCGGCGCCACCGCGCTGTACTGGGCCCTGTACCGGTACTACCGCAACACCGACAAATCCCACAGCTTCGAGCACGAGACGAAGGTCGAGGCGAAGCCGGTGACGGGGTTGGAGTTGGACACCAAGGTCGACACGGTCGAAGGCACGCAGCAGACGCGCATCGACGGCGACAACGTGGCCGCGTATCGGACACGCGTGCAGCGGATCGGGGACGAGTCTTCCTGAGCAACACCGGCAACACCACCGTGATTTCGACCAGCAACACGTAGGGTGTATATGGACTCCTCCCGATTGCCAACCGCTTTTTTCGATCAGGGTTGAGATTGCGAACGTATATCCGGCCTGTTGGTGAAGCCTTTGGCTTCTGGCCATGATGGAGCAGTCGCACGCGGGCGCCTCATTGGCGTATCGGCCTCGAAGGCCGTCACCCTACTCAGGCTCTTCCCACGTTGGTCTTCCCAGTGATCTTCATCGTCGGTCAGCAAACTCGTTGATGGGGTTCAGTTGGAGCGGTAACGGTGTTCACGGGTCAGGATCGCCCAGGCGATCCTGGCGTTCTTGTTGGCCTGCGCCACGGTGGCGATGTTCCGATGGCGTCTTGCCGCAAGGTTCATCAGCCATCGGCTGCGCTCGTCGGGCTTGTTGGTGGCGGTGCGCAGCACGCTGCGCGCACCGTGAACAAATAGACCGCGCAGGTAGCTGTCGCCGCGTTTGTGGATGCCGAGCAGCTTTTGCTTGCCTCCGCTGGAGTGTTGTCTGGGCACCAATCCCAAGAAGGCGGCCATCTGGCGACCATTCTTGAACTGTCGGGCATCGCCGACGGTCGCGACCAGGGCGCTGGCAGTCAGCGGGCCGATGCCGGGAATCTCCAGCAAGCGCTTGCCTTCCTCGCTGGTGCGGACGATGCGCTCGATACGCTGGGTGAGTTCCGCCACGCGCTTGTCGATGGCGAGCAGATCGTCGTACAGCTCGGACAGCAGCTGACGGAAGTCGAAGCTCAAGCCGTTGTCGGCATCTTCGAGCAGCTCGGGAATGGCTTTGCGCAGCGCCGCCGGACTTTTGGCAATGACGATGCCGTACTCGGCCAGCAGACCGCGGGTCTGGTTGATGATCGCGGTACGCTGCTTCATCTTCATCGAACGGATGCGATGCAGTGCCTGCATGTCTTGTTGCGCGATCGTCTTGACCGTGACGCGGGGAATGCCGGAATGGCCCATGGCGGCACAGATCGCAGCGGCATCGTTGGCGTCGTTCTTCTGACCGATCACGAAGGGTTTGACGTACTGCGCCGGCAGCAGATGAACCGTGTGCCCCATCGCCTGCAGCAGTCGACCCCAATGATGGGCGCTGGCGCAGGCTTCCATCCCGACCTCGCAGGGTGACAGATCGCGCAGGAAGGGCAGCAACTGCGCGCGCTTGAGCGCTTTGCGCACCACCGCAGCGCCGCTGCGATCCACGGCATGCACCTGAATGACGTTCTTTGCCAAATCCAGAGCGACTCGACTAATCTTCATGGCGGACTCCTCCTGCTGTGTGACTGGTAGTGACAACCTCCAGTCTGGCACCTAGATGCCGAATCAGTGGGAGGAGTCCATTCCATTGGTGGTGAGCGCAGCGAACCCCACCTTCGTCGTCCCGACCGTGTATCGACCAACACGACACAGGAGAACGACATGGCTCCCAAACGCATGACCCCCAAGAACACCATCTGCCTCTGGTTCGACGGCACCGCACTGGAAGCCGCGATGTTCTACGCAGAGACCTTCCCCGACAGCGCGGTCACGGCCGTGCATCACGCACCGGGTGATTACCCGTCGGGCAAACAGGGCGATGTGCTGACGGTCGATTTCACCGTACTGGGTATTCCATGCCTTGGCCTGAATGGCGGCCCGATGATGAAGCACAGCGAGGCATTCTCGTTCCAGGTGGCCACCGACGATCAGGCCGAAACCGATCGGCTGTGGAACGCGATCGTCGACAACGGCGGCCAGGAAAGCGAGTGCGGCTGGTGCAAGGATCGCTGGGGCCTGTCATGGCAGATCACCCCGCGCGTCCTCATCGAGGCCTACACCGACCCCGACCCGGCAGTCGCCAAGCGCGCCTTCGAAGCGATGATGACGATGCGCAAGATCGATGTCGCCGCCATCGAGGCGGCACGGCGCGGGTAAGATCGCAATACCGTGATGCGGATGCCCTGTCGTAGGGTGGCGGTGAGCGCAGCGAACCCCACCATTCGCGCGTCGGTTCCGGCATCGGTTCGGACAGAGCGGCGACTCGCTTCTTCGGTGCGAATGCTTCAATCATGTGTGTAACGCTTCGGCAAAGGTGGGGTTCGCTGCGCTCACCGCCACCCTACGCGTTCATCTCCGCAGCAACAACGCCGGCAGCACCACCAGCGCGATTGCGAAAATGATCCCCAGTACCGCCGACAACACGCGCATCGGCTCGTTGCGCAGCACCGTCATGAACGTGCCAGCAGTACCGTCCCGACGGGCCGCTTCGTTCTCCGCCCGAACGCGCGCAGCGCGCTGCGCCTGATAATCGGCCATCAAGCGCTTGGCCTCCGCGAAGGCCGCATCTTCGCGCACCCATATTCCGCCCAGCGAGATATTCCAGAACCCGGTCGGGGTGTCGTAATGTTCGATATCGTGTTCGTCGAGCAACGCACGCACCTCGTCCGCCTCGTCGTCGGGTACGTTGCGCAGATTGAGCAGGAGCTTGGCCATGCGCCGATGATAACAACCGCAGTGCTTCGGGGTGGGTTCAATAACCCGTGATTTCAAACATCCCTGCGATCCGTAGGGCGGGTCTTGCACCCGTCGATCGGTGAACAACGACTTCCTTACCGGTAATGCCGCAAACATCGGGCACGGGGGCTGATGCGAAGCCATTGTTCCATTCGATGGGCGGGTGCAAGAGCCGCCTACATGTTGGGCAAGACGTTTGCATTCATGCGCAGCACATGCCTTCAGTCCGTCGCACCGTAAGCGAATGTACAATCCGGTCGCGTCAAAGCCCATTACACTCGACAAGGACATCACCATGCGCCATTTCCTGCACATTATCGCATTGCTCTTGGCCGGTATCGCGACCTCTCCGACAGCATTCGCCTGCAATGCCACACTGTCTCCGGGCGCCGATATCCAGACCGCACTCAACGGTGTCGCCACCACCGTCTGCCTCAACCCCGGCACCTATCGACCCACGAATACCCTCTACGTACCCGCCGGAAAGACGCTGAAGGGGCTGGGCGCCAACCGTGACCAAGTGGTCATCGAATCGGCTGCCGGCAGCGGCTCGGTCATGATCTGGCCTTTCGCCGGCACGACCCTCTACAACTTCACCCTGATCAGTGCGCCGAACCGGTTGCCGACATATGGCGTGTTCGTCAATGCGCCGGATATCGTGCTGTGGTCACTGCATGTCAAGAAAGCGCTGATCAATGTCGCACTGATCTCAGCAGCGCGTCCTCAGGTACTGGATACGTATTTGTCTCAGCCCGGCGACCCGAATGACCACGCCGCCAACCCCAATCTGTGGATCAGCGGAAGCACCGATGTGACCCTGTGGTACGGCGCCCTGTTCGGCGGCGGCGGCTTCGGCACTGACCCAAACGGAGCGCTCACGGGCGACGGCGAGCTCGGTGTCTATGGCTCCGATCGCGTCACGATTACCGGCACGAACTTCTTCGACTCGGGCACCAGTGCGGTTTATTTCCGCGATTGCGACAGCTGCATCATTCGCCAGACGACGATCCACAACGCGCGCGGCTTCGGTCTGGACCTGGTCGATGCAGTCAACAATCCGCTCGACGGCAACGACAATCTCGTCGTCGAATACAATACGGTGAACTACAGCGGTTACGGCGGCGCCATCATCAAGCTGACCGGCGGCAACCAGGTGCGCTTCACCGGCAACAGCTTCAGCCAGAACAACACAACCGGCAACTCGGCGTGCTCGGGCATCAATATCCTCGGCACCCAGGGCACCTTGACCCTGCAGTCGAATACAGTGAGCCCCGGCCCGGTCAGCTGTGTTGCACGCTGAACGACATCATCACCGTCACGTCGCCAGCGCGGCGGCACTCACCTGGGGCTGCGTAAGCCCCGGGTGACGACCAGCAGTCACCGTCGCCAGCATACCGGTGCATTCCGACATCACTCACCCGCTGCACTCAGCCCGGCCGGAATCTCCGGATTATTTCCGGAACCGAATCTGCACCCACCACCAATATCCGAAGAACAGCCCGAAAAGAAAGGCGTACAAAGCCCGCGTGCTTGAACACGCCCTGTGACGCTGCACAGGGTGCGCGCTCGCGCACCGAATGAAAGGAGCGTGCACTCTGACCCGTGTTCTCGGCAACCGCAGCATCGCAGGGAGGATCGGAAACCCCGCCCTGCCCCTGCATTTTCGCCAGTACGCGGTTCGTCAGTACGCGCCCATGAAGTCTTTCTTGCCGATCTCCACGCCGTTGTGGCGCAGCAGGTCGTACGCCGTGGTGACATGGAAGAAGAACTGCGGCAGCCCGTACGACAGCAGATAGGCCTGGCCGCCGATGCTGCGTTCCTTTGGCGTACCGGGGCGCAACACGATCTCGCGCGCCTCGCTGCCTTTGAATCGCGCCGCATCCAATCCACCGATGAAGGCCAGCGTCGCGGCGATCCGCTGCTGCAGGTCGGCGAACGTCTGGTCGCCGACCTCGTAGGCCGGGACGTCTTCGCCGGCAAGCCGTGCCGACACGCTGGTGGCGAAATCGCACGCGATCTGCACCTGCCGCGCCAACGGGAACATGTCGGGAAACAATCGCGATTGCAGCAGCGCTGCGGGGTCGATCTTGCGCTCGGCGGCATGGGTTTCAGCCTTGGCCAGAACGCCGGAAAGCGCAGTGAGCATCTGCTGGAACACGGGAACGGATGTGGTGTGCATCGAGAGGGACATGAGGGATTCCGTGGGGTCAGGTTTGTTTTCTCCCACATCATATCGCGGGGATTCCCGATCGACCGCAGGCGCTGTATCGATCGCCCTCATGCTCCGCATCGAGGAACCCGCTTGGCGGGTCGAGATCCGCCTTACGAATCGCTCTTGTAGGGCGGGTCTTGACGCGTCTTACGGGTTTGACTCGCCGACATCGCCGCGATTCGTAGGGCGCATAAGCCGAAGGCGTCATGCGCCATCGCACGTTTCCGATTCCATATGCCCCGAAGCAGCTATAAGACATCGGGATTCTCCTACAAGGAAAACGGACATCCTCCTATTCCGCAGGAGCCCGAAGATCAAACACGATACGGAACCGCCACTCACGTTCCTACAACATGCCCGATTACAGACGCCTGTGGATCCCAGGCGGCACCTACTTCTTCACGGTGAACCTACTCGAAAGGACAGGAAACGATCTGCTCGTGCGAAAAATAGATCTCCTCCAGCACGCCGTCGTGGACACTGCACGATGGCGGCGCTTCCGGATCGATGCATGGGTGGTTCTGCCAGAACACCTGCACTGCATCGCGACGCTACCGTCAGGCGACAGTGATTTCGCCAGCCGCTGGCGGCGGATCAAGAAAAACTTCAGCAAACAAATCCCAGCCACCGAACATCGATCGGCCACACGGCAGCGGCGTGGAGAACGCGGCATCTGGCAACGCCGGTTTTGGGAGCACCTGATCCGGGACGACACCGACTACCGCAACCACATCGACTACATCCACTACAACCCGGTGAAACACGGCCTCGTCCAACGCGCCGCCGATTGGTCCCACTCCAGCCTTCATCGCCATATCCAGCGCGGCCTCCTCCCACCCGATTGGTCCGCCCCACCGTAGGGCGCATAAGCCGAAGGCGTCATGCGCCATCCTTCTTGAACCGTGCGGGTTGCATCAAGAAACGGTGCATGACGCTGCGCTTATGCACCCTACAACAGGGTATGCGCCTTACGGCCTTACAACGGCGTATGCGCCTTACGGCCTTGCTGTGTGACTGGTAGTGACAACCTCCAGTCTGGCACCTAGATGCCGGATCAGTGGGAGGAGTCCATTCCATTGGGTCTTGACCCGCCTTACGGGTTACGGATTTCCCTTTGTCGGCCATTGATCGGCCCGGGGTAAGCCATAAGAGATAAATCGGCTAGTGCTATTGCGAAACCCCAGCCACTGCGCAAGACTATCTGCTGGGCTTGCAGGCAGAGTTGTTATCGCGAATCGCGATATAAGAAAACATTGCCAGGGAGCGATAGCTACCCTTAGCAACTTAGCGCGCTGTACGGACGTATAGTGTTGGCCTGTGACGCATAGGAGTGCCTGCAAGCCCTTCTTTAAAAAGGAGCTGCCTTTTGTCGAGTTTAGCGAAGCTGAAATCAGCCAAATCTCTAAGCGACTTAGCCTCGCTTCTTGGGTTTAATGCTAGCAAGCTCGCTTATGTCATTTACAAAATACCAGAATCCGAAAAGTACACTGAGTTTGAAGTGCCGAAGCGGAATGGTGGTAAGCGGAAGATCAAAGCTCCCGAACCTCGCCTGAAGACGGTTCAGCGCCGCCTAGCGAACCTGCTCTATCAGTGCATATCCGAAATCGAGCAAACCCCTCCAATCCGCACCCCCTTGTCCCACGGGTTTTCGAAGTCACGCTCTATCGTGACAAACGCTGCTCGGCACAAGCGACGACGCCATGTTTTTAACATAGATCTTCTCGACTTCTTCCCAACGATTAATTTTGGCCGTGTTCGAGGCTGTTTTATCAAGGATAAAAAATTCGAGCTACATGAGGACGTAGCAACTGTAATTGCGCAAATCGCATGCCACAACAATGAGCTTCCACAAGGCAGCCCATGCTCTCCCGTGATATCGAACATCATAGGAAACATTCTTGACCTACGACTGGTTCGTGTCGCTAAGAAATATGGATGCAGGTACTCTCGTTACGCTGATGACATTACGTTTTCAACAAATCTAGCAAAATTTCCTGAAGCTATCGCAGCACAAGACCAAGCAGACCTAGCCGCTTGGAAGGCGGGCACATCGCTTGCTAGGGAGATAAGTAAAGCAGGCTTCAGCATTAATGCCCATAAGACGCGATTACAGTCCCGTCATTCACGCCAACTAACAACTGGCCTTGTCGTAAATCAAAAGCCAAACATTCGCCCGGAATACTACCGAACCGCTCGTTCCATGTGCGCAGCGTTATTCTCAACAGGCTCATATTATTACGTCGATCCGACCGCGAATTCGCCAAAGGCCATGGCCACATCCATTTCCCCGCTGGAAGGGAAGCTGTGCCATATCTATCATGTGAGGAATTCAGCGGACCAACGGAGCGCCTCCGAAAAGAAGAAAGAGCCGACAGCAACTCGAAAGTTGTACCAGAAATTTCTTCACTACAAGCACTTCGTCGCTCTTGATCGCCCTCTAGTAGTGACTGAAGGAAAGACTGATCAAATTTACCTTCGTGCTGCCATCGAGAAATTGACAAAATTTCACCCCGAGCTTGGCTCAATATCGGCGGAAGGAAAATTTACTCTTTCCGTCAAACTCATGAATTTTACATCAACGGTGCATGACGTTCTCCAGCTAGGAGGGGGCGCTGGCGACATCAAACATTTGATAACCCAGTACGAACAAATACTTAAGAGGTTCAAACACGCCCCTCTGATGCAACCAGTCATCCTTGTTATCGACAATGATGACGGCGCAAACGACATATTCACTGTGGCCAAGAAATTCGCGCCAGCAATCAATCATGCCTCGACGGATGACTTTTATATACTCCACAAAAATCTTTATCTGATCAAAACACCATCACTACCTACGAAAGCAAAAACATGCATCGAAGATTTCTTTGACGCAACTGTCCTCGCCACAAAAATTGACGGAAAAGACTTTGATCCAAACAAAAAGCATGGAGACAACACAAAATACGGTAAAACTCGCTTCGCTGAAAAAGTGATCGCGCCCAACAAAAGCACGATCGACTTCTCAGCCTTCTCGGAAATATTGGACAGAATAGCGAAAGCTATTGATCATCACGCCCCATGAAAAGTGCTATGCAGCACTCAGGCTTGGTCATCGACCCAGCATCTTCAAATCGCTGGGCCGATGACCCAGCCTACAACGCCACCATCCATTCCGCCATGAAGACGTCATTGGGTGGACGCGGATACGTCTGAAGCTGGATCCCGGCTTTCGCCGGGATGACGGCAAAGGAAGGCCGCCATCCCGAGGGCCGGCCTTACATGTTGCGCCGATACTCCCCTCCCGCGTCATACAGCGCATGGCTGATCTGACCGAGCGAGTGGGTTTTCACCGCTTCCATCAAGGCGGCGAAGACGTTATGGCAGCCGCGGGCGGTTTTCTGAAGGTAGGCAACGCCTGGACCGCTGGTCACGACTTCCGTCGCTCCTAGGAAGAGCGAGTTGCGCAGCGCCTGATAGTTGGCGACGTTGTCGATCTGCTGGCCTTTTTCGCTTTCGGTGGAGCAGATGAGTTCGATCCCGGTGACGATATCCCCACCGTGGTGCTTGGGCAGGAAAGTGTTGACGCCGATCAGCGGCATGCTGCCGTCGTGTTTCTTGTGTTCGTAGGTCATCGACTCGTCCTGGATCTTGCCGCGCTGGGGCATGGTGTCCATGGTTCTCATCCGTTGTATGGCCTTGCTGCCGTTTGCTGGAATCCCTTTGGTCTATTCAGATCAATCGTTCGCGAACATCCTACAACCCCCGCGCCCCAATAGCAGGCCCACCCTGCCCCTGCTGCTGCTCCATCTGCTGTACGGGCTGCACAATGGCACGTTGCTGCGTCAGCGCTTCCACCTGCTGCAAGCTCTCCCGCGCAGGTGTGTTCGCAGCCTCGTCCAATCGCACATTGGCATGGAAATTCGGTTCGTTGCCCTGCCCATGCGGAAAATACGCAGCGAACAGCCGGTCGCCGTAGATGCCGACGTCCTGCGCCTGCTGCACCACGCCATCGCGACGCTTGAATTCCGATAGCCCGGCTGCGGCGATGTTCTCGCGCTGTTCCTGCGTGTAAGCACCCGACCGCGCTTCCGTGGCGGCGAACATCCGATCGTAGACGGCACGGTCCTGCGGACTGAGTCGATCTAGCGCGCCGTTGCCCGGCTGCGGTCCGGGTAGCGCATCGTTCTGCGTCCGCACGGGCGGATCTTCAAGACGCAGACCCAGATCGCCACGCGCGTACTGCTCGACCTGCATCGACTCCCCCGCGCGATTGCTGACGCTCAGCGTGGTGCCGGCGAGGGCGTAGGTGTATTCGCCATCCGCGCTCCGGTAGGTGTTGGGCGGATCGCCCTCCGTACGCGTGCCGCCGGTGAGCGCGCGTCCGCCCCAGCGCAGTTCACCGTGACCGTCGCTGTCCATGACAGTATCGTTTCTGCCGACGATATAGGTGTCCTGTCCGATGCCGCCCTGCATGCGATCGGGACGGGCTTCGCCAACCAGGATGCCGTCGAGGGATTGCCCTCTGGGCGCCGGTCCGACATTGATCTCGCCCAATGCGCCGGAACTCGCCATCTGATCGAGGCGCACGATGGTAGTGGGGCTGGCGGTGTCGCCCCGCTCCGAAGCGCCGTCCTGCTGATTGTGCGCATAGGGATTTCGCAACGTGACCCAGGTATGGCCGTCGCGCTGCTGGATGTCGGTGACGGTGTAGGCATGACTTTCCATCAGGCCGTCGTTCACTTCCTTGCCGAGTGTGGACAGGGAGACCGGGCGATCGCTGGCCAGCGCGACGCGTACCCCAGTATAGGCATCGCCTTCGCTGACATAGGTACTGCCGTTGGGCTTCCTGAAAGGCGGCGGCGTTTCGGTCGTACCATGGGATGAGCCTGGAGGCGGACGCTCACCGATGCGCAGATTCTGCCCCGCCTCTCCCGTCAGCGCGAACATGCCGTCGCTCAGGGTGCCGCCACCGCTTTGTCTTCCTATGACGCTATACCCTTCGCTGCGATCGTCGTTTTCCGGGTGCGGGTCATGCATCTTGGCGAAAGCCGCCTCCATGACGGCAGGCCAGATCGGACCGCCATCGTGATTGTCCGCTGTGCTGCCGCCATGCCGACGGATGTTGTAATCCACATCGGCCTGACTCACCTCGATTTGCTGCACTCCGCGAGTCGGGTGGTGCATGGTCACTGAAAACACGCCGGCATTGGGAGTGTTCGGGTCGGGCTGATAGCGGATCGCATCGTGGATGCGGTCGGGTTGCTGGGAGACAAGCGCTCCCATCGGCGCCAGCAGATAACAATCGTAATAACTGTCTTGCCGTATGTCCGCCGGCTGCGGCTGGCCACCGGGCCCGTACAGCCGCGCGTCGGTGTATTGCCTCTCGCGCTCGAGATCACTCATCGCTCAATCCTTGTCGGTCGATTTCTTCAGCTCGAAACGGCCGATCAGATAGCGGTCGCCAGCGCCGGAAACGGGCTGGTCCGTCATCGCGATCGCGAAATAGTGCGTCTTTCCTGCGATCACCACTTTCCACAACGCGACCTGGTCGAAACCCGGCTCGCTCCAGTCCTGATCGACCAGCGCGCCGCCCCAATTGTTCTGGATGAGACTGCCATGGCTCTTGCCCAGGGCCGACCAGGAATGCCTGTGCGGCTGATTCCAGAAGAACCGCTGATCGACCACTTCATATTCCCGATGCAGATAGGTTTCCAGCAAGTGGGCCAAGGCCGCTTCTGCGTACGCCTGATCTTGTCTGCTCAATACCTGATTGGTGCGAGGGAGCTCCGGCCATATCTGGTCAAGCAAAGCGTCAGCTGGTGGACCACGCCCGGCTGCGGGCAACGCGCGGCAACCGGCCAGTACACAAGCCAGCAGCAGCATCGCAAGCGCATGTCGCCACAGGTTGGGGCATTTCGACTTCTGATCGCTGCATCCGTACCGCCACGCATCCGTGTGTTGCCGCTGGTGATCGCTCATCCATCCATCCTCGGAAATCGTGCATCGCTGCTGTTACCACACCTCCGCGTGCGGGGGGAGGGAGTAGATGTCACATATTCCTACGATACTCCCCACCCACGTCATACAGCGCATGGCTGATCTGACCGAGCGAGTGGGTTTTCACCGCTTCCATCAATGAGGTGAAGACGTTCTGGCGGTCGCGGGCGGTTTTCTGGAGGTATCCCAGGCCTGAGCCATTGGTCGCGACTTCCGTCGCTCCTACGAAGAGCGAGTTGCGCAGCGCCTGATAGTTGGCGACGTTGTCGATCTGCTGGCCTTTTTCGCCTTCGGTGGAGCGGATGAGCTCGATCTCGGTGACGATATCCCCACCATGATCCTTCGGCAGAAAGGTATTCACACCAATCAGCGGCAGCGAGCCATCGTGCTTCTTGTGCTCATACGTCATCGACTCGTCCTGGATCTTGCCGCGCTGGTACATGGTGTCCATGGCGCCGAGCACGCCGCCGCGCTCGCTGATGGCTTCGAATTCCTTGTAGACGGCTTCTTCGACGATATCGGTGAGCTTGTCGACGATGAAGCTGCCCTGCCAGGGGTTCTCGCAGAAGTTGAGGCCGAGTTCCTTGTTGATGATCATCTGGATGGCGACGGCGCGACGCACGGATTCTTCGGTGGGCGTGGTGATGGCTTCGTCGTAAGCGTTGGTGTGCAGGCTGTTGCAGTTGTCGAAGAGTGCGTACAACGCTTGCAGCGTGGTGCGGATGTCGTTGAACTGGATTTCCTGCGCGTGCAACGAACGGCCGCTGGTCTGGATGTGGTACTTCATCATCTGGCTGCGCGCGTCGGCGCCGTAGCGTTCGCGCATCGCTCTTGCCCAGATGCGGCGGGCGACGCGGCCGATGACGGTGTATTCCGGGTCCATGCCATTGCTGAAGAAAAACGACAGATTGGGCGCGAAGTCGTCGATCTTCATGCCGCGCGCGAGGTAGTACTCGACGATGGTGAAGCCGTTCGACAGCGTGAAGGCGAGCTGCGAGATCGGGTTCGCGCCGGCTTCGGCGATGTGATAGCCGCTGATCGACACCGAGTAGAAGTTGCGGACGTTCCTGTCGACGAAATACTGCTGGATGTCGCCCATCATCCGCATCGCGAATTCGGTGCTGAAGATACAGGTGTTCTGCGCCTGGTCTTCCTTGAGGATGTCCGCCTGCACCGTGCCGCGCACGCTGGCGAGGGTCTGCGCCTTGATCTTCGCGTAGGTCTCGGCATCGACCACCTGATCGCCGGTCACGCCGAGCAGACCCAGGCCGAGGCCGTCGTTGGTCTCGGGCAGCAGGCCGCTGTATTCGGGGCGACGCCTGCCTTCGAACAGCTTTTCGATGGTGGAGTGCGCGGCATCCCAGCGGGCGGTGTCGGCACGCAGGTATTTCTCGACCTGCTGGTCGATCGCGGTGTTCATGAACATCGCGAGGATGATCGGCGCGGGGCCGTTGATGGTCATCGACACCGAGGTGCTGGGCGCGCACAGGTCGAAGCCGGAGTACAGCTTCTTCATGTCGTCGAGCGTGGCGATGTTGACGCCGGAGTTGCCGATCTTGCCGTAGATGTCGGGACGGATCGCCGGGTCTTCGCCGTACAGCGTCACGCTGTCGAACGCGGTGGACAGGCGCGCGGCCGGCTGGCCGACGCTGAGGTAGTGGAAGCGGCGGTTGGTGCGCTCCGGCGTGCCCTCGCCCGCGAACATGCGGATCGGGTCTTCGCCGGTGCGGCGGTACGGATACACGCCGCCTGTGTACGGGTAGTAGCCGGGCAGATTTTCCTTCTGCAGGAAGGTCAGCAGTTCGCCCCAGCTTTTGTAGGTGGGCGCGGCGATTTTCGGAATCTGCTGATAGGACAGCGACTCGCGGTAGTTTTCGACGCGGATGGTCTTGTCGCGGACCTGGTATTCGGTGACTTCGTCGACGATCGATTTCAGGCGTGCGGGCCATTCGCGCAGCAGCTTGAGGGCTTCGGAGTCGAGCGATTGGACGGCGTCGTTGTAGCGTTGGCGGAGGGTCAACAGCGTCGGATCCGCTTTCGTAGGAGCGACGGAAGTCGCGACCTGATGAGCGGAAGTCGCGACCTGATCGCTCGCGGCGCGGCCTGTCGCGGCTCCCGCCGCTCCTACAGGAAGCAAGGCATCTGTCGCGTACAGTTCCAATGACCTCGGCAACGCGTCATCGCCAAGATCATGCAACGACTGCCAATAAGACTGCGCGCGATCGGCGGTGTCGGCCTGCGACTCGATGCGGCGGTTGATGCCGCGGCCCTGTTCGGCGATTTCGGCGAGATAGCGCACGCGGTTTCCGGGGATCAGCACGGTGGCGCGCGGTTCCTTCAGCGATGTATCGATGGCCGGCGACCATTTCTCCGCCGGCAGCGACAGCTTTCCGCGCATCAACCGGCACAGGTTCGCGAACATCCAGCTGATGCCGGGGTCGTTGAACTGCGAGGCGATGGTGGGATACACCGGCACATCTTCGTCGGCGGTCTGGAACGCAACGCGGTTGCGTTTCCACTGTTTGCGCACGTCGCGCAGCGCGTCTTCGGCGCCGCGTTTGTCGAATTTGTTGAGCACGACCAGCTCGGCGTAATCGAGCATGTCGATTTTTTCGAGCTGGCTGGGCGCGCCGAAGTCGCTGGTCATCACGTACATCGGGAAATCGACGAGGTCGACGATCTCCGAATCGCTCTGGCCGATGCCGGCGGTTTCGACGATGACCAGATCGTAGCCCAGCGACTTGAGGAAGCTGATGCAGTCCTTCAGCACGATGTTGGTCGCGGCATGCTGACGGCGGGTCGCCATCGAGCGCATGAAGACGCGCATGGAGCGCAGCGAATTCATGCGGATGCGGTCGCCGAGCAGCGCGCCGCCGGTGCGGCGACGGGTGGGGTCGACCGAGATCACCGCGATGTGCATGTCGGGAAAACTGGCGAGAAAACGATTCAACAGTTCGTCGGTCACCGACGATTTGCCGGCGCCGCCGGTGCCGGTGATGCCGACCACCGGGGTCTTGCCGCCGGCGAGCTGCCACGCCTTGCGCAGATGCGCGAGTTCGGATTCGTCGAGCGCACTCTCTTCGATCGCGCTGAGCATGCGGCCGATGCCGATCTCATCTGAAAACTCGACGCGATGCGGCTTCTCGACCGGCTGACGCGCGGCACCGGCGCGACGCACCACATCCTCGATCATCGCGACCAGGCCCATGTGCATGCCGTCGTTGGGGTGATAGATGCGCTCGACGCCGTAGGCCTGCAGTTCGCGGATCTCTTCCGGGGTGATGGTGCCGCCGCCGCCGCCGAAGACGCGGATGTGGCCGGCGCCGCGCTCCTTCAGCATGTCGACCATGTACTTGAAGTATTCGACGTGCCCGCCCTGGTAGCTGGACAGCGCGATGGCGTCGGCGTCCTCCTGCAGCGCGGCGCGGACCACGTCCTCGACGCTGCGGTTGTGGCCCAGGTGGATGACCTCCGCGCCCTGCGCCTGGATCAGCCGGCGCATGATGTTGATGGCGGCGTCGTGGCCGTCGAACAGGCTGGCGGCGGTGACGAAACGCAGCGGCGACTGCTCGCTGTGCACCGAGGGAAGCGTTGCGGCTGGCGTGCTCATGGCGCGCTCCGTGCGAAAAGGCAGACGCGCATTGTAGGGGCTGGCCCGCCCCGGCCGCGACCGCCCGCGTCCGGGCGCCTTGCTCCCCGGCCTCGGCGGCGTGGATACTGCGCCGCATGGGGAAGCGGTCACACGGGGAGACCTGCAGCATGTCGAGACGATTCCGATGCCTTCGATGACACGGTTCTGGCGGATCGCACGGTGGGGGACGTTTTCGCTGGCGGCCCTGATCGGCAGCGGCCTGCTGATGGCCAATCATTTCACCCCGCCGGCCAACGGCGACAAGAGCCACGCGATGGCGGTGCAGGCCGACGCCACCGAGCTGGATCGCGAACTCGCCCCGCTGCTGGCCGAACACCCGGGCAAGACCGGCGCCCTGCTGGTCAACGACGGCGTGGACGCCTTCGCGGCGCGCGCGCTGTCGGCGCAGAAGGCCGGGCGCAGCCTCGATCTGCAGTACTACATCTGGCACGACGATCTGACCGGGCGCCTGCTCGGCCGCGAAGCCTGGCGCGCCGCCGAGCGCGGCGTGCGCGTGCGCATGCTGCTGGACGACATGAATGCGGAGGGCATGGACTCGAAGTTGCTGTTGCTGGACAGCCATCCGAACATCGAACTGCGGCTGTACAACCCGTTCCGCAACCGCACCGGCCCGGCCCGGATCATCGAACTGATCCAGCGGATCTTCAGCGTCAACCACCGCATGCACAACAAGGCGTGGATCGCCGATGGCCGGGTGGCGGTGGTGGGCGGGCGCAATATCGGCGTGGAGTATTTCGGCGCCGGCGGCGAGGTGAATTTCCGCGATCTGGATGTGGTGCTGTTCGGGCCGGCGGTGGCCGAAACCAGCGCGATGTTCGACCGCTACTGGAACAGTGCGGCGGCGGTGCCGCTTGCCGGTCTGAGCCGTGCGCCGGAGGGTGCGTTCGAGGACATCGCCGACGCGATCGAAACCGAAGCCAAGAGCGCCGACGCGCAGCGCTATCTGCAGCGGGTCACCGCGTCGCCAAGAGTGCAGGATTACGCAGGCAAGCGCCTCGAACCGTTCTGGAGCGATCGCATCCATCTGGTCGCCGATCCGCCATTGAAATGGGAAGCGGACAGCCGCGACCAATGGCTGGTGCACCGGATCGAACGCGACCTGTCGGCGGCGAATGCCAAGGTGCTGCTGATCTCGCCGTACTTCGTGCCCGGGCCCGATGTCACCGCCGGCATGACCGGCTTGGCCCGGAAAGGCGTGACGGTGGGCGTCGTCACCAACTCATTGGCGGCGAACGATGTCGCCGCCGTCTACGGCGCGTACAAGCCCTATCGCGATGCCCTGATCGGCGGCGGCGTGCATGTCTATGAACTGCGTGCGCAGGGCCATCCCGACAGCAGCCTGTTCGGCAGCAGCGGCGCCAGCCTGCACACCAAGGCCTACAGCGTGGACGACGCGCGCGGCTTCATCGGTTCTTTCAATCTCGACGCGCGTTCGGCCTATCTCAACACCGAGATGGGGGTGATGTTCGACGACGCCGATCTGGCCAAAGCCGTGCGCAACGAATACCTGCGTCTGTCCGGACCCGAACTGAGTTATTGGATGCACCTGGACAGGAACGGCCTGCCGCGTTGGCTGGATCGCGCGGCGACGCCGCCGTCGATGGTGTCTACCGAACCAGACACCGACACGTGGCAGCGCCTCAGCGCGACCGCGATCTCGTGGCTGCCGGTGGAGTCGCAGTTGTGAATACACCGATGTCGCTGGCCGAGTTGCAGGCCGCCGCCGAAGCCGGTTCGGCCGAACACGCGTTCGCGCTTGCGCTCGCGCTGGCCGATGCGCAACGCATGGAGGACGCGCAGCATTGGCATCTGCGCGCAGCGGAGGCCGGGCATGTCGAGGCGCAGATCGAATACGCGCGGATGCGGCTGTACGGCATCGCCGGCGCGCCCGCGCCGCAGACTGCGGCGCAGTGGCTGCTGCGTGCGGAACAGGCCGGACATCCGCTGGCGAGCGATCTTCTGGTGCAGATCGCACTGGGCGGGATGGCGCTGCCGCGCGATGCGCGGATCAACGAACGTTTGCATCGCGCGGTGCAGGCGAATTTTCCGCCGGCATTGCTGACCGCAGCGATCCATTTCGGCCGCAAGCCGCATCCGGACGACCAGTCGCTGTGCATGCAATTGCTGGAACGCGCCGCAAGTCGCGGCAGCGCGATCGCAGGCATGCTGCTGGCGGAGCGTCTGGCGCACGGCGAAGGTTGCGACGCGCAGCCCGACATCGCTGAAGATCTGTGGGCGCAACTCACCGCGAACGGTGCGGAGCGACTGCCCGACTTCACGCTGCCGCCGCCGGCTGCGGCGGCTGCGACGCCGAGGCAGCTGTCGATCGAGGACGTGCTGTCGCCGCCGCCTGCTCGCTCGCTGTGCGCACAGCCGCGGGTGTCGGTGATCGATCACCTGTTCTCTGCCGATGAGTGCAGGCTGTTCATCGCAAGCTCTCGAGCGCACCTGCACCACTCCCACATCATTGATTACGCGACCGGCGACGAGCGTTTCATGGAGCTGCGAACCAGCAGCGACGCCTATATGTACCCGATCCTAGAAACGACCGCCTTGCGGCTGGCGCAGATGCGGATGGCGGCGGCCGCAGGCATCGATCTGCCGCATGCGGAATACCTGACCGTATTGCGATATGCACCGGGCGAGGAGTATCGACCGCATCGGGACTACCTGCCCGCGTCCGCGATCGCGCGCGATCGACCCCACGCCGGCAATCGCACCCGCACCATCTGCGTGTATCTCAACACAGTGGAAGCCGGCGGCGCGACCGAGTTCCCGGTGCCTGGCCTGCGGATCGATCCGCTGCCGGGGCGCGCGGTGATTTTCGACAACCTCATGCCCGATGGCAGTCTGGACCCGGACTCGCTCCACGCCGGTACGCCTGTGGAAGCCGGCGTGAAGTGGCTGGCGACACTGTGGATCCGCCAAGGGCGATACCGACACTTCTGACGCACCCCACTCGAAGTCGCGCGATAGCCGGACCCGCTGCATACGATTCCATTAGACTACGGCGCTTGCGGCCTGCACCGGCCGCTTCACCGAGCCGCTGACTCGAGCAGATTCAACGACTTGCCACATACTCCGGCGTACTGGAATCGTCCGGCGCCGGCGCACGGGAGCCTCCGATGATCTTCGAACACATCGAAAACCATGGCCACGAACAGGTCGTCTTCTGCCATAACAAGGACGCGGGCCTGAAAGCCATCGTCGCGATCCACAATACCGTGCTCGGCCCTGCGCTGGGCGGTTTGCGGATGTGGCCGTACAAGACCGAGCAGGACGCGCTGAACGATGTGCTCCGTCTCTCGCGCGGCATGACCTACAAGAACGCGGTGGCCGGTCTGAACATCGGCGGCGGCAAGGCGGTGATCATCGGCGACCCGTCGAAGGACAAGTCCGAAGCGCTGTTCCGCGCGTTCGGCAAATTCGTCGATACGCTGGGCGGGCGCTACATCACCGCCGAAGATGTCGGCATCGATGTCAACGATATGGAATACGTCTATCGCGAAACCGAATACGTGACCGGCGTGCATCAGGTGCATGGCGGTTCGGGCGACCCCTCTCCGTTCACCGCCTACGGCACGCTGCAGGGCCTGATGGCCACGCTCAACAAGAAATACGGCGACGAGGAAGTCGGCCGCCACAGCTACGCCGTGCAGGGCCTCGGCCACGTCGGCATGGAATTCGTGAAACTGTTGAAGGAACGCGGCGCGAAGATCTTCGTCACCGACATCAACAAGGATCTGATCGAACGCGCGGTCGAGGAATACGGCGCCGAAGCGGTCTCGCCCGACGAAATCTACGACGTGCCGGCGGACGTGTATTCGCCGTGCGCACTCGGCGGCACCGTCAACGAGCACACGCTGCCGCGATTGAAAGCCAAGATCATCTGCGGCGCGGCCAACAACCAGCTGGCCAACAACGCGATCGGCGACGAAGTGATGAAGCGCGGCATCGTCTACGCGCCGGATTACGCGGTCAATGCCGGCGGCGTGATGAACGTCTCGCTGGAAATCGACGGCTACAACCGCGAACGCGCGATGCGGATGATGCGCACGATTTACCACAACCTCGCGCGCATCTACGAAATTTCCGATCGCGACGCCATCCCGACCTATCTCGCCGCCGACCGTCTGGCCGAAGAACGCATCGCCGCGATCGGCAAACTGAAGTTGCCGATGGGCCGGACCGCACCGCGTTTCCTCGGACGCATGCGCGGGCATTGATCCAGGCTCCGCCTGGATCAACCCGGGTTTGTTGCACACACTTGGGCCCCGCGATGTTCTTCCACGTCCCCGCCGCTGTTGCGGCAGCCCCCTTGACTCAAGGGGGCTTTGGCTCCGCCAAGCTCCTCGATCAATCTCAAGGATTTGAAGATGCGTCCATTCCCGCTCGGTGAAGAGATCGATGCCCTCCGCGATGCGGTGCGCCGTTTCGCGGACGCTGAAATCGCGCCGCGTGCGGCGAAGATCGACGAAGAGAATGTCTTCCCGCAGGACCTGTGGCCGAAACTCGGCGAGATGGGTCTGCTCGGCATGACCGTTGCCGGCGAATACGGCGGCAGCGATATGGGCTATCTCGCGCATCTGGTGGCGATGGAGGAAATCTCCCGCGCGTCCGGCTCGGTCGGCTTGAGTTACGGCGCGCATTCCAATCTGTGCGTGAGCAATCTCTACGTCAACGCCAACGAAGCACAGCGCCAGAAGTATCTGCCCAAGCTGTGCACCGGCGAATGGAAGGGCGCGCTGGCGATGAGCGAACCGGGTGCCGGTTCCGACGTGGTCGGCTCGATGAGCTGTCGCGCCGAGCTGCACGGAAACACATGGATCGCGAACGGCAACAAGATGTGGATCACCAACGGCCCCGAGGCCGACGTGCTGGTGGTGTACATGCGCACCGCAGGCAAGGATGCCGGCAGCCAGTGCATGACCGCATTCATCGTCGAGAAGGGCATGCCGGGTTTCAGCACCGCGCAGAAACTCGACAAGCTGGGCATGCGCGGCAGCAACACCTGCGAACTGGTGTTCCAGAACTGCGAGATTCCGGCCGACAACGTGCTCGGCCAGGTCCATCAGGGCGTGAAGGTGTTGATGAGCGGCCTGAACACCGAACGCCTCGTGCTCAGCGGCGGCCCGCTCGGCCTGATGCAGGCGGCGATGGATATCGCGCTGCCTTACGTGCGCGAACGCAAGCAATTCGATGTGGCGATCGGCACCTTCGGCATCATGCAGGCCAAGATCGCCGACATGTACACCGCGATGCAGTCGTCGCGCGCCTTCGCCTATCAGGTCGCGCGCGACTACGATGCCGGCCACAAGTCGCGCATCGACGCCGCCAGCTGCCTGCTGCACGCATCCGACTCTGCGGTGCAGGTGGCGCTGGAAGCCATCCAGACCCTAGGCGGCAACGGCTACATCAACGAATATCCGACCGGCCGTCTGCTGCGCGACGCCAAGCTCTACGCCATCGGCGCCGGCACAAACGAAATCCGCCGGATGCTGATCGGACGCGAGCTGTTCAACGGCCATTCCTGAGCCGCGCTGATGGTGGTCAAGGAAAAGGTCGCAGTCGTCGCTGCGGCCTTTTCGTTTGCGGCATTCGCCGATGGCTCCGTTCGTATCAGACCCGGCTCGCCACCATGGCGCCCGCGCTCGACTTCGGCACGTATTTGCGATTCAACCAGAAGCCAGAAGCCACCGCGACGACCAGCGGCCCGAACCATGCGATCAGTCCGAATCCATCCGGCGGCTGAAGACCGAGCATCGCGATGATCCGACTCAAGCCGATGGAGAGAAACGCGATGTGCGTGGCCACACCGCAACCGATCAGCGCGGCGATATGCTCCTTCATCCACCAGCGCGGCATCGTCAGCGGCCGCGTGCGTCGGGCCAGCATCCGGGTACCGTTGAACAGACCGACGGCGCTGAAACCCATCAGCAGCACACTGGCGGCCTGCTGGCCGATGACGAACACGGCGATCGACGCCAGCAGATTCAGCACCGCGACCGCGGAATAGGCACCACCGCGGAAAGCCGTCTGGTCGCGCTTGCTGCGGATCGCGCGTCGCCCCAGCCACATCGAACTGGCAGTGATGACCACCAGATACCCGAGGAACGTCGCGGTGCCGGCGTTGCCGCGCATGGCGATGATGATCGCCATCGGGATCGCGGTGACGACGATCCCAAGCATCGCGATCATGTAGCTTTTCCCGGCCCGTACATGCAGCGGCGAGCCTTTCTTCGCGAATGCGGCGATCCAGAACGCAATCAGCGCGACCAGACCACTGAGGCCATGGACGAAAAGCAGGAACTTGTAGGCGGAATCCATGATGTCGCTCCGTTGGTGCATGCGCGTTGACGTTGGAGACAGTCTCCGGATCGACGGCCGGCACCGGCACCTGCCTGTGGTCACCCGCAGGGGGTGAGAAAAGTCACCTCTTCCCTGCACCGCCTTCCGCCATCACCGCATCGCTGCCATGCTGCGGGCATGGACACCGACGACATCCGCACGCCCGGCCGCACCCTTCAATCGCACGAGGGTTCGCTGCTGCAGCGGATCTTCACGCCGCTGAATCTCGCCGCCTATATCACCTGGTTCGCGATCTGCATCGCGACCCTGGACCCAGCGAAACTGCGCGTCGCCGACCCGCGCGAATGGGCGGGCGTCGCCTCGCTGGTCGCGATGATCGGCCTGTTCGTGATATCGGCCTCGCGGCGCTTGCCGGGCGAGGCGCATGCGTCGCTCCGGAATGTCGTGATGCAAGGCCTGCTGGTGGTGCTGGCCGAGTGGCTCCTGCAGGGCGGGCAGACCGTGGTGTTGCTGATCATCGTCTCGGGCCAGATCGTATTGCTGCTGCCGCCACGCATGGTCGTGCTGTCCATGTTCGCGCTGAACGCGGCCATCGCGGCGTTGTGGGTTTCGCGAGGCAGTGCGGTCGGCAGTGTATTGCTGTCGATGTTGCCGCTGATCGGCTTCCAGACTTTCGCCGCTCTGACCGGTCACTACGCCGGCAGCCGCGAACGCGCCCGCGAACATCTCGCGCGGGTCAATGCGGAGCTGCTCGCCACCCGGCGCCTGCTGGAAGAGTCCGCACGCGCCGGCGAGCGCCTGAAGCTTTCGCGCGAACTGCACGATATCGCCGGTCACACGCTCACCGCGCTCAAGCTCAATCTCGCCAGACTCGCCCGCGATCCGGCGTTCGCGGGACGCGAGGAACTGCAGACTTCCTCGGCGCTGGCCGACGAACTGCTGGGTCAGATCCGTCAGGTCGTCTCGACCCTGCGCGCTCACGACGGTCTCGATCTGCGTGCGGCGCTGGAGGCGCTGTCCCACCCGATGCCCGGCGTGCGTATCGCCATCGACATCGAAGAGCAACTGCGCGTTGAAGACATCGAGCAAGCCGAAGTCCTGCTGCGCTGCGCGCAGGAAGCGATCACCAACGCCCTGCGCCACGGCCGCGCCGGCGAGATCCGCCTCGGTCTGCGCCGGATCGATGGTGCGTTCGCGCTCACTGTCGAGAACGACGGCACGGCACCTGCCCGGATCGAGTACGGTAACGGCCTGACCGGCATGCGCGAACGCCTCGACGCGGTCGGCGGCACGCTCGAAGTCGCCTCGACCCCGCCACGCGGCCTGCGGTTGCTCGCGCGGATTCCACTCTGCCCCGTACCGGGACCCACACCATGATGCCGCCAGGCACGGTCCGCATCGCGCTATGCGACGATCAGGCGCTCGTTCTGCGCGGCTTGTCGAGTCTATTGACGGATCTTGGTGTGGAGATCGCACTGGAAACCACCGACGCCGAAAAGCTGCTCGCGGCGTTGCCGCAACGGCCGGTGGATCTGATCGTCAGTGATATCCGCATGCCGGGGCTGGACGGACTTGGCCTGCTCCGCGAGCTCCGTGGTCGCGGCGATGCCACTCCGGTCATTCTGCTCACCACCTTCGACGACCCCTCGCTGATGATGCAGGCCGTGGATGCCGGCGCGCAGGGCTTTCTGCTCAAGGACGCTTCGCCCGAAGATCTCAAGGCAGTGATCCTGCGGGTAGCGGCCGGCGAAACCCTGCTGCAGCCGGTGAGTCTGGGCCCGGTCCGCGCCGCGTGGACCGACACCCCAGTCGCCGACCCGGCCCTGCGACTGACCGAGCGCGAGCGTTCCATTCTGCGTCTGGTCGCCGGCGGCTACTCCAACAAGGAGATCGCCCGCAGCCTGTACCTGTCGGAGGGCACGGTAAAAAACTACATGTCCGAGGTGCTGTTGAAGCTGGATTGCCGTGACCGCACTCACGCGGTGCTCAAGGCGATCACCCAACGATTGCTCTGATCCGGGCTCAAATACCGGCTTGGCCGGAAGTCGTATTTGCGGCAGTGCAGCACGAGTCGCATAATCGGCCTGTTCCGGAAGACGGCCCCGCCGCCACCGGCCCGCCCAACGTCTGCGCACGGGGTGCGCGACCGCCATGGAGTCCAACATGTCCGACATCGTCATCGTCGGTGCCAAGCGCACCGCCATCGGTTCCTTCCTCGGCCAGTTCACCGGCGTGCCCACCCCTACCCTCGGCGCGGCCGCCATCGCAGGCGCGCTGGAACAGGCTGGCGTTGCTCCGGACCAGGTCGACGAAGTCATCATGGGCTGCGTGCTACCGGCCGGTCTCGGCCAGGCACCGGCCCGTCAGGCCTCGCTCGCAGCCAGGATCCCGACCTCCGCCGGCTGCACCACCATCAACAAGGTCTGCGGATCGGGCATGAAGGCGATCATGTTCGCCCACGACCTGATCAAGGCGGGCTCGGCGAACGTTGTCGTCGCCGGCGGCATGGAATCGATGACCAATGCCCCGCACCTGCTGAACGGTTCGCGCACCGGTATCCGCTACGGCAGCGGCGAACTGCTCGACCACATGGCATGGGACGGTCTGACCAACCCTTATGACAAACAGGCCATGGGTGTGTTCGGCGACGCCACCTGCGCCAAGTACGGCTTCGACCGGGCCGCCGTCGATGCGTTCTCCGCCGAAAGCGTCGCCCGTGCCCAGAAGGCGATCGCCGAGGGTGCGTTCAAGGACGAAATCGTCCCGGTTACAGTAGTTACACGCAAGGGCGAAGTCGTGGTCGACGGCGACGAAGAGCCCGGCAAGATCGACTCGTCGAAGATCCCGACCCTGCGTGCCGCGTTCGGCAAGGACGGCGTGTTGACCGCCGCGTCGTCGTCGAAAATTTCGGATGGCGCCGCCGCCACGGTCATGATGTCGTCCGACGAAGCCGAGCGTCGCGGATTGCAACCGCTGGCGAAAATCGTCGCGCATGCGACCCATGCGCAAGCACCGGAGCTGTTCACCACAGCACCGGTCACTGCGATCGAAAATGTGCTGAAAAAAGCGGGCTGGAGCGTAGCCGACGTCGATCTGTTCGAAGTCAACGAAGCATTTGCGTGCGTTGCGATGGCGCCGATGAAAGACCTCGGTATCGCACATGGAAAATTGAACATCCGCGGCGGCGCGTGCGCGCTCGGTCATCCGATCGGTGCCAGCGGTGCGCGCCTTGTCGTGACCCTGATCGCGGCGCTGCGCGCGACCGGCGGCAAGCGTGGCGTGGCCTCGCTGTGCATCGGCGGGGGCGAGGCCACTGCCGTGGCGGTGGAGCTGCCATAAGAAGGTGGAACGCAGAAAAGGAAAAAAACCGGACACGTCCGCTTGACAGCCGCTACCGGCTTGTCATGATGTGGCCATCCGCACTTGATGCGTCCCGTTCACCCGTGCCACCACCCACACAGACGAGGACTTCGCCATGACCCTGAACAAGGCTCTTATCGCCCTGGCCCTGGGCTTCGCCCTGACCGCTTGCTCCAACAAGGACCAGGCTGAGAATTCCGCCGCCGAAGCCGCTGAAGCTTCGACCGAAGCCGCAGGCGCTGCAACCGAAGCCGCCGCAGCCGGCGATACCGCCGCTGCCGACGCCGCCAAGGCCGCAGCAGAATCGGCCGCCGCCGCCGCCGACGCTGCTACCACCAGCGCCGCGAGCGCCGCCGCTGCGGGCACCACCGAAGCTGCCGATGCTGCTGCCGATGCCGCCGAAAAAGCCGCTGACGCCGCCGAGTCCGCAGCCGACGCCGCCGGCAAAGCAGCCGACGCCGCAAAGACCAACTGATTCAGCAAAGCTTCACATCGCTGGATTGGTTGCTACAATGAGGGAGCCGCAGACCCAATTGCGGCTTTTTCATGGTGCTGGCAAGCACCAAGTAAGTCAGTGAACGAACACAAGCCGGCGAATGCCGGACTGCCCCGCGCACTGGCGTTGCCTGACCCCTTAGTTCCTTTCAGACAACTCCTTTGGAGAAAAGCATGAATACGAAGCTTTACGTCCTCCTCGCCGCTGGCGTCCTCGCTCTGTCGGCTTGCAACAAGGCCGAAGAAGCCGCTGACGCGACCGCCGAAGCCGCTACCGAAACCGCCGACGCCACTGCCGACGCCGCCGCCGCTGCTGGTGACGCCGCCGCTGCTGCTGGCGATGCCGCCACCGCTGCTGGTGCCGACGCTGCCGCTGCCGCTGGCGACGCCGCTGCTGCTGCCGGCGACGCCGCCGCTGCCGCTGGTGCCGACGCCGCCGCTGGTGCCGCCGACGCTGCCGCTGGTGCCGCCGACGCCGCTGGTGCGATGGCCGACAAGGCTGGCGAAATGGCCGACAAGGCTGGCGAGATGGCCGACAAGGCCGGCGCCGCTGCCGAAGCCGCGAAGAAGTAATTCTTCGTTCTTCGGAACGCGTTACAAGCTGTACCCGAAAGGCCCGCTCCGGCGGGCCTTTCTCTTTAGGCACTTCCGGCCCGCTCCGGCGGGCCTTTCTCTTTAGGCACTTCCGGCCCGCTCCGGCGGGCCTTTCTCTTCATGCATTTCCGGCCCGCTTCGGCGGGCCTTTTTCATTGGCGCTTCCAGATCGCGGAGGTGGGTCTTTCTTTTGACGCAGCGGTTATCCTTGTTGTCCTCATCGATGAGCCCGACGCACCCATGCCCGTGCTGAGCACCCGACTCGATCCGCAGTCGCAGGAGTTTCGCGACACTGTCGCCTATCATCGCGAACTGGTCGCCGAACTGGATTCGCGCTTGGCGCGCGCTGCCGAAGGTGGTGGCGACAAGGCCCGAGCCAAACACACCGAACGCGGCAAGCTACTGGCGCGCGACCGCATCACTGCCCTGCTCGACCCGGGCTCACCTTTTCTAGAAATCGCCCCGCTCGCCGCCGAAGGCATGTACGACGGCGCCGCGCCAGCCGCAGGCATGGTCTGCGGCATCGGCCGGGTGATGGGCAACGAAGTGGTGGTCGTCGCCAATGACGCCACGGTCAAAGGCGGCACTTACTTCCCCATGACGGTGAAGAAACACCTGCGCGCGCAGGAGATCGCGCGCGAAAACCGGCTGCCGTGCATCTATCTGGTCGACTCCGGCGGCGCATTCCTGCCGCTGCAGGACGAAGTGTTTCCCGATCGCGAACACTTCGGGAGGATCTTCTACAACCAGGCGCGAATGAGCGCCGAGAACATTCCGCAGATCGCGGTGGTGATGGGCAGTTGCACCGCCGGCGGCGCCTATGTGCCGGCGATGAGCGACGAGAGCATCATCGTGAAGGAGCAAGGCACGATCTTCCTTGGCGGCCCGCCGCTGGTGAAGGCCGCGACCGGCGAAATCGTCGATGCGGAAGCGCTCGGCGGCGCCGATGTGCACACCAGCATCTCCGGCGTGGCCGATCATTTCGCCGAAGACGACCGCCATGCGCTGCAGATCGCGCGCAATCTCGTCGGCAATCTCAATCGCAGGAAGTCGCTGCCGGTCGCGATACGTCCATCCGCCGAACCCCGTTATTCCGCCGATGAGCTGTACGGCATCGTGCCGAAGGACACGCGACGCCCGTTCGACATCCGCGAAGTGATCGCGCGCATCGTCGACGGCTCGGACTTCGACGAATTCAAGGCGCGCTACGGCAAGACGCTCGTCACCGGCTTCTCGCATCTGCACGGTTATCCGGTCGGTATCATCGCCAACAACGGCATCCTGTTCGCCGAAAGCGCGCTGAAGGGCGCGCACTTCATCGAACTGTGCAACCAGCGCGGTATTCCGCTGGTGTTCCTGCAGAACATCACCGGCTTCATGGTCGGCAGGAAATACGAAAACGCGGGCATCGCGAAAGATGGCGCGAAGATGGTCACGGCCGTGGCCTGCTCCAGTGTGCCGAAATTCACCGTGGTCATCGGCGGCAGTTTCGGCGCCGGCAACTATGCGATGTGCGGCCGCGCCTACGGCGCCCGCTTCCTTTGGATGTGGCCGAACGCGCGGATCAGCGTCATGGGCGGCGAACAGGCCGCGAGCGTACTCGCTACCGTGCGTCGCGACGGCATCGAAGCCGCAGGCAGGGCGTGGACGCCCGAGGAAGAAGAATCCTTCAAGGCGCCGATCCGCGACCAGTACGAAACCCAGGGCAATCCCTACTACGCCACCGCTCGGCTCTGGGACGACGGCGTGATCGATCCTGCCGACACCCGGCGCGTGCTGGGGCTGGGCATTTCGGCAGCATTGAATGCCCCCATCGAACCGGCGCGCTTCGGCGTGTTCCGGATGTAATCCTTTCAAATATAGACCACCGCATGATCGTCGGTATCGACCTCGGCACCACGCATTCCCTGATTGGTGCCTATACGGAACAAGGCAGCAGACTCTTCCCCAACGCGCTTGGCGATCTGTTGACGCCATCGGTGGTCAGCGTCGACGGCGATACCGTCCTGGTCGGACAGGCGGCGCGCGATCGCCTGATCAGCCATCCTGAATGCACGGTCGCGTCGTTCAAGCGCTGGATGGGATCGTCGCGCGAGACCCGGCTCGGCGATCGCAACTTCAGGCCCGAGGAACTGTCGGCGCTGGTATTGCGTTCACTGCTGGCCGATGCCGAAGCCGCACTTGGCGAAAAGATCACCGAGGCCGTGATCAGCGTACCTGCGTATTTCTCCGACGCCCAGCGCAAGGCCACACGCAGCGCGGGCGAGTTGGCAGGCGTGCGCGTCGAACGGTTGATCAACGAACCGACCGCTGCGGCATTGGCTTACGGACTGCAGAACCGGGAACAGGAAAGTCGTTTTCTGGTATTCGATCTCGGCGGCGGCACCTTCGACGTGTCGATTCTCGAATCCTTCGACAGCGTGTTTGAAGTGCACGCCAGCGCCGGCGACAATTTCCTCGGTGGCGAAGATTTCCTCGACGCGCTGGTCGAGGCGTTCCTGCAGGAGCATGCGCTGCGAAAACAAGCGATCGGCGCGCCGGAGTACGGCCAGCTCCGGCGCCGGATGGAAGTGCTGAAACGCGAACTGGGTGGCTCCGCAGTCGCTCCGCTGCAGATCACGATCGGAGACAACAGCTATACGTGGAGCATCGACGAAGAGCGCTTCGCGCGCCTGTGCGAGCCGCTGGTGCAGCGCATGCGCGCGCCGATCGAGCGCGCGATGCGCGACGCGAAGCTGCAGCCGGCGCAGTTGGACGAGATCGTGCTGGTCGGTGGCGCCAGCCGCATGCCGCTGGTCGCGCGGCTGGTGTCGCGCATGTT
Source organism: Lysobacteraceae bacterium (assembly GCA_040079515.1). Classification (GTDB taxonomy): domain Bacteria; phylum Pseudomonadota; class Gammaproteobacteria; order Xanthomonadales; family Xanthomonadaceae; genus Lysobacter_I. Next base: position 109,871 of record JBEBKD010000005.1, read on the forward strand.
CGGTCGTTTGCCGTTGCGGCACGTCAATCCCGACCAGGCCATCGCGCTCGGTGCCAGCGTCGCCGCCGGCCTGAAGTCGCGCGACGCGAAGCTCGATGAGATCATCCTCACCGATGTCTGTCCGTACACTCTCGGCACGCAAATCGGGCACCGCGACCCGAACGGTCAGGTTCACAACGGTTACTTCCATCCGATCATCCTGCGCAACAGCACGGTACCGATCAGTCGCGAAGATGTGTTCTATCCGATGCACGAACAGCAGCACCAGTTGACCATCGATATCTTCCAGGGCGAGAACCCGCTGGTCGCGAACAACATCAAACTCGGCGAGATCACGCTCGATCTCGACAAGCGCCGCAATTACAACGAAAACGGCGTCACCGTGCGCTTCACCTACGACATCAACGGTCTGCTGCAGGTGGAAGTGACGGAACACGCGACCCAGCGACGACACGAACTGCTGCTCGAACAGAACCCGGGCTTGCTGACGCCGGAAGAAATCCGCGCACGACTCGCGGCGCTGGCGGAGCTTAAAGTCCACCCGCGCAACCAGCAGGAAAACATCGCGGTGTTGGCGCGCGCGGAGCGGTTGTACGAAGAGTTCCTGCACGAACGCAACCAGCTGCAGGACTGGATCATGCAGTTCCGCGCGATCCTCGATACCCAGGACGTGGCGCGGATCGCACAGCATCGCGACCAGCTGGTGGAGGCGCTCGACGCGTTGGAAGCGCAGGCATGAGCCGGGTGCTGCGCGAACTCGGCCTGGGGCCCGACGCCGATGAGCGTGCGGTCAAGCGCGCGTATGCCGCGCGCCTGAAGACAACCCGTCCGGACACCGACCCGGAAGGCTTTCAACGCCTGAATGCGACGTATCAGGCCGCGCTGGCATGGGTGCAGTCGCGATCGAACGATGCGGCCACACCGCTGTCGATCGCATCGGCAGCGGATACGCAGGCCGATGTATCCGAAGATGAAGTGCCGCTCGGCGCAATCACGCAGGTCCTCTCGGCGGACGCGTTGTTCGCCATGCTGGAGTCGCCGCCAGACGATACGGGCGACGGCGTGGATGGTCGCACGTTCGACGTCACGGACAGCGACGCGACCGAAAGCGATCGATCTTCAGGGTTGTTGTCCGCCGACACCGTCGACTTCGATCCTGGCGCCTTCTTCGACGACTGCGTCGCGGTTGCGGCGCACGGTCGCGACGGCGAACTGCTGGATTGGCTCAACGCACAGCCTGTCCTCTGGTCGCTGCGGCACAAGGCGCAGATCGCGCAATGGCTGATGTCGTATCTGCACGAGCATCGGCCGGCGATCGAAGCCCGTCGCTTCGACGTACTGGCCGAGTTTTTCGGGCTGCTCGACCTCCACTCCGGTTATGACGCCTATACCATGCAACGGCTGCGTCATCGGATGCATCTGGCGTGGGAGATCCGGACAGTGCAATTGCACGCACTCGCGCAACGCGGCCAACCCGATGGCGGCAGTTTCGCCGCCGATATGCGCCAGACCAGACGAATACTCAAACAACTCCGTCGCCCATTGACTGTCGGACAGGCGACATACGCTGGCCTGATGCCGATGTATCCATCGGCCGTGCGCAGGTTTCTGTATCGACTCGACTTCGGCGACATCGACGATCTGCCTCCGCCGATCGATCCACAGCAGGTCGCGTTCTGGGATGCCGCCGGAAATCGCTCGCGCATCTCCGGACCCCGACTGCAGATCGGCGCGGCACGCTGTGTGGCGTATTCGGCGCTGGCCATGCTGTTGGTACTGCTGGTAAAACTGATGGCGCCGGAAGCGGAATTGCACGCATCTGCAGCGACCAAGACCGGGGCGACCGTATTCGGCGGAATGTTCGTCGGCTGGATCGCGTGGGTCGGTGGGCAGGCATGCCTGCAGTGGCAGTGCTTGCCGGAAGACGAAGAAGAACGCTACGGTCGTGTGCGCCGGGCGTTGATTCCCATGCTCGCGCTGTTCGCGCTCGCGCTGGACCTGGCGCTGGACTGGGACATCGCGGCCGCCATCACAGCGATGTCGACTTTCCTGTTGGCTTGGCACCGCTACCGCCGACGCAACGGCCCGCTGTTCGGTTTCGCGCCACGCAGACCGATCTGGTACGCGCTCGGCATCGCCGTGTTGCTCGGCCCCGGCCTGGCGCTGCTCGACAGCGCGCCGCATGTGGTCGTCGGCGGGATGTGCGCTTCGGCGGTGGCACTGTGGACCCTGGATCTGCGCAAACAGCGCACCGCACCGGAAAGCTGAATGCGAAAAGTCGACAGGGAGAACGGCCACGATTCTGCTGCCGGTGTCACACCGTGATGTCGGCGACGGCGATATGGTGGACAGTCCTGCCGTCGCCATCGGCGTATCCGGAGTTTCCTGCATGGCCATCTTCAATCAATCCAACACCGGCAAGAAAGACGCCGCACCCGCTGTGGCGGATACGCCGAGCTTCGCAGCACGCGAAGCATCCGCGCCACCCGCGAATACCGATTTCGCGCCGGCGACCTTCCCGCGCACCACAGCCGCGCCCGAACCCGCCGCCGCGCCCGCGGCCAAGGAGTCGCTGATCGCCGCCGATCTCACCATCGAAGGGAAGATCGAGGGCTCCGGTCATGTCCGTATCGCCGGCAAGTTCAAAGGCGACGTGAATGTGCAGGGCGATCTCTCCCTCGAACGCGGCGCAAAGCTCAATGGCAGCGTGCGCGCGAAGAAAGTCACGTTGGCCGGCGAGCTTGAAGGCAATGTCGAATCCGCCGCACGGGTCGAACTGCTCGATACGGCGGTGGTGATCGGCGATCTCAAGGCAGGCACGTTGACCGTCGCCGCCGGCTCGAAGATCCGCGGACACATCGACTGCGGCTGGGAAAACAGCGGCACCCAGAAATCGGGCAGCAAAGCGGAACCGACGCCCGAGTCATGAGCACGCGCCCGGGCACCGCGGGCGCCACCCGCGAGTGCCCGCACTGCAAGGCGAAAATCCTCGAAAGCGCGGTGATCTGCCCCGCGTGCAAGCACTACCTGCGCTACGACTCGGACGCACACCCGGCCAAGCCGGCGCAGGTGCCGCTACAGGTCGAAGGCACCATTCGCCACCCGGCGGGTGGCGACCCGTGGGAGTATTCCGTCGTGCTGGTGATCCGCGACGATCGCGGAAACGAGGTGACCCGTCAGGTTGTCGGCGTCGGTGCGATGCATGCCGGCGACGAACGCAGCTTCACCCTCTCGGTGGAAGTGTTCGAGGCCAAGGGCGCGAAACCGCGAAAGCATTGAAGCCGGTGCCGCGCCCCGGGCGAAGCAAAGCCTTGTCAGGGATACGCGTTATCGAGCCTGCGCTGGCCGCTCAATGTGCCCTGTACAACCCGGGCAACAACTTCTGCAGTGCAACCACCTTCGGCGCATCGTTGATGACGATGTAAGGCTCGTTGGGATTCAGTCGGGCATAGTCCTGATGGTAGTCCTCGGCGGGATAGAACGCTTTCAACGACTCGACCCTGGTGACGATCGGCTGCGCGAATCGCCTGGTGCCATCGAGCTGGGCGATGTAGGCCGTCGCGATCTTCTTCTGCAGCTCGCTGGTCGTGAATATCCCGGAGCGATACTGCGTGCCGCGGTCGGGACCCTGGCGATTGAGCTGGGTCGGATCGTGCGCAACCGAGAAAAACACTTTCAGCAGTTGGCCGTAACTCACCTGGGCCGGGTCGTAGACGATGCGCACGGACTCGGCGTGCCCTGTGCGTCCGCTGCCGACCAGTTCGTACTGCGCGGTGGACGCACTGCCGCCGGCATAACCGGACTCGGCGCGTTTCACGCCCCTGGTGTGCTCGAACACGGCTTCGATGCCCCAGAAACAACCGCCGGCGAAGACCGCAACCTGTTCTTTGCCCGGTGTGCGCGGCGCATCGATCTTCGCGTCGGGCAACGCCATGGGCTTGTTGCTGGCGACGCAGGCCGAGGTCGCGACAATACCGGCGAGCAGCAGAAGACCGTGCGCGACTTTGCGGATGGAATGTGCTGATTTCATGGTGTTTTTCCGGAGATTCAGGCGGAGGACGCAGCGACGAACGACAGCGCTACCGAATTCATGCAATAACGCAGCCCGGTCGGCTGCGGACCGTCGTCGAACACATGCCCGAGATGCGCATCGCAGCGCGCGCACAGCACTTCGGTGCGCACCATGCCGAACGACACGTCCCTGTCTTCGACGACATTCTCGGGTGCGATCGGCTGCCAGAAGCTCGGCCAACCCGTGCCCGATTCGAACTTGGTCTTCGAATCGAACAACGCGGTGTTGCAGCAGATACAGCGATAAACGCCGGCAGCATGATTGTCGACGTACTTGCCGCTGTAGGGACGTTCCGTACCTGCCTGACGGGTGATCTGGAAGGCGGCGGGCGAGAGTTGTTTGCGCCATTCCTTTTCGGTCTTGACCATTTTCGGAAACGTCGCGACCTGCAGCCGCTTGCCGGCATTGGAGAATTCGGCGATACGGACATTTTTCGGCGCGGCCGTAGCTTTGGCTGCAGCCTCGGTCTGACGCGTGCAGCCAAGGGCAACCGCAGCGCAGGCGAGCGTGGAGGAGAGCAGGAACCCGCGGCGCGCGGGATGGGCGGGAGCGTCGGCGTGGAGGTGGGGTTTCATGGTTCGCATGGCGATGATCATCGATGTCGGGCAGTGGAGTTACGCAAGACCGCCTGCAACGGATGCAGGGCCTGTGAGCGGACGCCGGTCCCGCGCATCCGCCCAACAGCACCATAGAGTCGGCCGGGCGGTGAAACGGTGCGCCGTAGGCGACACTGCGCCTCCGCAACGCACAGGCCGGCTGTCTCTAACCGCCCGGATCGCAGCCGTTGCAGCCACCGCAGGCATCGGCACCGCCCTTCGACGGCGGCGCGATGCGTCTTCCAAGCGTGCGCAGCCATCCGGGCCGGCCTTCGCGCACCAGCAGCAGCGCGAGTGCGACCCGGAACCGCCGGGCGAAATCGGGAAACTGCTTGCTCAATACGACCCACGCGCTGATCGTCACCGCCAACGCGATGACGATGTATTGGAGCGTCAGCGAAAACTGCGGCGACATCGTCAACCCGCCCCCATCGCGACCGCGAGCTGATAGGTCACCAGCGATGCGATGTAGGCCAACGCGAACAGGTAGACCACGGCCGTGCCCATCTGCTTCCATGAATTGGTTTCGCGCTTGATCGTGGCGAGCGTGGAGATGCACATCGGCGCGTAGATATACCAGGCGAGGAGCGACAACGCCGTCGCCAGCGACCAGTCCTGCGAGATCAGCGGCGACAGTGCCTGCGCGGCGGCGGCGTCGTCGGTCGCGGACAACGCATAGACCGTCGCCAGCGACGACACTGCGACTTCACGCGCCGCGAGGCCGGGAATCAGCGCGATGCAGATCTGCCAACCGAAACCGAGCGGCGCGAACACCGTCGTCATCGCGTGGCCGATGCGACCGGCGAAGCTGTAATCGATGGCTGGGCCGATCGCGCCAGCCGGCGCTGCCGGGAACGACAGCAGGAACCACAGCAGAATGGTCAGCGCGAGGATGATGCCGCCAACGCGCTTGAGAAAGATCATCGTCCGTTCCCACAGACCGATCATCAGATCGCGCAGGTTCGGCAGGCGATACGAAGGCAATTCAAGCAACAGGGCATGTTCGCCTTTGTCGCGACGCCAGCGCTTCATCACCCAGGCCACCAGCAATGCACTGATGATCCCTGCGGCATACAGCCCGAACAGCACCAGACCCTGCAGATTCAGGATGCCCCACACTTCGCGGCGCGGAATGAATGCGCCGATCAGCAGCGCGTATACCGGCAATCGTGCGGAGCAGGTCATCAGCGGCGCGACCAGAATCGTGGCCAGGCGGTCGCGCGGATCCTGGATGCTGCGCGTGGCCATGATCCCGGGCACCGCGCAGGCGAAGCTCGACAACAGCGGAATGAAACTGCGCCCGGACAGACCGGCCTTCGACATGACCCTGTCGAGCAGGAACGCCGCACGCGGCAGATAGCCGGACTCCTCCAGCGCCAGAATGAACGCGAAGAGGATCAATATCTGCGGCAGGAAAACGATCACGCCACCGAGGCCGGCGATGATGCCGTCGACCAGCAGACTTCGCAGCGGTCCCTCGGGCATGCGCGCGCCGAGCGCGTGACCCAGCCACATCGTCGCCGCATCGATTCCGTGCATGAGCGGTGCAGCCCACGCGTACACCGCCTGGAAAATCAGGAACATCACCACCGCGAGCGTCGACAGCCCGACGACGGGATGCAACAGCCAGCGGTCGAGCGCGTCGTCCACGCTGGCGGTACGCGTGGGCATGCGCACCGCCAGCGCCAGCAGGCGCCGCGTTTCCTCATGCAGACGCTGTTCCGCGCTCGATCTGGCCTCGCTGGATCCGGCACCGATCGCCGCCGAGGCCTGCTGCAAGGGCGAAGACAGTCGGTCGGCCATTCCATCGAGCCGCGCCAGCAAAGCCTGGCCACCATCGCGACGCACCGCCACGGTCTCGACCACCGGCACCCCGAGTTCGCGCTGCAGCGCCTCCGGATCGATCTCGATGCCGCGACGTTTGGCGGCATCCATCATGTTGAGGGCGATCACCATCGGCTTGCCCAGCGCGCGGACTTCCAGCGCGAAGCGCAGGTGCAGACGCAGGTTGGTGGCATCGACCACGCAGACCAGCAGATCCGGCGCGGGTTCTCCCGGATAGAAGCCGCGGCAAATGTCACGGGTCACAGCCTCATCGAGGCTGGCGGCATGGAAGCTGTAGGCACCGGGCAGATCCAGCAGCACGCACGTCCGTCCGGCCGGCGTCTGCAATCGGCCTTCCTTGCGCTCGACGGTGACACCGGCGTAATTCGCCACTTTCTGACGGCTGCCGGTCAGCAGGTTGAACAGCGCGGTCTTGCCGCAATTGGGATTGCCGACCAACGCCAGTCGAAGCGGCAGTGCGGAAGACCCGCTCACGACGACGCTTCCGCACACAGAATGACCCGAGCCGCCTCACTGCGACGCAAGGCGAACCGGGTGAACCCGATCTGCACCAGCAGCGGGTCTGCGCCGAACGGCCCGGTCGCGACCACCTCCACCCGCTCGCCCGCGACAAATCCCAGCTCGCGCAGGCGCCGTGCGATGGCATCGTTCGGCGCCAGGTCCTGCACGGATTCCACCCGGGCTTCGACCCGTCGTGTCAATTCGGTCAATTTCAAGGACCGTTCCAAATCAGCATTCCCAAGTCAGTCGCTCCAAATAGGAATTGTTCTCATCTTATACCATGCCGCCCACCGCCGGATCGACACAGATCAAATTCCGCCCTCTTCGGGCGAGCGGATATCATTCATATCTTCGCATTGCGGACCACGGCCAGGATCAGGGATATGACCGACTCGCTGAAGCACTACCGAAATGGCGCCGTTGTCCATCTGCGCCTGGATCGGCCTGCGTTGCACAACGCCTTCGACGCCGAACTGGTCGCGAGTCTCACTGCCGCCCTGGTCGCCATCGGTGCGGACAAGACCGTCCGGGTCGTGGTGCTGGAAGGCGCAGGCCCGAGCTTCTCGGCCGGCGCCGATCTGAACTGGATGCACAGCATGGTCACCGCCAGCCAAGAGGCGAACCGTGTCGATGCGCTGGCGCTCGCCCGCCTGATGCGGACGCTCGACGACCTGCCCCACCCGACCATTGCCCGCGTTCACGGCGCGGCTTTCGGCGGTGGCGTCGGCCTGATCGCCTGCTGCGACATCGCCATCGGCAGCGACGATGCGAAATTCGGTTTGACCGAAAGCAAACTGGGGCTGCTGCCGGCAGTGATCTCGCCCTATGTCATCGCCGCGATCGGTGCACGACAGGCGCGACGCTGGTTTGCCACCGCCGAACAGTTCGATGCCGCGCAGGCGCAGCAGATCGGTCTGCTGCACGCCGTGGTGCCTGCCGATGCTTTGGACGCTGCGATCAAAAATCAGATCGATCTGTTGCTCAAGGCCAGTCCCTTGGCGGCCAGCCACGCGAAGCTGCTGGTGCGGCGCGTCGACATCGAATTCGATCGCGACAAGCTCGACCGCGAGAACGCCGACCTGATCGCACGCCTGCGCGTCTCGCCCGAAGGTCAGGAAGGTCTGATCGCATTCCTCGAAAAGCGCAAACCCGCCTGGGCACCGTGACTCCTTCCCCTGAATCCTTTGAGGAATCCGCCATGCTCGACCATCTTGGTTTCACGGTCGCCGATTACCCGCGCAGCCGTGCGTTCTACGAACAGGCGCTGGCGCCGCTGGGTTTCGCCATTGTGATGGAGGTGACCCGCGAGATGACCGGCGGCTACGAGGGCTGCGGTTTCGGCCCGCCGGGCCGACCTCAGTTCTGGGTCGGCGTGGGCACCGGCCAAGCCGGCCGTGGCATGCACATCGCATTCACCGCGCAGACGCGGGCCCAGGTCGATGCTTTTTACGCTGCCGCTATCGCTGCGGGCGGCATCGACAACGGCGCACCCGGTCTGCGCACGCACTATCACCCGGACTACTACGGCGCATTCGTCATCGACCCAGACGGCCACAATGTCGAAGCCGTTTGCCGCGCGGCGGAATGACATGACTTCACCCATCCTCAACATCGCCGAAGTCGACATGATCGATCTGGCCGAACGTTCGCGCCAGCGCGGCAGCGAAATGCCGGCAGCGCGCTTCGGCGGACGCATCGGCCCGATCGGCCCGCACATCGGCGCGCAGAAACTCGGCTACAACCTCACTGCGATCGCACCGGGCAAGGCCGCGTTCCCGAAGCATTCGCATCGCGTCAACGAAGAGATGTTCTTCATTCTCGAAGGCACCGGCGAACTGAAACTCGGCGACGCGACGTACCCGATCCGCGCCGGCGACGTCATCGCCTGCCCGCCGGGCGGCCGGGACACCGCGCATCAAATCGTCAACACCGGCAGCGACGAACTGCGCTTTCTCGCCGTAAGCACCATGGCGTTTCCGGAAATCTGCGAATACCCGGATTCGGGCAAATTGAACGCGATCACCGGCTCGGGCCCCGATGACTTCCGCCATCTCGCCCGCCACGGCGAAAGCCTCGACTACTGGGATGGCGAAGCTTGAGCAGCCTACAGCGCACGATGTTCGACAAGATGATGTTCGACAAGATCCTGATCGCCAATCGCGGCGAGATCGCATGCCGGGTGATCCGCACCTGCAGGCGCCTCGGCATTCGCACGGTCGCGGTGTATTCCGATGCCGACGCCGACGCGCAGCACGTGCGCTTGGCCGACGAGGCGCGGCACATCGGCGGCGCACGCCCGCAGGACAGCTATCTGCGCGGCGATGCGATTCTGGAAGTCGCGAAAGCCACTGGCGCGCAGGCGATCCATCCCGGCTACGGCTTCCTCAGCGAGAACGCGGATTTCGCCGACACGGTGGAAGCGGCGGGCATCGTCTTCATCGGTCCGAAAGCCGCGTCGATGCGCAAGATGGGCAGCAAGGCAGGCGCCAAAGAGCTGATGCAGGCCGCTGGCGTACCGGTGGTGCCCGGCTACACCGGTGCAGACCAATCGCCGGATCTGCTGCATCGCGAAGCCGACGGCATCGGCTATCCGCTGATGATCAAGGCCGCGCACGGCGGCGGCGGCAAAGGCATGCGCATCGTGCGCAACTCCGCGGAGTTCCTGCCGAATCTCGAAAGCTGCCAGCGCGAAGCGCGCAACGCGTTCGGCCGCGACCGCGTGCTGCTGGAGCGCTACGTCGAAAAGCCGCGCCACATCGAGATCCAGATTTTCGGTGACGCGCACGGTGAGGTGATCCATCTCAACGAACGCGAGTGCTCGGCGCAGCGCCGCTATCAGAAAGTCCTGGAGGAATCGCCCTCGCCGTTCCTCACGCCGGAGCTGCGCGAAGCGATGGGCGCAGCGGCGGTACAAGCCGGGCATGCGATCGATTACCAGAATGCCGGCACAGTCGAATTCATCGTTGGTCAAGATGGCCGGTTCTACTTCATGGAGATCAACACGCGCCTGCAGGTGGAGCATCCGGTCACCGAATACGTCACCGGGCTCGATCTGGTCGAATGGCAGCTGCGCGTCGCCGCTGGCGAACGCCTGCCGAAAGCGCAGCATGAGATCGTCCAGCGCGGCCACGCCATCGAAGTGCGGCTCTATGCCGAAGATCCGGAAGCGGGCTTCCTGCCCGGCTCGGGCAAGCTCACCCGGCTGCGCCTGCCTGCAGCGGACGCGCATACGCGCATCGACGGCGGCGTGATCGAAGGCGACACCGTCACCATCTTCTACGACCCGATGATCGCCAAGCTCATCGTGTGGGACGAGGATCGGCCGCGCGCCCTCGCACGCCTGCGCGACGCGCTCGCGCAGTGCTCGATCGATGGTCCGAAATCCAACGTGGCGTTCCTCGAACGCCTGATCCGTCACCCCAGCGTCGTCGACGCGACCATCGACACCGGCACGCTGGATCGCGATCTTGATGCCTTCATGCCCAAGCCCGCTGGCGAAGGGCGTGCGCGCGCTGCACGCATGGCCGCGGCGACAGCGCTGCTGCTGATCGAAGAGGCGCAGACCCGCGCATCCGCAGCGATCAGCAGCGATCCCAGCTCACCGTGGGCCATCGCCGACGGCTGGCGTCTGGGCCACGCCGGACATCGGCGTCTGGTGCTGGACGACGGCAGCGAACGCCATACGCTGATCGCGCACGGTACAGCCGGCGGCTACCGTTTCGAAGATGGCGATGGCGCGGTCGAAGTGCATGGCGCGGGACTGGCCGATGGCATGCTGTTCGCACGTTTCGATGGCCAAGGCCGCCGCATGCGCGTGGATGCCGATGGCGCTTCCGGTGCGTTCGCGCGCGCGGATGTCCACGATGGCGAACGCCGCTGGCGGTTCGTGCGGGTGCCGGCCTATCAGCCGGCGAGCGAACAGACCGATGCCGCCAGCGACCGCGCCCGGGCCCCCATGCCCGGCCGCATCGTGCTGATCAAGACGCAGGTTGGGGACCTTGTCGAACACGGCCAGGAGATTCTGGTGATGGAAGCGATGAAGATGGAGCTGGCGCTGAAAGCGCCGTGCTCGGGCACCGTCGCCGAAATCCGAGTGGCGGTCGGCGATTTCGTCGAAGCCGATACCGCGTTGGTGGTGCTGACGCCATGATCGTACGCGTCGCGATGGCCCTGCTTGCGCTGTCGCTGCTGCCTGGATGCGTCGCCTTCGAACGCGCACCCGTGTCGAAGCTGAGCTGCGATCCCGCGCTGGCGGGCCGCTGGCAGCCGGTGAAGGATGGCCCGCTCAACAACACGGTCGAAATCGGAGCGGACTGCACGCTGCGCTGGCCGAACGAGGCCGGCGGCTTCCACCGCGCCACGCTCGCTGGTTTCACGCTCGGCGACGACCGCTACCTCGTGTTCAACCCCACCAACGCGGATCGTCTGCTGGCAGCGGAAGGCGATCTCATCCGCAACGCGCCGAAGGGCAGCGTCTTTCTGGCCCGCTACCGCATCGATGGCGACAGCGCCCTGCTGTGGCTGCCCGACCCGCAAATCGCGCTGCAGGCGGGGACCAAGAACGAAGCCACCGGCCGGCAGATCGAAGACAAATTCACCTACGTCGAAGGCAGCCGCAAAGCCATCGCAACCCTGCTGCGCAAGCGCGGCGACGCGATATTCCGCATGACCGAAGCACGCGGCACGCTGGCGCTGCGCCGGCTTCCGCCGGAGGCCGCCCCATGAGCGACGTCGTCCGCATCGTCGAAGTCGGCGCCCGCGACGGGCTGCAGAACGAGAAGACGCTGGTACCGGCGGCGACGAAGATCGAGTTGATCGACCGCCTCTCCGCCACCGGTCTGCGCAGCATCGAAGCGACCAGCTTCGTCAGCCCGAAATGGGTACCGCAGCTGGCCGACGCCGCCGAGGTCTACATCGGCATCGCGAAGCGGCCCGGCGTGCGCTATCCGGTGCTGGTGCCGAACGAACAGGGTTACGAACGCGCCCGCGCGGTGGGCGTGGAGGAGATCGCGGTGTTCGGCGCAGCGTCCGAAGCTTTCAGCCGCAAGAACATCAACGCCAGCATCGACGAATCGCTGCAACGCTTCGTACCGGTGCTGGAGCGCGCGAACAGCGACGGCATCGCAGTCCGCGGCTACGTGTCCACGGTGCTGGGCTGCCCGTACCAGGGCGACGTACCGGTGGCGGACGTGGTGCGCGTGGCCAAAGCCCTGCATGCCATGGGCTGCTACGAGATTTCGCTCGGCGACACCATCGGCGTCGGCACGCCGACCAAGGCCGCAGCGATGTTGCGCGCGGTCGCGGACGAAGTGCCGATGGCCGCGCTCGCCGTACATTTCCACGATACCTACGGCCAGGCGCTGGCGAATATCCTTGCTTGCCTGGAAGTGGGCGTACGCGTGGTCGACGCCGCCGTCTCCGGCACCGGCGGCTGCCCGTACGCACAAGGCGCCAGCGGAAATGTCGCGACCGAGGACGTGGCGTATATGCTGCAGGGCATGGGCCTCGACACCGGTATCGACCTCGACGCACTCAGCGCCACCGGGCGCTGGCTGGCACAGCTACTCGGTCGACCGACCGGCAGCAAATTCACCCAGGCGCGGACGCCACCCATCACGGATCGGGCACGATGACTGAGACTTGGCCCGACCCCACGCTGCCACCGTCCGTCGAAATGACGCAGACCCTCGCCGCGCTGGACCAGGCCCGACAGAACACCGAGCTCGATGCCGACACCCGCGCGCTGCTCGATCGCGCCCACGCCGCGTTGGACAGCGCCATCGCCGACACCGAGTCCGAACGCCTGCGCTACTCCGCGCTGTTCGACGCCGTGCCCGACCCGGTCAGCATCATCGCCTGGGACGGCACCGTGCTCGATCTCAACAAGGCCGGCATGGCCGCGTATCGACGTTCGCGTGCGGAGATCGTCGGCCAACCCATCGAAGTGCTGAATCCCGATCTGCCCCCGGACCACATGGTGCCGGTATGGGAAGCGCTGAGTCGCGGCGAAACCTATGTGGTCGAAGTGGCGAACATGCGCGCCGACGGCACCCGTTTTCCGGTGGAGGTGCATACCGCCGGCTTCGATTACAAAGGCAAGAAAGTCATGGTCGCGGTGGCGCGCGATCTCAGCAATCGCTGGCAGGCGGAAACGCGCTATCGGTTGCTGCTCGAATCCATCGACGTCGGCGTGATCCTGTTCGATCGCGACATGCAGGTGATCTCGGCGAATCCGGCGGCGCATCGTGCGATCGGCGCCGAGCCCGGACAGAGCATGCACACGCTGCTGCAGCCAGAGAACTGGAATGTCGTAGACGCCCGCGGGCGGCCACTGACCTTCCACGAATGGCCGACGACCCAGGCGCTGGAGCGCGCGCAGGTCATCAGCAATACCGTGATCGGCCTGTATTACGTGCCGAACCGGCGGATGTCGTGGATCTCGGTGACGACGGTGCCGGTGTTCGAGGCCGGCGGCACCACCCCGCAGTACGTGTTCGCGATGTTCAGCGATGTCACCACGCTCAAGCGCGACAACGTATTGTTCGACCGCGCCCAGGGACTCGCGCATATCGGCGGCTGGGAATGGGACCGCGGCCGCCAACGGCTGTATCTCACCCGCGAAGCGCAGCGCATCCTCGGCCGTCTTCCGGCGCCAGAGACCATGGACGACATGCTCGCTGGCGTCTACGGCCCCGACCAGCATCACATCCGCACTGCCATCGACCGGTTGATCGAAACCGGCGGCAGCTTCGATCTGGAACTTCAGTATCTGCGCAGCGACCGTCACGCCTGCTGGATCCGCGTGATCGGCGAAGCGGATACCGGCGACCCGGGCGCATCGCGCATCGTTGGCACGCTGCAGGACATGACCGAGCGCAAGCACGCCGAAGAGACGCTGCGGGTGCAGGCTCGCACCGACCCGCTCACGGGTCTGCTCAACCGCGACGCGATTCTCGTCGAACTCGAAGTACGGATGCAGGACCCGACGCACGCTGCAGTGGCGGTGCTGTACGTCGATCTCGACCGCTTCAAAGTCATCAACGATGTCCTCGGCCACGCAGCAGGCGACGAACTGCTGGCCTCTGCCGCGCAGCGCATCGCCAACGCGGTCGGTACAGATGGTCTGGTCGCGCGTTTCGGCGGCGACGAATTCCTGGTGGTCTGCAATCTCGCCGACGACCAGCAGCGCCCCGAGCGCATCGCTGGCGCGATCCTGCAATCGCTGACCGACAGCTTCCGCTTCGACAACGAGGAATTCACGATCACCGCGAGCATCGGCATCGCCCGTGCGCCCACCGACGGCGAACGTCCTCAGTCGCTCATCCAGAACGCCGACGCCGCGATGTACGACAGCAAACGCCGCTCGCGCAACGCATGGCAGGCGTTCACGCCCGCGCTGGCGCAGACGCAGGCGGACCGGCTATGGATGGAAACCCATCTGCGGCGGGCCGCGGACAACGGCGAGTTCCATCTCGTCTACCAGCCGCAGGTCGATCTGCTCAGCGGACGCATCGTCGCCGCCGAAGCGCTGATCCGCTGGCAGAACCATCTGCTCGGCGAACTGCGCCCGGACCGCTTCATCAGTCATGCCGAAACCACCGGCGACATCGTGCGCATCGGCAGTTGGGTCTTGCACGAGGCCTGTCGCCAGGTCGCTGCGTGGCGCGATGCCGGACTCGGTATCGTCCGCGTAGCGGTCAACGTCTCGTATCGCCAGTTCGTCGGCGAAGATCTCGCCGAAAGATTGCGCCGCATCCTCGACGAATTCCAGTTGCCCGGTGCCGCGCTCGAACTCGAGTTCACCGAACGCGTGCTGATCGAGGACGCCCCCGACACGCTGCGCACCTTCGCCGATCTGCGCGAGATGGGCGTGATTTTGACCATCGACGATTTCGGCGAAGGCTACAGCGCGTTGAACTATCTGCGCCGGCTGCCGATCCACGGTTTGAAGCTGAGCCAGCTGTTCGTCGAAGGCGTGCCGAACAACAACTCCGACGTCGCGGTCTGCCAGGCGGTCTCTGGCATCGCCCGCAGCCTCGGCCTGGGGCTGGTCGCCGAGGGCGTGGAGTCCGAAGCGCAGCGCCAGTTCCTGCTGCGCCTCGGCGTGCCGATCGCCCAGGGCTTCCTGTTCGCGCCAGGCCTGAAGCCCGACGAATTCGCACGCCGTCTCGAACAGGGCGGCTTGCATCCTTCGCCTGCGCATTGATCTTTTCCATCCATGCCGACATCGACCATACCGAAATTCCATATCCGCCCGATCGAAGCCCGCGACGATGCGGCCGTCGCTGCGATCATCCGCAGCGTGATGCCGGAATTCGGCGCCAGCGGCTGCGGCTTCGCGATCGGAGACCCGGAAGTCGACTGGATGCATCGCGCATACGCGGAACCGCGATCGGCGTATTTCGTGATCGAGCGCAACAATGCTTCCGGACAGGCGGTCGTGGAAGGCGGCGGCGGCATCGCACCGTTGTCCGGCGGCGATGCCGGTACCTGCGAGTTGCGCAAGATGTATTTCCTGCCGGGTCTTCGCGGCCTCGGTGCGGGCGCCGCGTTGATGGCGCGCTGTCTCGACGCCGCGCGCGAATTCGGCTTCGACCGCTGCTATCTCGAAACTCTCACCGGCATGGATGCGGCGATGCGCCTGTACGAACGCAGCGGCTTCCGCCGCATCGATGCTGCGATGGGCACGACCGGCCATGGCGGCTGCAACACCTTCTACCTGCGGGAACTCGCGGCGCATTGAGCCGCCGGAACGGTCACGTTGCGAACGGAGACGCACCGATGCGAGCGCTGGGGACTCTCACCAAATGGAATGCGGACCGGGGCTTCGGCTTCATCAAGCTCCGCGACAGCGGCATCGACATCTTCGTCCACATCACGGCGTTTCCACGTTATGGCCGGCAGCCGCAGGTGGGCGATACGCTCTCTTTCGATGTCGTGACCGCCGCCGATGGCCGCAAACAGGCCGAGACCGTCACTTACGACATGCCGCTCGGACGCGCCGACTTCACGCTTGCGCCGATTGAGCGGACGCCATCCGGACGCTCTTCGATGCCGATGCCCACGCGCACATCGACACCGCGTACGCCGCGCGATCATGATCGCAAGCAGCGCCGACGCGAATCGCATCGGGAATCGCCCAGCGGGCTTTTCACCCTGTTGTTCGGCGTTCTGCTGATCGGCGGGCTGGTGTTCGGTTACCGGAAATTTCTCGAATACCGCGCCGTCGCCGTCGACGCCCTGCACGGACGCAGCGCGGAAACGACCCTTGCGCCGGCCACAGTGCAACCCAATGCGCCTGCCTCGATTCCGTCGCCGGGCTATCGCTGCGACGGCCGCACGCGCTGCGGGCAGATGCACTCGTGCGCGGATGCGACCCAGGTTCTGCAGAACTGCCCGGGCACAGAGATGGACGGCGATGGCGACGGCATTCCCTGCGAGCAGCAGTGGTGCCACTGACGTAGCGATTTCGTTCGCCCAACAAAAAACCCCGCCGAAGCGGGGTTTTTTGCTTAGAACGACAACACCGGATCAGAAGCTGTAGCGGCCGGAAACGCCGAACAGGTTCACGTCGCTGCCGAACTCGCCGAACAGCGAATGACGGCTCGAATCGTTGATGCCGATTTTCGGAGCATCCGGCTCGATGCGGGTATACGCCGCGTTGATCTCGATCTGTTCGCTCATGTTCCAGGTCAGGCCGAACGAATACCAGCGGCGGTCTTCGTCAGGCAGACGCGGAGTGCGCGTGGCGAACGTGGTCGGCGTTTCGTCGTAGGCATAACCTGCGCGGAGCGTGAACGCTTCGGACAGTTTGTACTCCGCACCGACCGACCAGAAGCGGGTGTCGCCCCAGCTGAAGTCTTCGACCGAATCGGGATCCGGATTGACGAAATCGATGCGGATTTCTTTGAGCGAATGCCAGTCGGTCTGGGCGAAATCGCCCATGATCGCGAGCTGGTCATTGAACTGGTACGAGAGACTGACCGAGGTGACGCTCGGCGTAGTCAGTTTGGCGAGCACTTTGCCGTCGTTGAACAACGCGCTGCGGCCGATGCCGTTGAACACGGTGCGGGCACTGCCCGGCACGGTCCAGTCAGCCTTGCCTCTGAGCTCATGGTCGATTTCGGAACGGTGCGACACGCCGATGGCCAGCTTGTCGGTCGGGCGGAAATTCATGCCGACGATGAAACCGATGCCGGTGTCGTCGCCGGTGATGACGGCTTCACCGTCTGCCGATTGCGGGGCGAAACCCGGAACCGAACTGAACGCCAGCAGCGAGCCGAAATCGACAGCCTTCGACAGCTCGGCTTCGGCGCGCTCGTACACGAGACCCGCACCGACCGAGAAACGGTCCGGCACGATTTCATACGCGGCGGAGAGCGTCAGATCGACGGTCTTGAGATCGGAGGTGAGCGCCTGATAGCGACCGACCCAGCCTCTGTCCCATTCGGTCTTCAAGCCGAACGGCGCGCTGACCATAGCGCCGACCGCGAGGCCGTTGTCGAACTTGTGGATGATCGACATGGCCGGAATCGGAGTCGGTTTGCCGGCATTGCCGCCGTCGCCGCCGGTGAGCGGACGTGCCAGCGGAGTTCCGGTACCGGCAAAACCGCCACCATCGAAGCTGGCATTGAGGTCCACGACAGTGATGTCGGACTGGATCGTGGTGCCCTCGAACGAGGTCATGGTGGCCGGGTTGTTGACGACGACGGATGCGTCGCCGGTGGCGACGCCGGAGCCGGCGAACGCGCGGCCCATTGCCTTGACGCTGTTCTCTTTCAGCTGGAAGCCCGAGGCCTGCGCCTGGCCGACAGCGAGCGCGCCGGCGATGCCGAGCGCGAGCGCGGTCATCTGGATGAAACGATTCTGGGTTTGCATTGTGCTTGCGTCTCCGTGGACAGGATGATGATCTGCGCCGCGCAACCGGGCCTGTTTCCCTGCCCGTGCCGCTCCTGCCGGAAGCCCCCTCCCGACGTACGACGCCGTACGTACTATACCTTGCCTGTTAACTCAAAGCTAACAACCCCCTTTTTTCCGGGAGCCCGTGCTTTCATGGGCATTCCCAGCGATTTACGCGACCCTGAGACGCCATGTTCGTTCAGCTTCCCACCCGTCAGAAATCCGGCCTTCGCTGGGCCACCCCGCTGGTCTTCGCCACGCTGTGGCTGGCCTTTCTGTGGGCGAGCACGCGACCGGACGCGACCCAGCGCGCACTGTTGCAGGACTGGGGCGCGCTGACCGGCGGTTCGGCAGCGGCGGACACCTGGCGCGCGCTGTGGACGGAGCAGCGCTGGCTGCGGTTGTTCACCGCCATGTTCCTGCACGCGGACTGGGCGCACCTGCTGGGCAACCTCGTGTTCCTGTTGATCTTCGGCTTGCCGGCGGAGCGCACGATGGGCCCTTGGCGTTTTCTTGCACTCTTCCTGCTGGGCGGGACGATCGCCAATCTGGCCGCCATTTTCATGATCGGTACGCCGGAACGGCTGGTCATCGGCGCCAGCGGCGCAGTCTCGGCTGTGATCGGCGCCTATCTCGCGCTGTTCCCTCGCGCCAAGCTCGGCGTGGTGGTGCCGCTGGGTCTGTTCCTCGAATTCATCCGCGCACCGGCTTCGCTGCTGATCGGCGTCTGGGCGATCCTGCAAGTGGTGTTCGCCTACATCGGCCCCGCCTTTGGCGCGGTGGCGTGGAGCGCGCACATCGCCGGTTTTCTGTTCGGCGTGCTGTTCGCTCTGCTCGCCCGCGCGGCGATCGCCCGCCGGCTGCGCCACAGTCGCGGGTACTGAATCCGCACGACCGCCGATGCTCAGGCTTATGATGCCGCCATGGCCAAGACGCTCTACAAGATCACTTTCGTCAACCACGGCAATCTCTACACGCTGTACGCGCGACGGGTGAACAGCGGCAGCCTGTGGGGCTTTACCGAAGTCGCCGATCTCGTCTTCGATGTGCACGAAGGGCTCGTGGTCGATCCGACCGAAGAACGCCTTCGCGACGAATTCGGCGATACCAAAGTCCTGCACTTGCCGATGCAGAGCATCGTCCGCGTCGAGGAAGTCGAAAAGAAAGGGCAGTCCTCAATCCGTGATGCCAACAGTGGCGAGAACGTGGTTTCTCCGTTTCCGATGCCCGCGAAACCGCGCTGACCGCGACGACCGCGACGACCGACCGCTCGTCGGAATACCCGGCCCGGGTCAAGGTTCTTAACGGGTAGAAAACGTCCTTGGGCCTAGCTTTCGCTCAGCGTATTGCAACTCATTCTCAGATTTGATCTCCGGCCCGATGGCCATTCCGAGGAGTCGTCGATGAACGTTCATGCCCTGCTGCCCTGCGTGCTGTTCTGCGGCGCGCTGTACGCAACCCCTGCCGTCGCCCGCGACGATGACGACAGGATCGTCGTCCGCCTGCGCAGCTACGAAGAGGTGCCTGCAGTCTCGTCAGGCGCGAGCGGCCTTTTCCGCGCCCGCATCAATGAGGCCGCCGGCACCATCACCTACGAGCTGTCGTATCAAAGGCTGCAAGGCGATGTGCGCCAGTCGCATATCCACTTCGGACAGCGCAGCGTCAACGGCGGCATCAGCGTCTTCCTGTGCCAAACCGCGACCAATCCCGATCCCACCGGCGGCGCACCGACATGCGGGGCGTCGCCGGCGGCCATGACCGGAACACTGACCGCCGCCAACATCATCGGGCCGACGGGGCAAGGCATCGCCGCGACCGAATTCGCGGAGTTGATTCGTGCGATCCGCGCCGGTGTGGCCTACGTCAACGTCCATACCAATCTTTTCCCCGGCGGGGAGATTCGCGGCCAGGCAGGCGGCTCCGATCACGACGACCACTGAAACGATCACGGGCGTCGAAAGGTGGCCCCGAACTCCACGCCGAGCGATCTCGGCGTGGAGTTTTTTCGTCAGAGACTCACGCGCTTGCGATTGTCCGAAGACACGCGGTCGATCAGTTTGTTGTAGGGGTCGAAGCCGGCCTCGTACGGTTCCGCATCGACCACCACGGTCAGCTTCGGTCGCCCGCTGGTGATGCGATGACGCTTGAGGTACAGCACTTTCTCGTCGGCTTCTTTCCCCGAAGGGCCGCGCGCGAACACGCCGACTTCGATCCAGTCGTCGAGCTTGCCCGGCGTCTCCTTGCCTTTGCCATCGGCATAGAGTTTCGCCGCGTGCAGATCGAGCACGACGTCGTACTTGCCGTCCGCTCGTTTTTTCGCGGTCGCCGTTTCGATGCGGTTGTCGTAGAAGCTGATCTTCTCGAACAGATCCGCGATCAGGGACGCATGCTGCGGTCCCGCTTCGGCGCGGATGTAGTCGAGCAGTTCGACCGATGTCGCGTAAGGCGGCTGCTGATAGCCCTTGTCCTGCAGGAATTTCTTCAGGGCGCGATTCAAGGTGTCTTCGCCGATCTCGTCGCGCAGCCGGTAGAACACCAGCGACGCCTTGCGGTAGTGGATGTACCCCTGGTTCTCGACGCGATACAGCGGTAGTTCCTCGACGATCTCCCCGCCGCGATCAGAAAGATACCGGTCCAGTTCGTACTTCAGGAACTGTCGCATCTTGCTCCGGCCGTAGGCTTTCTCCATCACCATCAGCGCCGAATACTGCGCCAGCGATTCCGACAGCACCGTCGCGCCCTGCATGTTGGCGCCGATCACCTGATGCGCCCACCATTGGTGCGCGATCTCGTGCGCGGTGATGTAGTACACGTAATCGACCGCATCCTTGCCGCGCAGATCGGCGATGAAGCCGACGGACTCCGAATACGGAATGGTATTGGCGAAGCTCTGCGCGAAATCCTCGTAACCCGGAAACTCGATGATGCGCACCTGACGGTGCTGATATGGCGTGAAATTCGCCTCGTAGTACGCCAAGGACTTCTGTACGGACTCGATCATCCTGTCGACATTGTACGGATGCTTGGCGTCGTAGTAGACCTCGATCGGGATGTCCTTGTATTTGCCCTTCTTCACCTGCCAGCGCGCGGACAGATAGGAATAGAAATTCAGCATCGGCCGATCCATCGCATAGCTGAAGCAGCGGCGGCCGTCGCGGACAAATTCCTTCTGCAGGTAACCGGGCGACAGTGCGATCTGGTCCGGCGCGGTGCAGATGGTGGTCTTGAAATCGATCCAGTCCGCATCATCGGTGAGATAGGTATTGGCGCGCGCCGCCTGGTCCTCCAGCTTCGGCATGCGCCGAGGCTCGCCGAGCTTGCGCTTGCGTCGTTCATTGCGGTCCTGGATTTCAGCGTTGTCGTTGTAGCCGAAGGCCGGGAAGAACGTGCTGTTGAAGAACGTTCCGTTGTCGACGATCCGGAATTGCGCGGTGCCGTTGGTGATGCCATCCGGCGCCAGTTCGACCTTGAACGAAATGATGCGCTCGGCGCCGGGCAGCAATGGTTCCTTCAACCTGTAGATACGATAGCCGAGCGCTTCGTCGTGTTTGATCAACGACGCGACTCCCATGTCGATGCTGACCAGGGACTTGTCATCGTTCATGCCGATATGCAGGTCGGTGATCGGCTTCGTGTAGGGGTTGCGCACACGATAGGTGCCGCTGGCGCGCATGACCTGGGTCTCGGGACGCAGATCCACTTCGATTTCGGTCGCGAGGATCTTCGGCTGCTGCAGGTCCTTGTACTGTTTGTATTCGCGTTCGTACCTGGCCTGCAGATCGAGGATTTGGTCCGGAGACAGATACTCGTTGCGGATGTTGGTGTTCCAGAACAGATAGCCGCCGATGGCGATGAACGCCAGCGCCGACAGTGCGGTCGCGATGCCCAGTGGGCCGTTCAAGCGCTGGCGCGCAAGACGCAGGCGTTCGCGCATGCTGCCGCTCACCCCGCGCACCCAGAGCGCTGCGGACAGCAACAGCAGCAACAGCAGGAACACGCCCCAGTACGCCTGGAACCACAGCTGGCCCTGCAGAAAGTGGCCGTAGCCGTTCATGTCGGAGTACGGCGCATTGGGCGCGCTGGCATAGTTGTACAGGTTGTGGGTGTAGTCCAGCGTGCCCAGCACAAACTGCCCGATCAGCACGAGCACCAGCAGCGCATAGCCGACGTACTTGTTGTTGGTGAAGACCTGCAGACACAGCGCCAGACCGCCCATCAGCACGAAGACGAGACTGTTGAGCATCAGCGTCCCGACATAGACCGGCAATTCGAGCTGGACATGCCCCTTGCCGAGCTGGATCAGCACCGCGACGATGCCGCCGAGCAGTTGGAAGCAGACGACGACCGCAACGAGCGCGCCGAATTTCGCCGCCAGCGGCACCCAGTTCGGCACCGGCATGGCGTCGGTCACTTCATGGATCTTGACGCTGCGTTCCTTGGCGACCAGTTCGCCCGCGTAGAACAGCACGATGATGATCAACACGAAACTGTAGGCGCCCTGCAGCGCAGCCAGTATCTGCGAGGTCACCGGGTGGATCGGCGTGTCGTACATGCTCTCCGCGAAGATCGCAGCGGGGATGAAATTCGCCAGCGCGAACAGCAGCATCACGATGAACGGGATCCCGCGCAGAACGCCCAGCATGTCGAATCGCAGTTGACGCAGGAATTGCGCGAAGCCGGTGGCCGGGCCGAACGACGGCGACGCTTTCGGCAGCGCTCTGGCGGCGGACGCCGCAGGCGCGGACACACCGGAATCCGTATTCGCCGGCAGGGCTTTCGCACGGCGCCAACCGCGCGCGGTGCCGCTGCGCTCGGTCTTGAACAGTGCGAAACACGCCGCGAACAAGGTGAGCGCGATACCGCTCCACAGCGCGCGATTGGCGAGGATATAACCGGTGATCGCCGGCAATTGGGTATTGCGCTGCTCCGCCGCCCAATAACGGATGGTGCGACCGAAGGCGCGCATCCCCAATGGTTCGGCCAGCGTGGCGATCCAGACATTGTCGATATCGCGCAGCAGGACCGCGGTCACGCCGGAAAGAATGAAGAAGCCGAGTACGCCGATATACACCCACAGGATGCTGCGGGTCACGATGGCCAACAGCGACAGAAGCGCGGCGGTGAACAACAGATTGGGAAGCACGATGACCGCGAACGCCCATGCGTACGGGAACAACGAGACCGGCCCCAGGCGCTTGGCATCGATCCACGGCATGAACTGGGCGATGAAGATGCCGAAACCGATCAACGCATAGATCAACAGACAGCCGAGCACGGCTGCGGCGATCCGACCAGCGACGTAATCGCGGCGTTTGATCGGGCTGGCGAAAATCAGCTCAGCGGTGCCCTGCTCGAAATCGCGCAGCAGCGCGCCGTTGATCGACATCGCGATGAACAGCATGCCGATGAGGGTGAAGATGCCCAGGAACTGCACGACGATCATCGGCGCGTTGCGATGGACATTGCCGATGCCGCCACCGAGCTGGATCACGTCGGTCGCAGCCGCGCCGAACGCGAGCGCGGCGAACAGCGCACCCATCATCCACAGCAGCGGTGAGCGCAGCTGCTGGCGCAGCTCGAATCTGAAGAACTCGAACATGGCGTGATCCTCAGGCGGCTTTGGCGTGCTGGCGCAGACGCTGGAAGTACACGTCCTCGAGATCCGGCGCGACAAGATCGAAGCCATGGTCGGGTTGGTCCTGACTGAAGACATGGATCACCGGGTTGCCGGCGACCAGCCGCGTCGACAGCACCACGAAACTCTTTTCGTAGCGGTCGAGTTGATCCTTCGGCACCTGTTTTCGCCAGATGCGATCCGCGAGCGCATCGATGGCATCCACCGGTCGACCGGTGAGCAGGACCTTGCCTTTGTCCATGATCGCCATGTTCGGGCACAGGTCGGTCACGTCCTGGACGATGTGCGTGGACAGGATCACCGCGACGTTTTCGCCGATCTCGGCGAGCAGATTGAGGAAGCGGTTGCGCTCTTGCGGATCGAGACCCGCAGTCGGCTCATCGACGATCACCAGGCGCGGATTGCCGAGGAGCGCCTGGGCGATGCCGAAGCGCTGGCGCATGCCGCCGGAGAAACCGCCGAGCTTGCGTTTGCGCACATCCCACAGATTCACCTGCTGCAGCAGGCCATCGACGGTTTCGCGGCGCTGCTTGCGATCGGTCAGTCCTTTGAGCACGGCGAAGTGTTCCAGCAGATCCAGCGCGCTGACTTTCGGATACACGCCGAAGTCCTGCGGCAGATAGCCCAATTGCCTGCGCACCTCATCCTTGTCGCGCAGTACGTCGATGCTGCCACCCTTGCCGTCGTCGAGCGTCGCGGTGCCGCTGTCGGCTTCCTGCAGCGTGGCGAGCGTGCGCATCAGCGAGGATTTGCCGGCGCCGTTCGGGCCGAGCAGACCGAACATGCCGCACGGAATATCGAGCGTCACCGCATCGAGTGCGCGCACGCCGTTGGCGTAGGTTTTGCTGAGATCGCGGATGGCGAGCATGGTGAAGTCCCCGGATGCGAGGCCCGCGATGGCGGGCCGACCGTTGGCATCCTAGGGGCAAGATCGGCAATGCGTACGGGCCGATAGTCACTCATGACCTTTGGCCCAGCATCCGTTTTCGGATGCGTCTGCGCGCGACTTCAACGTCGATCGGCAGGAATGGGCAGACTCGCGACCTGCTTTTTGAGCACGGCGAGCGCGGCCGCGATCGGCGCATCGCCTTCGAGCACATCGCCGATACCGACACCCGATGCTTCCTGTTCGCCGCGCAGGTGTCCCGGGAGGTCCGCTTCGGAAATCATTCCGCCCTGCGTCGATTTGACAGCGCCATCGGGCTTGAGCACGACATCCGGATCGATGCCGCGGGCCTGGATCGATTTGCCGCTGGGCGTGTAGTAACGCGCGGTGGTGATCTTCACCGCATCGCCGTTGTCGAGCGGCAATACGGTCTGCACCGAACCCTTGCCGAACGTGCGACTGCCGACGATCTGCGCGCGCTTGTTGTCGCGCAACGCTGCGGCCAGCACTTCCGACGCGCTGGCCGAGCCGGCATCCACCAGCACCACCACCGGCGCGCCGTGCATGCGGTCGCCGGGTGTCGCATTGAAGGTCGCATCGGCCACCGGATTGCGGCCACGGGTGCTGACGATGCCGCCCTTCTCCAGCAGGTCGTCGGCGATCTGCACAGCCGAGGTCAACAGACCGCCCGGATTGCTGCGCAGATCCAGAACCAGCCCCCGCAGCCCTTTGAGCGCGCCGGCCTGCGCCTGAAGCTTGTCGATCTGCTGTGCGAAATCGGTGGCGGTATCGGCCTGGAACGCGCTGACCCGCACGTAGGCGTAGCCCGGTTCCAGCATCCGGCCGCGCACGCTGCTGATGCGGATGGTTTCGCGCTGCACGGTAATGTCGAGCGGTTTCTTCGCGCCCTCGCGCTGCATGGTCAGCACCGTCTTGCTACCCGGCTCGCCGCGCAGCGGGTTGCTGTCGATCTGTTCGGGGGTCAGCGTTTTGCCGTCGATCGCGATGATCAGATCGCCCGGCTTGACGCCCGCACGCGCAGCAGGAGTGTCGTCGATCGGCGCGATCACGAGGATGGTACCGTCGGGCTGCTGCTGCACTTCCACGCCGATGCCGTCGTAGGCGCCGTTGGTGTCTTCGTCGAAGGCCTGCGCATCGCTGCGGACGAGATAGGTGCTGTGCGGATCGAGATCGAGCAGCAGGCCGCGGATCGCGGACTGCATCAGCTTGCGGTCCTCCACGGGTTCGACGTACGCATATTTCACCGCATTGAAGACGCTGACATAGCGACGGATTTCTTCCAGCGGCACTTTGCTGGCTTCGTTCCCGTCGGTTTTTTTCGTCGCTGCCGTATCGACGGGTTTGACCTCGGGTTTGACCTCCTGCGCCATCGTCAACGGCACGCACAGTGCGAACGCGAACAGACCCGGCAAGCGCCAGACGCGCGGGGAACGCAAAGAAGACGAAAGCGAGGACATCGAACACTCCAGCGAAGGGATCGAACGGTCTGACCGCGAAGACTGCGGCGGGTTCATTGCGTGACTGCAGTGCCTACCGTAGCGGCTTATTGCCGCCGGAGCCAGCTGCCGGGATCGACCGGCAGGCCGTTGCGGCGCAGCTCGAAATACAGCGCCGGCTGCTCCAGTCCGCCGGAATTGCCGACCCGCGCCACCGCGTCGCCGCGCTTGACCGTGGCGCCGACGTCCTTGAGCAACGATTCGTTGTGCGCGTACAGGCTGAGGTAACCGTCGCCATGGTCGACGATCAGGATCAGGCCGTAGCCGGTCATCCATTCCGCGAAGACGACGTTGCCGTCGGCCACCGCATGTACCGGCGTGCCGAGACCGGCGGCGATCAACATGCCGCTGCTGGCACGGCCATCGGGCATGCGCCCGCCGAACCCGGCGACGAGACTCCCGGACAACGGCCAGCCGAACCCGCCGACCCGCACCGGCGCGGCATTGGCGATCTGACGCGGCGGATTGGCCTGCGCGGTGGCCGGTTTCGAGCCATTCGCCCTGGCGTTGGCGGATCTGGGGCCATTGGCTTTCGAGGCCGCCGCTGCGGCCTTCGTGGCGGCGACTTTCGCGGCGCGTTCGGCCGCTGCGCGCTCTGCCGCGGCACGCGCGGCAGCCGCGCGCAACCGCCCGATCACCTGCTGCAGCGCCTTCGCGTCGCTGCCGAGCGCCTGCTCGCGAACGCTGCGGTCGCGATACTGCTGTTCCAGTTCGCCCAAGGTCACCGCTCGCGCCTTGCGGTCGTGGGCGAGCGCGGCGAGCTGCGCCTGTTGCCGCACACGGGCGGCGTCCAGCGCGGTGCGTTTCTCGACGATCTGGGTCTCGACCCGCGCCAGTTCGTCCAGTTCGGCACTCAACGCCGCAGCACGCTGCAGCCGTTGACGCTGCAGATAACCGTAATACGTCATCTGGCGCTGGGCGTCGGCGATGCGGTCCTGCGCCAGCATCACTTTCAGCGGCGCCTGATCGCCCTGCGCATAGGCGGCGCGCAGCAACGCGGCGAGTTCCCGGCGTTGCCCGGCCTGTTGGGTTTTCAGTTCCTCGCGCCGTGCATTCAGTTGCGCCAGCGAATCCTGCTCGCGCGCGAGCTCGGTCTCGGCCACGTGCAGGGCACGGCTGGAATCGGCGACGCGCTCGTCGACCGCGCGCAGTTCGCGGCTGGCCGCGCCGCGCTGGCCTTCGAGTCTGCGGCGCTCGGCCGCGACATCCTTCAGCTCGCGCTGGATCTTCTCCAACCTGCGCTGCGCTTCGCGACTGGTGCTTTGCTGCGCGGCCAGCGGCCATGACAGTGCCAGTGCCAGCAGCAGCGCGACCGCGACGAAAGCGCGCAGGACTGCGCTCATCCGGCGCCCGGTCCCGCATCCAGCAGCGAACGTCCGCTCATCTCCGCCGGCTGCGGCAGTCCAAGCAGATCGAGCATGGTCGGCGCCACGTCGCGCAGCGCGCCGCCGTTGCGCAGATGCGCATCCGCACGCGTCCCCACATAAACGAACGGCACCGGACCGACGGTGTGCGCGGTATGCGGCTGCCCGGTGTCGGGGTCGCGCATCATTTCGAGGTTGCCGTGATCGGCGGTGACCAGCAGTGCGCCGCCGGCGGCGCGCACGGCGGTTTCGATCGCACCGATCGCGACATCCACCGCCTGCGCGGCGAGGATCGCGGCCTGCAGATCGCCGGTGTGACCGACCATGTCCGGATTGGCGATATTGCACACGATTACATCGAACCGCGCGGACGCGATGGCATCGACCAGCTTCGCGGTGAGTTCGGGACAGCTCATTTCCGGCTGCAGGTCGTAGGTCGCGACCTTCGGGCTCGGCACCAGAATGCGTTCCTCGCCGGCATACACCGCTTCGCGTCCACCGCTGAAGAAGAAGGTCACGTGTGCGTATTTTTCGGTCTCGGCGATGCGCAGTTGGCTCAGGCCGCGCGCAGCCAGCACTTCGCCCAGCGTGTTGCGCAGATCGTCCGCCGCGAACGCCAGCGGCGCCGGCAACTTGGCGTCGTATTCGGAAAGACAGACGAAGCGCGACAGCTGCGGACGTCGCGCCTGGAAGCCATCGAATGCCGGATCGACAAATGCAGCAGCGAGCTGACGCGCGCGGTCGGCGCGGAAATTCATGAACACGATCGCGTCGCCGTCGCGCATCGGCTGCGCGCCTTCGATCACCGTCGGCGCGACGAACTCGTCGTTCTCGCCGCGCGCATAGGCCGCTGCGAGCGCAGTCAACGCATCCGGCGCGTGCTGCGCGGCCTGCGCATCGACGATCGCGTCCCAGCCCAGACGCACGCGCTCCCAGCGCTTGTCGCGGTCCATCGCGAAATAACGGCCGCCGACCGTGGCGATACGCGCATTGCCCAGGGCATCGCACTTCGCCTGAAGCGCACGCAGGCTGGCTTCGGCCGAACGCGGCGGGGTATCGCGGCCGTCGAGGAACGCATGCACCGCGACGTTGGCGACACCTTCGCGCGCGGCGAGATCGAGCATCGCAAACATGTGCTGCTCGTGGCTGTGCACGCCGCCGGGCGACAGCAGGCCCATCACGTGCAAGACACCGCCGGACGCCTTCACCGCCGCGCAGGCGGCGCGCAGCTCGGTGTTGGCGAAGAAACTGCCGTCCTCGATCGCCGCATCGACGCGTGTGAGGTCCTGATAGACGATGCGGCCGGCGCCGAGATTCATGTGCCCGACTTCGGAATTGCCCATCTGCCCGTCAGGCAGACCGACATGGCGGCCTTCGGTGTGGATCAGCGTATGCGGGCGCTGCGCCCAGAGCCGGCGCCAGTTCGGCAGATCGGCCAGCGCCAGCGCGTTGTCGGCCGGGTCCTCGCGATAGCCCCAGCCGTCCAGGATCAGCAGTACGACGGGCTTGGGACGATGGGCGACAGCGGACATGTGACCTTCGGGGCTGTGACTAAGGGCAGGTGCGATTGTAGCGAAGCCCCCGCATCCTACGCGTCACGGGGCCGGAACCTGCCCGGTCACGTTCACGAGCACACATTACTCGAGGTCCACCATGCGCCAGTCCCGAATCCTCCTCGCCTCCGCCGTCGCGCTCATCCTGCTCGCGCCCAACGCATTCGCGGGCAAAAGCATCGAAAAAGTCATGGGCAGCATCACCGCGCATGCCGGCGAATCCTACGATTCGCTGGAAACCGTCAACGGCAGCATCCGTGTAGAAACCGGCGCCAACACCGGAAATATCGAAACAGTGAACGGCAGCGTGCATCTGGAAACCGGCGCCAATGTCGGCGACGCCGAAACCGTCAACGGCAGCATCAAAGCCGATGGCAAGGGCAAGGCGGGTTCGCTGGAAACGGTGAACGGCAGCATCCGCCTGGGCGAACAGAGTCGCGTCGCCAGCATCGAAACCGTCAACGGCAGCGTGTTCACCGACCGCGGCAGCGATGTCGCCCGCGGTGTCGAAACCGTCAACGGCGCCATCGGCCTGGTCGATACCGACGTCCACGGCAGCATCAGCACCGTCAACGGCGACATCACCGTCGGCGCAGGTTCGTTCGTCCACGGCGGCATCACCGTCGAGAAGCCCACCAGCAACTGGATGCCGGTCAGCGTCAAACAACGCAAGCTGCGGGTCATCGTCGGCCCGAACGCCGTGGTGGAAGGCCCGATGGTGTTCAAGCGCGAAGTGAATCTGTACGTGCACAAGACCGCACGGATCGGCCAGGTCACCGGCGCGACGGCGGTGCGCTATGAGGGGGCGACTGCGCCGAAGGAGTGATCGTGATGGCCGCGCAGGTGAGGCTCACGGGAACGGTCGGCAACAAGTAGGGCGGGCCTTCTTGGCCCGCAGCGAACGAAGCGACACCCCAACCTCCCCCTGCGCTGCGCGCAAGGGGAGGAGAAAAGATCGAGCCGACGCCCACCCTCCGGCAGGCGCCCGGGTAGCCGGGCACGTCGTACACTCGCGGCTTCCGTTTTGTCTGGAAGCCTCCGATGCGCTGTTCTCCGCCAATCCTGTTCCCGAAAGTTCTGCTGTTGACCCTTGCCGCCACCGCCGCACTCACCGCCTGCAAGCCGGACGCCGAAGCGCCTGCTGCGCCGGTGGTCGAAACGCCGGCCGAGCCCGGCTTCGCATTCAAGGACGCGATCACACCGGACGATTTCGCCGAGCACGTGCGCGTGCTGGCTTCGGACGAATTCGAGGGCCGTGCGCCGGGAACGCCGGGCGAGGACAAGACCGTCGAATACCTCAAGGCGCAGTTCGAGCGCATCGGCCTGAAACCCGGCAACGGCGACAGTTATTTCCAGACCGTGCCGATGATGGAAACCACCGCCGATGAAGCGACGACGATGACCATCGACGTCAAAGGCAAACCGCATACGCTGAAGTTCGGTACCGACATGGTGATCGGCACGCGTACGGGGCAACCCGAGGTGAAGATCGACGCGAGCGATCTGGTGTTCGTGGGCTACGGCGTGGATGCGCCGGAGCAGAAGTGGAACGATTACGCGGGCATCGACGTGAAGGGCAAGACCGTGGTCATGTTCGTCAACGATCCGGGCTTCCACGCCAAGGATCCGACGCTGTTCGACGGCAACCGGATGACCTATTACGGGCGCTGGACCTACAAGTTCGAGGAAGCCGGCCGCAAGGGCGCCGCCGCCGCGCTGATCATCCACGACACCGAAGGCGCGTCGTACGGCTGGGACGTGGTGAAGAATTCGTGGTCCGGCGCGCAGTACGACCTGCGCGTGGCCGACGACCCGGCGCCGCGCGTGCCGCTGCAGGGCTGGATCACCGGCGAGCAGGCGAAGGCGTTGTTCGCCGACGCCGGGCTGGATCTGGAGAAGCTGCGCGCGGCCGCCGGCAAACGAGGCTTCAAGCCGATGCCGTTGCCGGCGATGGCGACCGTCACCCTGAAGAGCACCACCGCCGAGAAGGAATCTCGCAACGTGCTGGCGCTGCTGCCGGGCGGCGAAACGCCGAACGAAGCCATCGTCTACATGGCGCACTGGGACCATCTGGGCAAACATCCCGATGAGCCGGGCGACAATATCTACAACGGCGCGGTCGACAACGCGACCGGCGTCGCCGGCATTCTGGAAATCGCCGAACTGCTGGCCAAGGGCGCCAAGCCCAAACGCTCGGTGCTGTTCGCCGCAGTGACGCTGGAGGAATCCGGTCTGCTCGGCTCGAAGTACTACGTCGCGCATCCCAGCATTCCGCTGGATCAGACTGTCGGCGTGATCAATCTCGATGCGATGAGCGTGGCCGGCCGCACCCGCGACATCACCGTCGTCGGCATGGGCAATTCCGAGATGGAGGACGTGCTCAAGCCGATCGTCGAACATCAGGGCCGCAAGATGGTGGAGGAATCGAACCCGGCAGGCGGCTATTACTTCCGCTCCGATCATTTCAACTTCGCCAAAGCCGGCGTGCCGGCGCTGTATCCCGACGGCGGCACCGATCTGCTCGACGGCGGCACGGTGGCAGGCGAAGCGGCGGGGAAAATGTACAACGAAAACCATTACCACAAGCCCAGCGATCAGTACGACGCGGCGACCTGGAAACTCGATGGCACGATGCAGGATCTTGCCGCCGTGTACGAAGTCGGGTTGGCGCTGGCCTTCGACGACAAGTGGCCGAACTGGTATGCCAACAACCCGTTCCGCAAAAAACGCGACGCGATGATGGCCGCGAAGGCGCCGCCCGTTGCAGCCGGCGCATCGCAAGCGGAATAATCCGTCGATAGACCGCAGAACAGGCATTAGTCGATCTTTGGAGAAAAACATATGAAGCGCGTGACTGGCATCGGCGGTATCTTTTTCAAATCGCCGGACCCAAAGCGCCTGAGCGCTTGGTATCGCGATCATCTTGGTCTGGACGTGAGCGATTGGGGCGGAGCCATATTCCAGTGGGGTGGCCCCGATAGCTCACCGGGGATGACCATTTGGAGCCCATTTGCGCAAGATACGAACAAAATGGATCCGAGCTCGGCATCCTTCATGATCAACTTCCGCGTGGCGGATCTGGACACGCTTCTCGCCACATTGCGCACTGAAGGTTGCAACGTCATCGACAACACAGAGCCCTCGGATTTCGGCAAGTTCGGCTGGGTTATCGACCCCGACGGAAACAAAGTCGAACTTTGGGAGCCTCCAGCAGATCAGTAAGCAGCGCGCTGCGCCTTGACTCAGGCGATATCCGGATACGACAACGGCGCCATTCGGCGCCGTTGTCGTGTACTCGAAACGATTCGAAGACAGTCGTCGATAGCGTTCGATATCAGCGTTTGATCGCCGAGTTCGAGGACTGCACCCGCGCCATGACCTGGTCTTCGGTCGCCTGCAGCGCGTTCATTCTCTGCTGCTGATTGTTGTCCTGGTTCTGCTGGTGCATGGCGATATTCTGTTCGGCGGCGGATTTGGTGTTCAACCGCTGATTGGCCTGCTCGATCTGGGCCGCGGTCTGATCGAACGCCGGCGCGTCCTTCATGCGCACATCGTTGGTGAAGATCGGTTCGCGGTCGCCGTATTTCATGTGCTCCATCCGCACGATCGTGTCGCCATTGGCGTTCACCGCTTGAACGCGATCGACCCGGGTATCGGGTTTGCGGTCCTTTTCGGCGATGAACTGCAGCACGCTGTAGGCGGCGATGCGCTGCACATCGTCCTTGGCGACGCCGATCTCCTGCACTTTTTCCCTGACCGAATTGAAGACCTTCTGCTGTTCCGCAGACCACTTCTCGATCGCATGTTCGTCGATGCCGCGCGCGCTGCCGCCCGACGTACTGCTTGATGCGCTGCCCGATGCATTGCCTGAGGTGCTGCTCGACGTCGTACCGCTCAACGGGCTGTTCGATGCCGTGCCTTCGGTCTCGTCGTCCTCCGCTTCCGCTTCGACATCAGCCTCGACATCCGCAACGGAGACGGCAGCCATCGCGGACGCCTGCAGACGCAGGCTCTCATCTTCGGGAGAAGGGGGCTTGGGATACTCGGTCGGATCGGGCATGACGCACCTCCTCTAGCTGTGCAGGTCACCCGGTGGCGCCCCGCGAACAAGAAATTCCGCCGATCGCGACAACCTCGGGCGGATATGCCGACGCCCCCTACGTCAGGCCACAAGCATAGCGCCGAACACGCGACGACGGTCCCCGCACGCGGGACCGCCGCAAGCATCAGCCTGCCGCGCGCTCCGGCCAGACCGTCTTCGCCAGCAGTTCGTCGTTCCAATCGAAATGCAGCGAGCCGTCCTTCTTCAACAGCAACGACACGAAGTTGAAGGCATTGCGGGCGAACATGTCGCTGGCGTGCATCGCACCGCTGCTGGCGAGATTCAGCGGACCTGAAACGGTCACGCCGCCGTGTACGACGTTGTCGCCCGGCACGGTGAGTTCACAGTTGCCGCCGGTTTCGGCGGCCAGATCGACGATCACGCTGCCGGGCTTCATGCCGGCGACCATCGCCGCGCTGACGATCTTCGGCGCCGGGCGGCCGGGTACGGCGGCGGTGGCGACGATCACGTCGATATTCTTGAGGTGGTCTGCGAGGCGCTGCTGCTGCAGGGCGCGCTCTTCGTCGGTGAGCTGACGGGCGTAACCGCCCTCGCCCGCGGCGCTGACGCCGAGATCGAGGAATTTGCCGCCGAGCGATTCGATCTGTTCGCGGGTTTCCGGGCGCACGTCGAAGCCTTCGACCTGGGCGCCGAGGCGCTTGGCGGTGGCGATGGCCTGCAGACCGGCGACGCCGGCGCCGATCACCAGCACCTTCGACGGGCGGATGGTGCCGGCGGCGGTGGTGAGCATCGGGAAGAAGCGCGGCGCCAGCTGCGCCGCGATCAGCATCGCCTTGTAACCGGCCATGCCGGCCTGCGAGCTGAGGATATCCATGGCCTGGGCGCGGGTGGTGCGCGGCAGGCGCTCCAACGGGAACGCGACGATGCCGCGCGAGACGATGGCCTCACCGCGTGCGGCATCGCCCTGCGGCTGCAGCATGCCGACCAGCACCGCGCCGGATTTCATCGCAGCGATCGCCTGCGCCGACGGCGGCTGCACGCAGACCACGATATCGGCGGAGGCCAGCACCGCATCGGCGCTGTCGACGACTTCGGCGCCGGCATCGGCATACGCCGCGTCGGGCGAATGCGCGCCGTCGCCGAGGCCGCGCTCGATGCGCACGCTGACGCCGGCAGCCACGAGTTTCCTGCAGGTTTCGGGCGTCAGCGCTACGCGCCGTTCGCCGGGAGCGGTCTCGCGCACCGCGCCGATGACCACTTTCGCCACGACGGCTTCGACCGCCGTCTCCGTCACTGTGTCCACACCTGCTTCCGCCATTGCCTGCTCCCCATCGATCCGCATCGGTTGCCGGCATCGTAGCAGGTGCATCCGCCTTCACGGCCCGGCCGCGACCGCAAAAAAGAAAGGCCGCCGACGGATCGCGTCGACGGCCTTGGACAACGCTCTTCCGGGCTCAGCCGACGGCGACGCGGGTCTGGCTCAGCTGTTGCCACATGTCGCGCAGGGCCTCGTCGAACGGCGCCTCGGACGAGCGCAGACTCACCCGACCCTTGCCGACCAGCGCCGCGAGCTCTTCGGGCGACACCACCAGCTTGCGCATGCCGCGGCGGTTCACGATCAGGAAACGCGAGGTCAACGGACTGACCCATGCGATGCGTGCCGCGCTTTCGCGACCGTCGTCCTCGATCAGACGCAGGTTCTGGCCGACCCGCAGGCGACGCATGCGCGCCGCCATCGACAGATCGTAATCGATGGTGTCGGTACCGCCGACCACCCGCAGTCCGCCCCAATTGGCCGCATCGCTGACTTCGACGGCGGATTCTTCCGCCGGCACCGGATGCAGTCCACGGGGTTGGTCGGGGAAGGCCAGCGCGGTCACGATCTTCGCCAGCGAATCGCGGGCAGCGACGGCATCCAGACCGCAGCTCGCGTAACAACGGCCGAGCGGCCCCTGCAGTTCAAGAATCTTGTCGGCGACCTTCGCACCCTCGGCGCGCGCGGCGTCGGCATCGATCTGGATCAGGCTCTCGCCGACCGACACCGCGGACAGGTACTGGGCCGAGCTCGGGCCTTCGCGCAACCAGGTCTGGACCAGATGGTGGCGCCAGTGACTGGTCAGGAATTCGGCGATCCCGGCGGTCAGCGGACGCTGGCCGAGGCGCGAACCCAATAGCTCATCGACCGCGCGGCGCGCATGCTGCAAGCGTTCGCGGCCACTGACCGCATCGGCGGCACGCTGTTCGGCGACTTCGCGCATCCGCTTCTGCTGGTCGAGGTGATCGCGCAGCTCACTTGCGGCCAGCTCGAAGATGGCCTTGTCGTCGCGGTATTCCTCGACGACGCGCCCCACCGCCAATTCGGCATGGGTGAGGGTCTGCTGGTCCTGCGGCGAGTCGCCGGTGTTGCCGTCGCAGGCTTCGCTGAGCGCTTCGAGCAGCTTGCGGCCGGGATGGGTGCGCTGGTCGAACAGACTGTCGTCGCTCAGCGCCAGCTTGAGGTACGGCGCCACCAGGCGGCCGTACAGCGCGCGGGAGCGCTGCAACGCCGCGTGGCTGCGAGCGAGGGTCTGCAACAGAATGCCGACGAGGTCGATCGCGTCCTCGTCCAGTTCGCTGAAGCGGGTCTGGGTGGGGTCGTAACCGAGCTGGCGCGAACCACTGACGATCTGGTCGCGGATCACCGCCGACAACGGACGGTTGTCGTCGCCGGCCAGCGCGCGGACGTAAGGCGCCGGATCGTCGCCCTGCAGCATCGCGGCGATGCCGAGCAGTTCCTGCGGCGCGAGCACGCGCACACCGGCTACGGATGCCGCGGACGGCGATATCGAGCCGGGACGCAGCACCGTCTGCCGCCACGCGCGCAGCTGCTGATGGACATCTTCGCGATAACGCAGCGGCCGGCCGCTGCCGTCGGCAAGCAGACCACCGGCCATGGGCTGGCCACCGCCCATGGTTTGCGCGCCGAAGTCCCAAGGCAGGTTCGGCGCTTGGCCGTAGCCGGCCTGTCCGCCCTGCTGATAGTTGCCTTGTTGAAAGCCACCCTGCTGGAAACCGCCCTGCTGCGGGCCACGGCCTTCGACCAGACCGCCATCGGGAGTCCAGCCGGCGGCCGGCGGCGCCATGGCGGGCCCGGAAGGCGCCATCGGCATGTCGCGCTGTGCGAAGCCCTGCTCCAGCACCGCATTGGTCTTGGTGTACAGCTCGTCCAGCACCTTCGACAGGCGCTTCTCCAACTGCAGAAAGATCAGCCGGCGCAGTTCGGGGGTGAGATCGTCTTCGTTGAACAGTTTGACCAGCGCGGTGACAGGTACGTCCGGGCGCAGCGGATTGGTTTCCGGCGCCTGTCGCGGCAGTCCGAGCGCGGTGGCGAGCGAATCCAGTCGCTGGTGCAACACGTACAGCGGGTGCATCAGCTGATGTTCGAGCAGCTCGACGATCTGCTGACCGGACAGATGCACTTCGAGCTGGGCCTCGGACATCAGGCTCAGGCCCTTGTTGTCGACGACCGCGCGCGGACGCGGGTTGCGCCACTGGTCGAATGCGGTTTCCAGCGATTCGCGATAGCGGTTCGCCAGTTCCAAGGCGCGCTGGTTCAACAGCCGGATCGCGATCCGGTCGTCGTAGATCGCGCTGTTCTCGTGGCTGGCGATGGCGGCGAGCCGCACTTGTTCTTCGATGTCGCCCCAGAAACCCGCGAGCACGCCCGCGAGCGCGGTCACCGCATCGCGGCGGATCGACTCGAAAGTCTTCTCGGCGGACTGTCTCGCCAATGGCGAGCGGCCTGGGAAAAACCGGCTGTTATCGTCCATGTGATTCTTTTCGGGGGAGAATGGGAGGCGGCTGGTCTGCCAGACGTTACCATCCTTCAAACGCCAGTGGGCCGTCTGTGACCTCATCCCCAAATCATCCAAGCCGAATATTGCAATCGCTCGATGATCGGCGCTCGGTGCCGAGCCGGCAATTGAGCGCCCCCGGGCCCGACCATTCGACCCTGTTGCGCTTGCTGCGCTCCGCTTCGCGCGTCCCCGACCACGGAAAGCGTACGCCGTTCCGTTTTTTGCGCATCGAAGGCGATGCCCGTCTCAGTCTTGGCGAACGGCTCGCCGCACGCAGTCGTGCGCGCGACCCGAATGCATCCGACAGCGTGATCGAAAAAGACCGGCTGAGGTTCTCGTTCGCCCCGACCATCGTCACCGTGATCGCCAAACTCGGTCCGGACGAGAAAATCCCCGCGCAGGAGCGGCTGCTGACCACCGGCTGCGTCTGCTTCGCCCTGCTGCAGGCCGCGCAGGCGCTGGGCTTCGGCGCGCAGTGGCTCACCGGTTGGGCCGCCTACGACCCCGGGATCCGCACGCTGCTGGGTATCGGCGACGATGAAGTCGTGGCCGGCTTCATCCACATCGGCACGGCGCAGGCCGATGCCCCGGAACGCGAACGCCCCGATCCCGCAACGCTGCTGACCGACTGGACGCCGGAATGAGCGGACCCGCTGAAGACGACGACATCCTCGATCGCGACCTTGACGGCAGCGAACCGCGCGCGGAACCGGCGCCGGTCTATCTGATCGACGCCAGCATCTACGTGTTCCGCGCGTGGCACACCATGCCGGACGAATTCACCGACCGCGACGGCTGGCCCACCAACGCGGTACAGGGCTTCGCGCGCTTCCTGTTGGACGTGCTGGAACGCGAACGCCCGAAGCACATCGCGGTCGCGTTCGACGAAGCCTTGGACTCCTGCTTCCGCAATGCGCTGTACCCGGCCTACAAGGCCAATCGCGACCCGGCGCCGGAAGAACTCAAGCGCCAGTTCGCGCACTGCAAGACGCTCTGCGCCGCGCTGGGCCTGAATGTCCTGGGGCACAGCGAATACGAAGCAGACGATCTGATCGGCACCGCGCTGCGGCATGCGCGCGAGGCGGGCCATCGCGGCATCATCCTGTCGGCCGACAAGGATCTTTCGCAATTGCTGCACATCGGCGACGAACAGTGGGATTACGCCCGCAACCAGCGCTGGGGAGCGCACGGCGTACGCGCACGCCACGGCGTGGAAGTGCACCAGATCGCCGATTACCTCGCGCTCAGCGGCGACGCGGTCGACAACATTCCCGGCGTGCCCGGCATCGGCGCCAAGACCGCAGCGGTGCTGCTCGCGCATTTCGGCGACCTCGACAGCCTGTTGGCGCGGGTCGAGGAAGTGCCGTTCCTGCGTTTCCGCGGCGCCGCGCAGGCTGCCGTGAAATTGCGCGAGCATCGCGACAATGCGTTGTTGTTCCGCCAATTGACCACCATCGCCTGCGATGTGCCGGTCGGCGACGCCGCGCCACGCTTCCATCGCGGCCAGGCCGATGCATCCTCGCTCGGCGCGATCTGCGAAGCGCTGCGCTTCGGTCCGATGACGCGCAGGCGCATCTATACGGCCGGAGGTCTGGATTTCGCGGACCACGCGCCGCAGACATGATTTTCTTCAACTCGACGAGATCGATATGACCCTACCCCGCGAAGTGCTCTACGAAGGCCAATGGCTGCGTCTGGTGAAGATCGGACGCTGGGAATCCTGCGAACGCACCCACGGCAGCAGCGGGATGGCGGTAATCATCATCGCGGTGACGCCGCAGGACGAAGTGCTGTTCGTCGAACAGGAACGGGTGCCGTTGGGCGCACGCACCATCGAGATGCCGGCCGGTCTGGTCGGCGACGACCACGACCACGACACCCTGGAAGACGCCGCGCGCCGCGAATTGGTCGAGGAAACCGGCTGGCATCCGAACAAGGTCGAAGTGTTGCTGATCGGCCCCACATCCTCGGGCATGAGCAACGAGCGCATCGCCTTCGTCCGCGCCCGCGACCTGGTGAAAGTCGGCGAAGGCGGCGGTGTCGACAACGAAAACATCACCGTGCATGCCGTGCCGCGCGCGCAGGCGCCCGCTTGGCTGATGCAGAAACAGAGCGAAGGTTACGAACTCGACCTCAAGCTCTGGGGCGGGCTGTGGATGATCGAGCACAATCCGGATGGGTCGCGGGCGGAATAGGCCCCGTCCCACGCTCTGCTTTTTGTAGGAGGAGCGACGGAAGTCGCGACAGACGGAAGACAGTCTTTCCGCAGCCTGTCGCGACTTCCGTCGCTCCTACGAAGAGCAACCATTCAGGCCTTGGTCACTCACCCGCCATGAAATCCTCGATCTCGTCCGCACTGCGCGCGAGCTTGTCGGTGAGCACCTTGTGGCCGTCTTTGGTGACGAGAATATCGTCTTCGATACGGATGCCGATGCCGCGCCACTTCTCGTGCACGGTTTTTTCATCTGTGCCGATGTAGAGGCCGGGTTCGATGGTGAAGACCATACCCGGTTCGAGCAGACGCGAGTCGCCGTCGAAGCGATACTCGCCGACGTCATGGACATCGAGACCCAGCCAGTGCCCGGTCTTGTGCCGGTAGAAGCGCTTGTAAGTCTCTTCCGCGATGTTTTTTTCGAGCGTGCCCTTGAGCAGGCCGAGTTTGAGCAGGCCTTCGGTCA
Organism: Lysobacteraceae bacterium; assembly: GCA_040079515.1. Lineage (GTDB taxonomy): Bacteria > Pseudomonadota > Gammaproteobacteria > Xanthomonadales > Xanthomonadaceae > Lysobacter_I. The sequence goes on from JBEBKD010000005.1 coordinate 149,316, forward strand.
GGGTCTCGACCGCCGCGTGATGTCCGGCGTCGTAGGGCACGCCGGGCCGGGCCTGCGCCAATGCCGCTCGCTGCGCTGCGCCGACCAGATCGTGCAGCGCGCGCTGTTCCCTGCCGAAACGACCGTTGACCGGAAACGTGCGGGTGATGTCCGCGGCGTAACCGCGATACTCCGCGCCGGCGTCGACCAGGACCAGCGCGCCGTCCTTCGCCTGTGCGTTGTTGGCACGGTAGTGCAGCACGCAGGCATTGTCGCCGGCGCCGACGATGCTGCCGTAGGCCGGCTCGGCATCGTGACGGCGGAACACGCGTTCGATTTCCGCCTGCAGTTCGTATTCGTGGATGCCCGGCTTGGCGGCGCGCATCGCCGCGCGGTGCGCTTCGATGCTGATATCCGCGGCGCGCTGCATCAATTTCAGTTCGTCGCGGTCCTTGAACAGGCGCATCTCGTCGAGCAGATGCCCCAGCTCGAGGAATTCGTGCGGGGGCTGCGCGCCCATCCGCACCTGCGCGCGCACGCGGTTGAGCCATCCGATCAGTTTGAGATCGAAATCGGTATCGCGGCCGAAGTGGTAATAGACGCGGCTGCGGCCTTCGAGCAGGCCGGGCAGGATCTCGTCGAGATCGTCGATCGGGTACGCATCATCCATGCCGAAGGCATCGACCGCGCCTTCCGGACCGGTGCGCGGGCCGTCCCAACCTTCGCGCTCGGGATCGCGCTCGCGACAGAACAGCAGCGCTTCGCCATGCTTGCGCCCGGGAATCAGCACCAGCACCGCTTCGGGCTCGGAAAAACCGGCGAGATACCAGAGATCGGAATCCTGGCGATACGGGTAATGGGTGTCGCGGCTGCGGATGCGCTCGGGGGCCGAGGGGATCACCACGATCGCGTCGTCGCCGGCCATCCGCATCAGTTGGCGGCGGCGACGGGTATAGCCCTGCGCGGGGATTCCGGTGGAAGTCATGCCGGTCGAAGTCATGCGTTCAGTGCAGTTGCCGCCGGTGGCGCGCGCCCATCGCGCAGTCGCCGTGGAGCAGCAGGGCCGCGACCCGGACGAACTCCTCGATCTCGATCAGCGCGGCTTCGTCGTCTTCGTCGCCCTCGTCCTGCGGCGTGGCTGCGGCCAGTTTCGCGATATCCGCCAGCGCTTCTCCGCTTTCTTCGGTGAGGGGCGGATGGGCGCCAGCGGCCAGGCCGAAACCGCCGAGGAACCCCCGACACCAATCGAACAGGCCGCTGCTGCGCTCCGCGAGCGGAGCCTCCGGCTCCGGCACCAGCAGCTCGAAACCGAAATCGCTGTCTTCGATCTGGGCGACGCTGGCCGCGCGCAGACGATCCAGAGCGCTGCCGGCAATTGGGGCGGTCACCGCCTCGTCGGCCAGCACCTCCGCCAGCCAACGCGGCGAGTCGTCGCCACCGCCGGCCAGCCAGCCGCACAGGGCTCCGTGCAGCTCGCACGCGCCGACTCCCAGCCCCTGCGAGCGAACCGCATCCTCGATCTCGAACAGACTGGGCAGCGCCGGACTGGGCTGGGTGGACATCATCGGGCAGTCATCGATGTTTTTGTCGGGTCGCGCAGTGTACAACGGCCGTCTCCGCAAGCGCTCCCGCAGCGCTTACACTGGCGTATCGTCATGTGAGTTGGGGGACCACGTGCCAGATTCCTCTGAACTGCGGTTGCTCGCTGCGCTGGCGCTGGCTGGTGTGCTCGCGATCGTGCTGCTGCTGGTATGGACCCGTCGCGTCAGCGCCGACAAGCGTTATACCAATCAGCTGCGCGACCGCGAGGAACGGTTGAAACTCGCCCTGTGGGCGTCGTCCGAGCAGTACTGGGACTACGATCTCAAGACCAGACACATGCGCCGGATATGGGTCGATTCGCGCAGCAACCGCACCGACCTTCAGGTGCTGTCCACCACCGACAGCGACCATCGCATCCATCCCGACGACATGCCGCAGGTGCAGGCGAAGCTGCGCGACCACCTGAACGGGCAATCCGAGCTCTTCATTTCCGAACACCGCGTCCTCGATCCACGCGGCGAATGGCTGTGGGTGCGGTCGCGCGGCCGTGCGGTGGAAAGCGGCGCCGACGGCAAGGTGCGCCGGATCGCCGGGACTGCGCGCGATATCACCCTCGTCCGCCAAGCGGAGCGCGAACGCCGGATCGCGATCGCCGTGCTGCGCAGCATGAACGAGTCGGTGGCCGTGCTGGACCGCGACTTCAACTTCATTTCGATCAACCCGGCCTTCACCCGCACCACCGGCTACACCGAGCGCGAAGTCATCGGCCAGAGCGCCAGTCTGCTCGACAGCACCCAGCACGATGTCGCGTTCTACAACCGTATCCGCCAGAAATTGGCGAACGAGGGTCATTGGGCCGGCGAAATGTGGCAACGGCGCAAGAACGGCCAGGAATTCCTCTGCCAGATCGAATCGAATGCCACCGAAAGCATCTACGGCGAACATCGGGTCTACATCGCGGTGATCACCGACATCACCCAGCAGAAACGGGCTGAGCAGGAGCTGCGGTATCTCGCCAATTTCGACACCCTGACCAATCTGCCGAACCGGGCGATGTTCTCGGAACGGCTGTCGCGCGCGATCGTGCGTGCGCGCCGGCAGAACCACAGGATCGCGGTGTTGTTCCTCGACCTCGACCGGTTCAAGGACATCAACGATTCGCTGGGCCACACTGCCGGCGATCGCATCCTGCGCGCTGCGGCGATGCGCCTGCAGGACACGGTCGGCGAGCACCAGACCGTGGCGCGGCTGGGCGGCGACGAGTTCACCGTGGTGCTGGAAAACCTCGATCAGCCCGAAGATGCCGACAAGATCGCCCGCGAGATCATCATGGCCTTCGAAGCGCCGCTGGTGCTGGACGACCGCCAGGAAGTGGTGATTTCGCCCTCCGTAGGCATCAGCCTGTATCCCGACCATGGCCAGGTACCGACCGAACTGCTGAAACAGGCCGATACCGCGATGTACCAGGCCAAGGCCGCCGGCCGCCGCACCTTCGTACGCTACGACGACAGCATGGAGATCGCCAACCGCCGTCGCGCGCAGTTGTCCAGCGCCTTGCACAAGGTGTTGGATCGCGGCGAGTTGCGGCTGGTGTTCCAGCCACGGCTGTCGCTCAGCAGCCGCCGCATCACCGGCGTCGAAGCGCTGCTGCGGTGGACCAGCGAGGAGTACGGCGAGATCCCGCCGAGCCAGTTCATCCCGCTGGCCGAGGAAAGCGGCCTGATCCTCGAAATCGGCGAATGGGTGCTGCGCGAGGCCTGCCTCACCCTGCAGCGCTGGCATCAGACGGGTTTGACGGAGTTGAACATGGCGGTGAATGTCTCGGTGCTGCAGCTGTTGCGCGGCGACTTTTCCGAGATTGTGCGCCGGGTGCTGGAAGACACCGGCATGCCACCGCACGCACTGGAACTCGAACTGACCGAAAGCGTGCTGATGGCCAACGCCGAACAGACTTCGGCCAAACTGCAGTCGCTGCGCGAAATGGGCGTCTCGCTGGCGATCGACGACTTCGGCACCGGCTATTCCTCGCTGGCCTATCTCAAGCGACTGCCGATCACCACCCTGAAGATCGACAAGACCTTCATCACCGACCTGAACCGCGACCCTGACGACACCGCCATCACCACGACCGTCATCACCATGGCCCATTCGCTGGGCCTGAACGTGGTCGCCGAGGGCGTGGAAACCGAAACCCAACTGCGCTTCCTCGACCATTTCCGCTGCGACGAGATCCAGGGCTACTGGCTGTTGCGGCCGGTCGATCCGGACACTTGCCTGCAGTTCATCCGCGAATGGACGCCGGCCAAGGCCAGCGGCGCCGGCCCGCATGCGGCCATCCTGCCCTTCGCCGTCCTCCCGCCCGTGGACGGGCCGGCTTGACCCCCGGCGGGCGCCTGCCTATCGTGCAGCCATGAACGACGCCGATGTCATCGCCCAGTTGCGCGCCCTCGCCGATCGCGTCGAGACCCTCGCGCAGCGGGTGCAGCGGTTGTCCGAGGAAAACCGCAGCCTGCGCCAGCAGCAGGAGCAGTTGGCCAACGACCGCTCGCAGCTGCTCGCCAAGAACGAACAGGCGCGTTCGCGCGTCGAAGCCATGATCGCGCGGCTGAAGTCGCTGGAGCAGCACACGTGAGCGTCCGGTCATGACCCAGCCCGGCAGCGAGCCGTTCAACATCCGCATCCTCGATCGCGAGTACACCGTCGGCGTCGATCCCGAAGAGCGCGACAGCCTGTTGTCGGCCGCGCGTCTGCTCGAAACAAAAATGCGCGAAGTGCGCGGCAGCAACCGCATGGCCGCCGTCGATCGGGTCGCGGTGCTCGCGGCGCTGAATCTCGCGCACGAACTGGAACAACTGCGCAACGAAAACGCATCGCGCGACCGCGAGCTGGCGCGCACGCTGAGCGAACTCAATCGCAGAATCGACGCGCTCGCTTCCGACTGAACGCGACAGGAATCGAGTGCCCGGTCGCGACAAGCTTCGATAAAACGCGCACGCTTCCGCAGTATTCGTTTTCACTCCAGATACGACCCTTGCGCTCCGGTGTCGCGCGCCTATACTGCGCTTGCGTCCTCTGCCGTGAACGACGGCGTGCCGAACATTCACCTTGGCCCTTAAATACGACCACGGGAATGCAATGGAATCCGGGTGTGCATGTCCGCCTCGCAGCGGGAAGCCCGATGGAAGCCGAGTGTTCCCACTTGAACCCCGGGTTCAAGGTCGTTTAGCGCGCATCGTCATGGCGGAGGATGTCTTGATTCTGCGGATGCCGCACCGCGGCATTCGTTTTGCGATGTCCGCATCGCGATGGCGCGCTCTCATGCGATGGTCGTCGCACCGTATCGTAGTTGCTTTCGTCGCAAACGATTGCGTGAGTCTCCACAAACGCCCGCACCCCATGCGGGCGTTTCGTTTGCGACAATCACCGCGGCAACGACAGCGCGCCCGACATCCCTTCCACCCGCGAGGCGACATGACCGACGACCGCGACGACGCACTGCGCAAAGCGCTACGCCGCACGCTGCGCGACCGCCGTCGGCAACTGCCGGCGGCAGCGCGCATCGCCGCCGCCGAAACGCTCGCTGCGCGCTTGCTGGCGCTGCCGTTCGCACCCACCGCAGGCCACGTCGCCGGTTACTGGGCCATGGACGGCGAAATCGCGCTGCACGTCTGGCAATTGCGGCTGCCGCCGGACGTGCGCTACTGCCTGCCGGTGCTGGGCGACGACGATCTGCTGCGCTTCGCACCCTGGCGCCCGGGCGAAGCCCTCGCCACCAACCGTTTCGGTATTCCCGAACCCACCGAAGCCGAAACGCTCCCGGCCGAAGCCATGACCATGATCGTTTTGCCGCTGGTGGGTTTCGACAGCGCTGGACAACGATTGGGCATGGGCGGCGGCTGGTACGATCGCAGCCTCGCCTTCCGCCGCGATCGCACCACGCCCCCACCGTGGCTGGTCGGCGCGGGATTCGCTGTTCAACAGATCGATGCGCTGTCCGCCGAACCGTGGGACGTGCCGCTCGATGCGGTCTGCACCGAATCCGACACATTCAACCTGCACTCTCATACCCCATGACCGCACGCAAACATTATTGGCTGATGAAATCCGAGCCCGAGGATTTCTCCATCGACGATCTCGCCCGCGTCGGCGTGGAACCCTGGACCGGCGTGCGCAATTATCAGGCGCGCAATTTCATGCGCAGCATGCGGCTCGGCGACGGCGTGCTGTTCTATCACTCCAATGCCGATGTGCCGGGCGTGTACGGCCTCGCCGAAATCGCAGCCACCGCGTATCCGGACCCGACCCAGTTCGAACGCAAATCGAAATACTTCGACGAGAAATCCAAACGCGAGGAACCGCGTTGGGACCTAGTCGATGTGCGCTACGTGCGTACGCTCGAACGCGCGATCACGCTCGACGACATTCGCGGACAGGCCGACAGACTCGGCGAAGAGTTCGCGCTCATCCGGAAGGGAAACCGACTCTCCGTGCTGCCGGTCACCGCCGCGCAGTGGAAAATCATTCTCTCCCTCGAGTAATTCCCCCATGTCAGAAGCGAAGAAACTGGCCGCGCTCAAGGCCCTCGACTACGTCGAAGACGGCATGATCGTCGGCGTCGGCACCGGTTCCACGGTCGCCCATTTCATCGATGGCCTTGCCGGCATGAAACACCGCATCGCAGGCGCGGTCTCCAGTTCCGAACAGAGCACCGTGCAGCTGCGCAGGCACGGCATCGATGTGCTCGAACTCAACAACACCGGTCCACTGCCGCTGTATGTGGACGGCGCCGACGAATGCGACGGCCACAAACGCCTCATCAAGGGCGGCGGCGCGGCGCTCACCCGCGAAAAAATCATCGCCGAAGCCAGCAAAAAATTCGTGTGCATCATCGACCCGAGCAAACAGGTCGGGATCCTCGGTCGCTTTCCGCTGCCGGTGGAAGTCATCCCGATGGCGCGCAGTCTGGTCGCGCGCGAGATCGTGCGCCTGACCGGCGGCCAGCCGGTGTGGCGCGACGGCGTGGTCACCGACAACGGCAACTGGATCATCGATATCCACGGCCTCGCCATCGTCGATCCGATGGGCATGGAGCGCGATCTGAACCAGGTGCCGGGCGTGGTCAGCGTCGGCCTGTTCGCGCGCCGGCCAGCGGATGTGGTGATCGTCGGTGGCGAACCGCCGGTGGTGCTGTAAGGGAAAAGCTCCTCCCCTTACGCGAAGCGCAGGGGGAGGTTGGGAGGGGGTTCAAGACGTACCCGCTCATCAAGAGCCCCCCTCCCCAACCCTCCCCTTTGCCTTCGGCAAAAGAGAGGGAGCAGGTCATCGATCCCGCAAAAGCCGACGTTCCGGGATCGGTGCGATACTGGCGGCCGATGGCGGGCTTGAGCCCGCCCTACCCCGGCTCCGGCGACCGGGTTCGCATCATCGATCATGACCTGCACGATCCGTTGGGGCGGACGTACGGCCTACGACCCGACCACCCCAATGACCCTGCGCTGCCTCTTCGTCGACTTCAATGCCTACTTCGCCTCGGTGGAGCAACAGGACGATCCGCAACTGCGCGGCCGCCCGGTCGGCGTGGTGCCGGTGATGGCCGAGACCACTTGCTGCATCGCGGCGAGCTACGAAGCCAAGGCCTTCGGCGTGAAGACCGGTACGCCGGTGTGGGAGGCGCGCGAGAAGTGTCCGGATATCGTGCTGATAGAAGGCCGGCCCGCGCGCTATGTCGAAGTGCACCACCAGCTGATGGATGCCATCGGCGATTGCATCCCGCACGACAAACCCGGTTCCATCGATGAAGTGCCGTGCTGGCTCCTCGGCCGCGAGCGCAGGCGCGAAAACGCCGAAGCCATCGCCGGCAACATCAAACGCACGCTGCTCGATCGCGGCTTCGATGCGATCCGCTGTTCGATCGGCATCGCGCCGAACGAATTCCTCGCCAAGACCGCGTCCGACATGCGCAAACCCGATGGGCTCACGGTGCTGGAAATGGCCGATCTGCCGCACGCACTGCACGCTCTGGAGCTGCGCGATTTCTGCGGCATCGGCCCGTCGATGGAGCGGCGCCTGCAGCGCGCGGGCATCCGCAGCGTCGAACAATTGTGCTCGGCAACACGAGACCATCTGCGCGCCGCATGGGGCAGCGTCGAAGGCGACCGCTACTGGCTGCAACTGCGCGGCCACCATCTGCCCAGACGCGAAAGCCAGCGCGGCTCGGTCGGGCATTCGCATGTGCTCGGCCCGGAACTGCGCAACTACGACGGCGCGCGTTCGGTGCTGTTCAAACTGCTGGCGAAAGCCGCGATGCGCCTGCGCAAGGAAGGCTTCCTCGCCGGCGGTCTCGCGATTCGCATGCGCTTCGTGGGCATGGACAAACGCTTCGAACGCGACCTGTCGTTCGCGCCGATCGACGATACGCCCACGTTGCTGAAACTCCTCGGCCACGAACTCGAAGCCCTGGAGCGCGCGCTCGCCAACGGCCGCTGGAACCCGAAGCGCTACCCACCGCTGTCGGTGGCGGTGACCCTGGTGCATCTCGAACCGCGCGGCCAACTCAGCGGCGAACTCATGCCGGAGCGCCAGCGCAGCCGGGAAACGAGCGCCGTCCTCGACAGGATCAACCAGCGCTACGGCAACAACGCGCTCTATTTCGGCGCGATGCAGCACGCACTCTCGCAGCAGGCCGCGCCGATGCGCATCGCCTTCGGTCAGATCCCGCAGACCGATGTCGAAGAAGACACCGGCAACGAACTGTGGCTCAAACGCGAACGCCAGTTCAAAGTTCTTGCCGAAGCCGCGCATCGCGAAGCGCGCGAGAAATCGCGTGGACCGGGAAGCCGCGCGTAGGGCGTGTCTTGTACCCGCCGCGATTTGTACCCGCCGCGATCGATTACATGGTCCGGCGATAGACGGGGACAAGACCTGTTCTACGGCGATGCAACTGGCTGTATCCGCAACAACTTGCCGTTTTCCTCATCGGTCAGCACATAGAACGCACCGTCCGGACCCTCGCGCACGTCGCGGATCCGTTCCGCGCGATCGGTCAGCAAGCGCTCCTCGTGGACGATCCGATCACCGTCGAGTTCGAGTCGGATCAGCGCGGTCTTGGCCAAGGCGCCCACGAACAGATTGCCTTTCCATTCCGGGAAGGCTTTTCCGCTGTAGAACAGCATGCCGCTGAGCGCGGGCGAAACCTTCCAGACATGGTGCGGCGGCTCCATGCCGGGCGCGGATCTGCCGACCGACCCTGTCACCGGCAAACCGCTGTAATCCTTGCCGAAGGTGACCACCGGCCAGCCGTAGTTGCGGCCCGCCTGCGGGATGTTGAGCTCGTCGCCACCCATCGGCCCGTGCTCGCTGGTCCACAGCTTGCGCGTCAGCGGATGCAGCGCCGCACCCTGCATGTTGCGGTGGCCGTACGACCATATCTCCGGGCGCGCGCCTTCGCGCTTCGCGAACGGGTTGTCGTCGGGGATGCGTCCATCCGGCCATATCCGAATCAGCTTGCCCTGGAGTTTGTCGAGTTGCTGCGCCGTTTCGGCCACGCGGTTCTCGCCCTGAGTGACGAACAGATGCCCGGCATCGTCGAACACCAGCCGCGAACCGACGTGGGTGCCGCTGGAGAGTTTCGGCTCCTGGCGATAGATCACCTCTATGTCCAACAGCGCATCGCCTTCCAGCCGCCCACGCGCGACTGCGGTGCCCGCCTTGTTGCCGCGCAGATTCGGTTCGGCGAACGATAGATAAACCCAATGGTCGTCGACGAAGGTCGGCGAAAGCACGACATCGAGCAGGCCGGCCTGGCCATCGACGAAGATTTCCGGCAAGCCCACGATCGGCGCTGAAACCGTACCGTCGATATTGATCCTGCGCAGGCGGCCGGCACGCTCGGTGATCAGCATCCCGCCGTCGGGCAGGAACGCCAGCGCCCACGGATGCTCCAGCCCGGCGACACGCTCAACCACCTCGAATTCGGCCTTCTCCGAGGCGAAACGCTGAGGCTTCGCGTCGACGACCATCCGCGGCGGTTCGGTCGGTGGCGGCGGCGTGCCGGCGTCGCATGCGGCCAGCGCCATCGACAGCAGCACCAGCGGCAAGCGCATGCGGACAAGGCGCGAATCCACAGCCGATCGGGAAGTCATGGCGATGTCCGGCATATGCGTGCGCTATCGATGCGGGGGGAGGAAGGCTATTCTATCCACGGGATCCCCTAGCGACCGGACTGCTCCGGGCCACCATCGCCACGCATCGGACCGCGACGCCACCCAGTGGCCGCCGTCGGGTCGTAATTGCGTTGAACGTTTCGACACGGGGACACATGCATGCAGCGGCAAAAACAAAGTCATCGGATCAAGCAATACATCCTCAAGAATTTCCTGTTCTCCAATGACGACAGCGCTATCGGCGACCAGGACTCCCTGGTTCGCGGCGGCATCCTCGACTCTACCGGCATCTATGAACTCATCATGTTCATCGAGGAGGAGTTCAAGTTCACGATCGCGCCGGAGGAGATGACCCCGGACAACTTCGATACGCTCGAACTGATCGACGCGTTCATCGATCGAAAACTGGCCTGACAGGCATCGCGCGATGCCATCGATCGCCGCCCGGGTCGCCGATGTCGTCAGACGCCATCCGCAGCGCGTGGCGATCGTCGCAGACGATCGACGGATCCGCTACGCGGAGTTCTGGGACGAAGCACGGAATTTCGCGCAGGCGCTGCGCGCGCGTGGCCTGCGCAAGGGCGAACGGGTGGCGATCCTGCTGCCGAACCGCATCGAAGCGGCGGTCGCCTGCTACGGCTGCTGGCTCGCCGGTGGCATCGCCGCGCCGTTGAACGCGCAGGCGCGCGCGCGCGATTTCGAGGCTTGGCTGCGACACTGCGACGCGCGCCATATCGTCTACGAACACAGTCACGGCGATGCCGTCGAAGCGATATCGAAAGTCGACGCATCGGGTGGACACGCACCGGTCGAGCGTTGGCCGATCGGCGCGGATCGTCCGCTATGTCCGCAGGATGCCGCATCTGCATCCGCGAGCGACATCGGTACAGATTTCGATGCGAAAGGCATCGCCGCCGATGACGCCGCGCTCATTCTCTACACCTCGGGGACCACCGGCGCGCCCAAGGGCGTCACCCTGACCCACGGCAATCTGCTGGCCAACGCCAGCGCAGTGGTGCGCTATCTGGAACTGAGCGAGCACGACAGCGTGCTGTCGATACTCGCGTTCTATTACGCCTATGGCGCGTCCGTTTTGCATACGCATCTGCTATCGGGCGGCTGCGTGGTGCTTGCGCAGAATCTGCTGTTCCCGCACCTGCTGATGGACACCATCGCCCGCGAACGGATCACCGGATTCTCGGGCGTGCCCTCAACCTATGCCCTGCTGCTGGAGCGGGTCAAACTCGTCGATTACGACCTGTCGTCGCTGCGCTATCTCACCCAGGCCGGCGGCGCGATGAGCGCGACGCTGACCCGCCGGTTGCGCAACGCGCTGCCCGATGCGCGCCTGTTCGTGATGTACGGCCAGACCGAAGCCACCTCGCGACTCACATGGCTGCCGCCCGAACGTCTCGACGAGAAAATCGGTTCGGTCGGCATTCCGGTCGACGGCGTCGAACTGCGCATCGAATGCGAAGACGGCCGCGCCGCCGACCTCTACGAACCCGGCGAGGTCTGGGTGCGCGGCGCCAACGTCATGCACGGCTACTGGAACAACCCCGAAGCCAGCGCGTCGGTGCTGCGCGGCGGCTGGCTGCGCACCGGCGACATGGGCCATCTCGATGCCGACGGTTTCCTGTACCTCGACGGTCGCCGCTGCGACATGATCAAGACCGGCGCGCATCGCGTGCATCCGAACGATATCGAAGACGTGATCCACGAAGTGCCTGGCGTCAGCGAGGTTGCCGTCGTCGGTATCGACGACACTGTGCTCGGCCAGGTGATCAAGGCGTTCATCGTCGCGCCGGGTCTGCCGCCGCAGAGCGATAACATGATCAAGGCGCACTGCCGGGAGCGCCTTGCCAGCTACAAGATCCCGCGCGAGATCGAGTTCGTCTCCACCCTGCCACGCACCGCGTCCGGCAAGGTCCGTCGCGCCGCCCTTCTGGAGCCGCAAACCACCCCATGAACGCCGCCAATTCCAATACGCTCGACTGGAGCGCGCTCGACATCGACTACGGACAGGAAGCCGATCGCATCGCCGAACGTCTGCGCGAGATCACCGCGCGGCAGTTGCATCGGCGCGGCCTGGTGGTCGCGATTTCCGGCGGTATCGACAGCTCCGCAAGCGTCTCGCTGGCGGTGCGCGCGCTCGGCCCGGAACGCGTGTTCGGCCTGATCCTGCCGGAGCGCGATTCCTCCGACGACAGCGCCGCACGCGCGACCATCCTCGCCGAGCATTTAGGCATCCGCACCGAAACCGTGGACATCGCCCCGGCGCTCGACGCCATCGGCTGCTATCGCGCCCGCGACGCGGCGGTACGCAACACGCTGCCCGGATACGGCGACGGCTGGAAATTCAAGATCGTCATCGACGGCGGCATCCAGGGGCGCTTCAACCGCTTCCGGCTGATCGCCGAATCGCCCGACGGCGCAACGCACGAGCGCGATCTGGCGCTGCCCGATTACCTCACCATCGTCGCCGCAACCAATTTCAAGCAGCGCATACGCAAGACCCTCGAGTATTTCCACGCGGATCGCCTGAACTACGCCGTGGTCGGAACCCCCAATCGGCTCGAATACGATCAGGGTTTCTTCGTCAAGAACGGCGACGGCTCCGCCGACGTAAAACCGATCGCGCATCTGTACAAGTCCCAGGTCTACGGCATGGCCCGTCACCTCGGGCTGCCCGAACGCGTCTGCGCTGCGATTCCCACTACCGACACCTACAGCCTCGAACAGGGACAGGACGAATTCTATTTCGCACTGCCCTACCAGCAGATGGATCTGGCGCTGTACGCGCTCAATCACGGCTACACCACGTCGGCGCTCGCGACCGCGCTGGGAATCGACGAAACGCAGGCGCGGGCGATCTACGACGATATCGCCAACAAACGCCGTACCACGCAGTATCTGCATCTGCCGCCCGTGCTGGTGGCTGACGTTCCCGAGCTGCGCGCACAGGCCTGAACGCATGGCCGTGAGCCCACAGCCGACGCCCCCGCAGTACGCGACACGCGAAGGAGACGCCACCGCCGACCGCGAAGCCGTGCTTGCGGTCTGGCGCGGCAATCTCGGCCAGGACGCTTGGATGGCGGTCAAATACGACTGGTTCTACCATCGCGCGCCGGCCGGTGCGCCGTTGCTGCAATTGTTGATGCATGCGGACACCGAGGCACCGGTCGGCGTCTGCTCCGCAGGACGCCGCCGGATGCTGCTCGACGGGCGGGAAACCCTTGCCGGCGTGATGGTCGACCTCGCGGTGATGCCCGCGCACCGCTCGCTCGGCCCGGCGCTGATCCTGCAGCAGGGCCTGTTCGCCGCAGGTCGGCGCGAATTCGATCTGCTCTACTGCTTTCCCAATCCCAAAGCCACGCCGGTGTTCAAACGCATCGGTTACCGGCATCTCACCGACATGGTGCGCCATGTGCGGGTGTTGCGGCATACGCAATACGTTCTCCGCCGCTGGCCGGGGCTGCCGGAATGGCTGGCACCGCCTCTCGGCGCGCTCATCGATCTTGGCCATCTCGCGCGCGATGCGTGGCGATGGCGCACAGGACGATCGCTTCAAGCGCAATGGTCCGATCGCGCACCCGACATCGCATCGATGTGGGACGCTTCCCCGAAGCCATCGGCCTTGACCGCGCTGCGCGATGCAGCGCACATGCGCTGGCGCTTCGACGATGCCCCTGTCGTGGACGGTCTGATGCCATTCCGGCATGTGCTGTTGCGCGACGGCAAGATCCCGGTGGCGTGGTTCGCGACCCGTCTCGACGGCCACACGCTGCATGTGCACGACTTCTGGTCGCGCGACGGTGCGCAGATCGCGCCGGAAATGGTCGCGGCTCTACTGCGCGCGGCACGCATTGCTGGCCATGCGGCGGTCTCGATCGAACTGGCGACTTCCGCTGAACGCCTGCAGCCTTGGCTGGCGACCGGTTTCAGCGCGCGCGGCAAGCGTCCCGTGTTCGGACATTGGGGCGCGAAAGCCGAGGACACAGTACCGTCGCTGCATCTGGTCTCCGCGGACGAGGACGAGTAAGCGGCACAACCGTCGCTCTCGGCAATCACCGCGCCGTGAAGCGCAACGCGCGCTCAGTCCGGGCGCAGTCGTTTTGTCTCGCGACGGAACAGGTACCACGCGAGCCACTCGGGACGGAATCTGCCTTTGCGGTCGACGACGGTGTCGGTTTCGTAACCGGTGCGACCGAGCAGCCACGATGGCCGCACACCCACCGTATTCAACACCGGCACGCTGGTGAACAGCAGTTCGTAGCCGGCCGCGAGTGCGCGCGCGGCGATCGCATCGTCGAAAGCGCCATGCGGAAACGACATCGTCGCGCATGCCGGCGTCGCCAGCCCTTCCGGCGCATCCAGCATCGCAGCCATCGCCGCACGCGCGCCACCGAGCTCGGCATCCGGATCGTCGGCGCGCAGCATCGGCGTATGACTCTTGCCGTGCAGGCCCAACTCGACCCCGCCTGCGCGCAGACGCGACAGGTCGTCGACATCGACCATGTGTCGCAGGCCATCGTCGAGCGGATCGGCGTGGCATTCGAGTACGGCTTCACGCTGCGTCGGCGGCATCTTCTCGAGTTGCGCGATCAGCTCGCGCACGCCGACGATGCCGTCGCGACGCGTGGGCTCGCCACCGTGGTCGATCACCGTCGCGGCCAACGCATCCAGCGTCAGTTTGCCCAACCGCCAGGCCGCGATGACCCGCTCTTGATAGAAGGGCTGACGCGCGCCAACGGCATCGGCAGCCACGAACATCACCGCCGGCAGACCGGCGCGCTGCAGCGCAGGCATCGCGTAATCGACATTGTCCAGCCAGCCGTCGTCGAAGCTGATCAACAGCGCACGGACCGGTAGGCCGGTGCCATCGCGACGGGCGCGCAGCAGGTCGTCCAACGAGACCACATGATAGTGGCGCTTGAAGAATGCCAGCGAATCGACGAACAGGTCTTCGTCGAGGGTATAGTCCGGGTCGCAGGACAACGAGCGCGGATCGGTCCTGCGCAACGTGCGGTGGAACATCATCACCGTTAGACTGTCGGCATTGCGCGCGCGGTGATAGAGGCCGAGCGCACCGCTGGCATACAGACATTTCCTGGCGAAATCCTTGAGCATGGCGCTGCTGACCGAAGCTTCCACCGTAGAAACGACCGGAATACCGGTCGAAGTGTCGGCGATTATACCGACCTACAACCGGCGCGAGCTGGTACAGCGTGCGATCGACTCGGCGTTGGCGCAGACGCACCCGATCGGCGAGATCATCGTCATCGACGACGGTTCCACCGACGGCACCGGCGATGCGCTGCGCGCACGCTACGGAGAACGCATCCGCTACCACTGGCAGGCCAATGCCGGTGTCTCCTCCGCCCGCAATGCCGGCATGGCCATCGCTCGCGGCCGTTATTTCGCGCTGCTGGACAGCGACGACGAATGGCGCGCCGAAAAAACCGCGCGTCAGGTGGCATGGCTCGATACGCATCCGGATTTCGGGATGGTGCTGTGCGATGTCGTCCGCGTCGATGTCGACCGTAAGCCCTACGACGTATTCCACCGACGCGAGGTTTTGCCGGAAGACGGCTGGGTGCTGCACCGATTGCTGCTCAATCCATCGCTGGTGCCGGCATCGGCGATGATGCGTCGTGAAGTCTTCGAGACCTGCGGCGGCTTCGATATGTCGCTACGCACCGCCGAGGATCTCGATTTCCACTTGCGCGTCGCCCGCCGGTGGCAGATCGGCGTGATCGAAACTGAACTGGTCGAAGCGATGCGCGGACATCAGGACGGCCTGTCCGGAGAAGCGACCACCTACGACGATTATGTGAAAGTCGTCGAACGCGCGATCGCCGATTCAAAAGGTCTGGTCGCCGACTCGATCCTCAACGAGGCCATGGCGCTCACCTATCTGCGCAACGCACGCGGCATGCTGATGCGGCGGCGCTGGCGCGATGCGCGAAAGCTGTGGCTTGCTGGATGGAGACTGGCGCCCAATGCCTCGACGCGCGGCAGCGCACTGGCGATGCTGCCTTTCGCTGCGAAACGCGTGCTCAACGTGATGCTCGGCCGCGGCTGAGCTGTGCGCGCGCGATGCATCCGCAGCGCGGATGGCAGCCTCAACGTGCGCCGCGCCCGAACAACACCACTTCCACCGTCTGCAGCATGATCATCAGGTCGAAGACCAGGCCGTGGTTCTTGACGTAGAACAGATCGAACTTGAGCTTTTCGTTCGCATCGCGCACCGAGGCGCCATACGGATAGCGCAACTGCGCCCAACCGGTCAGCCCCGGCTTCACCGAGTGGCGCACGTCGTAATAACGGATTTCGCTGTTGAGCATTTCCACGAACTGCGGACGCTCGGGCCGCGGGCCGACGAAGCTCATCTCTCCGGTCAGGACCAGAAACAGCTGCGGCAATTCGTCCAGACGCGTCTTGCGGATGAACTTGCCGATGCGCGTGCTGCGATCGTCGTCCTTGGTGGCCCAACGCGCCACGCCATCGCTTTCGGCATCCACGCGCATGCTGCGGAACTTCACCATCTCGAAATGCCGGCCATGCTCGCCGACGCGGATCTGGCGATAGATCACCGGGCCCTTCGATTCGAGTTTCACCGCCAATGCGACCAGCAGCATCGCCGGCCACGCCACCGACAGCAGCGCCGCCGCGGCGAGCAGATCGAAGAACCGCTTGGTGAGGCGACGCGGCGTGGAGTAATCGAAGCCGCCGGAGAACACCAGCCACGACGGGTCGACGATATTGAGCTGGACCATGCCGGCTTCGCGCTCGAAGAACGTCGACAGGTCGGTGACCTGCACGCCCTTCTGCACGCAGTTCAGCATCTGCTCCATCGGCATGCCGCCGCGGCGCTCGTCCGGCGCGATCACGATTTCATCGACATTGAGCCGGCTGGCCACCGAGCACAATGTCTCGTCGGTACGGATCAGCAGCGCTTCATCGACCACGACAGTCTGGTTCGCGGCGGGTACGAATCCGAGGAGATTGAAGGATTGACGATCGCTCTTCCGGCGCAGTCGCGTATTGATCAGATTGGCGTTGTTGCCGGCTCCGTAGACCAGTACGCGCTGCTTGAGCATTTCCGCAGCCGACAGATGCGATACGACATAACGGACCCCGAGCACCGCACCCATGCCGACGAGCAGCGAGATCGCGAGCACGCCACGACCGATATAGACGGCCGGTACGACGTAGTACAGCACCAGCAGCGCAATGCCGCCCAGCGCGAACGACATGAAGATGCGCAGCAGCAGATCGACACGACTGTGGCGGACATAGGTCTGATACAGACCGAAGGCGAGCATCGCACCGGTGACACAGACAGCGACCAGCATCGACCGCGCAACGAGCCCACCGATGAAATGCTCGAAACCCACGGGGTCCGCGTGAAAGCGCAACCGGGCCGCCACCACGACCGACAACATCAGAACACAGAACTCGACAGCCCACAGACCACGGATCGCCAATGTATTGCGACTTGAACGTACGGTCCTCACAAAGCCCCCTGACCACTACCATATCGAGCTGCGACCGGTCCGACATGCCAAAACAGCCCGCACCCGCAATGCAACGCATCTCGGATGTTCCAGGCTGTTCTGCACATGCCCCCTGTGCCGATCGCGCCCCTCTTGCCGGGTTCGGCAGCGCATGCACTGCGCTGCTCTTGGATTCCGACCCCGGTACATTATCCATCAACGTCACGTCCCGAAAAAGCCGGACACGTGCGAATGATCATCATCTGATTTCGTTGCAAATATTCAACAGGAATGTGTCGAAATACACTACAACCATGCGACATGGCCATTGTGAATGATTTTGGCCCGAATACGATGATTTGCCGCGAACGGATCGATCCCGAAGCGCCACCCGCCGCCGCAGAGCGTTTCGACAAGGTCATCCTCTCGCGCCTCGACACCTGACGTTCGAATCATCCTTCCGCCCTTTCGGAAACTGTCGTGCCACAGCGGCACCGTCACGCACACCATCATGTACGCAGTGGGTCCCGGAGCGCGCATCGTCGATAGATGCCCACCTGTTCGAGCGCAGTCCGCGGCTTCAAGCGCGACCCCTGCCGCTCCTGCAACCCGGTTGTCATGTTTCGTCGGGCCGATCGGCGGGTGTCGGACCAATGGGGCGGCTGGTGGAATATCTAGACAATTTGTTCTAGACAAATAGTTCTAGTTGAGCTAACGTGCGTTTCAAGCGCCTCTGGCCGAGTCCGACATGCCCCGTACCGTCAAGCCACCGAAGCCCACGCCCGCTGAACTCGATCTGCTCGGATTGCTGTGGCAGCTCGGGCCCAGCACGGTGAAACAAGTGCATGAGGCGCGGCAGAAAGAACGGCCGGACGCCGCATACGCCACCGTGCTGAGGCTGCTGCAGATCATGCACGGCAAAGGCCTGCTGATCCGCGACGAGAGCCAGCGCTCGCATGTGTATGCCGCCGCCCAGGCACAGGGAGCGCTGCAAACGAACCTGTTGGGCGATCTGATCCACAAAGCGTTTGCGGGCTCCGGCAAGGATCTGGTGATGGCCGCGCTGCGCGGTCATGTCAGCGACGAAGAACGTGCGGAAATCCAGCGCTTTCTGGAGGAAAACAGCAATGACTGAACCCTTGTGGATCTCGCTTCCGGCATTCGAGGCCTTCGTACAAGCCCTCGGACTGACCCTGCTCCACTCGCTATGGCAGTGTGCGGCGATCGGGCTGATCGCCTGGCTGGCGCTGCATGCGTTGCGCAACGCGACGCCGCAGGCACGTTACGCCGTGGCCTGCGCAGCACTCGCAGCGTGCGTCCTGTGGCCGGCCACGCAACTGGCGCACGCCGTCTCCGCACCGCATACGACGCTGGCCGCAGCGACGCTTCCGCCGTTCGGCGGCGATGTTGCGCGATCAACGACGACGAACGAACTGCTTTCGATCGACATGATGTCCATCGATCGCATCCTGCCGTGGATCGTCTCCCTGTGGGCTGTCGGCACCAGTGTGATGCTGTTGCGGCTGCTGACCGGTCTGCGCTGGGTCGCCCGACTACGGCGCAGCGCGCAATCCGCAGGCGATCCTATCTGGCAACGGCGGCTGGATCGCCTGGCGCAGATGTCCGGCCTGTCGAAGATCCGGCTCGCGGTGCTCGACGACGATGGGGCGCTGATCGGCGGGCCGTTGGTCGCCGGGATCTGGCGACCGATGGTCATCGTACCGGCAGCGCTGCTCGCGCGCATGCCGGTGGAGATGCTCGATGCGCTGCTCGCGCATGAGCTCGCGCACATCCGCCGTCACGACTATCTCGTCAACCTGTTCCAACGCGTCGCGGAAATACTGCTGTTCCATCACCCGGTGGTGTGGTGGCTGTCGCATCGCATCCGTCTGGAACGCGAGTACGTCGCCGACGCGCTCGCCGCTGAAGTCATCGGCGAACCGAGGCGACTGGCGCACGCGCTCGCCGAGCTGGACCGCCTCACTCACACCATCACGCCACTCGCGCAAGCCGCGCACGGAGGTCATCTCATGTCCCGCATCCAAAGCCTGCTACGTCCACAACCGCGCGCTTCCGCAGGTATCGTCCTGCTGCCTGTCGCCGGCCTTGCACTCGCCTGCATCGGTTTTCTTGCCTATGCGCAATCGGCGGAGACGCGCACATCGCCCACCATGACGCCAAGAGTCGCCGTAGGCGCGCTCACCGCCGCAGCGACGGCGGCAACGGCATCACGCACGCAATCCGTCGGCACCTATGCGCTGGTCGACGGCGACAGCGATCGGCTGTCGATGTCCGGCAGCACCGATGAGATCGATGCCATCCGTGCCGCACAGTCGCGTATCGACGGCGATTTCCTCTGGTTCCGCCGCGACGGCAAGGCCTATGTCCTGCGCGATCCCGCCACCCTCGAACGCGTCCGCACGACTTGGGCGACCGGCGAACAGCGCGATGACGAGATGGAAGCGCTGAGTGCGCAGATGCAGGCGCGAGCGGACGAAATCGAAGCGATCAGCCGGCGAATCGATGCGACAGCGGCCGCACACGAGCAGACCCCCGCGATGCGAAGCGCCATCGACGCAATGCATCGATTGGCGGAGCGTCAGGGCACACTGGCGCAGCAGCAAGCAAAGCTCGCAACGGCCATGGTCGCAGATCCCAGCGACGAAAAAGCGATGGCCGAAGCCGAGGACAGGATCGACGCGCTCGATGCGCAGATGGAGAAACTGGACGCGGAAATGGAATCCCTCGAAAGCACGATCGAGAGCGAATCCGCAAAGCTCGAAGCCGATCTTGCGCCGCTTGCCGCGTTGGAGGAGCAGATCGAAGCGGCAACGGCGCCGCTGGACGCCTTGGGCGCGAAGATGCAGATGCTCGGCAGCGAACAGGAAGCCGACATGGCCAGGATCGACCTGGAGATCCGCAGCATCGTGGATGAAGCGGTCGCGAAAGGCCTCGCATCGCCAGCAGTCGATCAGGGAAAATGAGCCGTTTTCCAAACGCTTGATCGGCACCGATAGACCTGAAAAGAAACGGCCGGCATTCGACCGGCCGCTTCTGTCACCCGATCGCGATCAACGCAGCCACATCCTGGCGCCGCGTGCCGGCAGACTGAAGGTGTAGTTGCCGCTGTTGATGTTGACGACGCTGCCGGAACCCAGCGTATCGGTGTAATTGCTGTACCACCAGAGCACGCTGTTGTTCATGTTGACCGACGCATTGACCGTGCTTCCGCACTTGTTGATGCCGACGATGCCGAGACTGCCGCGGCGGAAAACGATGTGGCAGCTGCCGCTCGACAGCACCTGCATATCGTTTCCCTGCACCGCATTGTGGAAGCGGATCATGCCTTTGATGTCGGTGCGGTTGTAGGCGTTGACCCAACGGTTGTCGCCGCTTTCGTTGTTGTCGGAATAGACCATCGGCTTGCCGCCGTTGCGCCCGAAAATGTAGGCATAGGCCAGCGTCTCGTCGGTCGGGTCCATCAACGCGTAGCGGAAGCCGCTGTTGTTCGGAATGTCGTGGGTCAGGGTGAAGGTCAGCGCGCGCGAACCGGCCAGCGCCTGACCGAACGCAGCCGGATCGGCCAGACTGGACAGGCTGCCGCTGAAGGAGAACGCATTGCGGATCGTGGTCTGCAGCGGGAAATCGTAGGCGGCGTGGTTGGTATTCTGCAGATAAGGCTGCAGGAAGCGATCGTATTCGAGATTGCCGGAGCCACCGCCGGTGATGATCTCGCCGAACACGTACACACCGCTCTTGATGTCGGTGGTGAGTACGCCATTGAGATGCGACAGCGGCATGTGCTTGGCGGCATCGATGCGGAAGCCCTTCACGCCGATCAGTTTCAGTTGGCGCAGATATTCCTGCTGTTGTGAAATCACATAGGCGGCGTTCTTGAGATCGGGCAGACCGACATCCCCGCCACCGCCGCACAGACGCCAGTTCTGCACCTGCCAGACATCGTTGTAATCGGAGATGCAGCGAGTTTCGCCGAAATCGTTGCCGCTGAGAAAATTGAAACCGAGATTTCCGAACAGGCGTATCCCATTGTAGTACGTGGTGCTGCTGTTGTAGAGATTGAGGACACTGGTACCCGGATAATTGAGATCCGAACGCTGCGCAGATTCGTTGGCCATGTGATTCATCAACACATCCGCGTATACATCGACACCGCGTGCTCTCAGCGCATTGACCATGCTCTTGAACGCGTTGGTATCGCCCAGCGGATGATGGATCACCCGATAGTCCTGTGGCTGATAGCGCGCCCACCATTGGCTGCCCGCCGACTTGTAGGCCGGCGCGACCAGCACCGCCTTGTAACCGGCGGACTGGATAGCGGCGGCGCGCGCTTCGACATCGGCATATCGCCAATTGAAAGCATGCAGGATCGCATCGGCATGGGCATTGCCTGCCATGACGCCTGCGAGCAACAGCGCGGAACACAGGCGCAGTGCGCCGGTGCGGAACGTGACAAGCATCTTCGATACGGACGGCATCTGGATTCTCCTGAAATAGACGATGGAATCCCGCTTTCTTGCGGGCACAACATTCCCTGTCCCGTACTCGTGCGGATACGCACGATCGGGTCGCGATTGCGAACGATCGACCGGCTGCGGCGCCGGGCGTGTCATCGTGGCAGCGAGCGCACGACTGGGAAGGATGCTAGGCCCGCATCGCAATGCAGCAAGAACATGTGCATACGTATTCAATTGCGAGCGATGACGACATCCGTCACGGAGACGCAATCCGGGTCTTCGGATGCGAGCATCGCGCGGGCGATCGCGAACGCATGGCGGCCCCGATCCGTGCGGTTTGCCGACGATGGCGCTGCACGGCCATCGCCGCATCGAGCGCTTTCGCCGTGGCTCGCTGTTACGCGATCAGGCCTTGCGCAGGAAACAGGTCTTCAGCACGAGACCCTTGATCTTGTCCGAGTGGCCTTCGATGTGCTCGGCATCGCCGTCCACCAGGCGGATGTGTTTGATCACCGTACCCTGTTTCAATGGGATCGAAGACCCTTTCACCTTCAGGTCCTTGATCACCACCACTGTGTCGCCGTCGGCGAGCAGGTTGCCATTGCTGTCGCGGACGACAGTGGCCGCATCCGCAGCAGCCGCATCGCCTGCCGCCGGCCATTCGTAGCCGCAATCGGCGCAGACGAAGTTGGCGCCGTCCTGGTAGGTGTTGGACAGCGTGCATTGCGGGCAGGACAGCGGAATGGTCATCGAGGGGCCTAGTCGACAGGGTGCCACTGACACTAGGCACGGATGGGTATTGTCGGAGAGCGGCACTGCAGTGACAAGCGGAACGATGCCAACCGTGACTTTCGAGGCTTGTCTGAAGATGGCATCCACGCCAGCCTGCGTCAGGTAAAGCCAATAGACGGATTTCCATGACCCGGATCGCATGTTGTGTGCTTGGCCTCATTCTGGCGGCCGGCGTGGCCCATGCGCGCGAGCCGGATACCTTTGCGCGCATCTCTCCCGAAGCGGCCGGGTATTCGAGCCAGCGCCTCGAAGAATTGCGTACGTTCCTGCAACAATCCGGCTCGGACAGCCTGCTGCTGATCCACGACGGAAAAGTCTTCTTCGAGTACGGCGACATCCACAAGAAATTGCTGCTCCATTCGATGCGAAAACCGCTTCTCAATGCGCTCTACGGCATCTACGAAGCGCGCGGGAAGGTCGATCTGGATGCCACGCTTGCCGAGCTCGGCATCGATGATGTTCCGCCATCGCTGACCGCAGAGGAGCGGATGGCGACGCTTTCCGATGTGTTGAAATCGCGCTCCGGCGTATACCACCCGGCAGCCGCCGAATCCGAGGGCATGGCGCAGAGCCGCCCCGCTCGCGGCAGCCATCCGCCGGGAACCCATTACTACTACAACAACTGGGACTTCAACGTCGCCGGACGGATCCTGGAACACGCGATGGGCCGTCGCATCTACGATGCCTTCAATGACGAGATCGCAAAACCGCTGGGCATGCTCGACTATCGCAACCGCATCGTGATCCCCGCGGCGGACGGCAGCGTCGTCGATGCCGATGCCGACGGTTTCTACCAGTACGAACCCGGCTCATCGCGCTTTCCCGCGTATCACTTCCGCATGAGCGCGTACGATTTGGCGTTGTTCGGTCAACTGTACCTCGATCGCGGTCAGTGGCATGGCCGACAGATCGTGCCTGCCGACTGGATCGCACGCAGCACACGGCCGTATTCCGAGGTTGAACCGCAATATGGGCTGGCCTACGGCATGCTCTGGGATGTCCTGGTGCCGGAATCCGCGGACGAAGCGCCGTCGTTCTATCACACCGGCGTCGGCATCCACATGCTCGGCGTTTATCCGAAGCACAAGCTGGTGATGGTGCATCGGGTCGATACCGAGCATGGCTATCGCTTCAATGATGGCGATCTCTATCAGGTCATCCGCATGATCCATGGCGCCCGCCTGAGAGCAGCCACGCACTGATCGTATCGGGGACGACCCGCGAACGGATCAATCCAGCGCCGGCCACGCGCTCGCGTCGAGCGTCTCCCGATAGCCGTGCCAAGCCGCATACGCCAGCCAAGGCATCAAGATGCCCAGCCCCAGCAGTGCGGTGGCGAAGCCGATCGCAGTCAGCACCACGATGATCGCAGCCCACAGCAGCAGCACCGCCTTGTTGCGCAGGACCGCATTCACGCTGGAGACCGCGGCGGTGATCATGTCGACATCGCGGTCGGCGATCATCGGCAGCGAGAAGGCCGCGACCGCGAACGTCAGCGCGGCGAAGATCGAGCCGACCGCCGAGCCGATCGCGAGGAATTCCCAGAGCGTGTGCGCATTGCTTTCGTCGATCGGAAAGAACGCGCCAACCATCATGCCCGCGCGCGACCACAGCAGCACGATCACCCCTTGGGCCAGCGCGAAGATCCCCGCCTGCCCGACCACCCGACGCGCCAGCACGAAAGAATCGCCGAGCGTCGGCGTGCGTCCGAGCGCCAGCGCGCGGCTGACGCAGTACAGGCCGACACAGATCAGCGGCGCGACGAATACGAATCCCGACAGCAGCGTCGCCAACAGGGCGAAGCGCCCAAGATTCCACGCCAGCAGCGAGATGCCGGCGCTGACCAGCACGATCACCGCACCGAAGATCATCGACAGTCCGGGCGCTGCGCGAAGATCGCGCCATCCCGCACGCAGCCAGCGCAGCGGCGCGCCGGCATCCAGGGTGGCGCAGGGCACGACGAAGGGTCGCGGTGTTTCTTCCGGTGTTCCGGCGCCATTTGTTCCGGTGTCATCGTCCACAGCGTCCTCCCGAATCCCGACCCGCTTTCGGCCCACGATACAACTTGAGACTGCCCTGCGACAGCGGATCCGGTTCGCTGCAGGGGCGGCTCGCGTACCATGCCGCCCCATGTCTGCCCTGCCCGACCTCCGATGGAAGACCCTGTGGCGGATGACCCGCCCGGGCTTCCTGACCGCAAGCGCGATCGGGGTCGCGATCGGCCTGGGCACCGCGCGCACCTCCGGCGTGGCACTGTCGCCCGGGCTTGCGGCGATCACGCTGATGCTTGCCCTGGTGGCGCACGCAGCCGCCAACGTCCTCAACGATTTCGCCGATGCGGTCAGCGGCGCCGACGACGGTAACGACACCGGTATCGCACCGTTCACCGGCGGCTCCCGGCTGATCCAGACCGGCGCGACCACGGTCGCGCAAACCTGGCGTCTGGCGTCGGTGCTGCTGCTGGTGTCGGCGTTCGGCGGCGCGACGCTCGCCGCATCGCTGCACGCGAACGGCCTGTGGTGGATCGGTGCTGCGGGGCTGGTACTGGTATGGGCGTATTCGATGCCGCCGCTGCGGTTGATGGGACGCGGATTGGGCGAGCTGAGTGTGGCGATGGCGTGGTGGCTGGTGGTGATCGGCGCGGACTACGTGCAGCGCGGAAACTTTTCGGCATTGCCGGCCATCGCCGGTGCCGGCTATGCACTGCTGATCGCCAATCTGCTGCTGGTGAACGGGCTTCCGGATGCGACCTCCGATGCGCGGGTCGACAAACGAACGCTGGCGGTGATTCTGGGGCCTCGCCGGGCGGCGATGCTGTATGCCGCGCTTGCGCTGATTGCGCACGGCTGGATCGCGATCGCGATCGTCCGCGGGGCGCTGCCGATGGTCGCCGCTGCTTCACTGGCCACGCTGCTCCTGTCTCTGACCGGTGCCGCGATGATCGCGAGATTCGCCGCCACTCCTCGGAAACTGCGCCCCGCCATCGTCATCACGCTGATCGCGGCACAGGCGCATGGCCTCGCGTTGGCGGTCGCGCTGTGGTTCGCAGGCGGCTGACGCCCAACGCCGCGCCGCTATGCGCCGGGCGCTGCCGATGGCAGGATGCAGGCCAGTCTTCCGAGGGTTTCGGACATGAGCGTCGACCCATCCCTTGTCGATCAAGACGCGCTCGATGCGCTCGCTGCGCGTGCGTACGCCGCGTACGACGACGGCGATCTCGTTGAAGCCCGTGCCCATTTCGATGCCCTGCTGGCCGCTGCACCGGAAGTACCCGACTACCACTACATGCAAGGGCTGGTGTGCAAATACCTGCGCGATTGGCCGATCTCGCTGCAGCACAATCTGCGATCGCTCGCGCTGCGTAAGGATGCGGACGAAGCATCGCGGTGGAACGCAGCGATCGCCGCGACCGCACTCGGCGACTGGGGCGAAGCACGACGCCAGTGGGCGGACTGCGGCATCGGAATTCCCGACGGCGACGGTGCGATCGACGCGAACTTCGGCGTGGCCAGCTTCCGGTTGAATGCATGGGATCGCGGCGAAACCCTGTTCGGCCGTCGCATCGACCCGGTGCGCGCACGCTTGATCAACGTGCCGTTGCCCGACAGCGGTTACCGCTACGGCGACATCGTGCTGCACGACGGCGCCGCCACCGGCCAACGCCGTTTCCATCAGAGCATGGTGCCAGTGCTGAACGTGCTGCAACGCTTGGAAACCTCGGAGTTCCAGACCTTCGCCGTGTTCGTGAACTGCCCGCAGCGCGAAGATCTCGACGCTCTGGTGGAGGCTCGCTTGCCGGGCATCGCTTTCATCGAAGACTGGACCGAAAGCATCGCGCACTACTGCCTGCGCTGCAGTTACGGCGCGCCGCACCGGGGCAGCGACGCGCACACAATCCAAAAGCACGAAATCGATACGCACGCCGACTGGCGGCCCGAGCGCAATCTCGGCATCGCCGCGCAGAGCCGGCATTCGGTGACGCGACTGATCGAACGCTGGAAAACCAACGGCATCGGCAGATGGCTGGATGCGATCGAAAGTCGCGATGTCGCACCAAGCGCACCGTCGAACGGCAGCCGGTGGTGGCTGTCGCCGGAAGAACGCACCGACATCGGAAACGACGACAGCGACTGATGCGCGAACCACGGTCGAACGCTCGCGCCATCGCGTCTTTTGTTGCAGCGCAGCTTGCCCCATCGACCAATGTCGCATCGCCGAATCGTGTGGCCCACTGCCGCCACCCGCCACAGGAGGTGCCGTCGATGTCCACCATCGCATTCGCTGCCCGTATCGTTCCCGCCGCACGTCGACCGCTCGCGCTGCTGACGCTGCTGTTCGCACTGATCGCTTCGCCCGCGTTCGCACAGACGGAAGTCACCGGATTCGGCAGCAATCCCGGCAATCTGCGCATGTTCAAATACGTGCCCAGCGGACTATCGACGAACGCGCCGCTGGTGGTCGCATTGCACGGCTGCTCGCAGACCGCAACGAACTACGACGCCGAAACCGGTTGGCAGCTGTTCGCGGATCGCTTCCGCTTCGCGCTGTTGCTGCCTCAGCAGCAGAGCGCGAACAATTCCAGCGGTTGCTTCAATTGGTTCGAGCTTGGCGACATCACCCGCGGTCAGGGCGAAGCGCTGTCGATCAAACAGATGGTCGACCGCATGATCGCCGATCACGGCACCGCCCCATCGCGTATCTATGTGACCGGACTGTCCGCCGGCGGCGCAATGACATCGACGCTGCTCGCCGCGTATCCGGACGTATTCGCCGGCGGCGCGATCATCGCCGGTCTACCGCATCGTTGCGCGACCAGCCAGAGCGCCGCTTTCAGCTGCATGAATCCCGGCAGCGATCTCACGCCCGCGCAGTGGGGCGACAAGGTGCGCGCATCCTCGACCTGGACCGGACCGTGGCCGATCGTCTCGATCTGGCACGGCGACGGCGATTTCGTGGTGCGTCCACTGAATCTGACCGAGAGCATGGACCAGTGGACCAACGTGCACGGCATCGACCAGACGCCGGAAGTCAGCGACACCGTCGGGGGTTTTCCGCACAAGGTCTATAAAGCCGCATCGGGGCAGACGCGGGTCGAAACCTGGACCATCACCGGCATGGGCCACGGCACACCGGTGGACCCGGGCGCGGGCGCGACCCAATGCGGCACTGCAGGCGCGTACATCCTCGATGTGAACCTGTGTTCGAGCTACTACATCGCGCGTTTCTTCGGTCTGGACAACCTCGACGGCGTCGCGCCGACCGCAACGATCACCGCACCAGTCAACGGCGCCACAGTCAGCGGCACCGTCGCGATCGCCGCGAGCGCCAGCGACGACATCGGTCTGGATCATGTCGAGTTCCTGCTCGATGGCGCGCTGCTCGGCAGCGACGCCACCGCGCCTTACGCCTACAGCTGGAACAGCGCCACCGCCAGCAACGGCGCGCATGCGCTTCAGGCGCGCGCGGTCGATCTCGCTGGCAACACCGGCAGCTCCGCGCCGGTGAGCGTGACCGTCACCGGCGGCACAGGCGGTGGCGGCGGCGGCACGCCGGTCACCATCACCTTCTCCAACGAAGATGCCAACGATGGCTATGTCAAAGCCGGCAGCGGCGGCACCGCGCCTGCAGTCGGCACCCTGGAATCCAGCCTTGGCCTCGCCATCGGCCGCGGTACCGACAGCAAATTCAATCGCACGCTGCTCTCGTTCGACACCTCGTCGCTGCCCGACGGCGCCACCGTGACCTCGGCAACGCTCACCGTCGCCTACCGCAGCGCTTCCGGCGACCCGTGGAGCAACCCCGCCAGCAACAGCCTCGTGATCGACGCGCACACCGGTTGCCTCGGCGCCTGCACCATCGAAACCGGCGACTGGGCCGCGACCACTACCTCCAGCGCCGTCGCCCAATTGCTTTCGTTCACCGGCGGCAACCAGACCAGCAATCTCTTCGCCGCAAGCGGCCTCGCCGCGATCAACAAGACCGGTCGCACCCAACTGCGGCTGCGCTTCGCCAGCAACCAGACCACGACGAACTATCTCTGGATCGACAAGGGTGCGACGGCGACGTTGAGAGTGACGTATCAGCCTTGAGAGCTCGTACGCTGGCAACGAATCGAGACAGACGCTGCCTCACTTCGTCGCCAGCGGGTCGCCCAGATGCGTTCGCAGAAATCCTGCAATACCGTTCCATACGCGACTGCGATTTTCATCGCTTTCGATACTATGGCCTTCGTCCTTGAGATCGATCAGCACCGGCGGCCGTCCAGCAAGATTCAGCATGCGGACGAGTCGCCGGGTATGCTCATAGTCCACCCGGATATCTTCACGGCCATGAATCAACATGATCGGTAAAGTGAGTTCCCGATACCGATAGAGGGGCGAATTCTCCAGCATCGTACTCATGTCCGTATTCGGATTCCCGATCATCTCCTCCATCCGCTTGCGCCGTACGGCACTTCGCCCAGAATCGCTCGCAGTGAAGAATAGCGCCCGATCGCTGATGCCGGCGATCGAGATTACGCAGCGGAAACGGCCTGGCCAACGGATCGCGGAGACCATCGCCGAATAGCCGCCATAGCTTGCGCCAAGCGCACACATGCGCTCCGAATCCAACGGATATTTCGCTATGGCGGCCGCAAGCGCGGCATCGATATCGTCCTCGATTGCTGTGCCGTAGCTACGCTCACCCGCCTTTCGGAAAGCAGTGCCGAATCCTTCAGACCCGCGGAAATTGACCTGCAGCACTGCATAACCCAGCGAAGCGAGCAACTGCACTTCGGGATCGAAATAGCGATCGTCTCGCACGCCGATCGGACCACCGTGCGGGAACAATACCAAAGGCACTTTCCCCTTTGCCGAAAGCGGCATCGTCAGATAAGCCTCGATATCGAAGCCATCCTTGCTCTTCGCGTACAGAGTGATCGCGGGCGAAAAATTCCGGGCCGCGAGCCACGGCTTTGTTTCGCTGACCAGCGATGCATTCGACGTGTCCGCATCGAAAAAATAGACGTCCGTAGGATTATCGCTGCCGCCGACAGCGACCAGGAATTTCCGGCTGGTCGAATTGCGCTGCATGATAGTGACCGCTCTACCCGGGAACGCCTTGCGTAAGCGTTGATAGATCTTGGCATTGGTATCCTGGAAATAATCGCTGACCACAAAACCATTCTGATAATAACTCGCGCCGATCAATTGACCCGATGGCGCGAACAGCGGGCCGATCACGTCGTAACCCGGTTTCGAGAACACCGTGCGAGTGATACTCCGTGTCGCCGGATCGAACTCGACCAGATCGCGTTGCCCACGATCGCGCTCGGCAAGGCCATAGATCAGATGACCATCAGCGGAAAGACCTTTGGGGTCGAAATCGGTCTCCTCGTTCAGTTCCAACACTTCCTTGAACTCGCCCTCGACGCCGTGAATCAGAACTCTGCGTTTGTCCTTGCCTTCGCTGATCGCCATGCGGATCCGACCGGACGCATCAGCGAAGAAGGCCAACCCATTGTCGATACCGCGATTGATACGCGAAATCGAAGTGAAATCAAAACGATTGATGGCTTTCTGCGTACGCACATCGATCTGGTGAACCTCCACCCTGCCGCCGCCATCGTTGGACGCGAACAGGATACGTCCAGGCTTGTCTTCCAGCGTTCTCACGAGCAGCCCCGGGCGAGAAACGATGACTTTGTCGTAGGTGCGTCCTTCCGGTTTATCTTCGATGTGCGCTACGACCAGGATATCGGGCTCGTTATCGCCACCAACGCTCATGATCAATGAGCGATCGCTGACCCAGTCGAGGCGCGAGATCGGCTTTCTGGACTCGAACAGTCGGACAGACGTCGACTTTTCGATGTCGATCAGATTCACCGCCCAGCGCCAATTTCCGCCGTCATCCGAGCCCTTCTCGTTTTGGCCCACAGACACAAAAAAAACTGCCACTTCAGCGAACATATCGCCGCTGGAATTCAACTCGATCAATTGCAGACGACTCGGTCGCCACAATTCCTTCAGCGGTATCGGCATTTGCCCAGTCACAGGCGGCTCCGCACTTTTATCCTCGGCCGGCTGGCCTTCAACGCGTGCTTCGCGATAGAGTTTCGGGAATGGGTCCGGATAGTGACCCGTGTATTCGAACAATCGATCTCGCGACAACGTTGGATGCTGTTTATCCATCCAATCCAATGCCAACAGGCCGCGATTGCTCACGTGCACGATTGCGCTGTTCCAACCCGTGGAACGGAATACCAGATCGCCTGGATAATTCAGCACTCCCGGCTTGACATCAAAACCGAACTCGGGGTCCTTGGAAAGCCTGTATTCGCCGATATGACCGACGGTAGCCCAACGGTAGCGGCCCGCCGGCACCACATACAATTGCGCACTGCGCCCGACCTTCACGCCTCGCATCGTGCGCATGTCGAGATTGATGCCCTCGCGCGAAATCCTGACCGACTGCAGATCCACATCGGAATCGACAGATACCAGCAACAATCCTTCGCCTGCATTCAACGCGGGACTTTTCCCCGGGTCGACTTCGCGCATGATCGCGTGCGCTGGCAGCGGAAAAAGTACGGCCACAACAAGCAAAACGATGACGAGCGGAGCCGTCACGGAAAACCGATACTTCAGCGATAAGCTGCTCTGCGCCATGCATCCCCCATTGCAACGATTATCTCGATATCCTCGGAACAATGCCGGCATGAGCTTCTCGGTATTGGCCTAAAGCGACACTCTTCATTTTCATGATAGCGGATACGCAGTCCGCAGCGACAACCCGGGATGCTTGAGTTATCCTGCCGCCGACATGCCAAGCTCCGCACGGGGGATGCGATGAAGCCTGCGATGAAGATCATGACCGGCCTATTGACTTCCGCTCTTTGCATGTTGTTGCCGGCGTCGATATTGCTGCTTTCAGCATGCAGCGCCACCAGCCGCGAGCCCGACCAGAGCGACCTCGAAAGCGCGCTGCGCGAACATCTCGATCACTACAACGATCGCGGCGGCATGAAGATCAACCTCGGTTCCGCCGGTGGCTTCCGCGATATCCGCTTCGATATCCGTCTGCATTCGGTGAGCAGGCGCGGCTGCACCGGCAGCGATCGCGTGTACGTGTGCGACATCACCTACAACGCGAGTTTCCCGCCGGTCAAAACGCAGACCGAAAGCATCGATACCAAGGTGACGATGTTCGACGGCCCCGGCGGCTGGCGGGTCATCGAATGATCGCTTCCCTTCACTTCTTCCGGATGATGTCGAGATGATCGAATTCCGTATCACCATGCGTCACTGTTTCCAGCGCGTCGTGCTGTCCGGAATCCTGATCGGAGTTCCCCCGGCTGTCCTCGCACAGTCGAACGCACTGCCGATGCCGCTGGAAAGCAAGGATCCGGCGAAGCCGCTTGAGATTCTGGCCGATACCACCTGGACCGGTGCGGAGATCCAGGCGCAGGCCAAGGACTTCAGCCGACTCGAAGCAGGTCATTTCAATTACGACGCCAGCAAAGGCCCGGTCACCCTGCTCATCGACTATGCCGCGACGCGTCCGAGCGGCGACGCGGAAGGCGAAGCGCTGATCGATGTCGGCATCGAATGCCCCGAGGCGCGCGATCCCTGCGCAATCCCGATCACGCTGGGCGTCATCGGCATCCGCACCGCCTACATGGGGGAAAGCGTCGTCAATGTCGGCAGTGCGCCGCAGGCGGCCTGGGTCGGCCGCGAGGGGCATGCCTACAGCTTCCCCGACAGGACTTACGTCGAAGTCCGGTTGGCGTTGCAGGACCGCAAGCACCTCGACCCCGAGGCCATCCGCGCACGCCTGTTCTACGGCGACTACGACCGCAGCGCACTGCCAGGACAGAAAACCCGATCCGGTTCGGTACTGAAGATCGCCATCGTCGTCAGCGTGCTGCTCGCGCTGTTTGTATGGTGGATGCGGCGGAGCTGACCGCTGCGACACCGTCGGGGCGGAGACGCCCGCCCCGACGGCTTCGTCTTTCAGTCACTGTGTTGCGGTTGCGGCTTGGGTCCCTGCTCATCGAAGGACCTCGGGGGATCGCCTTGACGGTCATAGGCGCCGTCTGTACCAACGTGCCTCAACGCCACCGCCGGCCAACCGTTGACCGGCGCGATCGACGTCTCGTGATATCGATCACAACCTGAGCCGACCGCCGACCACCCTGTTCAGGGAAACGCACCGCTCGGCGCTCAACGCAGCTGGCTGTCCTTGCTGCCGCGACGGTTGTAGCCGCTGTTCGTGGCGTCCGCCCTGTCGCGGGCGTCCTGACAGTTCACGCACAGGCGTACGCCCGGCACGGCCTTGCGTCGCGCCTCGGGAATATCCGCGTCGCAGTCTTCGCAATGCGTCAGTCCGGGCCCTTGCGGCAGCCGGCTGCGCACGCGCTGGATACCATCCTTGACGGTGGCGTCGATCTGGTCCTGCACTGCACCATCGCCTGCCCATCCGGTCGCCATGATCGCCTCCGAAACATCAATCGGGAATTCGCATACAAACGCAGTTGCATCATAGCGCCGGCCGCGCAACACGAGACTGGTATCACTCCTTGTCGAAGTTGATCCGTACGTCCTTCACGGTGCTGGAGACCAGCACGATCGACACCCGCGGTCTGAGCAGGCGGCGCTGCACCAGCACGTCTTCACCATCGTCCAGTTCGGCATCGACCCAGCGACCGGCCTGGCGGTCGATCGCGGTCTTCACCTTGCGAGCGACCCGGTTCTCGCCATCGTTGCGTTCGATCACCACCCGTACCCGCACCGCTTCGCGCCCCTTGGGTACGATCTCGAACACCATTTCTCCGGCGGATTCGGCCGCACCGCTGAACTCGAGCCGCCATTTGTTGGATTGGGAGGCGAACACCGGAGCGCTGGCGCACACGGCGATCAACAGAAAGGTACAGGAACGCAGAACTCGCATCGCGGGATTCTCTTGGAATAGGCGATGCGGCGGCATCGCGGAGACCGACGATGATATCGGGATCAGCGCGTGTATCGTTCCATGGCGGCAGCAGCATGGTCACGCCATGGTCAGGACGGCGGAAAGCGCCGGCATGTCGATTCCGTGCCCTCTGGTACGTCTTGAAACCATACTTGGTCTTTCCAGGAGCACGTAATGTCCATTCAGCTTTACGCCCATCCGTTTTCATCGTATTCGCAGAAAGTGCTGATCGCGCTGTACGAGAACGGTACGCCGTTCGAGTTTCGTATCCTCGACGGCGACGATGGTCCTGAAAACATGCGCAGACTCGCCGCACTGTGGCCGATCCGTCGCTTCCCGGTACTGCTGGACGGTCCACGAATGGTGGTCGAGGCCAGCATCATCGTCGAATATCTCGGCCTGCGCTTCCCCGGACCGGTACGTCTGATCCCCGAAGACGCCGAAGCCGCGCTGGAAGTGCGCATGCTCGACCGCTTCTTCGACAACTATGTCTCCACGCCGCAGCAGAAATTCGTCTTCGACAGCCTCCGGCCGGAAGCCGCGCGCGACGCGCATGGCGTGACGGAAGCGCGCGCAATGCTGGAAACCGCGTACGCATGGCTCGACACGCGCATGCGCGATCGCGAATGGGCGGCGGGCGATCGTTTCAGTCTGGCGGATTGCGGCGCCGCGCCGTTCCTGTTCTACGCCGACTGGACCCACGCCATCGATGCGTCGTTCGCGAACGTCCACGCGTATCGCCAGCGTCTGCTCGCGCGTCCCTCGGTGGTCCGCGCCGTCGACGAGGCGCGGCCTTATCGTGCGTATTTTCCGCTGGGTGCGCCGGACCGCGACTGAGTTTTCCTGCGAATCAAGCCGCCGCCATCCGCACCCGCGGCGTCAACGCCACGTTGAGGCTGTCGCTCATGAGTTGCACTTCGGTGTCCTGGATCATCGCAGTGAGGCGCATGCCGCGCTGCAGATGGCCGACGATCTCGTCGATCGCTTTCGGATCCAGATCGATCACGGTGAGATTGTCGAAGCGCGACAGGCTGGCGGAAATCTTGTTCCACCACACCTCGGCGGCATGGCCGCCGTAATTCACCACCACCACCTGCTCCGCGCGCGCGCAGGCTTTGCGGATGCGGCTTTCGTCGGGCTGGCCGAGTTCGATCCAGCGCTGGATATCGCCGACGTAATCGCGCTGCCACAGATCCGGTTCGCTGTCGTCGCTCAGGCCGCGGCCGAATTCCAGACGCTCGTCGGCGTACAGTGCGAACGCCAGCAGCCGCACCATCAGCCGCACGTCGGTTTCGGACGGATGCTGGGCCAGGGTCAGGTTGTGCTGGGCGTAGTAATGCCGGTCCATGTCGCTGACCTGCAGCTCGACCTTGACCACGGTGGATTTTGGCGACATGCCGCTGCCTGACAGGAAAGGTCAGGGATTGTAGGCGCTCCGCGCGCTCAGCGCTGCAGCAGAGCCAGTGTCGCGTAATGCGGCATCATCCGCTCCGGCGCGCCCGGCTCCGGCGGCCTGCGCAGACGCCGGCGCAGATTGGCGTCGACGCGCTGGCGCAGCGCGATGCCCGGCTTGAAGTCCGCAAGCGCCTGACGCGCGCGCATCTCGCGCTGCATCGCCGCGGTCGACATCCGTTTGCCGCTGTCGCGCGACACATTCGCCAGCGAAATCGCGAACACATCGGTACGGTTGTCGTCGGCATCGCTGCTGGCGCGCACATGGAACGGCAGGAATTCGCCGCCGACGTTCGCCAACCCCTGATAGTCGCCGACGAACAGACCGCGCGCGAATGGCGCGAAATTCATGTCGAACAGCTCGGCGATGCGCAGATCGCTCCACGTCGCGCCGCCGTCGCGCGAGCGCGCCAGCCAGCTGTCCGTGAACAGCGGCGCTGTCGCGGTATCGCTGCGCAGATCGTAATAGGTCACCCCGACGGTGCCGTCGGGCAGGACGTGAATGCTCGGCGTGAATGCAGGCGCGTTCGGCGCGCCATTGACGCGCGTGGGCGTCGACCACGTCAATCCGCCATCGCTGGAGCGCGAGATCGCGATGCCGTCGTAGAGGCCGCCGCTGAAACGCGAATCCTGCCACGCGACGTAGACTTCGCCATTCGGCCCGACCGCAATTTCCGGCACGATCGCGCCGTCGCGCACCGCCGTCCCCGTGGAAGGGTCGGTGACGCCAACTCCCAACATGTCGGCGATATACACCGGCGCGGACCAGGTGCTGCCTCGGTCCAACGAGCGGATCACCGCGACCCGCGCGCGCTGCAAGCCACCGACCGGGCTGTCGATCCGCGCGAACACATCGAGCAACAGGCCGCCCGGCAACACCACCACGATATTGCCGATGGTCTGGTTGCGCGTACCCGGGTCGAAGATCGGCCGTGCCGGCTCCCAGTTGGCGCCGTTGCTGGTGCTGCGCGTGAAATAGGCGGGGCCGGTATTGTTGGAGGAGATCAGACGATCCCACACCGCGTAGACATAATTGGCGTCGAAAGGATCGGCGGTGATCGCATTCTTGTCGTTGAATGCGGCCGCGCCGTCGAGGATCAGCGTCGCGGGATTGGTCCAGGTGCGGCCGTGATCGAAGGAACGACTGGCCAGCATCGTGTTGATGTCGCCATTGGTGGACAGCGACATCGCGTGGACCACGCCGTTCGGCGAATACGACACCCACGGATCGGACGCGCGCTGGTAATCGCCGCCGTTCATCACCGTGCCGCCGCCGCAGCGCGAGAACGGCAGCGCGCGACGCGTCCAGTTGCGGCCGCCATCCAGCGAGGTCGCCGCGATCAGCGCGCGCGATGAACCGTTCGACCAGCGATCCTGCTGCCAGGCTCCGACGAGGATGTTCGGATTGGTGGGATGCGCCGCGAGATGCGGCTCCACTTCGGCGCCGATGTAGACGGTTCCGCCGACCAGCGCACCATCGCAGCCGGGAGACAGCGGCGAAAATCCCGAGACCAGATAAGACTGCGGCCCGGCCACGACCGCCGGCTGCGGCCCGCCGGTGATGCGCGGCTTCTCGCCTGCGGCGCCTGCATGCGGCGCGATCGCAGAGGACGAAGACGCACGCGGCGAAAGACGCGCCGTCTCGCGGTCCGTCGATGGGCTGCATGCGGACAACGCGACCGACAGCGCAAATACGAAGCAGGCATCCTGAACGGAACGCGACATACGATCCTTGGACATATGATCCCTGGACACCCACTGCATGCGCATGGCCATCACCCCGTTCGAAATAGCTGCTCGAAGCGTTCGATACCCTGTCGGCGCCGATTGCGGGCACCCGGATGAGGAATCGTCCACTTCCTTCCCAGCATAGGACAAAGCGCTTGCCCGGGCTTGGCGGTTTGCGTTGGGGTACTGGAGGCAGCAGTGACAGCCCCTCGCCAGCGCATCGCCGCCATCGGGACCGGCGCCGGGTTACAGTCGCGCGCATGATCGAACCCGTCCGGCCCCGCGCGTGGCGAATCGCGTTCACCTCCGCATGCCTGTCGCTACTGATCGTACTGCTCGCGGGCTGCGACACCGGCCCTCCGCCGCCCACGCCCGAACAGGTACGCGCTCAGCTCAAACGGCTGATGCCGGCGTCGGTTCAGGATCGTACCGGTTGGGCAGCGGACATCCAGGCAGCGTTCGCGGCGCTCGACATCGAGCCATCACCGCAGAACCTGTGCTCGGCGCTGGCCATCACCGAACAGGAATCGACCTTCAGCGCCAATCCGGCTGTGCCCGGCCTGGGCAAGATCGCGCGCGGCGAGATCGAACGACGCGCCGGGCGCTACAAGATTCCCGCGTTCGCGGTGCGCGCCGCACTGCAGATGAAATCGCCAAACGGCGACACCTGGGACGCGCGCATCGCTGCGGTGCGCACCGAAAAGGAACTGAGCGATATCTTCGAGGAAATGATCTCGCGCGTGCCGATGGGCAAGCGCCTGCTCGCGCGCGCCAACCCGGTGCATACCGGCGGACCGATGCAGGTCAGCATCGCGTTCGCCGAAGCGCACGCCAAGGAACGCCCCTACCCGTACACCGTCGACGGCTCGATCCGCCACGAAGTCTTCACCCGCCGCGGCGGGATGTATTTCGGCATCGCCCATCTGCTCGGCTATCCCGCCTCGTACGACAAGCCGCTGTTCCGCTTCGCCGATTTCAACGCCGGCCGCTACGCCAGTCGTAACGCCGCGTTCCAGAACGCGGTCTCGGTCGCCACCGGCATCGCGCTGGATCTCGACGGCGATGTGGTGCGCTATCGCAAAGGCGAAGACGGCAGCAAGGTCAGCGCTACAGAAGCGGCGGTGCTCACACTGACCGGAAAGCTCGGCATGGCGCACGACGATATCCATCGCGCGCTCGCCGATGCCGGTCGCCAACGCTTCGAAAACAGCGAGTTGTACGCCCGCATGTTCGAGCTCGCCGACAAGCGCAACGGCAGACCGCTGCCGCGCGCGACGCTGCCGCGCATCCGCTTGAACAGCCCGAAGATCACGCGCAAACTGACGACAGAGTGGTTCGCAACGCGCGTGAACCAGCGCTACCAGCGCTGTATGAAGAAAGCGAAATAGTCGCGATCAGTCGCGTTCGGCGGCTTCTTCGCGACCCTGCTGGCGGATGATCGCTTCCTGACGCGCATCCTCGATCGACAGCTGCACCGCGCGCACGTCGGCGCGGCGGGTATCGAACTTGAAACGGCCGGTGAGCGCGGTGTCGGGGCGCAGATCGCCCTTTT
The DNA here is from genome assembly GCA_040079515.1 of Lysobacteraceae bacterium. Classification (GTDB taxonomy): domain Bacteria; phylum Pseudomonadota; class Gammaproteobacteria; order Xanthomonadales; family Xanthomonadaceae; genus Lysobacter_I. The sequence goes on from JBEBKD010000005.1 coordinate 187,447, forward strand.
CGTAAAGCGCCCACATCTCTTCGCCGTAATGCGTCTCGGCCAGCTCCGGCGCGAAGCGGCTCAGGGTGTCGCGCAGGTTATGGACGTCGCGCAGCAGCATCTTGCGCGCCTCGTTGTTGCCGGCGGCGCTGACCACCTGCGGAAAATCGATGATCACCGGGCCGTCGGGCGTCGCCAGCACGTTGTATTCGGACAGATCGCCGTGGATCAGGCCGACGCACAGCATGCGCACGACATCGGCGATCAGCCGCGTGTGATACGCGCGGGCCTCGTCGGCGGTGAGCTCCACTTCGCCCAGACGCGGCGCACTGTGGCCGTCGGCGTCGGTCACCAGATCCATCACCAGTACGCCATGGAAATAGCCATAGGCGCGCGGCACGTGCACGCCAGCTTCGGCCAGCGCGAACAGCGCATCGACTTCGGCATGCTTCCAGGCTTCCTCCTGCTCTTTGCGGCCGAACTTGGTGGCCTTGCCGATCGCCCGCGCCTGGCGGCTGCCGCGCACCTTGCGGCCTTCCTGGTACTGCACCCGCGCCTGGAAACTGCGCTGGGCCATGTCCTTGTAGACCTTGGCGCAGCGGATCTCGTCGCCCACGCGCACCACGTAGACCGACGCTTCCTTGCCGCTTTTCAGCGGACGCAGGACTTCGTCGATCACACCGTCGTCGATCAAAGGTTGCAGTCCTTTGGGGGTTCTCATCGCATCGTCAGGTTTGCAGAGAGGAGGCCTATTGTCGCCGACTTGGACCTTCGGCGCTCACTGGAACGATTCGCACGGGTGACGGCCTTGTGCGGCAGCAACATGCACGCATCGCACGGGTTTTCTCCCTCCCTTTCACCGCAGGTGAAGGGGAGGGTCGGGGTGGGGTCCATCCGCCTGCGACGATTCAGGCGCCACCCTTCGGAGTGCAAGCCCCATCACCCAGCGCATCGCCCAACACCAGCACATACATATCCAGACGCAGCCGCAAGCGAACAAGCCAGAGGCACATCGCATAGAAGACAGCGACCGCGAACGCCAGCAGGGCATTCTTCAGATCGAATACCGGTGGCCACCACTGCACATCCTTGAACTGGAAATACAGCGCGACCGCGATCGGAAACATGCCAAGTCGTTCGACGCCGCCCGTGATCATCCCCAGCCTGCGATCAAATGTTTTCTGTCGAGTCTGGAGGTATTGATATCTCGCTGTCAGCTTGTCGACCGGGCACTTCTTGACCCAGACGAGCAGTTCACGATACAGGCTGTAATCTGTTTCCAGGGTCATAGCGTACTGGCGCTTCGCATCGATGATTTCCGGGAGATCTTCCCGAATCGTATTCAAGATCAGCACTCCAATCGCGATCAGCTCGATACACAGCGCAATCAGCGCCACGGCCAGCGCGATTCTTCCTGTGAACACATAACTCGCCAGAATGCCGACGGCCGCACTGAAGAAAGAGACAAGAAACGCCAGCCGTGTCTTCCTGCCGGACCCCAGCAAAGGCACCGATGGCGCATAGCCCTCCAACTTCGACTCCAACAGTTCAAAACTGAATTCTTCCTCGTTCACACCCATCTCTCCTTCTCAAAGCTCAGGCGTGCTGTCCTCAAGCAACCGCATCGCCTCATCCGCCTTGCGCTGCGATTCGCGGATCTCGGCTTCTGTGGGCTGCCTGGGCGGCGGCATCGCGACGGCATGCTCAGCTGAGGCATGCTCACCGACAGCAGACGCAACCGGTGCCCGCTGCGGCTCGTAGAGGGCATCCGCCGTCTGGGTCATGGGTGCACGACCGGTCTCCGCCGGTGGTTCAACCGCAGTATCCGCAGTGCGATCAAGCATCGCCCGAACGATCAGTACAAATCCGATGGCGGCCACCAATGCCACCAGCCAGAGCAGCCAACTCGTGCGTGGGCGTACGGGTCTTGCGGGTTTCGCAGGCGCGGGCGTCTCGCCCGGAGGCGGCTCGGGTTCCGCCAGCGGCCCGAGCATCCCGCGCAGGGTTTCGCCATCGATCAGCTTCACGTAGCCGTGCTTCTGCGCGGCTTCGATCGCGGCGTGGGTGAATTCGCCGCTGCTGACAAGAATCGCACCGGTCGCGCCTTCGTTGACCATCACCCCCAACAGCTCATGCACCGCATTGTGCGGCACCTGCTTCGCGTTCCAGTGCTTGCACTGCACCAGCACGACCTGCGCATCGCGACGGATGCGCAGATCCACGCCACCGTCGAACTTCGCGCCGGTGCCGCTGTGCTCGACCCACCAGCCGACCTCGCGGTAATACGTGGCGAGCAGGCGCTCCAATTCGGCCCAGCCGATGCGGCTGAGCGCATCGTCATGGCGATGGCTGACATCCTCGAGTCCGTGCATCCCGCCCCCTGCGGAATCGTTGCCGTCCGGCACCCGACCGTGCCGCGACAACGCCATCGTCACACAGCGGCCGCCGGAGCAGAAGCTGGCATTCCAGGCAGGCCGGGAGCCTGCGTCGGCCCGATCCGCCGGCGTTTGTCGCCCCACACCCACCCGATTACACTGGGGCTTCCCGCTATCGAGGCATTCCCACTTGGCCAAGCCCAACTATTCGTTCGAAAAACGTCAGCGCGAGATCGCGAAGAAGAAGGAAAAGGACGAGAAAGACGCGCGCAAGCGCGAAGCGCGCGAGGCGGCCAAGCAGTCGTCCGGTTCCGGTGAGGCTTCAGCGGACGACAGCAGCGATCCCAACACGGCCGCCTGATTCGGCGTCGGGGTGGGCCGGGCGGTCCCTTTCGCGGGATCCGCCCTGATATCACTGTTCCTGATATCAACATTTCAGATCCGCAGTCGCGAGCGGCTCAACGCACCCGGAACAACGTGCAGACTTCGGCGGCGGCGCGCAGGCCCGACAGCGCCGCGCCTTCCATGGTGCCCTGCCATTCGTAGAAGCTGCTGGTGTGCTCGCCGGCGAACATCACGTTGCCGATCTGCTTGGCCTCGTTGTGGGCGATCATCGTGAAGTAACCCGGACGCGCATGGGTATAGGCGCCCTTGGTGTACGGGTTGTTCGACCAGTTCTGGGCGAAAGCCAGCACTTTGCCGCTGGCGCTGCGCTGCACCGCCTCATACGCGCCGGGCAACGCGGATTCGAGCTGATCCAGGAAGGTCATGGCCTCGGCCTGCACGCTGCGCGGAGCGAGCGATTTCGCCGATTCGCCGCCGAGCTGCGTGGTCAGTACCGCCCGGTTTTCGTTGCCGTTATAGGCATTGGTTTCCCAGGTCGACTGCAGATGCGAGCGATCGCCGAAACCGGTGCCGCTGGACCCGTGCTGGATATACCAGTACGGCTGGTTGAAGCCGACCATCAACTTGCCGTTGTCGCCCATCGCCGCATGGTTGATCGCATAACGTTTCCATGCCGGCAGTTCCAGGCTGGCATCGAGCTTCACATCGCGCAGCACGCTGAAGGGCAGCGTCAACACCACCGCGTCGTGATCGGTCTGCACGCTGCGGCCGGCGACATCGAAAGTCAGGCGCACGCGGCCATTGGCGAGTTTGCGCACAGCGAGCAGTCTGTGGCCGAGCTGCACCGGCGTCGGCAGGCGCGCGGCCAGGCCGGTCGCGATGCGATCGTTGCCGTCGACCACATGGAAACCTTCGCCACCGACGATGCCGTTCGCTTGACCGACCTGCGCGAACTTGCCGCGCTTGTCGCCGTGCGCGAAGCGCAGGAAGCTGATCGAACTCAATTCATCGATACCCGCGCCGTATTCGGCGGCGTAGGCCGCGCCGATCACCTTGCGCAACAGGCCACCCGCGCCCTGCAGGGTGAGGTAGTCGTCCAGCGTCATCAGGTCGAACAGTTCGTCCGCTTCGGTGTGACGGTCGGCGGTGGGCGTTCCCAGCGCGGACAGATCCTCGCCCATCGACGCCGCGAACGCGCGGTATTCCTCGACCACCTGCGCTTCGGAATAGGTGCGGCCGTCGAAGTGGTAGAACGGATTGCCCGGCAGCATCGAGACATCTTCGAGCGGCAGCTTGAGCGCGCGGGCGTAGCCGAGCATCGTGTGATGCGAGCTGCCGATGAACTCGCCGCCGCGCTCGGCCACCTGGCCCGGGAAGAATCCGCGCAGCGACGCGCAGCGGCCGCCGACGTGCCCTGCCGCCTCGAACACCTGCGCGGTCACGCCTTTGCGCATCAGCTCGGAGGCGCAGCTCAGGCCGGCCAGACCGGCACCGATCACCGCGACGTTGCTGCCGACGATCATGCGCCGCAGCTTGGCGGCCCCGGCCCAGGCCGTAGGCGTCATCGCACCGGCCGCAGCCGTCGCCACGCCCGCCACCGCACCCTGCGTGAAACGGCGGCGGCTGGCGTCGCGCAGGGCTTCCTGCACGTCGGCATCGCGCTCGATCGTCTCCTGCGCGCTCAGTCCCGTTTTTTCGGCTTGCGCGGCCAAGCGCGCCAAGCGCAGCAACTGCGCCATCTTCGAACTGCGACTCATGGTCTTTCCCCCGGATTATCGTCGTGCCCACAGAAATACCGGATCGCCCGAAGGCGACAGGTCGTCCCTGGACCGGCCCAAGCCCGGATCCCCCGACCCGGACTTATCTCAACGCCTGCTCGGCGCGTGGTCCGATAGTAGCGCAGCCGGGATCGGCGTGGCATTGCGTCGCGCCAGAGCGTGACCGGAAACGATTCGCTTCGGACGCCGCCGGCCTCTCTGCGCCTGCCACCATATCCAGAAATTGTGACGGCCTTCGAGCTTTCGACGTGCGTCCACAGAGCGATGGCTTACCCGCAGTGCCCGCGCCATGGAATCCACGCGAACAACCGCGTCGACGGAGCGGAGTCGAAGCACGAATGACAGCGACTTCATGCATCCATGACGACGACGATCTTTCCACAGGCGTGCCCTGGGGGCAGGTTCAGATGAGCCGCAGAGGGAGAATCGTCGCCCGTCAGCGAGCAACGATCCTGGGCGATGGCACTTCGATGCGTCTTTTGACATGAACAACGAAGCGATTCTGGAGAACGGATCGCCTTGTGGTTTCAGCCTTTCAGATTGTGGGTGTCCCAAGCCTTCCGATCAGGAAGAACAGGAAAAGCGTTTCGCCGAACGCCGCGAAGACCCGCTCAAGGGCTGGAAGCTGTCACCGATCGATCTCGAAGCGCGCACGAAATACGGCGAGTACACCAAAGCGCGCGAGGCGATGCTCAAGGCCACGCACACCAAACACGCGCCGTGGACGCTGGTGGATTTCAACGACCAGAAGCGCGGTCGGCTGACCCTGATCCGCGATCTGCTGGATCGCATGCCGGATACCGAAACCAAAACCGAGCCGCTTGATTTTCCGCCGCTGGAAGGCAAGCTGCAGAAGGAGAAGTATTCGGTGGTGAAACCGCTGGATGCCTTCGAAGCGTAGCCCGGATAAGCGCAGCGCATCCGGGTGCTTTTAGCGGGAAACCACGAGTCCACAGTCGGCTCTTCGTGACATCCGAAATCCAATCAAAGCGGGCAGAATCGTAGGGTGGTGGTGAGCGCAGCGAACCGCACCATTCGCCCGTATCAGTTCCGGCATCGGTTCGGGGAGAGCGACGACTCGCTTCTTCGGCGCGAACGCTTCGATCGTGTGTGCGCCGCTTCGGCAAAGGTGGGGTTCGCTGCGCTCACCGCCACCCGACCGGCCCGTCCCACCGTAGGGCGCATAAGCGAAGCGTCATGCGCCATCGACCGTAAACCGCGCGGGATGCATCGAAAGACGGTGCATGACGCTTCGCTTATGCACCCTACAACAGCGAATGCGCCTTACGGCCTTCAAGCCCGCCTTACGAGTTGGGCCCGCCTACGAGTTGCAATCAGAAAATATGGGGTGACCTTAGGTGCAAGACCCGCCTTACGACCACTTCGATACCGCCTTACGATTTACTGCTAATTAGCCGCTGAGGCCCCGACCCAATACCAAAGAAAGCAACTTTAATGGCTGTATCACGCAGCGAATCATGCCAATATTCGATCGAAGGAATGGCAACGTCATCGCTAATACTTTCCAACACACGAAACAAATATCTTGAGCCGAATCCAGAGGTGACCTCACATGCGCTACTTCTCCCACACAACACACAGGCAACTTCAGAATCATCCGAATTTTCTTTATGAAGAACGCCGCTAGCATAAAATCTACAAAACGAGTCACCTTCCTTTAGGCACACATGCAAAGCAACTTCATCCGGGACGTTCAATAGAAGATCATGCGTTTCATGATGAAAAGCACTCATCCCAGACAAAATATTCTTTCTTAATGCTGCTGGAATTATGTTCTCAAATTCACGCGCGCCCAGAATATTCAAACAAAATTGCCAGCGCTCATTGCCTTCCGTAGCATTTAAGCAGCCTCTGGCTGTCTGTCCAATAGGATCAGTGCTGCACTTTCGATCTGAGTCAACAATACAGATTGTAGCTGGGTATCCATCAGCAATATAGCCAGAAAAAACCTCACCAGTTGTACCACCGCCGCCATGTACCGGGAACAATTTCACCAAATACGACGGAAGGGTCTCAGCCATCCACTTTCGTGAGAAAGCCAGGTAGAGACGAGCATCTCTAATGTTCTCAGCAAGAAGAAAAGGCATTCTGAGAACATTACTGTCTGAAAAAACTGAAAGAGGGACCAGCCACTCTTTGCCTTTCAACTGCGTCTCTTCGTAATCAACACTAACTCGCACCTTCGGCAATGAAACAATAGTACGTCCCTCTTGTGTAAGCCTTTGGCTTGCCGCGGCTAGAAAGCTAATTTCCTTATCATTTATGAAGCCACTCTTTATTAAAGCAGTCAAATATTCTCTAGCACCGAATAGGACGTGATCACCGGCAATTGCACTGTCCACCAAATTTGAAAGCCCAGACCGACTCTCAGATCTAGCACCCAACTCAGCAACACGCCCCAAGTCACCCTCCACCCAAAACAACATATCAAAGTGCCCTCGGAACAAAAAAACCGGTAGGCCAACCCTCACCGAGATACCCTAACTCACTAAATTCGATTGGCTTTACTTCGGTAATTCGATCACCCCCCTGTTCTACGACAATTACCTGAACATCAGCCGATGAAAGATCCCCGTCCGCAATCAACTCACCCAACCTATTGATCAAGTGTTCACTGTGAGTTTCTATGAAAAATATGCTGCCTTTTACATCTGATGTCGATAAAACCGAAGCTAAAACATCGGCCAGCAAAGACTGATATTGAGGATGCAAATGTAATTCTGGCTGTTCAACGGCAATTACAGGCTGCAGCCGTCTTGCGTCATGCGGAGGAAAAACCATTGACCTCCAAATTTGAAGCAAAATTGGAAGCAGTTGTGAAAAACCGAATCCAAGATCCGCAATATTATTGGTCGTGCTGTTATCACCAACAATTTCGACCTGTACGTGGCCAGAGCTCTGGCTTACTTGAACATGAAATCCAAAACTATGACGCATCCACTCTTGCAAGTGTTCCATTTCATGGGAGTAAAGAGAATTCAGAAACATAGGGACATTGGCGCCCCGGGAATCGATCTCGTCAACAGCCAAGTCCTGAAGTCGATAATAACGTTCGGCGGAAGCTCGCAGTGGCTCGATATATCGAACACCAGAGGCAAAGTCGTTAACTTCAGCATCAATTTCACTCAGAATACCACCAAGAGAACCAAGCAAGGCTAGTGCGCGAATTCTCGCAACTTGCGGCCCGTTTGCACCTTCCAACAATAGCCGCTCATAAAAGCTAGGAGGGAGGCCAACCAGCTCCTTTAATTGACGAAAGAAATCGGTCTTAGGAGCGTAGGCAATGGCTCCGATAGCTTTCCTTACTCGTGATTGGTTGGTATTGCTATGAACCAATCCCATCACGACTTGCAGCAAGGATGTTCCAAACGCCTGCTCATCGTATGTATAGAACTGCTGCTTTTCGCCATCAGAGTCAACAAAATCCTGAGTCTTCAAGACATTAATTATGGGCAACAACTTTCCTTGATGAACAATCCAGCGCTGGCCCGACTTTAACTTGACTTCCAAGCCATTAACCTCTACGACTTCTATATTGTTATTTTCATCAAATTTGAAGACAGCGGTATCCTCCGGAAAAATGAGCTTTAGCTCACGAACATTTCCATAGCGATCCTCATTCCCGATACCTAGCGAAAACGAAACAGAAACATTAATGGATTGGCGTGTAACAAACGGTCGATTAGCAAATACTCCAGGAGCAATTCGAGTAGGATTTCGAACCCCTCTTCTTTTCGGGTCCAAACGAGCATCGAATTCAAAGTGAATACATTGATCGTCAGTCAGAGATGAACGCATCGCGTTGCGGAATGACCCGAAATCTACAAACCGCCCAAACCAAAGTATCGGCCCCTTGGTTCGCTGCTCCACACTTTGCCTCAGAAGGGGCAAAACCCTTAACAAGGTACTTTTTCCAGCACTATTTCGTCCGACAAGAACATTAATGCGGCGAAATTCAATCTTTTTGGAATCGGCAATCGCCCTGAGGTTTCTTACACGCAAGCCCGTAATCATATGAATTCCGCCAAAAAAAATGAGACTACATGTTTCTTCGATATTGCCCACTCACGTCATACATTGCACGTGAGATCTGCCCCAAGCTGTAAGATCTGACAGCCCGTAGGCTGGGTCATCGACCCAGCATCCTCAACGCCCAATGCGCTGGCCCAACGACCCAGCCCAAAAAACCCGGCCCGCAATTTTCACAACGACCGCCGATACTGCTGAAACAACTGCAACAACCAAGGCTTCTGCGCCAACACCAGACTCACCCCGATACGTTCCTTCGCAGTCAGCGTAGCGTCGCGAACCAGCAGCGCATCGAATTCACGGACCACTTCCTCCAGCCGCTGGCGCATCTGGCGGACGCCGTCGACGCTGAGGCTGCCGCTGAGCAGAAACAAACCATCCTGTTCGCCGTCGAAGGCGTCGGCGAAATAATCGGCGAGCAGGTGTTCGCGGAAATAGCGTTCCATCGGGCCGCCGCGACGCCAGCGGAAGTTGCGCGCGGTGAGTGCGCGGGCGCGGTTGCCGGGCATCAGTTCGATGATGCCGAGGCGGTCGAGTTTGATCAGCAGCGAGGTCCACTGCGGTTCGGTGAACGAGAACTGCGCCAGCACGTCCTGCTGGCGCCAGCGGTTGAGGCTGAGGAACAGCGCCAGCAGAAGCGCCGGTTCGGTGACCAGCGCTTTCTCCTGCGCTTCGCTCAGCTCGGCCATGGTCTCGCGGCCGCGCGCGGATTCGGCGGCGAGTTCGGACAGCCCGACATCCAGCACATCGCAGATCTGCTCCAGCCGCTGCAGGCTCATCGCGCGCAGCGAGAACATGCGCTTCACCGCTGCCTCGCTCATCTTCAGCCGCGCGGCCAGTTCGCGATAGGTCAGGCCGTGGCCACGCAGCAGACGCTTGAGAGCATCGATCAATTCGACGGAAACGGCCATGGGTCTAGTTTTTCGATACTGGTCAGCCCCGTTATCTACACTCGGTCGACGACGATTGCAACGTCTGCGGCCGGCAGTGTCTCTTCGACCCATCGCCCGATGAGTTGATCCCATGCCCGCTTCCACACCTGCTTTCGCGACCGCTTCCCGTCCGATGTTCCGCCTGGCAGCGTGCGTGGTGGCGCTGGGCTGTCTGCTGGTACCACCGGCCGATGCGCAATCCAACGCATCGATGCGGCAGTCGGAAGCGAGCCTGATGGCATCGGTGGAAGTCCCGGTCGCCATCGTCGGCGCGCTGGCGCAGGGCAGCAAATTCGTGGTCACTAGCGTTGCGACCAGCGGGGTCGCGGCCAGCGGCGCCGCAGTGGCGGTCACAGTCTCCGTGGTGGGGCTCGGCGCCTCGTTCGTGGTCCATCTCAGCGCAGAAGCGGTGAAGTCGTTGGCGATCGCCACCGGCAAAACCCTCGAAGTCGTCGTAGTGAGCGGCGGCTGGCTGTTGATGGCCTCGGGCGAGGCGCTGTGTTTTGTCGCCGATGAAATCGCCCGACCGCATATCCACTCGCGGCAGTTGTCGTGGTGAAGCGCGGGATGTCGAAGGCCATTCCCGCGCCCTGTGCTTCGCCGGAGCACTGCGAACGCAAGCGCAGCACGCGGATCGCAGGCGCTTTGATCGCCTTGATGCTGGTGACACTGGTCGCGTTGTTGCTGTGCATATCACCCAAGGCACGCGCGGGTACCGACTGCGAAGCACGCGCGATGGCGCCGGACCATAGCGCCCGCGCCGCGGCGACCGCATTGACGGTGGTCGCTGCGTTGGACGAAATCGATGCGCCGGTGGCGATGGTCTCGCGCGCCGGTACCGATCTGTCGAAACACGGCCTGCACTACAGCCATGCCGGTTTCGCGGTACGCGACCATCCCGATGGCCGCTGGACCGTGGTGCATCTGCTCAACGACTGCAGCGGCGACGGCTCCGGCCTGTACACGCAGGGGCTGGTGAATTTCTTCGCCGACGATCTGGTGAATCAGGATGCACGCATCACCTGGCTACAGCCGGAGATCGCCGAACGCCTGTCGAAGCGATTGCTCGCAATGCCCGGCGACCCGCTGTACACGCCGCACTACAACCTGATCGCGCGACCGGACAGCGCGCGTTACCAGAATTCGACCTCATGGGTGCTCGAACATATCGCGGCGGCGATTCCATCGAAAGGCGATGTGCGCACGCGGATACAGGCCTACCAGCTCGCATTGGGCCACGGCTTCCAGCCCGGACATATCCATATTCCGTACACGAAGCGGATCGTCGGCGGCCTGTTCGCCGCGAACCTGGTGTTCACCGATCACTCAGTCGCGACGCGCCTCGGTGGCGACTATCCGGTGGTGACGGTGCGCTCGATTCTCGACTGGCTGCAGCACAGCGACATCGCGACACGGGAACGCGAATGGCGCCATGGCCGATCGATGTCCTTGCCGGGGCCGGGCTGAGCGCAACGATCAAGTTTCGCGTGGATAGAACATCGCGCGCGTAGGACGCAGCACCACGTCTTCGCCGACCGCAGGCGGCGCCGCATCCGTCGAATCGATCATGTCCCACTCGAAGGCCTTGGCGCAATCGCCGACCGCAAGTTCGATGGTGATCCTGTCGGCGCGACGATGCGTGGCGAGTACGCGCGCGCCGATGCCAGAATTTTCCTCGCTACGCACGAGATCGTGCGGACGTAGCTGCGCAACGACCGGGCCGTCGGCGACACCGCGCGCGGCGAAACGTGCGGCACCGTCGCCGCTGACGAACGTGCCCGCGTGCACCGTGCCGTCCAGCGCGTTGCCGCGGCCGATGAAATCGAACACGTAAGCCGAGGCCGGCGCTTGATAGATCTGTTCGGGCGTGCCGATCTGCTCGATCCTGCCGTCGCGCAGCAGCACCACGCGGTCGGCAAGTTCCAGCGCTTCCTCCTGATCGTGGGTCACGAACAGGGTGGTCTGGCCCGTCTGCTCGTGCAGTTTGCGCAGCCAACGACGCAGTTCGACGCGCACCTTGGCGTCGAGCGCGCCGAAGGGTTCGTCCAGCAGCAACACGCTGGGATCGATCGCCAACGCACGCGCCAGCGCGACCCTCTGTTTCTGGCCGCCCGACAGTTGCTCGGGATAACGACCGCCGAGCTCGGGCAACTGGATCAGGCCCAACAATTCGTCGACGCGGCGCGCGATCGTGGCCTTGTCGGGTCTGCGCGCGCGCGGACGGCTGCGCAGACCGAAGGCGATGTTCTCGGCGACGGTCATGTGCTTGAACAGCGCGTAGTGCTGGAACACGAAACCGACGTTGCGTTCGCGCAGGCTCAAGCGCGTGGCGTCCCGCTCGCCGAACAGCACCCGGCCGCGATCCGGCGCCAGCAGACCGGCGATGACGCGCAACAGCGTGGTCTTGCCCGAGCCCGACGGGCCGAGCAATGCGATCAGTTCGCCGGAGGCGATGTCCAGATCGACCGCATCCAGCGCTGCGACGTCGCTGTAGCGTTTTTCGAGTCCACGGATCGTGAGCTCCATATCAGTGTTTCCTGCGGGATGCGGCCAGCGCGTCGCCGTGGCGTGATTCAAGCCAAAACTTAACGATCAAAGTAACCAGCGCCAACCCCGACAACAGCGACGCCGCCGCGAACGCCGCAGTGGTGTCGAATTCGTTGTAGAGGATTTCGATATGCAGCGGCAGGGTATTGGTGAGCCCGCGGACATGTCCCGAAACCACCGATACCGCGCCGAATTCGCCCATCGCCCGCGCGCTGCACAGCAGCACACCGTAGAGCAGGCCCCACTTGATGTTGGGCAGAGTGACGCGGGAAAACAGCGTCCACGCTCCCGCGCCCAGCGAACGCGCGGCCAATTCCTCGTCCGGCCCCTGTTGCTCCATCAGCGGGATCAGCTCGCGCACGACAAACGGAAAGGTGATGAACATCGTCGCCAGCACGATCCCCGGTCGCGCGAACAGGATCTTGATGTCGAGCGACTGCAACAACGATGCGAACCAGCCGTGCGACCCGAACAGCAGCACCAGGCACAGGCCCGCGACCACCGGCGATACCGCAAACGGCAGATCGATCAACGACAGCAGCGCGCGTTTGCCGCGGAACTCGAAGCGCGCGAGCGCCCACGCAGTCAGCGTGCCGAAGATCGCATTGATCGGCAGCACGATCGCGACCGTGAACAGGGTCAGCGACAGCGCCGAAAGCGCATCCGGTTCGCGCAGCGCAGCCCACCACGCGCGGAACCCATCGCCGAACGCAGCCGACAGCACCATCAGCAGCGGCAACAGCACCAGCAGGGCCATCGCACCCACCGCCAGCAGGATCAGCGCCCATCGCACCAACAGCGGCTCGCGGATCGGATCATCGTTCATGACGCTTCCCCTTTCTGCGCTCGTGCGCGAACAGCAGTGGAATCGCGTTGATCGCGAGCAGGCACAGGAACGACGCGACCAGCAGCAGTGCGGCCAGCACGATCGCAGCGTTGTAGTCGTTCTCTTCCAGACGGATCGTGATCAGCAGCGGCGCGATCTCGGTTTTGTAGGGCAGATTGCCGGCGATGAAGATCACCGAACCGTACTCGCCCAGCCCGCGTGCGAATGCCAGCGAGAAGCCGGTCAACAGTCCCGGCAATAATTCCGGAAAGATCACCCGGCGCAGCGCGGTGAGCCGCGAAGCACCCAGCGATGCCGCGGCTTCTTCCTGTTCGCGGCCCAGACTTTCCAGCAGCGGCTGCACGGTTCGCACCGCGAACGGCAGACCGATGAAGATCAAGGCCAGCACGATGCCGACCGGGGTATAGGCGATCTTCACGCCGAGCGGTTCGATCCACCGCCCGATCCAACCGTTGGCGGAATAGATCGCGGTCAACGCGATGCCTGCCACAGCGGTCGGCAGCGCGAACGGCAGGTCGACCAGCGCATCGAGCAGACGACGCCCCGGAAAGCGATAGCGCACAAGCACCCATGCCACCAGCACACCGACCGCCGATGCGATGATCGCCGCCGCCAGCGCCGCCGCGAAGCTCAACTCCAGCGCCGCCTGCACGCGCGGGTCGCGCAGCGCGCGCAGCCACCCGTCGACGCCCAACCCGACTGCGCGGATGCTCAGCGCCAACAGCGGCAACATCACCACGAGGCTCAGCCACGACAGACCGAGGCCGAGGCTCAGACCGAATCCCGGCAGCGGATGGCGCATGCGCGGAGCGCGTACGGCGTCGGCGACGGCTGCGCTCACTTGCCGGGCTGATAGATGCGGTCGAAGAAACCGCCGTCGGCGAAGTGTTCCGCCTGCGCCTTCTTCCAGCCGCCGAACGCGCTGTCAATCGTCACCAGCGGCAGGTCGGGAAAGCGCGCCAGATCGGCAGCCGGCACTTTGCCGGGTTCGGAAGGCCGATAGAAATGCTTCGCGGCCAGACGTTGCCCCTCCTCGCTGTACAGAAAGCGTAAATACGCTTCCGCCTGCTTGCGCGTGCCGTGCTTGGCGACATTCTTGTCGACCCAGGCGACCGGCGGCTCGGCCTTGATGCTGATGCTGGGTACCACGATCTCGAACTTGCTGCGCGTATCGCCCTGGTTGAGCGTCAGCAGCGCTTCGTTCTCCCACGCGATCAGCACATCGCCGATGCCGCGTTCGACGAAGGTCGTGGTGGCGCCGCGCGCGCCGGTATCGAGCACCGGCACGTTCTTGAACAGTCGGCTCATGAAGCCCACGACCTTGTCGCCGTCGCGATACTCCTTCGACGCCCAGACCCACGCCGCCAGATAATTCCAGCGCGCACCGCCGGAGGTTTTCGGGTTCGGCGTGATGACCGCGACGCCCGGCTTGGCCAGATCGCCCCAGTCGCGGATCTTCTTCGGATTGCCCTTGCGCACCAGGAACACGATGGTCGAGGTGTAGGGCGAGCTGTTGTGCGGCAGCCGCGTCTGCCAGTTCGGCGGCAGCAGCTTCGCGTTCTGCGCGATGGCGTCGATATCGACAGCGACGGCGAGCGTCACCACATCGGCTTCCAGACCGTCGACCACCGATCGCGCCTGTTTGCCCGAACCGCCATGAGAAGCGCGGATCTTCAGGGTTTCGCCGGTCTGCTGTTTCCACTGCGCGGCGAAGCGCTCGTTGACGTCCGCATAGAATTCGCGCGTCGGGTCGTAGGACACGTTGAGGAACTCGGTGTCGGCGCTCTTCGCGGTGGTCGGCAGCAGCACGGTGGTCGACAGCGCCACCCCAAGCAGCATCGCTTTGATGGAGAGCGTCTTGATGGACATGATCATGAATGCATCCTCACGAAACGTCAGAAAGAGAATTGGGCGCGGGTGAAGATCGACTTCTCGTCTTCGCGATCGGCACCGGCGGCAGCGCCGCCTTCGAACGTGGTCTGCGTGTAGTTGGTCACCAGTTTGAAATTGCTGTTCAAGTACCAGTTCACGCCGACGGTCCAGGCCTTGGCGGAACGCGCCGACGTGGCGATGTTGGCGAAGCGCGGGAACGCATCGTCGTCGATGTTCAGTTCGCCGATCCGGCCGACCAGCTCGAACGCGCCCCAGCCTGCACCATCGGACGTAAACGGATGGTTAGGCTTGGCGACGCCGCGATAGCCGGCATCTTCGCCGGTCAGCACCACGCTGGCGGTGACCTGGTAGGCATCGCTTTGCAGATGATCGCGCCGGCCGCTGTTGACGCCGCTGGTCACCCGGACTTCATGCTCCGACGTGATGTATTCGCCCTGCAGACCATAGCGTCCGCGATAGAAATAGCCCTGCGGCGAGAACCGGCGATGCAGACCGTCGGCGTTGACGTTGGCGTTGAACGCGAAGAACTGCGCCTGACCCGGGGTGCGGTAGCGCGGCAGGAAATTGTTGCCGTTGCCGAAAGTGTCGCCGACGCTGGCGGCGACGCCGAAGCCCAGACCGGAGAATGCGTTCGCCGAATTCTTGAACGGCTCCCAGAACACGCGGCCGGCATATTCGAGTTCGTTGTCGGGGTTGCTCGACACCGCATCGCGGCCGTCGACCGTCCCGTTGAACACGCCCACCGCATACCCGAGCGTGCCCTCGCGGAATTCGCCCTGCAGTTGCACGCCGTAATCGCGCGACGGCGTGAGTTCGGTCGGCAACCCGCGTTCGACCGCCGCCAGCGAACCGCTGGACTGCAGCTGTTCCAGGCCTACGGGCTGTTTGAATTTTCCGATGCGCACGGTCGCGCGCGGATCGAATTTCAGGTCGACGTAGGCGTCGTTGAGCGACGCCGTATCGCCGGCCAGCTGCGCCTGGATGCGGAACGCGGCGAGCGAACCCCAGGTGCCTTCGAGCGTGGGCTCGACGCGACGCAACAGGAAGGTGTCGTTCTGCGGCACGCGGTCGTCGCCGGTGAAGACGCGACTGTCGGCCTGGATCAGCCCACGCACCTTGAATTCGAGGCCATCGGGCGACTTCACCGACAGGCCCTTGGCGGGCGTCAGCGATACCACCGGGTCCTTCGCGGCTTTCGCCGTGGCTTCCTCGGCCTGCAGTTCGAGCTTGCGTTCGATCACGCGCAAACGCTGATCGAGATCATTCAGGCCACTTGCGTCCGACGCGTCGACAGTCACGCCAAGGCGTGCTTCGAGCGCTTTCAGGCGCGTCGACAGTTCTTCGACAGTGGGGGGTTGTTCGGCGTGCGCGAACGGCGCGATCAGCGCCAGCGCGATTGTCAGTGGCAGGATGCGTGCGGCGGCACGCGATGAAGTTGGGGACATCGTCGACTCCGTGAGGGTTGACGCGCGTCCGGCGGTCCGGTCTGCGCAGAAAGATCGAATGGGTGAACGCGATCAGCGTTCGTTGAATCTGAATTTCTGGCTGCGGGTGATCTGCACGATGCGGGTGTTGTGGACCACCACCTCGATTTCGCCGTAGGCGATTTCGCGGAGTGCGGCGATCACCGCGCGTTCGTGCTCGCTCAAGGGAGCGTTCACCGGCGGAAAGCCGGCGATGTTCTCCATCTGCGGTGTTGCGTCTTCTTCCTTCTCCTGCATCGGAAACCTCCATCAGTGCGGGGCGGCGGGCGGGGCGTCGGCGAGGGCGAAGTCGCGGAGGCTGCGGGCATCCAGCACCTGCGACAACGCGTCGCGCGATTCGCGCATCAATGCGCGCAATGCACAGGCATCGGGGTCGGGACAGTCGCGACACGGTTTGTAGTCGGTCACGCTCGCGCAGCGGACGGGCGCCAGCGGCCCGTCGATCGCACGGATGAGATCGCCGATCATGATGTCCTCGGGGGCAAGCGCAAGGGTGTGACCGCCGCGCTGCCCACGCCGGCTTTCCACGAAACCCGCGGTGCGCAGATCGACCAGGATCGTTTCCAGGAACTTGCCCGGCGCACGGCAGCGTGCGGCCAGTTCATGCGCCTGCAGGCGCTGTTCGCCAGAGCGTGCGAGTTCGCTCATCGCCCGCAGTGCGTACTTGGCCTTCATGGTGAGCATGCGCGTCGTCAATTCCTATTCAACGTGTAGGAATTGTTGCCACGCCCATATCGACAGGTCTAATGCCCGGCCGTCATGAAGACATAGCCAAGCCGACCAGCGCTTCAGGCGACCGTGAAGCCCTGCAGTTCGGGAGCCGGATCGACGGCTTCAAATCGGACCACCTCATCCACCCGCGCCAACGGCGGGCCATGCCGCAGCCATTCGGCGAGGCGCTCGATGGCCGCCGGATCGCCGACGGCGAGCACTTCGACGCGGCCATCGGACAGATTGCGGGCGTAGCCGCGCAGGTCCAGCGCGTGCGCCTGCGCACGCGTGTACGCGCGGAACGCGACGCCCTGCACGCGCCCGCCGACGAGGAAACGCACGGCCGTCATCGCGATCAGCCCGCGGCTTTGCCGTCGATGACTGCGGCGAGATCGGCTTTCGTCACCGGCCCCATGAATTCTTTCGCGATCATGCCGTCCGGGGCGATGATGTAGGTCATCGGCAATCCGCGCGGGGTCGGGAAGTCGGCCGGCGGGTCGTAGGTGTCGATCAGCGCGATCGGATACTTCACCGGACGCTGCTTGAGGAATGCGCGCATCTCATCGATGGCGATCTCCTCGTAGGCCAGACCGATCACTTCGACATCCTTGCGCTCGGTGTCGAAGGCATCCAGTTCCGGCATTTCCTTGGTGCACGGCGCGCACCAGGTCGCCCAGAAATTCACCACCACCCAGCCACCGCGTTTCGAGGCGAGGTCGTACTGCGCGCCGTCGAGCGTGGCGATCTTCAGCGACGGCTTGTGGGGCGTGGAAGATTCGGCCGCGGCGGGTGCTTCCGCCTTTGCAGCAGTGGGCGCTGTGGCCTGCGGGGCTGCTGGCGCCTCGACCGGCGCCTCGGGTTTGCATGCCACCAATGCGAGCAACGCGCACGACAGCAGGCTCGACTTGGGATTCATTCGTGATCCTTGCGGTAGATCGAAGCGACCGGCTTGCGCAGCAGGTCGCGCAGCGGAACACGCAGTTCGTCGAGCGCGGCGACAGCGGCTGCGCCGAGCGCATCTTCACGGGCGGGTAGCCAGGCCTCCGCCGTCGGAATGCGCAGTTGGCAGGCTTCGTAGAGTTCGGACAGCGGGAGATCGTCGAGATCGCGTGCGAGCAGCCATTCGCCGGATTCGGCGCGGCTGAGCAAACCGATCGCACTGAGCTGCTGCAGCATCTGCTGCACCACCGCATCGGTGAGCATCGGTTCGAGCTGACGGATCTCGTCGAGATGCAGGCCCTTGCCGCGTTTGCGGTATTCGTCGAAACGCCCGAGCAAGCGCAGCAGGCCGTAGAACTCGTAACCCCACGGCAGTCGCTGCGAGGCGGGCTGATAGCGGAACGCCGACAGCGACGACGCCAGCGATGCACCGAGCAACACCGCGACCCAGCTGAAATAGATCCAGCCGAGAAAGATCGGAATCAATGCGAGCGTGCCGTAGATTTTTTCGTAAGTGCCGAAGCTGCCAAGGTACGAGCCCGCCGCGATCTTGACGATTTCGATCGTGATCACCGCGAAGAACGCACCCAGCGCGGCGTAGCGCCAGTGGATCGTGCGGTGCGGCACCACCCGGTAGATCACCACCAGCGCGACGTACTCGATCAGCGTGGGCGTGAGCCGTAGCAGCCAGTGTTCGAGCCACTGCCCGGGCTGGGTCTGGAAGATCGCCAGCGCGAAGAAGCGCGCCGAAATGGCGAGACTGGCCGCAGCGAGCAACGCGCCGAAGGTCATCACCGTCCAGTACACCATCAGCCGGCCGAACGTGGGCCGCGAGGTGGGCACACGCCAGATCCGGTTGAACGTGGCTTCGATACTGGTCAGGGTGATCAGCAGCGACACCACCAGCACGATGACGCCGACCGCGGTCAACTTGCCGGCGTTTTTCGAGAACTCCAGCAGATACGATTCGACCGAGCGCGCCGAGGACGGCACGAAGTTCGAGAAAATATAGGCGCTGAGCTGGGCGCTCCATTCCTCGTAGACAGGGAACGCCGAGAGAATCCCGAAAACGACCATGCTCAGCGGCACGATCGCGAAGGCGGTGGTGAACGACAGCGCACCGGCGGCCTGGAACAGACGGTCGTCGAGGAAGCGCTTCCACAGAAAGCGGGAGAAGGTTCTGGCGCGGGCGCGGTCCCATGTGTAGGAACGTGCGCGGGCGAACCAGCGTTCGAACGTGCTCTGCGAAGACGTGTTCTGCGAAGACATCCGCCAAGGTTAACAGGGCGGACGGCGAGAGGCGCGCGGTGGCACGGCCATGCCCGAGCCGGATCAAGACAGGTCCCGACGCTTGCCGTACCCTTCCGGCATCGTTCGTCCGGATATCCCCATGACCGAAGTCTTGGTCCTCTATTACAGCCGCGGCGGCTCCGTGGCCCGCCTCGCCAGACAGATCGCGCGCGGTATCGGCGAGGTCGAAGGCGTGTCCGCGCGCCTGCGCACGGTGCCACCGGTGGCGCCGGTCACCGTGGAAGCCGCACCGCCCGAACCCGAGGACGGCGCGCCCTACGTCGAGAAGAGCGATCTGTCGGAATGCGCCGGATTGATCCTCGGCAGCCCGACCCGCTTCGGCAACATGGCCGCGCCGATGAAGCATTTCATCGACACCCTCGGCGCGGAATGGGCCACCGGCACGCTGGTCGGCAAACCCGCCGCGGTATTCACTTCCACCGCGAGCATGCACGGCGGTCAGGAGTCGACCCTGCTGTCGATGCTGGTACCGCTGCTGCACCACGGCTGCGTGATCGCCGGCATCCCGTTCACCGAGCCGCTGCTCAGCAGCACGCGCAGCGGCGGCACGCCCTACGGCGCCAGCCATGTCGCCGGCGCGAAGGACGATCCGCAGCTCAGTGACGAAGAATCCGTTCTGGCGCGCGCGCTGGGCCGCCGGATCGCCTCACTCGCAGTCAAATTGGCATGAGGAGGCCGGCATGAACATCATCGACCGCGGCACGCGGACCGATCGCATCGTCCTGGTGTCCACGCTGCTGGGCCTCGCCGCGCTGTACACCCTGTGGTACCACGCCGACGACGACCGCATCGCCGCACTGCTGGTGTTCGCGCTGCCGCCGCTGCTGCTGGGCATCGGCGTTCTGGTCCGCCGCGCCACCGCGCGGTTCTGGGCCGGCGTCTTCGCGCTGTGCTGGTTTTCGCACGGGGTGATGGTCGCGTGGGCGCATGCCGATGAGCGTGTGTTCGGGCTGATCGAGATCGCGCTGTCGCTGACGATCGTGTTCAGCTCGAACGCGCCCGGCCTGCGCGCGAAGTTCGGCAAGAAAACCTGAGCGCGCCGCCCGGCCTATAATTCCGCAACCCTACCCACCGGCCTGCCCATGGACCAGTTGCTCATCGTCACCACCGGCGGCACGATCGACAAGATCTACTTCGACGACAAGTCCGACTACCAGATCGGCGATCCGCAGATCGGGCGGATCCTCGAAGAACTCGGCGTCGCCTTCCGCTTCAGCGTGATCCCGATTCTCCGCAAGGACTCGCTGCACATCACCGCCGAAGATCGCGACCTGCTGCGCGCGACCATCGCCGCGCAACCCGCGCGTCACGTGCTGGTGACCCACGGCACCGACACCATGGTCGACACCGCGAAAGTGCTGAGCACGATCGCCGACAAGACCATCGTGCTCACCGGCGCTTTGAATCCCGCACGCTTCCGCGGCTCGGACGCCGAGTTCAACATCGGCACCGCGGTCGGCGCGGTGCAGTCGTTGCCGGCAGGCGTGTATATCGCGATGAACGGACGGATCTGGGATCCGCTGAAAGTGCGCAAGAACGTCGCGGCGAACCGGTTCGAAGCGGCGGGCTGACACCGGCGCAGCGCGCCTTCACACATTCACCGCAGAAAAAGAAATCCCGACCGAAGTCGGGATTTCCACGACAGGCTACTGTCGATCCGCGCGCGTTACCTGATCGCCGGCGGCTTGATCGGCGCCGTGTAGGTCCCGTATTCGCCGCCCGTGGGCAGCACATAGAGCAGCCTGTTGGGCGATCCCGTCCCGGGGCCGATGACCTTGTTCGGCGTCGAATTGGTGAGCAGGCGCGCCGTCACCTCCGTTGGGGTCGCGGTGGGATACCTGCCCAGGATCAACGCCGCCATGCCGGCCACGTGCGGCGACGCCATCGACGTACCGCTGATGGTATTGGTCGCGGTGTTGCTGGTATTCCACGAGGACACGATATTGCGGCCCGGCGCGAAGATATCGACGCAGGTGCCGAAGTTCGAATACGACGAACGCGCATCGTTGATATCGGTCGAAGCGACGGTAATCGCCGAGGGCGCGCGCGCCGGCGAGAAGTTGCAGGCATTGCTGGCGTTGTTGCCCGCCGCAACGACGACAGTGACGCCAGCGGCGGTCAGGTTGGCGACCGCGGCATCCACCGAGGTGTTGATAGGGCCACCCAGGCTCATGTTGGCCACGGCCGGCTTGATGTGGTTGGTGCGCACCCAATCGAGGCCGGCGATGACCCCGGACCATGTGCCGAAGCCGCTGCAATCGAGCACGCGTACCGGATGCACGGTCGCGGCACGGGCGATACCGTGGAAGCCACCGGCCATGGTGCCCGCCACATGCGTGCCGTGACCGTGACAATCATTGATGCCGTTGCCGTCCGCGATCGAGGTGAAACCATTGCTCACCCGCGACGGCGGCGCACCGGTCCACCCGTTGAACTGCGTGTGCGTGGGGCGGATGCCGGTGTCCACGACGTAAGCGTGAACGCCGTTGGCGATGAAGAAGAAGGTGTACCAGGTATCCAGCGGCAACGAGCGCTGATCGACGCGGTCCAGGCCCCAGCTCGCCGGCTGCTGATAAGCGGGGTTCATCGCGACGATGCCGTCTTCCTCGACATATTCGACGCGGGGATCGGCCAACAATCTGGCGAGCGCCGCATCGTCGGCGTTGACGACGAATCCGCGCAGCGCGTTCTCGTACGTGCGCGTCACTTTGGCGCCGTAAGTCCTGCCCATGTCCTGCGCTACGGAGGACACGCGCAGGGTCGGGCCGATTTCGCTGGCGAGACTTGCGGACTGCTTTTTGAGTACGACGATGTACTGCCCTTCGATCGGCTTGCTGTTGGTGCGGAAATCGGCGGCGGCCGAAGGCATCGCGGCGATGAGCAACGATGCGGCGATCGCACCGGACAGCAGAGAGATATGCGTTTTCATTTTCAATCATTCCTTATATTGAAGTGTCGTTGAAAAATCTCTACGGAAGCGCACCGACAACCGTCGGCACGCGATCTGCGGATCGCGCACGATTCCCGAACAGGAACTGTTTGCGACAACCCCGCCCCTGGGCCGACGGATTTTGGAACATCGAAACCTTCGATCCGCGGACGCACGCTATTCGGCATCCCATGACAAACACAAGCTGCAGCGCAGCGGCGCATCGCACCACCCGCATCGGCGATTTTCATCGACAGCAGCCCTCGAATCGGGCGACGTACGCCAATCGCCGTCGTTGATGTCGTCGACTGCGTCGTATTCGAACGCAATGCACTTGCTCCACGTGAAGAAAATCACGCTTTCATGAAACTTTTACGTGAAATATCGATGCACACGTGTCCTTTCCGCAGCGCGCGATCCGTCGATGCGATTCGATGAAGGCATTGGGTTTTCGACAACGGTTCGGCATTGATGCCGCCATGCAACATGGTTTTGCGCAGACATGCTGTTCATCCGCATGCTGATGTGCCACGGTGGCGCGATGCCGGAAACAACGACGCCTCCCGATAAGCAGGGAGGCGTCGTGTCGAAGCCGGCGATGACGACCGCTTCAGTGTCGGATCAGAACGTGATGCTCCAGCTGTTGATGTAACCCACATCGCCGCCGGCATTGTCGTTCACGCGGAGATTCCACGTGCCGTTCAGCACTTCGGTCGACAGGTTCACGCTGAAGGTCTGCACGATGTTGTCGGCGCTGCCCCCGGTGCGGTTGTGCAGCACATAGATGCTGCCGTCCGGTGCGACCAGATCGACTTTCAGATCGCCCTTGTAGGTGTGGACGATATTCACCGCAACCGGCGTGGTCGCCGAAGCGTTTCCGGTCCGGCCGGACACGACGATCGGGCTGTTGACGGTGGCGTTGTCGTTGATCGGATAGTCGGTGAGGTTGGTGTAGGTCTGCACGCCCGAACTGCCGACCGTCACCGTCTTGCTCACCGTGTTGCTGGCGCCGCCGTTGTCGGTCACCGTCAATGTCACCGTGTACGTCCCCGACGCTGCATAGGTGCGCGACGGATTGGCGAGCGTGGAGGTGGTGCCGTCGCCGAAGTTCCAGCTGCGCGACGCGATGGTGCCATTGCTGTCGGTCGAGGTGTCGGTGAAGCTGGCAGTCAGGCCGCTGACGCTTGACGTGAAATTGGCCACTGGCGCTGGATTGCCCACGCCACCTGAAGTCTTGGCCGCTTCTCCAAGAAACGCCAGTCCCAGCCGCGCGAACTTCGCGCTGTTCACTGCAGAGTTGCCCATGTTGGCGAGCGTGTCGTTGGCGGTGTGGATGTACGGGTTGTACGACGAACCCGACGTGCCGCCGGTGCCGGCCTCGAAGAACATCGCCGAGGGATAACCCGCACTGGTCCACGAGGCGTGATCGGAACAGCCGTAGCCGCAGGTGTAGGTGCCGCGGGTCAGACCGAGCGGGGCCAGATACGTGTCGAACAGGTTGGTCAGAAAAGTCTTCATGTCGACGTTGGAATAGTCGGTGACCAGACGCATGTCGGCTGCCGTGCCCGTCCGGTAGTTGGTCATGTCGAGCTGCAGCACCGCAACGACGTTCGCGCCTGCAGCCAGGTGCGCCTGGGCGATCGCATTGGAACCGCGCAGACCGACTTCTTCCGCCGCATAGCCCATGAACTTCACGGTGCGCTTGGGCTTCCAGCCGCTGGCCATCGCGATGCGCAGGGTTTCGGTCAGTGTCGCTATACCCGAAGCATCATCGTCCGCGCCGGGCGCGACCTGGGTCGTGCTGCCGCCGGCACCACCGTTGATCGAATCCAGATGCGCGCCGAGCACCACGATCTCGTTCGGCAGCTCGTTACCCTGGATGGTCAGGATCACCGACGGCTGGGTCGAACAGGTGCTGCATGAGGACAGGACGCTGGTCACGTCGGTGCGGCTGCCGGCCAGACCCTGCCACGTCGTACGGATCCACTCCGCCGAGGTCTTGCCGGTGGTGCTGGTGTAGTAGCGGTTCTGATAAGCAGACAGGGTGCCGATAGTGCTCTGGATGTTGGTGCTCACCACCTGCGTCAGCCACGGGTTGACCGTGGCCTGATTGTCGATGGTGTACGTCGCGAGCAGCGCGCGGCTGCTGATCGCCTGCGCGGAGCGGTCGGAGCGGACGAACGCGTCGGCTTCTTCGCGAGTCGCGAACGCGAAGAATCCGCCGCAGCGGTTTTCGCGTTGATGGATGCGCTCGGAAATCTCGCTGAGCATGTAGGCCTTGATTTCCGATACGACGAGCGCGGTGCCTGCGGTATCGGCTTTCGCCACCGCATTGCTGACCAGATCGGGCATGCTGTCGTAGCTCTTTCTCGACATCACGATATGGACCGGCGCGAACGGGTCGTGCTCCAGACGCAACGATGCCAGCGCGGCATCCGCGTCCTGCTGCGCGTGCCGGCTGTCGCCGGATTGCGCGAATACCGGCGCCGCAAACATGCAGACACCGGCGAATACCGCGAACAGACTGCTTCCGAATTTCATTGTCTCTCTCCCTTGAATGACCGCCTTCGATTCCGTGGCGGATCGTGTCGTTCGCCGTTCCCGCGGATGATCCGCGATGGCGGCTCCTTTGTTGCCCCTGAAAATATTGCCTCGAGGAAAAACGCTCCGGACGTCTGCTCTGCCCGAAAGCCGACACCTGTCGTGCGTATCGACCACAGTTTTACCCTATGCGAGCGGCGACATGCGCTCAAGCCGCAGCGCAGCATCGCTTTCGCGACGTTGGTCACGCCAGAAGAGAAGCCCCGGCTCTCGCCGGGGCTTCTTTGTCGCGTCGATATGCCCGTACCGGAAAATCAGAACGTGACGCTCCAGCTGTTGATGTAACCGGTGTCGGCGTTGGCGTTGTCGTTCACACGCAGGTTCCATGTGCCGTTCAATGCTTCGGCGGACAGATTGACCGTATAGGTCTGCACGATGTTGTCGGCACTGCCGCCGGTGCGGTTGTGCAGTACGTACACACTGCCGTCCGGTGCGACCAGGTCGACTTTCAAGTCGCCGATGTAGGTGTGCACGATATTGACCGCAACCGGCGTAGTGGCCGAGCCGTTGCCGGTGCGGCCGGACACGGTGATCGGGCTGTTGACGGTCGCGTTGTCGCTGATCGCAACGTCGGCGGTGTTGGTGTACGTGGTGCCGGTCGGTGGCGTGACGGTGCCGCCAAGGCTGTAAAGCAGCCGGTTCGGCGAACCGGCTCCCGGGCTGGTGACCTTGTTCGGTGTCGACGAACTGTTCAATGCGGCGGTGACCTGGGCCGGCGTTGCGCTCGGATTGCTCGCCAGATACAGCGCGGCCGCGCCGGCGACGTGCGGCGACGCCATCGAGGTGCCGCTGATCGTGTTGGTCGCCGTCGTGCTGGTGTACCAGGACGAGAGAATCGACGAACCAGGCGCGAAGATGTCGACGCAAGTGCCGTAGTTGGAGAACGACGAACGCGCGTCGGTGCTGGTCGTCGAACCCACGGTGATCGCCGATGGCGCGCGCGCGGGAGACTTCAGGCAGGCATCGCCGTTGTCGTTGCCCGCCGCGACCACCACAGTGACGCCCGCCGCGGTCATGCGTGCGACAGCATCGTCGGTGGCCTGTGAAGCGCCGCCGCCCAGACTCATGTTGGCGACTGCTGGCAGTACGCGATTGGCGGCAACCCAATCCATGCCGGAGATGACGCCGGCATTGGTGCCGGAGCCAGTGCAACCGAGCACCCGCACCGGGTGGATGGTCACGCCCTTGGCGACGCCGTAGGTGGTGCCGCCGACGGTGCCGGCGACGTGGGTGCCGTGGCCATGGCAGTCGTTGGCATTGCCGCCGGTGGTGACGGCGTCGAAACCGTTGCCGACGCGACCGGTGAACTGGGTGTGGGCCAGCAGCACGCCGGTATCGATGATGTAGGCGTGCACGCCGGCGGCAGTGGTGTTGTAGGTATATGTACCGCTCAGCGGCAGATTGCGCTGGTCGATGCGATCGATGCCCCAGGTCGCACCCGTCTGGGTGGCGTTGATCGACACATAGCCGTTTTCTTCGACGTAGGCGACGTTCGGATCGGCGAGCAGACGGGCGAGCGCAGCATCATCGGCTTCGGCGACGAAACCGCGCAGAGCGTGCTCGAAACTCTTCTTGACGCGTGCGCGATGGCGCGCGGCCATGTCGTTGGCGACGACAGATACGCGGGCGACGCTGGTGCGCTCGCTGGCGAGGCTGGCCGCGCCGTCTTTCAATACGACGATGTATTGGCCGCGAACGGGATTCTTCGCAGTCTTGAAGTCGGCGGAAAACGCCGGCATGGCGACAAGAACAAGGGATGCGCCTATGGCGGCGGACAACAGTGAGATTCGACGATTCACGATCACTCCTTATCGATGGTCATGACAGGTGATGCTGGATGGGACGCACCGGAACGGACGACCGATGCGCAAGATGCGGATCACACCACGCAAACCCGCCGGACGCACAGCGCCGTTTCGCGAGTTTGACGACCCGGCGTCTCGACCATGCTGCGTGGTCGATGCCGATACGGCGCCCCTGGATCCGCCGACGGAACCTATGCGAGTTAGACGATCCGATCAAGCGGCATCGCAACATCGACGCATCGTCGTGACGCACCATGGAAACCATGCGGATACATTCGCATGCGTATCCAACTTTCCGCATCGGAACCCCGCTCGCACGAAACATTCCATCAACGGTTCGCTCGTCGAAAACATGCATGAAAAAAGCATTTTTACAGTCGCGCCGCGAGCACCCATTCGGGCCCACTCTCATGATTTCCGCTGACAGCGCTGACATGGAATCGGACGGAAATCGATTCGTCTGGATATATTCAACACATCGCGCGCCGCGCACTGGACGCGAATCACGATAAAAGCGTTTACACAGCCCATGAAAAAGGCCCCGGCTTGCGCCGGGGCCTTTTCGATATCACGAAATGCAATAACGGAAACTCAGAACGTGATGCTCCAGCTGTCGATACGACCCGTATCGGCATTGGAACTGTCGGTGACGCGAAGCCTCCAGTTGCCGTTCAACGTCTCGGTGGACAGATTCACGATGTAGGTCTGGTTGATGTTGTCGGCACTGCTGCCGGTGTAGTTGTGGAGCACATACGCCGTGCCGTCCGGCGCGATCAGACTCACCTTCAGGTCGCCGATGTAGGTGTGGATGATATTCACCGCCACCGGCGTATTGATCGGCGCATTGCCGCTGCGTCCCTTGACCCGGATCGGGCTGTTGACCGTCGAGTTGTCGTTGATCGGATAGTCGGTGTTGTTGATGTAGGTCTGCGTACCCGCCGCATTGACCGTCACCGTAGCGGACTTGGCGTTGGTGGCACCGCTGTTGTCGGTCACGGTCAGGGTGACGGTATAGGTACCGGACACGCTGTAGGTCTTGATCGGATTGGCGACCGTCGAGTTGGTGCCGTCGCCGAAGTTCCAGCTACGCGATGCGATGGTGCCGTCGCTGTCGGTGGAGGTATCGGTGAAGTTCACCGTCAGATCACTCACGGACGACGTGAAGTTCGCGACCGGCGGCACGTTGGGAACCACCACGGTCACCGCACTCGACTTGCTGCTGCTGGCGCCGACGTTGTCGGTCACCGTGAGCGTCACCGTGTAGGTGCCGCCAGCGGCGTAGGTCTTGCTCGGGTTGGTCGCAGTGGACGTGGTGCCGTCGCCGAAGCTCCAGCTGCGCGACGCGATGGTGCCGTCGCTGTCGGTGGAGGTGTCGGTGAAGTTGGCAGTCAACGCGCTGGTGGTGAACGTGAAGTTCGCGACCGGCGGAACGTTGGCCGGCGGCGTGCCGGTGAAGTTCTGGCCCGTGACGTTGGCATCGGCGACGGTCACGCTGCGGGTCGCCGGCGAGAAAGTGAAGCCGCTGCGCGACGGGGTCAGCGTGTAGGTGCCGTTGGTCACGCCCGACAGCGTGTAGGCGCCGCTGGCATCGGTATTGGTGCTGTTGCTGCCGGTGCTGACGGTGACGCCGCTGATGCCCGCGCCGGCGGCGGTGGTGACTGCGCCGGAGATGGTGTACGTGGTCACGCCGCTACATGCCGGGAACTTGAAGTCCTGGATGCGCGTCTGCCAGCTGCCAGCCGGACGGTACATGCCGACGAACCAGAAGGTGCAGTCGTCGACCGGATCCACCGTCATCTGGTAGTAGTCGCCCCAGCGGCCGGAGGTTTCGACGGCGGCGCCCACGGCGATTTCGTTCTCACCCAGCGACATCACGCCAGCGGCATCGGACGCGGTGCGGCCGGTGTAACCCAACGTGGCGAACTTGGTCGGCGTCGACTCTTTGGTGACGTTGTAGGCCATCGCCATGTTGCCGAACTTGTCCATGGCGAGCGTGCCCATCAGGTGATGGGTCAGGTTGTCGCCCGGGCTGAAGGTGCCTTCCTGGAACAGGGTCCAGGCACCGGTGCCGACGCGACGCAGTTCGAACCAGCGTACCGCCGAGTCGACCACGGTGCCGGTGCGGGCCGGATCCTGGTTGGTGGCCAGCGTGCCGGCCAGCACTTCATGGGTGCCCATGTTGCGGTAGACGAGCTGGTTGAGCAGCACTTCGCGGATCGGGTCGAGGCGCGAGGTGGAACCCGGCTGCGGCACGGTGGCGAACGTCGAGTAGTTGCGGAACCAGCTGTTGAACTCGGTGATCGCGATGCGCGGCAGCGTGGTGATGCTGCTGTTCGCAGGCGTGTTCCAGTCGATGTTCATCTCGAACAATTCGATGAAGTCCTGGGTGCCGTTGGCGGCTGCGCCATCATGCGCTTCGTCGTCACGATGACGGGCGACGATCTGCTTGCGGCCCGCCGGTGCGGCGCTGCTGCCGTAGAACGTGGCCGGCGTGATCATCTGGAAACCATAGCCCGCCAGCTTCGGAATGCTCGCGAAGCGCTGCGCCGGACGCGCAGTGGCGCCATTGAGCATGTTCTCGCGATCGTACGCATACAGACTGATCTGCGCGCCGCCTTCATTCGAGCCGCAGACGTACGCATCGTTCCAGACGCCGCAGTGCGGGTAATCGGGCAGCGACGGGGTCGGATAGTTGTACGCCCACCAGCCGCCGGTCACCGGGTCGGAAGTCTTCGACACGAAGGTGCAGAGGTTGGAGCTGTCCAGCGTCAACATGAACCAGCGGCCGGCCTGACGGTCGTAGAGCACGAGCGGGTCGCCGAAATCGCTGGCGCATGCGCTGCCGGCCGGGGCCAGCGAGCCGAAGGTGATCGGACCGGCCACCAGGCCGCCGGCCTTGTTGTAGACGTTGAAGTAGGTGCCGGAACCGCCGCTGTTGACGGCGTAGATGACGTGGTTGGCACCGACTTCGACCACCGGGTCGCCGGGGCTGACGCCGGTGTTCGGATTGTTGATGCTGACGCGGCTGCTGATGGCGGCTTTCACGCGCGCACGTGCGCGGCTGCCGGCCGGGCTTTCATCCCAGAGTTTCTGCAGCTCGGGCAGACGGTCTGCAGCGGTCGCTTTGTCGGCGGACGCATGCGGCAGCACGCTGCCCAGAGGGCGGTACTGGCGTCGATGCGCTTCGCGGATGGTCATGCCGGGAGCCCACTCTTTGGCCCTGGGCAGATTGCGCAGATCGGTGTTCATGCTCTGCGGGGTGACCGGCTGTCCGACCTGCGGACGCGTGGTATTGGCCTTTCCGCCCGTGGGCGGCGCCGCCATGACGGCGCAAGGTAACAGCAGCAGCAAGGCCGCCGTTTTCAATGCCCCTTTGAATATCGATGCTTTCATTGTTACGCCCTCAATCCATGGATGTAGACAGCAAAGTGTTTTTGAAGCTAAACGCCCGCTGACTGTACCGCCAACCGGGCGTCAAATCGTTAAAAAATCGGTGAAACCCGGGCGGTCGTCCGGGTGCTGAGGACCATTCGTTGAAAACAAAAGCCCCGCCCTGAAAAAAGAAGCCCCGGCAGTGCCGGGGCTTCGTGTCGCGACATCAGATTCGGATCGCGAGGATCAGAACGTGATGCTCCAGCTGTTGAGCGTGCCGGTATCGCCAGCCGCGTTGTCGTTCACGCGGAGGTTCCACGTGCCGTTCAACGGTTCGGTCGACAGGTTCACGCTGAAGGTCTGGATGATGTTGTCCGTGCTGCCGCCGGTACGGTTGTGCAGCACATAGATGCTGCCGTCCGGTGCCACCAGGTCCACCTTCAGGTCGCCCTTGTAGGTGTGCGTGATGTTGACAGCGACCGGGGTCGCGGCGGGACCGTTGCCGGTACGACCGGACACCGTGATCGGGCTGTTGATCGTGGCGTTGTCGGCGATGGCGAACGGGGTGGTGTTGCTGTAGGTCGTCGTACCGCCACCACCGCCGGTGGTGTAGTTGCCGACCAGACTCACGCCAGCGAAGGTCGCGTAGGCCTTCAGACGGACGTAGTAGGTACCAGGCGACGGCGTCGCGAAGGTACAGGTTTCCGCGTTGCCCGAAGCGAACGGACGGCAGTCGTACACCGTATCCGTCGGCGCGGCGTTCCACTTCACGTACATGTCCACATCGCCCGTGCCGCCGGACGTCGTGAACGTCAGGTTGCTCGCGCCAGTGGGCACTACCATCGTGTAGTTCAGCGAAGCGCCCGTGGCCGCACCCAGACCGGTGACCGGCACGCCGTTGCTGAGCACGGTGCCGCCAGCCGAAGAGGTGGCTGCGACCGCGATGGGCGAAGACCCGCCCACGTTGCCGGCATTGTCATAGGCCTGGACGTAGTAGCGATACGTCGTGGACGCGGTGAGGCCCGTGTTGCTGTACGGCGGGGCCGTGGCGGTGGCGATCTGCGCGAAGACGGTGCAGCTCGCACCCGTGCAGCTGTAGATCCTGTAACCCGCCAGGCCGGAACCGCCTGTGTCAGTCGCCGCCGCCCAGTTCAGATTGATCTGGCTGCTGCCCAGCGCGGTGGCGGAAAGGCTGGCCACTGTGCTCGGAGGCGTGGTGTCGACCACCGGTGCGCCGGTGAAGTTCTGCGCGGTGACGTTGGCGCCGCTGACGGTCACGCTGCGGGTCGCCGGCGTGAAGGTGTAGCCGCTCAGCGACGGGGTCAGCGTGTAGGTACCGTTGGCCACGCCCGACAGGGTGTAGGCACCGGTGCTGCTGGTGGTGGTGCTGCTGCTGCCATTGCTGACGTTGACGCCGTTGATGCCCGCACCAGCGGAGGTGGTGATGGTGCCGGAGACGGTGTACGTGGTCACGCCGCCGCAGGCCGGGAATTTGAAGTCCTGGATGCGGGTCTGCCAGCTGCCGGCCGGACGGTACATGCCGACGAACCAGAAGGTGCAGTCGTCGACCGGGTCGACGGTCATCTGGTAGTAGTCGCCCCAGCGGCCGGAAGTTTCGGCAGCGGCACCGATGGCGATTTCGTTCTCGCCCAGCGACATCACGCCAGCCGCATCGGAGACCGCGCGACCGGTGTAGCCAAGGGTGGCGAACTTGGTCGGCGCTGTCGTCTTGGTGACGTTGTAGGCCATGCCCATGTTGCCGAACTTGTCCATCGCGATCGAACCCATCAGGTGATGGGTGCTGGTGTCGCCCGGGCTGAAGGTGCCTTCCTGGAACAACGTCCAGTTGCCGGCGCCGACACGGCGCAGTTCGAACCAGCGCACGCCGGAATCGACCACGGTACCGGTGCGGGCTGCGTTCTGGTTGGTGGCGAACGTGCCGGCGATCGATTCGTGGGTACCGAAGTTGCGGTAGGTCAACTGGTTGAGCAGCACTTCGCGGATCGGGTCGAGCAGCGAGGTGGAACCCGGCTGCGGCACGGTCGCGAACGTCGAGTAGTTGCGGAACCAGCTGTTGAACTCGGTGATCGCAACGCTCGGCAGCGTGGTGATGCCGCTGTTCGCCGGCGTGGTCCAGTCGACGGTCAGCTCATACAGATCGATGAAATCCTGGGTGCCGTTGGCGCCAGCACCCGCATGCGCTTCGTCGTCGTTGTGACGGGCGAGGATCTGCTTGCGGCCCGCAGGCGCTGCGGTGCTGCCGTAGAACGTCACCGGGGTGAGGATCTGGAACCCATAACCCGCAAGCTTCGGAACGCTGGCGAAGCGCTGCGCCGGACGCGCGGTGGCGCCGTTCAGCATGTTCGCGCGATCGAACGCGTACACGCTCTGCTGCGCGCCGCCTTCGTTGTCGCCGCAGACGTAGGAGTCGGCCCACACGCCGCAATGCGGGTAGTCGGGCAACGACGGCGTCGAGTAGTTGTACGCCCACCAGCCACCCGTGACCGGGTCGGAGGTTTTCGAGACGTAGGCGCAGAGGTTGGAGCTGTCCAGCACCAGCATGAACCAGCGGCTGGCCTGACGGTCCCACAGCACGATCGGGTCACCGCCGTCGGCGGCGCAGGCGCTGCCCGCGGTCGCCAGCGAACCGAACGAGGTCGGACCGGACAGCAGCGTGCCGGCCTTGTTGTAGACCTTGAACGTGGTCGACGAACCGTTGACCGCGTAGATCACGTGATTCGCGCCGACTTCCACGACCGGATCGCCCGGGCTCACGCCGGTGTTCGGATTGTTGATGCTGACGCGGCTGGCGACCGCCGCTTTGGCACGGGCCGCGCGCGGCGACTCGTCCCACAGTTTCTGCAGTTCAGGCAGACGGTCGGCAGCGGTTGCCTTGCTCGCCGGCGCGTGCGGCAGCACGCTGCCGATCGGACGGTAGACGCGACGATGCGCTTCGCGGATGCCCATGCCCGGGCTCCACGGCGCTGCTTTGGGCAGATTGCGCAGATCGGTGTTCATGCTCTGCGGGGTCACCGGCTGTCCGACCTGCGGACGCGTACTGTTGGCCTTGCCGCCCGTGGGCGGTGCGGCCATGACGGCGCACGGCAGCAGCAGCATGATCGCCGCCGCTTTCAGAGCGCCCTTGAATGTCGTTCGTTTCATTGCTGAATCCTCAACACATGAATGTGGTTTTACGGAATCGCCCGGCGTGGACCTCTCCTGGCGAACACTTTTGAAGCAGACACGACAACATGCGGCATCCCGTTCCGTCTGCGGTCAAACAGCCCCGCCGTACGGAATCGGATGACGCTTATTCGGGATCCACGAACACCGTCCGTCGCACGAGACGGATGTCGCTCACCAGAGTTTCCAGCACGACCTGCGCTTTGTCCTTTCCGGATTTAGGCGTACCGACCACGGCGGTCGCGATCTTGTTCGGTTCCTTGCCATCGAGATGTTCGACGTTGAGCGAGTAATCGGTCGCGAACTGCTGCGACGTCGACAAGCGCACTTCCGCATCGAGCGTATCGCTGACGATGACCGCGATATTTCCGGTCCGGCTGCTCAGCCGCTGGATCGAACCGGGCCGCGCAGTACCTTCGAAAGTGACTTCGATCTTGCCTTCGCTGGTGCGCGCCTGCACCGTGCCGTCGGTGCCGCGCACTGCGATATCGCCGGTGTCGGCAACCAGATCGATGTCGCTCTTCACGCCGCGACTCTCGATCACGCCGAACACGCTGCGAACCGTCACCGGATGCCCCTTCGGCACATAGAGCACCAGATCGATGCGCTGGCCCTGGGCGAGCGCGACGCCATTGGGCAACTTCGGCACGACTTCAAAACGTCCGTCGCGCGTCGCAGGCTGGAAGGCGATCGTTGCGGCGCCTTCGGGCTGCTGCACGGTCGAGCGGATATCGAGCTGGTCCTCGTAGCCGCCGAAGCGCAGATAGACGCTGCCATAGGCATTGTCGACCTGGATCGATTGCCCTGCGGGCAACTTGAAACTGTCGTCGCGGCGGATCGGTTCACGCATCGTGGGCATCTCTTCCTGCACCGGCTCGGCAGCCAGTAGCGAGGGTGATGCAAGCATGGCAAGGCTGACGGCTGCCAACGGGATGAGCAGGAACGAACGGACGGTCATTGGCGAAACTCGGTCTGGCATGTCGGAATGGACTCAGAAATGATAATCGGCGGTTGCGATGAAATTGCGTCCCGGTTCGTCGAGACCCGAGCCGTGTTCGCGGTAATGCGTATCGGCAAGGTTTTCGGCGCGCAGCGACAAGTCGAACGCACGGCTGACCCGCCAGGACACGCGCGCGTTCAGCGTCGTCCAACCGGCGGTGCCGTCGGGATCGATGCGCGGATCGACGAGATCGCGGGAACTCAGACGGTCCTGGCCCGTGGCGTACAGCGCATAGGCTTCGAGCCCGAACGTGTCGCGCACCTGCCAGCGCGCACCGAGTTTGCCGAACAGCGGTGGGATGCGGTCGGCCGGCATCGTCCCGGTATCGGTGTCTTCGTCGCCGCGCGTATAGGTGGCGGTGGCGTACAGCTCAAGATCGGGCGACGGCATGCGGTAGCGCGCACCGGCTTCGATACCCCACAGATCCAGTCGCGCGACATTGCGGTTCTGCACTTCCAGCGCGGTGCCGACGAGGTTGCCGGTCAGCACGCTGGTGATCTTGTCGCGATACTGCGAGCGGAACACTATCAGCTCGCCGCTGAGCGTTTCGGTGCCGAATTTCACGCCGGCATCGATGCTGGTGACGTACTCGGGCTTGAGATTCGGGTTGGGCGAACTGAAGCGATTGCCCGGACGCGGCCCGAACACGCCGAGGTCGAAGATGTTCGGCGCGCGGAACCCGCGTCCGAGATTGGCCACGAGGCGCACGTCGTCCGACAGTTCGAAGGCCATGCCGACGTTGCCGGTGAAGTCGTCCGGGGTCAGCGACACGCCCGGCGTGGTGCCGAGGGCGGGAATCGAAATATCGAAACGGCTGTAGCGCGCGCCGTAATTGAGATCGAAGCGGCCGTGACGCCAGTCGTCGCCGGCATAGATGGCCCATCCGTCCATCTGTGAGCCATCGGGGAAGCGCGGCGCGCGCACGCTGAAGGCGCCGTTGTTGATATTGACGCGGGTCTTCGATGAATCCACCTCGTCGCGGTAATACTCGAAGCCGTAGCTCAGATGATGCGCGCTGCCGATGTCCTTGCCGAACTGGCCCGACACGCCGGTGGTGGTGTCGCGGTTGAGTTCGGTTTCGAGATTCGGCGTGCCGGTGGCGCGGGTGAGGCGGTCGTCGACCATCTTCTGCCGGCCGAGATGCAGTTCGCCGTTGTCGAACAGCGCATTGGGTTGATCGATGCGCCAGCGCAACTGCGCGAACTGCCGCTGCTGCGGTTTGAAGAAGAACACCGCGTTGTCCGGCGCGGTCTGACCGAAGCCCGGCACCAGCGCGTCGTGACGCGGCGTGCGCGGTTGTTCGGAGTACTGCAGGCTCAACATCAATTCATGGCCCGGCGCGATGTCGGCCTGCCACTTGAAATCCGCGCTGCGCTGGGTGAATCCGGTGAACGGCCGGGTCTTGCCATCACCGCTGCGCACGTCGTTGACTTCCTGCGACGTCAGCCCAAGAGAAAACGCCATGCCTTCGTGGCCGCCTTTCACTTCGGCGCGACCGATCAGCGAATCGTCGGCGCTCGCGGCGATCGCGCGCAGCCGTCCATCCCATTGCCAAGCGTCGCCGTCGAAATTCAATTCGGGCGTGAGCATCTGCACCACGCCGCCCATCGCGTCGCCGCCGTACAGCGTGCTGGATGGGCCGCGCACCACTTCGATGCGATCGAGGCTCTGGCCATCGACCAGCCCGATGTACTGATTGGGCGCGTTGCGGAAAATCGAATTATTGAGACGGAAACCGTCCACGAGATGCAGCACTTCAGAACCTTTGAGCCCGCGCACGATCACCACACCCTGCCCGGGTGTGGTCTGTTGCACGAAGGTACCGACTTCGCCATGCAGCGCATCCATCGGCGTCTGCGGCGCGGTTTCGCGCAGGCGCTGGCCGCCGACGATGGTCGTAGCGGCAGGAATATGCAGCGTGGACTCCGGGCGTTTGGTCGCGGTGACCTGCACCGTATCGAGACAGACGACGTCGCCTTCGCGGCAACGCTCTCTGGTTTCGCCAGCGGTTTCGGCCGCAAGGGCTTCGCCGATGGCAAGGGATAGCACGGCAGACACTGCCGCAAGAAGAACAACTTTACGCATTACCCGATGAATCCCCGAAATAAAAAAGCAGCGAACAAAGCCACGTTGAATCGTTCCGGATACCAACCGGAATCCATCCGGCCATGCATCTTGAAACGCAAAATCCCGCAAAAGCGAACCCCTTCCCACCGATGGCGGGAAAGGGTCGCGTGATTGCATCCATGCGTACCGTCCAATGTATTGCCCACGTTGAACAGGTCGTGTATCGAAAAGCAGCAGCGCCCCTGCCCCGAAGGACAGGGGCGCCGATCCGTTACGGCGAGATCGTCGCCTTCAGGCTGACGCCCGTAAATGCTGCATAACCACGGACACGCACGTAGTACGTGCCTGCAGCCGGCGCATTGAAGGTGCAGGTCTCGGTATTGCCGCCGGAGTAAGGACGGCAGTTGTAGGTGCTGGTGGTCGGCGCAGCGCCGATCCGCACGTACATGTCCGCATCACCGGTACCGCCGGAGATGGTGAACACCGCACTGGTCTGGCCGGCCGGAACGACGATGGTGTACGTCGACGACCAGGCATTCTTCGCGACCGACGGCAAAGCCACCGCTACGCCGTTGCAGAGCACCAGACCACCGCAATTCGTGCTGGTCACCGTGACCGAAGCGGACTTGGTGCTGCTCAGACCGCCCGCGTCCGTCACCGTCTCCGTCACCGTGTAGGTGCCGGCGGCCGTGTAGGTTTTGGTCGGGCTGGTTGCGGTCGAAGTCGTGCCATCACCGAAGTTCCAGCTGCGGCTGGCGATGTTGTTCTCGGCATCCGTAGAGGTATCGGTGAAGGTCGCGGTCAGACCGTTGGTGGTGAAGGTGAAGTTCGCGGTCGGGGCGGTATTGCTGCCCGCTCCGGTATAGCTGCCAACCAGGCTGACGCCGGAGAAAGCCGCATAACCCTTCAGCGCAACGTAGTAGGTACCCGCCGACGGCGCTGCGAAGGTGCAGGTTTCGGCATTGCCACCGGTATACGGACGGCAGTCGTAGACCGTGTCGGTCGGCGCAGCGCCGAACTTCACGTACATGTCGGAATCGCCGGTGCCGCCGGAGGTGGTGAACGACAGGTTGGTCGCGCCAGCCGGCACCACCAGCGTGAAGTTCCGGTAGGCACCGGTCGCAGCGGAAATACCGGTCACCGGCACGCCATTGGTCAGTGCGACCGGCGGCGGCGGCGGCGGCGGCGCGGCACCGCAGGCGACGCCGACCGCCGTGAACGCGGAGGTGACGTCGGCCTTGGTGAAGCCCAGGTCGAGGGCAGCGGTTTCGACACCGCAGGCACCCTGGTTGAAGTCGGTGCTGGCGGTCCAGTACAGATCGTTAGCGCGCGCGAACACCTGGAAGGCCTTCTGCGTATTCCAACCGGCCGTGGTAGCCAGCGTGTAGAACGCCTTGTTGTACACGCCCGACGAGTAATGCACGTCGATGCCTGAGTAGTAATCGGCCGCGTTGCCGATGGACGAACCGTCCTGCGGCGGGTTGGCCATGTAGCGCAGTGCGCCGGTGCCCTTGAAGATCTGCGCGCCGACCAGGAAATCGTTCGTGCCGTTGTTGTAGTACTCGGCCGCTTCACCGGCGATGTCGGAAAACGCTTCGTTGATGCCGCCGGACTGGCCGGAATAGATCAGCGCGGAATTCTGCTCGGTGTAACCATGCGAGACTTCGTGCGAGGCCACGTCCAGGCTGACCAGCGGATAGAACGTGGTCGCACCGTCGCCGAAGGTCATCGCCGAGCCGTCCCAGAATGCGTTCTCGTAGTTCGTGCTGTAGTGCACGCGCATCGTCAGCTGGAACGTCAGCGGCGCCTGGCTCATGTACGCCTGGTACATGTTGTAGATCACGTTGCCGAAAAAGTGCGCGTCGTTCAACGGCGAGTACGCGCCATTGATGACCTTCACGGTGTTGCGCGGACAGGTGTACGAGAACGCGGTCGTGCCGGAGGTGGCGCCGTTGAGGTTCACCGTCTTCACGTTGGTGTTGTTCATGGTGCACGTGGTGCCCGACTGGGTCACGTCCATGAAACCGAAGTTGGTGCCGTATTCGTACTGGCCGGTTTTTGCATTGCCGCCGGGGCCGGTGCCGATCAACGCATGCTGCAGGTTCTCGAGCTTCTGCAGGACCTGGCCGTTCTCGGCGTCGACGATCACGGTCGGACGCGTCGGCGCGCCGCCGCGGGCGGTGTCGGCGAAGTACGACACGACGTAGGCCTTGCGCGCGCGGCCGTTGTCGTCGATGTGGATCATCAGCTGCGATTTCTCGGCGGCGGTGCGCATGAAACCGATGCGGTTGCCGAGTCCGGCGCTCTTGCCGATGGCGAGGGCAGCGCTGCTGCTGAGACGCGGCTTGCCGGCCGGAATCTCGCTGGCAAGGCCGGTCACCTTGCGGCCGAACAGGGTGCGGACATTGCCGCTTTCGTCTTCAT
Source organism: Lysobacteraceae bacterium (assembly GCA_040079515.1). Lineage (GTDB taxonomy): Bacteria > Pseudomonadota > Gammaproteobacteria > Xanthomonadales > Xanthomonadaceae > Lysobacter_I. The sequence continues at coordinate 226,019 of JBEBKD010000005.1, forward strand.
TGACGATGACGTGTTCGCCGAAGATCGGCAGGCCGCGGAAGGTCTGCTGGTAGCGGTGATTGCGCACGCCCTGGCTGGTTTTGCGATCGATCAGGAACAGGCGCGAATCGGCGTCCAGCCCGAGCGCTTGTTCGTGGCGGCTGTGCGCCATGGCCACCGCGCCGGATGCGGCGATGGCGGCATTGCTTTGCTTGATCCGGGCCATGTCCTCGCGGTGGAGGTCGGCGCGACCGGCAGCCGAAGCGCCATTGGCGAACAGGGCCAGCGCGGTCGCGGCGGCCAGAACATTCAGATTGCGGTATCGATTCACTCACTCTCTCCCTGACGCATGTGATGGATTGAAATACTGCTTGCGCAGTTGCCCCCGCATCCGCTGGCACACGAAATACCCGCTCCGACGCGCCCGAAAGCGACTGTCGGAGCCAAGGCATGCCAAACGGCATCACCCGAAGTTCCCCCTGCCGGGTGACTGAACCGACCCTAAGCGGAACTGACGTGCTGCGTCAACTGTTGACCCTCACTCACCGTACGCCGTCGTGTGGGTGACGACAGACTGTCAAAGAAAACGCGATTCCGACGACTCGAGTTGCGACCTGTTTCACGGTATGGGGCGCATGCCGTCTCGCTGCATACGATTTCTGTTGCGCCGCAACACGCACTTGCGCCGGTCCGCGGTGCGCGGAGGCGGGGTGCCCTTGCATCGGCAGAACGCGGGCACCGGACAATCGCTCGACAGACCATCGCGGCATCCGCATCTGTCCGGGCCGGCCGGCAGGCAGATTCGCCCCACTCCGATCGAATCCCACGACTCGAAAAAACGAAGCGGGACTGGAGAAGCCGCTGCCGACGGTTTCTCGAAAACAGCATCGCATCGACAAAGCGAACCCATCCCCATCATTCCCGGGGATGGGCCGCTTCAACGGTCAGAATGTGATACTCCAGCGGTTGATGTAACCGACGTCGCCGCTCGACATATCCTCGACTCGCATTCTCCAGATACCGTTCAACGCTTCGCTCGACAGGTTCAGCACGACCGTCTTGTTGAGATTGTCGGCGCTGTCTCCGGTGCGATCGTGAATGTTGTACAGCGTGCCGTCCGGCGCAACCAGATCCACCTTCAGGTCGCCACGGAACGTGTGCACGATCGCTACTGTCACCGACGCGTTGGCCGATGCATTGCCGGTACGGCCGCTGACCGCAATCGGGCTCTGGACAGCCACGAAGTCCCTGATGGCGTAGTCGGCGATGTTGGTATAGGTCTGGGCGACATCGCCAAGCGTTCCGATCGAGTAGTTGGCCTCCATGCTTGCACCTTCGAAACCCACTCTGGCTTTGATGCGCACATAGTACGTGCCCGCCTGCGCGCTCTCGAAGACGCACTGTTCCAGGTTGCCATCGAGCTGCGAACGGCAGTCGTACACCGAATCGGTCGGTACGGCGCCGAAGTTGACGTACATATCCGCATCGCCCTGCCCGCCCCCCATGAAAAACGACAGATCGCGGGCGCCAGCGGGCACCGGCAGCCTGTAGTACAGCGATTTTCCGGTGATCGCGGCCATGTCATGAACCGTTCGGTCCTTGGCGAGCCAGACGGGGGCACCGCATCCGACACCCACCGAAGTGAACGCCGCGGTGACGTCAGCTTTGGCGTAACCCAGATCGATCGCGGCGGTCTGGACGCCGCAGACACCCTGGTTGAAGTCGGTGCTGGCGGTCCAGTACAGATCGTTCGCGCGCGCGAACACCTGGAATGCCTTCTGCGTATTCCAGCCCGGCTTGGTCGCCAGCAGGTAGAACGCCTTGTTGTACACGCCCGACGAGTAATGCACGTCCATGTCGGCGACGTAGTTCGACGCGTGGCCGATCGACTTGCCGTCCTGCGGCGGGTTCGCCATGTAACGCTGCGCGCCGGCCGATTTGAAGATGTCGGCGCCGGAGAGGAAGTCGTTCGTACCCTCCATGAAGTATTCGGCCGCTTCGCCGGCGATGTCCGAATACGCTTCGTTGATGCCACCCGATTGATCCGAATAGGTCAGGTCCGAATTCTGCGAGGTGAAGCCGTGCGAGACTTCGTGCGACGCCACGTCCAGGCTGACCAATGGATAGAATTTGAGGGCGCCGTCGCCGAAAGTCATCACCGAGCCGTCCCAGAACGCGTTCTCGTAGCCGGTGCTGTAGTGCACGCGCATGATCAGCTGGAACGTCAGCGGCGGTTTGCCGATGTAGGCGTTGTACATGTTGTAGATCACGCTGCCGAAGTAGTGCGCGTCGTTCAGCGGCGAGTACGCGCCATTGATGGCTTTGACGGTGTTGCGCGGACAGGAGTAGGAGAACGCGGTCGTACCGGTGATGCCATGGTTGAGGTTCACGGTCTTCACGTTGGTGTTGTTCATGGCGCACGTGGCACCCGACTGGCTCACGTCCATGAAACCGAAGTCGGCGCCATATTCGTACTTGCCGGTCTTCAAGTTGCCGCCGGGGCCCGTGCCGACGAGTGCATGCTGCAGGTTGTCCCACTGCTTCAGCACACGCCCGTTCTCGGCGTCGACGATCACGATCGGCTGGGTTGGCGCGCCGCCGTTGCGGGTATCGGCGAAGTACGACACGACGTGGGCCTTGCGCGCCACGCCGTGGTCGTCGATATGGATCATCAACTCCGATTTCTCGGCGCTGGTGCGCATGAAACCGACGCGATTACCGAGACCGGCGCTCTTGGCGATGACAAGGGCGATTCTGCTGCCGAGGCGCGGTTTGCCGGCCGGAATCTCGCTGGCAAGCCCCGTCACTTTCTGGCCGAACAAGGTACTGATGTTGCCGTTGGTGTCTTCATTGACGACGATGTGTTCGCCGAAGATCGGCAAGCCGCGGAAGGTCTGCCGATAGCGGTGGTTGCGTACGCCATGATCGGTCTTCCGATCGAGCAGGAACAGGCGCGAATCTGCGTCCAGGCCAAGGGCTTGTTCGTGTCGGGTGTGAACCATATCGGCGGCGCCGGACATGGCAATGGCGGCATTGCTCTGCTTGACTCGCATGATGTCGTCATGATGCAGATCGGCGCGCTCGGCAGCCGAAGCTGCGATGTTCACCAGCGCCAGCGCGACTGCGGTGACGAAGACTTCGAAATATCGATTCACAGCGCTTTTCTCCTTGACCTGTTGTGATTGAAACCCCGCTGCTGGGGAGATCACGACAATCCACAGTCGAAAAAAAAGTCCCGGCCATGGCCGGGACTCTAGGGATCAACGCAATACCCCGGCAGGCGACCCACTGCCGTCCGAAGGCGGCAGTGGGATGCGACTGTTTACGGTGTACGCGTGGCTTTCAGATTCACGCCGGAATAGGCGGAATAGGCGCGCACGTTGATGTAGTACACGCTGCCTGCGGTCGGATTGTTGATGGTGCAGGTTTCCGCATTGCCACCGGTATATGGACGGCAGGTGTAGAGCGTCGTGGTCGGTGCCGCGCCAAGACGGACATACAGATCGGCGTCGCCGGTGCCGCCGGACGTGGCGACGACCAGCTTGGTCGTGCCAGCTGGAATGCTCACGGCGTAGTTCCCGGTCACGTTGCCCGCAGCAGCCGCCGGCAGATTCACGTTCAACACGACCGTGCCGGTACCACCGCCGCCGCCGCAGCTCACGCCGACAGCGGTGAATGCCGCAGTGACGTCCGCCACGGTGTAGCCGAGGTTCGTCGCCGCCGTCTGTACACCGCAGGCACCCTGGTTGAAGTCGGTGCTCGCAGTCCAGTACAGGTCGTTCGCGCGCGCGAACACCTGGAACGCCTTCTGCGTATTCCAGCCCGGCTTGGTGGCCAGGGTGTAGAACGCCTTGTTGTACACGCCGGACGAATAATGGACGTCCATGCCGGCGGTGTAGTTCGCGGCGTTGCCGATCGAACGGCCGTCCTGCGGCGGATTCGCCATGTAACGCAACGCGCCGGCGGCCTTGAAGATCTGCGCGCCGACCAGGAAGTCGTTCGTGCCCTTGTTGTAATACTCGGCCGCTTCGCCAGCGATGTCGGAGAACGCTTCGTTGATGCCGCCCGACTGGCCCGAGTAGGTCAGGTTCGAGTTCTGCGAGGTGTAGCCGTGCGAAACTTCGTGCGCCGCCACATCCAGGCTGACCAGCGGATAGAACGTGGTGGCGCCGTCGCCGAAGGTCATCGACGAGCCGTCCCAGAACGCATTCTCGTAGTTGGTGCTGTAGTGCACCTTCATCGTCAGCTGGAACGTCAGCGGCGCCTGGCTCATGTACGCCTGATACATGTTGAAGATGACTTTGCCGAAGAAGTGCGCATCGTTCAGCGGCGAGTACGCGCCGTTGATGACCTTCACGGTGTTGCGCGGGCAGGTGTACGAGAACGCCGTGGTGCCGGAAGTGCCGCCGTTGAGGTTGACGGTCTTCACGTTGGCATTGTTCATGGTGCACGTGGTGCCCGACTGGGTCACATCCATGAAGCCGAAGTTGGTGCCGTATTCGTACTGGCCGGTCTTGGCGTTGCCGCCGGGGCCGGTGCCGATCAACGCATGCTGCAGGTTCTCGAGCTTCTGCAGGACCTGGCCGTTCTCGGCGTCGATGATCACGGTCGGACGGGTCGGCGCACCGCCGCGGGCGGTGTCGGCGAAGTACGACACGACGTAGGCCTTGCGCGCGCGGCCGTTGTCATCGATGTGGATCATCAGGTCGGACTTCTCGGCGCTGGTGCGCATGAAGCCCAGACGGTTGCCAAGACCAGCGGCCTTGCCGATGGCCAGCGCGCTGTTCCTGCTGAGGCGCGGCTTGGTGGCCGGGATTTCGCTGGCGAGGCCGGTGACCTTGCGACCGAACAGGGTACTGATGTTGCCGTTGATGTCTTCATTGACGACGACGTGTTCGCCGAAGATCGGCAGACCACGGAAGGTCTGCTGGTAGCGGTGGTTGCGCACGCCAAGATCGGTCTTGCGATCGAGCAGGAACAGGCGCGAATCGGCGTCCAGACCGAGCGCTTGCTCGTGGCGGGAATGGACCATGTCCGCGACGCCGGCTTTGGCGATGGCGACGTTGTTCTGGTTGATCTTCGCCACGTCCTCACGATGGAGGTCGGCGCGGCCGGCGGCCGAAGCACCCGTGGACACCAAAGCCAGCGCGGTCGCGACGGCCAGTACATTCAAATGCTGATATCGATTCACAGTTTCTCTCCTTGACACGATGTGATGGGATATTGGTCACTGCGGTTGCCCCCGCGTCCGCAGACGCACGAACCCTTACCGCCTGCACATGAAAATGCGGGTCGGACGAATTGAGTCGGTACGTGGCTATACCATCCAAAATGCTCCATATCGGATGGCGAGGTCGACCCTAATCGGTATCGAAGGCTTGCGTCAACCGTCGAACCGCGGACGCCGCATCCGAGCACTCGGCTCGTGACGCGATACCGGATTCATGAGGCGCCGATCGCCTCAAGTCGAGACAGCGTTCACGCTATTGCGGCTACCGACCGCCGCTGCATACGATTTCTGTTGCGACGCAGCAGGCGATTGCGCCATGGATCGCAGACCGCGCGCGACAATCCGAAGCACGCTGATCGGGATGAATGAAAACCGGAGCTGGCGCTCAGAACATCCCGGTTTCGAGCCGGGCGACCTCGGACATCATGTTCCGGCTCCACGGCGGGTCGAAGACCAGTTCGACATCCGCCTCGGTCACGGTCGGAATCATTTCGAGCTTGCAGCGCACGTCATCGACGAGGATCTCGCCCATACCGCAGGCCGGCGCCGTGAGGGTCATGCGCACTTCGATCCGGCGCTGGCCATCGTCGCCGCGGGCCACGGTGGCGTCGTAGACCAGACCCAGATCGACGATGTTGATGGGGATTTCAGGGTCGAAGCAGGTGCGCAACTGGGTCCAGACCAGTTTCTCGACTTCTTCGTCGCTGGCGCCCTCGGGCAACTCGATCGCCGGCGGCGGTTCCTTGCCGATGGCATCGGCGTCCTGCCCCGCGATCCGCATCAGATTGCCTTCGACGAAGACCGTCCAGCTGCCGCCCAGCGCCTGGGTGATGTAGCCGACGCTGCCTGCGGGCATCGTGACGACATCGCCCGCCGGCACCAGCACGGCGGCGCAATCGCGTTCGAAACGGACGGGTTCACTGCTGCGGGAATACACGGATGGTCGGAGCGCGGCGAAAAAGTCGCGGATTCAGGCGCTTGGGATGCGCTCATTCTACCGGACTGACTTGTGGACATGTCTGTGCGCTATAAAGGCCGGGTTCGCCGGGTTGGCCCGGCGGCGCCGGGTCGGGGGAGGTCCGGCGTCGCATCTTTCGACTCCTCATGGAGAGCCTGTCACATGTTCCAAACGACCTTCGCACTGCGCCGCAACGGCCTGTGCACCGCACTCGCCATCGCCCTGGCCGGGACCGTCGCCCTGCCCGCCCATGCCCAGGACAGCGCCCCGAGCGGCGCCGACGAGCTGGACCGGATCACGGTGACCGCGCAGAAGCGCGAGCAGCAGATTCAGGATGTGCCGCTGTCGATCAACGCCTATTCCGGCGATTTCCTGCAGGCGCAGGGCATCAGCGACTACGGCGACCTTGGCAGTCTGGTGCCCGGCCTGGAAGTGCAGACCCAGAGCGTGAGCAACCCCAGCGTTTCGATCCGCGGCATCACCGCCGATCTCGACGACCCGACCCAGGAGCCGCGCATCTCGCTGTTCCAGGACGGCGTCTCGATCAGCCGCTCGCGCGGCTCGTCGGTGGAAATGTTCGATCTGGCGCGCGTGGAAGTGCTGCGCGGCCCGCAGGGCACCCTGTTCGGCCGCGCCGCCGAAATCGGCGCGATCCACTTCATCCAGAACAAAGCCCGCAAGGGCACCTCCGGCAACTTCGAACTGGGCGTCGGCAGCCACGATCAGCGCCGCTTCACCGGCGCCTACAACACCGATCTGGGCGACAACGTGCAGGGCCGCATCGCGGCGTTCTACGAAACCCGCGATGGCTACGTCGAGAATCTCGACGGTGGCACCCTGCAGGGCAAGGACACCCGTGCCCTGCGCGGCGCGCTGCACGTGGATATCGGCGAAAGCAGCGGCATCGATGTGATCCTCAACTACCAGAAGGACACGCCGCCGGGCACCGCCTTCCGCAGCCAGGTCATTCCCAACCTGCAGGGCAGTCTCGACCCGTACACCGCAAATTCGCAGCGCGGCGAAGAACTCGGTACCGACCGCGCCGTGTACGGCGCCACCGTGCTGGGCGATTTCACGATCAACGACACCTGGTCGCTGTCCACCATCACCGGCTGGCGTCGACACGACGGCGTCGACAAATTCGACTCCGATGGTTCGCAGGCCGATCTGATCGAGTTCACCGAAGACGCCTGGGGCAACCAGTTCAGTCAGGAAGTGCGCTTCAACTACGACAACGGCGGCAAGTTCACCGGCTTCGTCGGCGGCTCGTATTTTGACGAAAACGCCAACCGCGATCTGCACTACCAAGCCGACGAACGCCAGCTGTATGCGCTGTTGTCGCCGCAGATCAACGGCAACACTGCGGGCCTGCTCGGCTCTGCGCTGGCGAACTATTATTTCCCGATCATTCCGCTGCTGAATCCGAACGCGACACCCAACACCTCGCGCACGTCGACGTGGCTGCCGGTGCCCGGCATCGTGCCCCCCACGCCGACGAATCCGGCGGGTTTCCTGCAGGTCCCGCTCAATCCGGACCACCGTGAAACCTTCGGCAACGATGTCGACATCCGCGCATTCGAACTGTTCGCCGACGGCACCTGGCGGTTCAACGACCAGTGGTCTCTGACCATGGGCCTGCGCGGCTCGCGCGAATCCGTCGAATACGGCTATTTCGCGGATCCGGGCAATGCATCGAGCCTCGGCTTCCTGCTCTCGGGCCGCGGAACGCCCGCGTGCGGCGCTCCGCCCTGCAACAACCTGCTGTTCCCGGCGACGGCCGGCCGGCTCAGCGCGAGCGAAACCTACAACTCCTGGGTCGGTCGCGCCGTGCTCGGCTATGCGCTCAGCCCCGACATCAACACCTACGCCAGCGTGTCGCGAGGCCGTCGCCCGAACATGATCAACGTCAGCGACCTCGGCAGCGAGGAAGTCAGCCCGGAAATCGTGTGGAGCTACGAACTGGGCATGAAGGGCAACGCCGCGGACGGCCGCTTCGTCTACGACCTGTCGCTGTTCTACTACGACTACAACGACTTCCAGGCCTCGGTGGTGAACGACGCGCCACCGCCGTTCTTCGTCACCAAGAATGCCGGCAAAGCGCATGCGACCGGCTTCGAGGCGTCGTTGTTCAATCGCTTCAACGACAACGTCAACGGCTGGTTCAACTTCGCCTACATCGACGGCGGATTCAACGCGTTCGACAGCGACGGCACCTATCAGGCGCTCGCTGGCAATCGTTTCCGGATGACGCCGAAACAATCGATCTCGCTCGGTCTGGACTGGACGATTCCGCTGACCAGCGGCAACAGCCTGTATCTGCGTCCGAGCTACAGCTGGCGCTCGCAGGTGTATTTCGAGGATCAGAACCAGCCGGGCATCGAACAGGACGGCTACGGCCTGCTCAACCTGCGCGCCGGCTGGCGTTTCAACGAGAACTGGGAAGTCGGCATCTGGGGCAATAACCTCACCGACGAGGAATACCTCACCGACGCCGGCAACACCGGTTTGCTGTTCGGTATTCCGACCGTGATCGCCGGGCCGGACCGCAGTTTCGGCGTCACGCTGCGCGCGAAGTTCTGATCGACGGGGATCGCTGCGGGGCCCGCCACGGGCTCCGCAGCCATCGACCGCACGATGCATCGCACAACCGCACGATGAGCGGACCCGAATGATCCCTGCCCTCGCCTGCGGCCTGATCTCCGGCGCCGCGTTCCTGCCCGTCTACGGGGCCTGTTTCGCGCTGTTCGCCAGGCGCGCGAGCGCAAGCGGCGGACGCCAAGCGGCAATGCTGTTGGCCGGCACAGTGTTCGCGATGCTGGTCAGCGCGGCGACGATCCTATTGCCGCTGTGGCTGGCGGATGCGCTGCCGCTGAATACGCAGGCGCGGACCTGGGTCGTCGCGTTCTTCATCGGCATCGCGGGCAACAGACTGATCGCCCCACAGTTGCGCCGGGCATCGCCGCGCGCCTGACCGCATCGTTCGTCGCCCATCGCCTCGACCCGCGCACTCCGCTACCCTGTCGCGATGACCACGCTCTCCACGTCCCGCACCGCACCGCGCACGCGCGTGATCGCACCCTTGTTGATCGCGATCCTCGGTATCTGCGGCATGACCGCGATCTGGACGATGCTGGCGCTGATCGTCGATCGCCAGTGCGCGTGGGTCGCGGTCTTGACCGCCGCCGACATCGCGCTGCTGCTGCGCTTGGCGCGCGCCGCACCCGGGTTGCCGCGCGCTGCCACGACAGTTGTCGCCACATTGGCGACGATCCTGCTCGCCAACTGGGTCATCGCCGCAACCCAGATCGGCGGTCCGATGGGATTGGGGTTGACCGATTCCGTACAGCGTCTCGGCACCGATCATGCGCAGACGCTGTTCGGCCTGGCCAATCAACCTGCGGAGTTGGCGTGGTACGCGATCGCGGTGATCGTCGCGCTGTGGCTGGGGCGCTGAACGCGCCCGGACCGCTTCAGCTTTTCGACATCAACATGCGGATACCCGCAGCGCCGAACATCAACGCCAGCGCGCCGTCGAACCAGCGCCGCGTGCGGGCATACAACGCACGGGCCGATGCAGTAGAGAACAGCAGCGCATAGCCGCAGAAGACCGACAGGCCGATCGGCACGCAGCCGGCGACCACTTCCAGTGCATCGCGCCTACCGGCATCCGCGGGCAGCGCGAGCGCGACGATCGACAACCAGACGAAGATCGCCTTGGGATTGGTCAGATGCATCGCCGCACCGCGCAGGAACAAGGCCGTATTCGATTCGCCGATGCCGCTGCCGGACGTTGACGTGACACGCGGAGCCGCGATCGCGGATCGTGCCGACTTGAATGCCAGCCACAGCAGATAGAGTCCGCCGAGCAGTTTGATCGCCACCAGCGCCTGCGAGTAGCGGGACATGGCGGCGGACAGGCCGAACGCCGCGAGCAAGCCCCACGCCGTCGAGCCCGACACCACGCCCAGCGCGAGCACGCAGGCCGATTTTCGGCCGGCATGCATGGCGGTGGCCATCACCGCCAGATTGCTCGGACCCGGGCTGGCAGTGCCCAGTGCATAGGCCGAATAGGCCAGCAGCAGATTCGCGGTCAGCGGATCGTGGGTCATCATCGCGTCGTCTCCCGTGCGGTCAGCGCCGCGCGCCCAACAAACCGACGGTGTAGCCTGCAGCGCGCAGACGACTCGTGGCCTTCGTATTCAGTACCAGCAGCATGATCAGACCGACCAGCGGCACGAACATCAACACCACGCAGATGGCCTTGTTGACCGTCGAGAATCCCAGACCCGATCCCAGCTTGAGCGTGCCCGCGATGGCCAACCCCAGCGCCACCAGCACGACCACGAACGCCAACGGCCCAATCGCCATCCGCGAGGCCGCCGCAAGGAAGTACGTCAGGATCGCGTAGATCACCAGCTTCTGGCCGGCGGCGATCTCTTCGACATCGCCATCGACCGTCGACACCACGCGGGACCGCGGACTCTGGTAGGGGTTGTTCGTGCCCATGGCGCCTCGTCGGAAAATCGATGGATGGAAGGACAGCGGAAAGTCGATTGTTCCATCCCCCTCGGCGGAGTGCACGCGTTCGGGCACCGCAGCACTCGAACCGCTAACCGGCGCTGCGCGTGCCCAGCCTCGGCAGCAACAGTCCTGTCCGTGCACGATACGAAGCCCACTCCGGGTAACGCGACAAGCTGTCGTCCTTGCGCAGCATGTTCGGGAAGAACAGGAACAGCCACACCCACGCCAGCACGACCCACGGCAACCAATGCCCGGCGACGATGGCGAAGCTCGCATAGAGCATCATCTCACCGAGATAATTCGGGTTGCGCGTGCGCGAGAAGAAACCATCGGTGATCAAGCCGCGCCGCGCGCGCAGCACGAAGAACTTCTGCGCGTCGGCACCGACCATCAACACCACGCCCAGGGCGTACAGCACGATGGCCGCGCCCAGCACCGCCGGCGGTTGCTCGATGCGGTGCGCAACGATCAGCCAGGGCGCGATCCAGTACAGCCCCAGCACCGCCACCCACGCATTGACTGCGCCACCGATGGTGACTTTCTTCTGCCAGCTCGGGTCCGGGAAAATCGCTTCCTTCAGCAACCAGATCAGGCCATAACTGCCGTGCAGACCGAAATACGTCCACGCCGTCGGCGTCCATACGTCGTAAATGGCCATCAAGGCCAATACGAAGACCGGCGTGCCGCCCTTCTGCAGGTTGATCGCCGACGCCAACGTCACGACCTTCGGCCCACCGAGGAAGTCGTCGGTGAGGTAATCGCGGATTTTCAGGAAACGCGTCAATAGCGGATGCATGGTGTCGAAACTCCTGTAAGCAAACATGTTCTCATCATCGGCCCGTGTCCGCATCGCTCCGCAGCCCATCGGCCAGCCGCGCGAGCAGCACCGGCTCGGACCGCAGATACGCCGAGAACGGCGCTGCGATGCAGCGTTCGACCACCGCTGCCACGCGTGGGCTCGACAAGCGGTCCTTCGTCGGCCGGCCGTATTCTGGATCATCCAGACGTACGCAGACGACCGCACTCAAACCTGATGCGAGCATACGTTGGATCTCCGGGCGGCGCCGTCCCCGACACGCATCGGGCATTGCTTGGCGCACGCCGGATACCAGGCCGCGCAGCAGACCATCCACGTGCGTGCCGCCGTCCGTCGTGCGCATCACATTGGCGAAGCTTTCAAGCGATGTGCCCGGGAAACTGCACCAGACCGCAGCGACTTCAACAAGGATCGATTCGTCCGACGACGTGCAGACGAACGTGTCCGTCAGCGGCTTCTCGCCACGAAACGCCTCGGACGCACGGACATACGCTGCGAGTCCTTCCGGCTCATGGAACACGTGTGCGCGCCGGTCCTTGAACGTCAGCGTCAGTCGCGGGAACAGACAGGCCATTTCCTTCAACCGCGCCAGCACGGGCCCCGGGTCCAGCCCGGTGTTCGAAAAGATCTGCGGATCCGGGGCGAATACGATGCGGGTACCGGTCGTGTCGGACACACCGCTTTCATGCAGCATCGACACCGCGTGTCCACGCTCGAACCGCTGCACGTAGCGCCGACCATCGCGAGAAACCTGCAATTCCAGCCACGCAGACAGTGCGCAGACTACGAACAGGCCGACGCCGCGCGTACCGATATGTTCGTGCGGCGCGTGGCCATCGAACGTCGGGCCGATGTGGAACGAGGTCAGGGCACGTTCCGCGAACGGCACGCCGTCGATCTCATCCACACGAATGCCCCGACCGTTGTCTTCGACGCTGATCGCACCATCGTCGGTAATTCCTATCGTGATGCGGTCGCAATGTCCCGCCAGATGTTCGTCGAGCGCATTCGCGACCACTTCCCACAGCATGTGAGCCAGGCCCGAACCGTCCCAGGTATTGCCGATGTACATCCCGGGTCGCCGGCGTATGGCTTCAAGCGAATGCGGATTCACAGCGCCTCTCCCGCGACTGCTTCCACGCGACGAAAGCGATGCCACCCGACCCACGCCGACGGCTTCATCGCGACGAATCCTGTTCGCCGTCGCCGGCCATCAGCACGCCGAGTCCCATGCCCGCACCCGCAGCACCGCCATCGGCGCCACCTCCACCACTCCGACCACCGCCTTCGCCCTTGCCTTCGCGCCCGCCACCACCATCGCTTTTGCCTTTTGTCCCGGACGGCCGGGTCGGCCCCTGCTGCGGAATCGACAGATCCGCCGGTACCGGCTGCAGATCGAGCACGCGGCGGATGAAATCGCGCAGCGATACCACCAGCTCTGCCGTGTGCACCGGCCGGCCGGCAGCCATTTCGGTGGCCGCCTGCGCCGCCAGACGCACCTGCTCGTCGGTGCCCAGCAGCAGGATGTCGGACAGCGCCGCTTCCACCGCATCGCGGATACGCCGCGAGCGGTCGGAGCTGCTGTCTGCGGGCAGGGCCAGCAGCACCGCCACAGGATCCATCGCAGCATCGCCGGTCAAGGGAGCAGCAGCGGATTCACTGCGGCGGCGCAGGTCGCGCAGATGCGTAGGATCGACCGACAGATCGCCCGAAAACGAACCGCCGAGCGTCTTGTACGCCGCGATCAGCGTGCGCAGGCGCTCGTTGATCTGCCGGTTCTCGCGCTCGCGCCGCTGCTGGACGGTCTGCATCACGATCAACCGGATGCCTACACCGATCAGGGTGATCACCACCAACCCGAACAGCGTCGTCAGCACCGCCTGCCATGAACTGAAATCGAGACCACGCATGCGGCACTCCGCGCTTCTGGCATCGATGCGATGCCTGGGATGGACATGACTGCACCATAGCGCAGATGCGAGCGGCGCAGATCATCGTCGTGCATGCGCGCAGAGCGGCATCGCTGAAGCGTTGTCCGCCCTGCACGGATGGCATCTCGCTCGATCAACCCATCACCACATTTTCAAGCGCGAACTCGAACGGCGTGGCCTGCGGTCCGGCGCCACCGCCGCTCATCACGATATCCGCGCTCTGGATGCCGAGCAGCGAAAGTTCGGTGTTGATATCGGAGATGATCGCCGAATTCATGATCTGGCCTTCTTCCACCTGCGACGCGACGCCGATCCAGATCGTGGGCTTGAATTCGAAGACCGCCTTCTGTCCGGGCGCGATGCCGGTCTTGATCGCCAGCAGTTTTCCGGATTTGTAGATACCGGCGGAGATCGCGCCTCTGGGCAGATTGTTGAGGCACTGGATTTCGCTGGAAGACGAACCCGGGCCCTGCGATACCAGCTCGTCGCCGGAAGGCGTGAGCACCATGCCGAACAAGTGCCCGTCGTCCGCCGGAAGCTGCGGCGTGTAGTTGCCCCAGCTGTCGCTCGCAGCGATGGTGGAGGCCATCGGGTACACAAACGGGTGGTGGCCACCCTGCCCGAGATAACGGATCACCTGCCAGGCGACGGCGATTTCATCGACATCGGTGGCGACATTCTTCTGGAAGATCACGATCTCCGAATTGTTGGTGTCGTTCGAGCGGTTGATCAGATTCAGTTTGACGTCCATTGTGGATACTCCCCTGTTGGAAACGCTGGCGCGGCCTGCGCCGGTCCTGTTGCGTTTCCATCCTAATCCATGGCTGATCCACAATCTGCGGATGACGCACTGCATCATGCCCTTTCGTGCAATGGCGGTGAGCCTGCGACAGGCACAGCATCGGCTGTCGTCGCCCGTCATCGATGGGCCGGCCTTCCGGGGAGGATACCCATGCACCACAGCACGTCGAACTTCGTTCCGGCTTTTCTGTCCACGACTTCTTCCGCACTGCTGGCGCTCGCCCTGCCCGCACTGGGCGCGACCGCACTGCTGATGCCGGGCCAAGCGCAGGCGCTCACTTGCGGCACCAACAACGGCTTCACCTGCACCGGCACGGCCACGCAGTACGCGGGCGGTTTCAATCCGGGCGTCGGCAGCGGCGGGTTCGGCGGCGCCAGCACCTGTACGCCCACGCGCACGCCGGTGGTCTACATCCACGGCAACGGCGACAGCGCAATCAGCCTCGACATGCCGCCGAGCGCGGTGACCGGCTACACCACACCGGCCAATTCCGTTTACGACGAACTCAAGGCGCGCGGCTACAAGGACTGCGAACTGTTCGGCATCACCTATCTCGATGCCAGCGAACGCGGCGCGCCGCAGAACAACTACCACAAGCCGGCGAAGTACCAGATCCTCAAGACCTTCATCGATGCGGTGAAGACCCACACCGGCCGCACCCAGGTGGACATCGTCGCGCACTCGATGGGTTCGAGCATGGCGTTGGCGATGGTGAAGTACTACAACTACTCGGGCAGCGTGCGCCGCTTCGTCAATATCGCCGGCGGCCTGCGCGGCCTCAATACCTGCCTTTCCACCGGCTACCAGTCGGCGCTCGCGCCCACCTGCAATGCCGAGGCCTACGTCTTTCCGTACGACTACTACACCTTCGGCTACTACCCCAGCACCGGCGTGAGCTTCTTCGGCTACAACCGCTGGACCGGCAGCGGCAGCACCAGCCTGCGCGCGATGCCCACGCAGTACCCGTCGATCGGTTTCTACACCATCACCGGCGGCCTCTACGACCAGGTGCATTGTTTCACCACCAGCTACACCACCGGCTGCAGCAGCGGCGCGCTGTTCAACACCACCGCCAATGTCAAAGCGCAGGTCGATATCGGCGTGGGCAGCAGCACCTATGCCTTCGATTGGGATTGGGCCGACGGCAGCCCGTACAATTTCGGCGGCGGCGATACCAGCAACGGCATCGGCCATTTCCGCTCGAAGACCAACGCCGGGCGCATCGTCTACAACATGCTGGCCACCACCTGCACCACCGGCTGCGCGAGCGGCTACGCGGGCGTGAACGGGCCGGCGTTCAATCGCTGAACCCAAGGCTCCGTAGGGCGGCGGTGAGCACAGCGAACCCCACCCATGCCGGTACATTGGCCATGGTGGGGTTCGCTGCGCTCGCTCCACCCTATTCGCTATGCAAGCTGGCTGGCAATGACCGAGTGCGCATTCATCGTCGCATGACCGATGTTGAACTCCGGGCGTCGATTCATCGCCACTGCCAACATGTTGCGAAGCTGATCCTCGACCTCCTGGCAGTCGAGCAGATCGGAATCTTCCATGACGGCCGACCACAGCACACACGTCAGCGAACGCGACAACACGAACTGGCAGGCTGGAGACAGCGCCAAACCATCGCCCACCGCCAATTCGGCCAGGCTCCGCCCGATGTACTGGTCCAGAACGCGCATCGCATCGAGCATCTTTGCGGCCATCTCTTTTCTGGTCGCAGCGCGGACCACCGCCCGGAGCATTTTTCTATTGCTGCGGGCATCGGCGACGATCACCGCCACCAGGCGCGACATCGCCTCGCGGGAAGGTTGGTCGCGGGATGCCGCCAGCGTCATCTTCAGTCGTTCGATCAAACTGTCGCGGTGCGCGATGCCCATCGCCATGAGCAGGGAGTCGCGATCGTGAAAGTACTGGTAGAGCGTACCGATGCTGAAACCGGACACCTCGGAGATCCGATTCGTGGTGATCCTTTCGGCACCTTCGCGCTCGATGATCTGCAGTGTCGCCTCGTAGATCGCGTCGACCGTACTCTGGGACCTCGCCTGTCTGGGACGACGCCTGACGACTTTCGCGACTTTCATGGCATCCCCTTGGGGAAGCCCGCCATCGGACATTCGCGACAACGGCAGGAATACCCGCAAGACGATCGATGGCGGTGGCGCGACAGGAATGACGCCGTTGGCCATAGGGCCGAGGACCAAGACATGAGAAAAATCTGAGCACAGTCGCGAACGGTGCAATCTCCAATGAAGCCTTTTCCATTGTTATCAATCACTTGACCGCAATCCTTTTGCGTATGGAAACATGATCATAACGCGACTTGTCGCGCACCCGAAAGCTGACGAAACTTGGGACGCCATGCATCAGAAGACGGCGTGACAGGATTCACGACCAACGATGGCCGTCTGCATGGACTAGGCACTTCCGGAGTTCCGGAAGCAACTGAAAGCGACCATCCACTCAGCATTAAGGAAAATCATGAGAACGCATCGCAATTCGATCAAGCTCGGCCTTTTGGCGGCGGGCATCGCGGCAAGCGCGCTGGCGACGGCTGGCAATGGCAGCCTCGCGACACAAACAGTCAATTCCAAACCGAATCAAAGCACGACCGTCGTTCAGGGCGATCGCACGCCGGTCGTATCGCTGACCCGGACGATGGGCGATGTCGGTTTTGAGATTTTCGATGGCAAAACGCAGCGCTACAACCTCTCGACGCTGCCGAAGAATGCAACCGATGCCATCGTCTACATCGATGTCGACAGCATCGAATGGAACAAGAAGAAAATGCAGGCTGTGCTCGATCTCGCCAGGGACCTGAACTGGGTCGTGATGGCGGAGAGCGGAACATGGAACGTACCGCGCCTGCACGCCTTCCTCGCCACGTACTATCCGCGCGTGAATGCGAAGAATCTCCAGAACGTTGCGGTACGGGTCTCCTGGGACAACGGGCAGGCCGTCGCGACCGACCTCACGCCGACCGACGCAGCGGTCGAAGTGGGCATCGACTATCTGCAGACGACAGCGGCAAAAGCATTGCTCGCCAACGACATGACGACCAGGACAGTTGCGCCAGGCAGCAACTACGCATGGTTCGCCAACAATGCCTACCAGGCCACCGCAAGCAATGGACAGATCGGTACCCGGTTCTACTCGGTGGCGCTGAACCGCGATGTCGTCAAAGTCTGGAAAAGCACCAGCAACGGCACGACGGACTGCATCGTCTCCTGGCGCGGCAGCGCAACCACCGGGGACTGGCTCACGAACATCGAAAATCAGTTCGGGTCGTCGGTGGCAGTACCGGGAGAGCCTGCGAACGCTGCAAGGATCGGAAGTGGATATGCCGACCGGCTCAACAGCTACAAAGCCACAGTCGATGCGGTGGCCTGCAACAATGTTTACAGCGTGACCGGGCACAGTCTCGGCGGCGCCATGGCCGAAGCGTATTCGTTCACCATCCGCACCAAACGGCCGAATCTGGAAGCGTACAACCCGGCGCGCGTCGGCAACGCCAGCTTCCGCACGCAGCTGGTGTCTGCCCTGGGCACCCCGAAGGTCGAAGTGTTCTGCAGGAACCTGGACCCGGTCTGGGCCGTTCCGGTCGGATTGGAGCACGTCGGCAGCAACAGCGGCTGCACCTACTGGGGCAGCTCGGTGTCCTGGATCAACCTCGTCGCGAATCACGCCATGACGCTGTGGCTGTAAGCATCCACCGTTCCAGCTGAGTCTTCGAAGATCGGCAAGCAGACGTGGCGGACCCCGGTCCGCCACGTCGTCTGATGATCACCCGGATCGCAACCTCACGCGCGGAATCCGTAGGGTGGGGTGAGCGAAGCGATGCCCACCATCCCAAGGCATCAGCCGCAACTCACATGAAAAGAAGACGTCTGACTGCTTGAACACACATGCAGCAATCGGTCGCATATATCCAGACGGATAAAACAACCTGATGCTTTCTCGATTTCCCATGGTGGGTGGGCATCGCTTCGCTCACCCCACCCTACGAGCTGCACCAGAGACACGTAGAAGCCGCCGCAGTCCGCTTGCGGATCGGTCTTGTCGCACCATTTCACCGACCATTCGCCGCCGAAATCCGGCTTGGCGGCGCGGGCGGCGGGCATCGACACGCAGGCGACAAGTCCGGACAGTGCACAGGCCATGATGGCGGAACGCAGGTACCGCATGACGGGATCCCTGTCGCAGTGTCGATCCAGTGACGCTACGACCGGACCGGTGCGGGGTCAAGTAGCGTCCGGCGATCGCTACGCCAGCGCGAACTCGATCGCCGCGCACACCGCCGCCGCCTGCGCTGCGTTGCATTGCTCAGGCGTGGCGCGCGGGCTGTCGGGGTAGACTTCGGTGGTGGTGCGGTAACGCGCGGCGGTGATGCCTGCGCACAGGCCGAGCGGCCCGACCGCGTAATTGATCACGCCCGGTGCGACCACCGGCGAGCCGATGATCTCGCCGTTCGCATCGGCTGGCGCGATGTGGGTGACCCTCGCCACCGCCGCGATCACCGCCTGCTGGAACGCGGGCTGCGGGTCTGCGGTATCGCCACACAGATAAAAGCCGTCGGGGATTTCGCCCGGCTCGAACGGCTTGCCGTCGCGCGCAGCCAACGCGGGCCGGAATTCGGATTCGTCGCTGTCGGTGGTTTCGTGCAGATCGATATGCACGACGACGCGGTCGCGCAGCGGTGCGACGAGTCGCATCAGTGCTGCGGATTCCTGCGCCGGGCTGTCTTCGCGGAACGAACGGTTGGGATCGATCGCATCGTGGTTCCAGCGATGGATGCGCTCGTAGGCCCACGGACTGACGCAGGGCGCGATCAGCAGATTGATGCGGCCGGCGTAGTCCGCTGCATGCCGATCGGCGAATCGCAGCGCGCCGTGCACGCCGCTGGTTTCGTAACCGTGCACGCCGCCGGTGACCAGCGCGCAGGGCAATGCGTCCTGCCAGTCGCGACTCTTGAGCGCGAACAGCGGATAGGTGTCGGGCGGGTAATCGAGTTGGCCGTACTGCACCACGTCGAAGCGCGTGCGCAGCCGCTCGATCGCACCAAGCACATCCGCCGCGTAGCTGCGATGACGGGGCTGGCGCGAACGCCATTCGGCGATTTCAGCAGCGCCCCAGGGCTGGCCGGGTGTGCCGATCGGGTAAAAGGCGGTGTCGGTCATCGTCATGCTCGCTCTGTGGTGATGTCGGGGAAAGTCGTAACAAAGTAGCATTGCACCCGATACTGGAAGGCACGTCGTTATCCGCTGTCGACGTCTTGACCACCCCACCCTGCACTTGTGCACCAAGCACGGGTCCGCCCGAGATACCGATGACCGAACCCAGCCGACTCTCCAAGCGCGTGGCCGAACTGGCCCGCTGCTCGCGCGCCGATGCCGACCTCTACATCGAAGGCGGCTGGGTGTCGGTGGACGGCAAGGTCATCGAGGCGCCGCAGCATCCGGTGACGGATGAATGCATCGAGATCGATCCCGACGCGGTGCTGGAAGCGCCCGAGCCCGCGACGATGCTGCTGCACAAGCCGGCCGGCTTCGATGCAATCGGCGGCCGCAAGCCCGCGGCGACACTGGTCAAGCTCGCATCGCGCTGGGCGGAGGATCCGTCCGGCATCCGTGCGCTGCAGAACCACTTCATCCGGCTGACGCCACTGGTACCGCTGGACACCGATGCCAGTGGTCTGATGGTGCTGACCCAGAACGGCCGCGTGTGGCGCCGACTGACCGAGGATGCCGATCAGATCGAACAGGAATACATCGTTGAAGTCAGCGGCGAGATCGCACCCTACGGCCTGCGCCGACTCAACGAGGGTCTGAGCTATCAGGGACGCGAACTGCTGCCGTGCAAGGTGAGCTGGCAGAACGAGTTCCGTCTGCGCTTCGCCATCCGCGCCGTGCGGCCGGGGCAGATCCGCGACATGTGCGCGCAGGTCGGACTGCAGGTGGTGGCGATGCGACGGCTGCGCATCGGCAGGTTCTCGCTGGGCAAACTGCCCGTCGGCGAATGGCGTTATCTGCCGGTGGGCGAGAAGTTCTGACGATCGCCGCTGCCTGTTGATTACGACGCGCTTTGATTACGACGCGACAACAGAAGCTGCATCCCTCTTCTCCCCGCAAGCGGGGAGAAGGTGCCCGAAGGGCGGATGAGGGGAATGGCAGCGGCAACACCTCCCGAAGAGCACCCCTCTGGGCCTTCGACCACCCTCTCCCCGCGCGAGACGGAAACCGTTGGAATTGCGGAAAAGCGACCGCTCAGGACCCCCGCACGCGCAACGTCAGGCCCTTGAGGAAATTGCGCAGCAGCTGATCGCCGCAGGCGCGATAGTTGTGGTGGCCGGGCTGACGGAACAGCGCACTCAATTCCGGCTTCGAAATCGGAAAACCGGCGACCGCGAAGACATCGTGCAGATCGACATCCTTCAGCTCGAACGCGACGCGCAGTTTCTTCAGCACCAGATTGTTGGTGACGCGCTTCTCGACCGGCCGCGCCGGCAGGCTGTCGTTGCGGCCCCGGAAATGGATCACCAATCCATCGAGGAAGTGCGCAAGCACGCGGTCGCTGCACTCGACGTAATCGGGATCGTCCTCCCGGCGCACGAACGCCTGCACCTCCGCTTTCTCGAACGGCAATTCCGGATCGATCAGCTTCGCGATCTCCACGACCTTGATGTCGCTCAGATCGAGCATGTAGCGGATGCTGCGCAGTACGTCGTTGTTGATCATGGGATCCGGGCACCAAAGCGATCCGCGAGTATATCGCCCACCACAAAATGAGCGGAGGGATTAAGCTCGCCAAGTCTCCGCCACGCTATCTCTTCCATGCCGCATTACTCAGGCCCCCTGCTCACCCGCCCGCTCGCCGAGGTGCTGCTCGCCGCGCGCGATGCCGGTGCGCAAACATGGACGGGCTCGCTGGATCTCGGCCGCTCCAGCGGCGAGGCACAGCTTCAGGCAGATGCATGGGCTTGGCGCGGACAGCGCTATCCCTGGCCAGGGAAGCTGAAGGACCGCACGATCTACTACTGGGACGGCGACGAATTCGCGGCGGTGTCGCGTTATTCCGGCGCGCTGATCAAACTGGTACCCACCGAATGGGACGCGCCGACCTTCGAGATCGACGGCATCAAGATGTTGCCCACCGCGAAGACTTCGCCGATCGAGGATGCGCGACGCAAGGTCGCGCTGGTACAGCCGCAGGGCAAGACCGTGCTCGATACCTGCGGCGGACTGGGCTACTTCGCCGCGTGTTGCCTGGAAGCAGGCGCGGCACGCATCCAGTCGTTCGAGAAGAACGCTGACGTGCTGTGGCTGCGCACGCTCAACCCGTGGTCTCCCGATCCTGAAGCGCCCGAATTCGGCGAACGTCTGCAGCTTGCGCATGACGATGTGACGCAGGCGATCATGCGGATCGCCGATGCCTCGGTGGATGCCCTGCTGCACGATCCGCCGCGTTTCGGCATCGCCGGAGAACTTTATTCGCAGGTGTTCTACGACCAGCTCGCCCGCGTGCTGCGTCGCGGTGGCCGCCTGTTCCACTACACCGGCAGCCCGAACACCCTCACCAGCGGACGCGATGTGCCGCGCGAAGTGGCGAAGCGGCTGGAAAAAGCCGGATTCAAAGCGGAATTGGCGCTGGATGGGGTGTCGGGGGCGAAGCGGTGAAGCGGAATGGTTGAGGAATGACACTCGCTGAAACGCCGGATCCCGGATTTCGTCATACCCGCGTTCGCGGAGATGTGGCGTCTTCATGGGCGATCGGATCTACAGCAGAAATGAGGACTGGACCATGGCAAACAAAGTGAATCTGCTGGCGCTGCTGGCCGTATGCGCGCTGTGCGGCTGTGCCGCCCAGCCGTTCGCCGCATTCGAAGATCCGCGACCCGAGGGGCGACTCAGTCTGCGCGAACGTTCGCGGTGCGAAGT
This sequence comes from Lysobacteraceae bacterium, assembly GCA_040079515.1. Taxonomy (GTDB): domain Bacteria; phylum Pseudomonadota; class Gammaproteobacteria; order Xanthomonadales; family Xanthomonadaceae; genus Lysobacter_I. Next base: position 248,191 of record JBEBKD010000005.1, read on the forward strand.
GCCGGACGCACCGAGCGATCAGCCGAACTGGTGCGACTACCCGCACGAGGTGCGCGCATTCCTCGACCGGCGCGACGGCTGCGATCACTTCCGCGGCGAGCCCATTCCGGAACCCGTCGATGACCCGGGCGGAGAACGCCGCCGCGAGATCGAAACGGCGCTGCGCGAACTGTGTACCGGCACCGATGCCGAGCTCGTACGGTTGCGCGCCCGCTACCGCGACGATGCCGCCATCAGCGCCGCGCTCGCCGGATTGGAGGACGATATCGAACCCTGACATGGCCGCACCATGATGAATGTGCTGGACCCATTGGATCCGGCCGGATGATGACTTGATTGATCCGATTTCTTGTCTGGATGAAATCCGGCATTCGGATTCAGACTTCTCTTGGCGGCAACGGCAAACCCCGGCCGTGTTCTTCATGCGCACATGCGAATCGAAGTCGTATGAGCTTTTTTCTTCTCCCCGCCTGCGGGGAGAATGTGGCGCGAAGCGTCGGATGAGGGGCCGACGTCGCGGCAGCGCTTTCCGGAAAGCGCCCCTCACCCGCCCTGTCGGGCACCCTCTCCCCGCGCGATGCGCAGGGAGAGGGAACGCCGGATGCGAGGAACATACGGGTCGAGTGGGCTGGTCGAGTGCGCCCCTCAGTTCTGCAGCAGCCACTTCCGCGCCATGCGCACGATCGACGGATCGATGCCCGCTTCCGTGAGCAGACCGGCGATCCCGCGCCACGCCAGCGCATGCGATTCGTCGCTGACGGCAAAATCCTCGCTGCCGGTCGTGCGTACGACATAGCGCACGTCGTAATGCCAATGCCCGGGCACATCGGCGCGCTCGGGAATCCAGTGCCGGTCGAGATCGAAGATCTCCGGCAGCACCACCAGATCGACCAGCCCCGACTCCTCCTCCGCCTCGCGCAGCGCCACCGCAGCCAGATCGCGATCGCCATCGGCGTGGCCGCCGAGCTGCAGCCATCGGTCGAGCTTGCGGTGATGGGTCATCAGCAGCCGCTCGCCAGCGGCATCGACCAGCCAGGCGGAAGCGGTGAAGTGCCCGGCAAGGCGTTCGCGCAGGAATGGGTTTTCGGTGTCGCCGAGCAACGCGAGGAACATCGCACCGGCGTCGCTTTCCTGCGGCCATGCGCGATCGTACGCGGCGAAGGCTGCAATGAGCGACGGATGACAGGAGGCGGAATGATTCATGCTGCATCGCACCATCGGCGGGTCGATGCGGATTATCGCCCGACGCATGCGTCCACGACGATTACCTGCCGTCATCGGGCTGAAACCGAACTTGTGCCCTGACGGCTAGGCAGGTATGGTCGCCGGATCATCGTGCCGACATCGACCGTCGGTGTCTTCGCAAGCCTTTCCGGGGAGTTTTCAATGCTGTTCCAGCGCAAGAAGCCACTCGATCTGATTTTGGCGACCGCCGAAAAGCGCTCGCTGAAGCGCCAGCTCGGCGCATTCGACCTGACCATGCTGGGTGTCGGCGCCGTGATCGGCACCGGGATCTTCGTCCTCACCGCCGTCGCCGCCAACAAGGCCGGCCCCGGCATGATGTACTCGTTCATCATCGCTGGCGTCGTCTGTGCGCTGACCGCGCTGATCTATTCCGAGATCGCGGCGATGGTGCCGGTCTCCGGCTCCGCCTACACCTATTCGTATGCGGTGCTGGGCGAACTCATCGCGTGGATGGTCGGCTGGGCGCTGATTCTCGAATATGCGGTCGCGGCCGGTGCGGTCGCGGTCGGCTGGTCGGGGTACGCAAACGGGTTCCTGCACTCCGTCGGTATGGGATTGCCGATCGCGCTGACGGCTGGCCCGGGCGACACCATCACCCTGGCCGACGGCACCACCGCCAACGGCTCATTCAATCTGATCGCCTTTCTGCTGTCGCTGCTGATCACCTGGCTGCTGGTGCTGGGCACCTCGAAGTCGGCGAAATTTACGGCGATGCTGGTGGTCGTCAAGATCATCGCCCTGAGTGTGTTCGTCGTCCTGGCGCTGCCTACCGTGCAATCCGTCAATTTCGAGCCGATGCTGCCCAACGGCTGGGGCACTCCGCTCTCGGGCGTGGGCGTGCTGGGTGCCGCCGCCTCGATCTTCTTCGCCTATGTCGGCTTCGATGCGGTCTCCACCGCCGCTGAAGAAACGAAAAATCCGAACCGCAATATTCCGATCGGCCTGATCGGTTCGCTCGGCATCTGCACCGTGTTCTATCTGCTGGTGGCCTACGCCGCCGTCGGCGCGGTCGGCGCGCAACCGGGCGGCGCCTTGTCGCAATCGAAAGAACCGCTGGCCTTCGTGCTGCGCGAACTCGGGCATCCGGTCATCGGCAGTGCCGTCGCGATCGCCGCCATCGTCGCGCTGCCGTCGGTGGTGCTGATGATGATCTTCGGCCAGACCCGCATCCTGTTCACGATGGCCCGCGACGGGCTGATGCCGAGCGCGTTCGCGAAGGTGCATCCGCGCTTCCACACCCCGCACGTCGTCACCTGGATCACCGGCATCGCGGTGTCGCTGTTCGCGGCGATGTTTCCGGTCGGCGCGCTGGCCGACATCTCGAACTCGGGCACGCTGTTCGCGTTCTTCATGGTCGCGGTGGGCGTGATGGCGTTGCGCGTCTCCGACCCGGGACGCAAACGTCCGTTCAAGACCCCCTTGATCTGGATCGTCGGTCCGCTGGCGATGGGCGGCTGCGTGCTGTTGTTCTTCAGCCTGGGCTGGTACACGATCAAGCTGTTCCTGATCTGGGGCACGATCGGGCTGTTCGTCTATTTCCTCTACAGCCGCAGCCGCAGCCATATGGCACCCGGCAACGAAGCGCTGCTGCACGGCGTCGGCGAAAAACTGCCGGAGGATCCGCTGGTGCGCGTTGGCCCCGATCCGGGTCCGTAATCCCGGGCCGCAATGCCGGAACAGGCACTGAAACGAAAACGGCGCGGAATTCCGCGCCGTTTTTTCATGTCCGCGAAATCCTGCGGATCAGACTTTCTTCGCCCAGGCGCTGCACCAGCCCTTGGAGACGACGCTGTTCTTCGGGAACAGGGTGCACGGGCCGCCGGCCGAGCCTTTCGCGCCTTTGTAGAAATTGCAGTTGGCGCAACTGCTGCCGGCCTTGAACGCGGCGTGCTTCACTTTCGTGGCGTCTTCAGCGTACGCCAAGGCCTTGGCGGTGGCGTCGGTCAAAAGGAGTTTCGGCAGCGGCTTGGCGGCGGCAGCGGGCGCCGGAGCGGCGGCCTCGGCGCTGAGCGAACGCAGCGCGAGCGGGGCGGCGGCGGTCGCGACGACGGCGATGGTCAGGAAGCGACGACGGGAAGAATCGTGGGACATGGCGGGACACCGTAGGTGTGGGAAAGATGGAGGGAAGTATCGGGCCATGACGAGGTGCGCGTCCTTGCGCTGGATCAAGCCGCGAGCGTGCGATTCAGCATCGCCAGTGCGGGCAGGCCAACACGGCGCTTTTTCTGTCTCGCAAACAAGAATTGTTCGCGTCATCGCCTGGGGTGGCGACACCTTCCGCTACACTTCCCGCCATGACTATCGCCCCCTACGACACCGCACGGCTGCAGGTGCTGGCCGACGAGCTCATCGCCAACATCCGCGAACTGGCCGTCGCCGGCTGGACCCCCGCCACCAGCAGCAATTTCTCCCAGCGCCTCGACGAGCGTCACGCCGCGATCACCGTTTCCGGCCGCGACAAGGGCCGGCTGAATCGCGGCGACATCATGGTGGTCGACTTCGACGGCCGCGCCGTCGGCAGCGACCACCGACCGTCGGCCGAAACCCTGCTCCACACCCAGCTTTACCGGCGGTTTCCGGACATCGGCTGCGTACTGCACACCCATTCGCACAACCAGACCGTGGCTTCGCGGCTGTATGGCAATGCCGGCAAGGTGCATCTGGAAGGCTATGAGCTGCTGAAGGCGTTCGCCGGCAACCACACCCACGAGGCCGCGCTCGATCTGCCGGTGCTGCCGAACACTCAGGACATGCCGGCACTGGCGGCGCAGGTCGAAGCCCTCCTCGACGCCGGTCCGATGTGGGGCTACCTGATCGACGGCCACGGCCTGTACGCCTGGGGCCGGACGATGGCCGAAGCGCGGCGGCATCTGGATGCGTTCGAGTTCCTGCTGGGCTGCGAGTTGGATCTTCTCCGCTTGAACGGACAGCGCCCCTCACCCGCCCTGTCGGGCACCCTCTCCCCGCATGCGGGGAGAGGGAAGAGCGAGCGCAGCGAGTAAGGGTGAGGGTGAGGGTGAGGGGGCACATTGATCCACGCCCCACCCTCCCCCATAGTCGTCCGACCCACGTCGTTTTCCAGGATCCAACCGCATGAGCCGCCTGCGCATCTTCGCCGACGATCGCCCCGATGCCCCGCTGTCGGTCGCCCACGACCACGCGACGATCGCCGAAGCGCTGTCGACGATCGGCGTGGATTTCGAGCAGTGGCGCACGACGCATTCGATCCAGCCCGGCGACGCATCCGAGACCATCATCGCCGCCTACCAGGCCGACATCGACCGGATCAGCGCCGAGCGCGGCTTCACGACGATCGATGTCGTCAGCATCGCGCCGGACAACCCCAACCGCGAGGCGATGCGCGCCAAATTCCTCGACGAACACATCCATAAAGAAGACGAAGTGCGCTTTTTCGTCGCAGGCTCCGGACTGTTCAGTCTGCACGTCGGCGGCAAGGTCTACGAAGTGCTGTGCGAAGCCGGCGATCTGATCTCGGTGCCCGACTCGACCACCCACTGGTTCGACATGGGCCCGGCGCCGAGTTTCGTCGCGATCCGCTTCTTCCAGCAACCGGACGGCTGGGTCGGGCATTTCACGGGGGCGGATATCGCGCAGCGGTTTCCGCGGTTCGAGACAGGGCCTGCGGCGTGAGCACGTTGATCCTCACCGACATCGAAGGCACCACCAGCAGCATCTCGTTCGTGAAGGATGTGCTGTTTCCGTACGCGCGTAACGCACTGCCAGGGTTCGTGCGCGAACACCGGCAGCGCGAGGATGTGCGCAAGTGGCTCGACGCAGTCGCGACCGAGCATGGCGCTATCTGTAGCGACGAGGTGATCGTCGAAACCCTGCAGGGGATGATCGACGAGGACCGCAAGCACACCGCGCTGAAGGCGCTGCAGGGCATGATCTGGGGCGAGGGCTACAGCAGCGCCGATTTCACCGCGCACATCTATCCCGACGCGGCGGCGATGCTGCGCGCATGGCACACCGCCGGGTATCCGCTGGCGGTGTATTCCTCGGGTTCGGTACCGGCGCAGAAACTGTTCTTCGGCCACACCGATGCCGGCGATCTCACCGCGCTGTTCGGCGGCTGGTTCGATACCGAAGTCGGACACAAGCGCGATGCCGACAGTTATCGCGAGATCGCGCGCCGGCTCGACCGCCCCGCCGACGAGATCCTGTTCCTGTCCGACGTGGTCGAAGAACTCGACGCCGCGCGCGAGGCTGGCATGCGCACGGTGCTGATCGATCGCATCGAGGATTACCCGCAGCCGCGACTCGATTCCGCTACGCACGGCCATCCGCGCGTCGAGCGTTTCGACCGGATCGACCCCGAAGCAATCTCGCCCGAAGGAGCCGCGCCCGCGCCATGACCCGCCTGCGCTGCTTGCTGCTGTTCGTCCTGGCGGCGCTCTGCGTCACCGACAGCGTGGTCGCGAAAGGGCTGACCGATCCCGCGCTGCGCGAACGCCAGCGCGTGCTGTTGGAATCCGCGCTCGCCGCACTCGCACCGCAGCGCCCGGGCGTACCGGATCTTTATGTCGTCGGTTTCGGCGGCGACAGCACCGAGGACGTGTTCCGCAACGAAACCGTCTATCTCGATACGCTGATGACCCAGCGCTTCGGTGCGCGCGGCCGCGTGCTGACCCTGATCAATCACGACGACAGTCTGAGCCTTACGCCGCGGCCGTTGGCGACGCTGGAAAACCTGCGCACGGCACTGGCCGGCATCGGCAAGACCATGGACCCGGAGCAGGACGTGCTGCTGCTGTTCATGACCATGCACGGCACACCGCAGCACCAGTTGTTCGTGCAGATGGCCGCCAACGACTACTTGGACCTGATCGACCCGAAGGAGTTGCGGGCCGCGCTCGACGATGCCGGCATCCGCAATCGCGTGCTGGTGATTTCCGCCTGCTACTCCGGCGGTTTCGTCCCCACGCTGAAGAACGACGACACCCTGATCCTCACCGCATCGCACAGGAACCGGCCGTCGTTCGGCTGCGGCGCGGATTCCGACGCGACCTATTTCGGTCGCGCCTGGCTCATCGAAGCATTGAACGAGACTACCGATTTCGTCGCAGCCTTCGAAGCCGCGAAAACGCGTATTTCGGAACGCGAAGACGCCGAGGGTTTCCGGCCATCGCGGCCGCAGATCGCGATTGGCAAGCAGATCCTTCCGCACCTGCAGGCCTGGCAGTCGCAGTTGGTACCCGGCCCGAAGGTGGCTTTCACCGTGCCTGCGGCTGCGCAAAATCCGACCGCAACCGTCGACAAAACCGCGAAACGGAAAGACGAGAAAGCGTCGAAGTCGAAAAAATGACGCCGCGTCGCCAGTAGCGGCGGCTCAGTGGATCTTCTCGCCGCGCGCAAGCATCGCGATCAGTGCCTCCACCCGTTTGGCTCTGGTTTCGGGTTTTTTCGCGGTCTGCACCCGCCAGCACACCGAATAACGGTTGGTCTTGTCCAGCGTCTCGAAGAACGTGCGCGCTTTCCTGTTCCTCGCCAACGCCGCCGCCAGTTCGGGCGGCGTTTCCATGTTGCGCGCGCCGTCGTAGGCGGCGTCCCAGCGGCCGTCGGCTTTCGCAGCATCGACTTCCCGCTGACCGGCAGGACGCATTCTGCCTTCGGCGATCAGGCGTTCGACCTTGCCGATATTGATCTTCGACCACAGCCCTTTCGGCCGACGCGGCGTGAAGCGCTGAAGGAAATATTCGCCGTCGAAGCCGCGCTTCTGGCCGTCGATCCAACCGTGGCACAGCGCGACCTCCAAGGCCTGGTCGTAGGTGACGGTGGCGATGCCGCTGTCCTTCTTCGCGATCTTGAGCCACAGACCCTTCGCTGCGGCATTTTCGATCAACCACGCTTCCCATGCCGCGGCATCGGCGAACGGCAGCGTCGGCAAGTCGTCGGGAAGTGTTTTCGCGACATCGGTCATGCCCGTTACTCCGCATTCTGCAGACGGTACTCGCCCTGTGCCCGTGCTTCACCGCGCCAGTCATCGAACGCACGTACCTCGATGCGATGCGCACCGGCTGCAAGATCGGTCGGCAATGTGCCGCGCCACAGATGCGGCGAGAACGTCGCCTCCGCCGAACGGTCGTAGCCGCGCAGGGTTTCGGCATCGGCATCGCGCATGTTTTCGCGCAGCACGCGCGGATCGGGCGCAACGGTACGGCGCATCGGCTTCCACTCGCCGTCGTCGATCCGGAATTCGACGCGGGTGTCGTCGCGGCCCATGTAGACGTTCGCGTAGACGCCATACGCGGGATACGCGCCGCGCCGCAGCACTTTCGGCGCATACAGGCCGATCCGGCTGTCCTGCGGGTCGCGCGCGGCATGCCAGCCCAACACATAACGACCATCGCGATCGATGCCGAGACTGGCGTAACCGTTCGGCGTGCCGTCGGACATCGTCGTATCGGGAATGCCGGCGGTGTCCTTCGCGCCGCTCCAGAACGCACCGCAGGCCGCGCCGACGTTGTATTCGTGCAGCGGCGCCGTACCCTGCCAGCCGGTACGCGCATCGTGCATCCAGTGCTGCTGGGCGTGGTTGTGGCCGCTGAGGATCAGCACCTTCGGAAAGTCGCGCAGCAGCGCGAACAGGCGCGCGCGATCGGCATCGCGAAACGTGTCGCGGCCGTCCGGTTCGAACAGCGGAATATGCATCGCGAGCACCAACAGGCGGGTCTTCGGCACACGCGGCAGATAGGCTTCGAGAAATGCGAACTGGTCTTCGCGAAAACCGCCGATGTAGGCCGGAGTTTGGCCCGGCCGATAGATCACATCGTCGAGACCGATGAACACCGCCTCGTTCTCCTCCCACGCGAACGTATCGGGGCCGAAGGTGTTGCGGAACGTCTGCAGCGAATCCTCATCGCGGGTCGCATCGAAATCGAGGTCGTGATTGCCGGCGACATGCAGCCACGGCACGCCGATACGCCGGGTCTGCGCGTTCAATGCCGGGTAGAGATCCAGTCTGTCGTCGACGATATCGCCGAGACTCAGCCCCAACTGCGGACGACGCCGGCCCTCGCCCGTCTCCGCGAGCACGCTGTCGACGATATCGCGGGCGTAGTAATCGACATCGACGGACGACTTCGTCTGCGGGTCGGCGAACACGCGCACCTCCAGCCAACCATCGTCGGCTGGCGCGCGATGCAGTGCGACATCGAAACCGCTTGGCTGCGAGCCGGCCACGATGCCGCCGTATTTCAACGCGGGCGGTGCCATCGGCGATACGGTTGCCGGCAGATGCCGCCAGGCACCCGGTCGCGCGGGATCGCTGCTCGGCATGCGCCAGCCGGCCGGCTTGATCGCGAAGACCGTCTGCCCGGGCGACACCGGCAAACGATAGCGCCCGCGGTCGTCGGTGATCGCCAGCGTGCGGCCGTTCGACAACGCCACACCGGCGATACCGGGTTCGCCTCGACCCTGACGGCCATTGCCGTCGCGGTCGTCGAACACCGTGCCCGCCAGCGTGCGCACGTCGTCGAACGCCTGCGTAGTGCCTGCCACAGCAAGCATACCCAACCACAACACGCCACTGCGAAACCGCATCGTCGCCTCTTTACTGGCCGGACCAGTACAGGATTATGCCTTTCCCCACCGGCAGGCGTCGCAACGCGATCCAGCCTTCGGAGTGCAGTAACATCATGCCGATCCGGACCGCAGGGGGAGAAGCATGCCGTTTCGACGCACCTGGTGGGCAACCGCCCTGGCGACGGTTGCGATACTGTTCGCGATCGCCTGCCCGGCGGCCGAACCACCACCGGCGGAACTGGGCACCGCTACCGACTCGCTGCGGCTCACGCCGCACCTCAGCTATCTGCACGACAAGAGTGCGGTGGATTCCGCCGACGATGCCTGGCGACTGATCGCGGCCGGTCGTTTCGAACGGGTGCCCGACGGAAAGACCGCCTTCGGCTTCCAGGAGGGTGCGTACTGGTTCCATGCCCAGGTCGTCAACCGCAACCCTGACGAGCCCTACTGGATGCTGGTGCAGAGTTTCGCGCTGCTCGATCGCGTCGATGTGTATCTGCGTTATCCGGACGGGCATGTCGTGCATCACGCGAGCGGCGACTCTCTACCGTTTTCGGCGCGCAGCATTCCCTATCGCCATCCGAATTTCCGGATCGCGCTGCCGCCGGACCAGACCGTGGATCTGCTGGTGCGCACGCAGAGCCAGAGTTCGATGCAGGTGCCCCTGGAGTTGTACACGCCGGCCGCGTTCACCTCACTCTCGCGCGACGCGCAGTTCGTGATGGGCGTGTACTACGGCATCCTGCTTGCGCTGTTCGTCTACAACCTGGTCCTGTGGCTCACTCTGCGCGACGCCAGCTATTTCTGGTATCTGTTCCACATCACCGCCTTCGGCCTGGTGTTGTTCACGCTCAACGGTTACAGCTTCGAACATCTGTGGCCCAACAGTCCGTGGCTGGCGAATGTCGCGGTACCGCTGTCGATCTGCCTCGCGATCGTCGGCATGCAGCAGTTTTCGCGGAATTTCCTGGAGCTGCCCAGGCGCTTTCCGCGCGGCAATATCGTCAGTCTCTGCGTCATCGGCGTATGCGTCGCCCTCGGCGCCGCAGCGCTGTGGCTGCCGTATCGCATCGCAACGCCATGGGCTACGCGCGCTGTGATCGTCAGCGTCCTGTGGACCGTGATCGTCGCGATCGTCGTTCTGCGCCGCGGCTACATGCCTGCGCGTCTGTTCCTCGTCGCGTGGGCGCTGTTCCTGACCGGCGCCGCGATGATCGCCGCGCTCGCCTTCGGCCTGCTGCCGAAGAACATGATGACCGAATACGGCGTGCAGATCGGCTCGGCGTTGGAAATGTTGTTGCTGTCGATCGCGCTGAGTTACCGCTACGCGTCGCTGCGCAACGAGAACGAGCGCATCGCCACCGAAGCCAATCTGCAGCTGGAACGCAAGGTCGCGCAGCGCACCCAGGAAGTGCGCAGCACGTTGATGCAATTGGAAGACGCCCATCGCCGGCTGCGCGATTCCAGCCGCCGCGACGGCCTCACCGGCCTCTACAACCGCGCTCACTTCCACGAAAGCTTCGAGCAGCTGTTGAAGGAAGCGCGCGAACAGAGGCAGCCGCTGTCGTTGTTGATGATCGATCTGGACCATTTCAAATCGATCAACGACAAATACGGGCATCTGACCGGCGACGACTGCCTGCGCTGGGCCGCGCAACGGATCGGGCAGTCGCTGCGCGTGCACGAAACCTCGTTGCTGGCGCGCTTCGGCGGCGAGGAGTTCGTCGCCGTCCTGCCCGGACACGATCTGCGCAGCGCGGTCAGCGTGGCCGAGAATGTCCGCAGGCGACTGGTGGAGGAGTTGTGCGCCAGCGGCGAACACCGCCTGCGCGTGTCCGCGAGCATCGGCGTGCACACGGTCGAACCGGACACCGATATCGATTCCGACGCGGCGCTGTCGGTGGCGGATCAGGCGCTGTACAGCGCAAAAGCCAATGGCCGGGATTGCGTGCGGACGTCGATCACCGCAGCGTGACAGTGGCGTAGCCCGGCTCTCGCCGCCAGCGAGAGCCGGGGCTTTCGGTGAGACAAACGACACTCTGCCCCGGGTATCCACTCCGTGGACACCCAGGCTACTTTTGCACATAGGGTGCGCCTTCGGCGCACCGGCTTCTACGTGTTCAAACGAGAGCGGTGCGCCGAAGGCACACCCTATCAACTGCGGCGCTTCGCCAATGTCCGCTTCACGGCATCGAGATCCAAACCACGCGCCCGCAGCAGCACGATCAGGTGATACAGCAGATCCGCCGCTTCTCCCAAGAGCGCGTCGTCGTCTTCGACCACCGCCGCCAGCGCGGTTTCCAATCCTTCCTCGCCGACTTTCTGCGCGATGCGCTTGATGCCGCTCTCGAACAGTTTCGTCGTGTAGCTGCCCGCGGTCAGATCGATCGCGCGTTTGGCGATCAGCGTATCCAGATCGCCGAGCACATCGCCGGGCGCATTCGGAAAACAGCTCACAGTGCCGAGATGGCAGGTCGGCCCCTGCGGCCGCGCCTGCACCAGCAACGTGTCGTTGTCGCAATCCACTTCAAGACCCACCAGCGTCAGCACATGACCGCTGCTTTCGCCCTTGGTCCACAGCCGCTGCTTGCTGCGGCTGTAGAACGTGACCTGTCCCGATTCGATCGTTTTGACCAACGCCTCGCGCGACATGTAGCCCAGCATCAGCACGCGGCGAGAATCCGCGTCCTGCACTACCGCCGGCAGCAGGCCCGACTGCTTTTCCCACGCAAGCGATTCGATATCGAGCCCCGATGTTTCGATGGAAGGATTCTGGTTCACAGCCTGACCTCGATGCCTTGCGTGCGCAGTGCGCGCTTGAGTTCCGGAATCGCGATCGCTCCGGAGTGGAACACGCTCGCGGCCAACGCGGCGTCGACATCCGCCTCGCGGAACGCATCGACGAAATGTCCGACCGCACCGGCACCGCCGGATGCGACCAGCGGCACATGGCAGATTGCGCGCACCGCTTTGAGTTGTTCGAGGTCGTAACCCTTGCGTACGCCGTCGCTGTCCATGCAGTTGAGCACGATCTCGCCCGCGCCCAGCGCCTGCGCTTCGCGCACCCAGTCGAGCGTCGACTTGCGCAGCGCCTGGGTCTTGTCCGGATCGCCGGTGTAGCTGCGCACGCGCCAGACACCGTCGGCATCGCGCATCGAATCGATGCCGACCACCACGCACTGGCTGCCGTAGGCGTCGGCGATTTCGGTGATCAGCGCCGGCCGTTCCAACGCCGGCGTATTGATCGACACCTTGTCGGCGCCCGCGAACAGCACGCGCCGCGCGGTGTCGACGCTGCGGATGCCTCCGGCGACGCAGAACGGGATATCGATGACCGATGCGACGCGTTCGACCCAGTCGACATCGACCGCGCGACCGTCCGGACTCGCGCCGATGTCGTAGAACACCAATTCATCGGCGCCTTCGTCGCGATAGCGGCAGGCGAGTTCGACGATGTCGCCCATGTCGACGTGATCGCGGAACCGCACGCCCTTGACGACGCGTCCGTCGCGCACATCCAGACAGGGCACGATCCGCACGCTCAGCATGTCAGCGCATCCTCGATGGTCATGCCGCCTTCCAGCAGCGCACGGCCGAGCACCGCACCGGCGCAGCCGACCTCGCGCGCAGCGAGGATGTCGGCGACATCGCGCACGCCGCCGCTGGCCTGCAGCGCGAAGCCTTCTCCACGCGCCATGATCATCCGGTACAGCTCGATGTTCGGGCCGCGCATCATGCCGTCGCGTGTGATGTCGGTACACAGCAGATGTCTCGCGCCGGCATCGCGATAGCGACGCAAGCAGGCGTCGAGATCGAGCTCCGCGCGTTCGGTCCAGCCGTGGATCGGCAGCTGCCATACGCCGGCCTCGTCCTGGCGCGTGTCGAGCGCGATGGTGATGCGCTCGGCGCCGTAACGCCGTAGCCAAGTGTCGACCGACGCCGGTTCGCGCACCGCCAGCGAGCCGATCACCACGCGCGATGCACCGTGTTCGAGCATCGACGCGACGGCCGCTTCATCGCGCACGCCGCCGCCGGTCTGCACCTGCAGGCGACCGTCGTCGGCGATCCTGCGCAGCAGCGGCGCGAGCGTGTAGCCGCCCGCGCGCGCAGCGTCGAGATCGACCAGATGCAGCCAGCGTGCGCCGGCATCGGCGTAACGCATCGCGACCACGAACGGATCGTCGGCGTAGCGGGTTTCGCGATCGTAATCGCCCTGCTGCAGGCGCACGACGCGACCGTCGCGGACATCGATGGCGGGATAAGCGGTGAAGTCGATGGCGGCGGCATTCATGCGGGCAGGCTTCATGCGGGAAGCTTCAGGAAATTGTCGAGCAGACGCAGGCCCGCAGCGGACGAACGTTCGGGATGGAACTGCACGCCGTAGCGCTTGCCGCTGCCGACCACGGCCGCGAAGTACTGGCCGTGATCGCTCTCGGCGAGCACGCAGGCATCGGTCTCGTCGTCGACCAGCACCGCGTAGCTGTGCACGAAATACGCGTGAGCGCCGTCGTCGATGCCGTCGAGCAGCGGCGAGCTGTCGCCGTTCGCATCAGCGCGCTTTCGCAGTCGGTTCCAGCCCATGTGCGGCACGCGCAGTCCGGGACCGCCGGAAAGTTTGCGCACACGACCTTTCAGCAGGCCGAGACAATCGACATCGCCTTCTTCCGACGATTCGAACAAGAGTTGCATGCCGACGCAGACGCCGAGCAGCGGCACCGTACTGGCACGCAGCGCAGCATGAAGCCCGCGCGCGCGCAGCAGCGCCATCGACGGTGCGGCGGCGCCGACGCCCGGCAGGATGATCCGCTCCGGCGCACCGAGTTCGTCGGCATCGCGCACGAGACGCGGCTGCGCGCCGATCCGGCCCAGCGCATAGCGCACCGAACCGAGATTCGCGCCGCCGGCATCGATCAGGACCAGGTCATTGCTAGCCTGATCGCTCACAGCGTGCCCTTGGTGCTCGGCAGCGCATCGCCTTCGCGCTTGAACGACTGCCGCAGCGCGCGCGCGACCGCCTTGAAACAGGCTTCGATCTGGTGGTGGTCGTTCTCGCCGCGCACCGAGAGATGCAGATTCAGACCGGCGGTTTCACACAGCGAGCGGAACACGTGCGGCACCAGCTCGGTCGCGAGATCGCCGACTTTCTCGCGCTTGAACGCACCGTCGAACACGAAGTACGGGCGGCCGGACCAGTCCAGCGTCGCGCTCGCCTGCGCTTCGTCCATCGGCAGAGTGAATCCGTAGCGGCCGATGCCACGCTTGTCGCCCAGCGCCTGACGCAGCGCCTGTCCCAGCGCCAGCGCGCAGTCCTCGACCGTGTGGTGCTCATCGATATGCAGGTCGCCGTCGCAGCGCAGCCGCAGCGCGAAACCACCGTGCTTACCCAATTGCTCCAGCATGTGGTCGTAGAAACCGAGACCGGTGTGCACGTCAGGGTCTGCCTCGCGATCGAGATCCACTTCGACCACGATCCTCGTTTCCTTGGTGTTACGTTCGATCGTCGCGGTGCGCGGCACATCGACGAGCACATGCGCGATGTGCGCCCAGTCGACGCCGTCGCCGAACTGCGGCGATTTCAGTTTGAAACCGCGAATGTCGAGATTCGTGGCGAATTGGATGTCGGTCTCGCGATCGCCGACCATCGCTGAGCGTGTCCAATCGATACCTCTGTCGCGCAATAGCGACTGCATCAACCCGAGCGCCGGCTTGCGGTCCGGCGAATTCTCGTGCGGAAAACTACGATCGATCAGCACATCGCGGAAGCGGATGCCCTGGCTCTCGAAGATCTGCAGCATCAGCGCATGCGGACCGTCGAAATTCGCCTGCGGGAACGCTTCGGTGCCGAGTCCGTCCTGGTTGGTCACCATCACGAAGTCGTAGCCGGCATCGCGCAGCCGCAGCATCGCTGGAATCACGCCATCGACGAAGGCGAGTTTGTCGTAGGCGTCGATCTGGAAATCCGCCGGCTCGCGAATCAAGGTCCCGTCGCGGTCGACGAACAGGATCGGCTTGAGCGCACTCATGCGGCGACCTCCTCCGTTCGCAGCGCAGCGAACACCGCATCGTTCTCTTCAGGCAGACCGACGGTGATGCGCAGCGCATCGCCGAGCCCCGGCGTCGCGCGCATGTCGCGCACCACCACGCCCGCCGCCAGCAGACGGCGATACGCGGTGTCGGCATCGTCGAATCGCGCCAGCAGGAAATTCCCGGCGCTTGGATACACCACACGTACCCCATCGAGCCGTTGTAATCCTTCGAACATCCGTCCGCGCTCGGCGCGGATCGTCGCGGTCCGTGCGGACGCTTCCGCGAGCGCTGCCGGTTCGAGCGCGCGCAGGGCGAGTTCGGCGCAGGGCTGCGGCACCGGATACGGCGCCTGACAGCGGCGCAGCACCGCGATCAGCGCGGGGTCGGCCAGCACGCAGCCGATGCGTGCGCCGGCGAGCGCATGCAATTTCGACAGCGTGCGCAGTACGGCGATGTTCGGATATTCGTCGATGAGCGTGGCCGCCGACGATGCATCGGCGAATTCGATGTAGGCCTCGTCGACCACCACCAGCGCGCGGCCTTGCAGAGACTGCGCCAGCGCGCGAACTGCCGCAAGCGGGATCAGTTCACCGGTGGGATTGCCGGGCGAACACAGGAACACGATCTTCGCGTGCCGCGCGATGGCGAGATCGCGCATCGCGGCCAGGTCGGTCATCCAGCCGTCCGGTCGCTCGCGCAGCGGCGCTTCGATCAGTGGCGCACCCTGCAGGCGCGCACACACGGCATACATGCCGAATACCGGCGGTGCGATCACGACCGGATCATGTTCGGCGCGGCACAGCGCGCGCACCAGCAGATCGATGGCCTCGTCGCTGCCGCGGCCGATCAGCAACTGCTCCGGCCGCACACCGTAGACTTCGGCCAATCGCAGCCGCAGCGCTTCAGGCTGCGGCTGCGGGTAACGCCGCAACATGCCGTCGGCGTCGGCCGCATTCGCCCACGGCGACTCGTTGGCGTTGAGCCAGATGCTTCCGTCGACCGCATGACTGCGCGCGGACGAATAGCCTGCAAACGCACGCAGATCCTCACGTACCAGGTCGATGATGCCGGGCTTCGGGTGGGTTGCGAAAGGCACGCTCATTTCGACGCTTCCGCCTCCGCCGCTGCGATCCGGATCGACACCGCATTGGCGTGCGCCTGCAGCCCTTCGGCTTCGGCGATGCGGATCGCACTGGGGCCGATCCGCTGCAAGCCCGCAGCCGAGACGCTCTGCACGCTGATCGCGGTCTGGAAACTGGCCACCGACAGTCCGCTCCATGCGCGCGCCGCGCCGCCGGTCGGCAGCACATGATTGGTGCCGCTGCAGTAGTCGCCCACCGCTTCGGCGGCGTAATCGCCGAGGAAGACCGAACCTGCCGCACGCACGCGATCCAGCCACGCATCCGGCTCGCGCAGCGCAAGAATCAGATGTTCCGGCGCGTAGCGATTGCTGACGTCGAACGCATCGGAGATCGTGGCCACGCGGATCAGTCGCGACTGCGCCAGCGCGTCGCGGGCGATCGCCGCGCGCGGCAGCTGCGCGAGCTGGGCCACCAGCGCGCGCGCGACATGCGCAATCAGCACATCCGAATCGCTGAGCAGGATCACCTGCGAATCCGGGCCGTGCTCGGCCTGCGACAACAGATCGGCGGCGACGAACGTCGGATTGGCGCCGCCATCGGCAATCACCATCAGCTCCGACGGCCCTGCCGGCATATCGATGGCGGGGCCGCCCTCCACGGTCGACACCTGACGCTTGGCTTCGGTCACCCAGGCGTTGCCGGGGCCGAACAGTTTGTCGCAGGCGGGAATGCTTTCGGTGCCGATCGCCATACCGGCGATCGCCTGCGCTCCGCCGAGTTTGAAGACCCGACTCACGCCGCACTGGTTTGCGGCGAACAGCACCGCAGGATCGGCCGTGCCATCGGCGCGCGGCGGCGTGCACACCACCACTTCGTCGCAGCCGGCGATGCGCGCGGGCACGCCCAGCATCAGCATCGTCGACGGCAGCGGCGCGCTGCCGGCGGGAATGTACAGACCGACGCGCGCGATCGGACGCACCACGCGTCTGCACTGCACGCCGGGCGCGGTATCGACCGCGTATTCGGTCGTGCCGCTGTCGCGATGGAATGCATCGATGCGTTGCGATGCGTCGATGATCGCGGCCTTGAGGGTCGAATCCAGCGACGCCTCGGCGGCGAGGAATTCCTCTGCCGTGACCTCGAACACATCCAGCGCGGCGCGATCGAGCAGGCGCGAGAATTTGCGCAGCGCGGCGTCGCCGTCGGCGCGGACTCGGGCGACGATCTTGCCCACGCCCAACCGCACTGCCGCAGCTGAGTCCTGCGTGGGCCGACGCAGCGCAGCGCGACGGCCAGTCTCGTCCAGCGTGTCCCAGGTCAGCAGATTCAGGGCGATCCGGTTGGCGAGCGGGGCGTTCATGCGAGCATCCTTTCCACAGGGAGCACCATCAGACCACGCGCACCGGCGCGTTTGAGATCTTCCAACCGTTGCCACGTCATCACGCCGTGGCACAACGCCTGCAGCGCGACATCGCCGGTGCCGTCGTGGTGACCGTCCAGCGCCATCACCGTCGGCGGTTCGGCGTCCGGCAGCAATTGCATCAGCCCTGGCAACACCGCGCGCGACGCCTGGAACATCAGCAGTTTGCTGTCGCGGATCTTCATCACCCCGTCGAGCCGGCGCAGCAGCAGATCGGCGATCCCCGCGCGCACATCGCTGAAACCGTCGGCCGGACCGGCGAGCACCGCTTCGCTGTCGAGCACGACTTCGATCGGCTTCAGGCCATTGGCGACGAGGGTCGCGCCGCTGGACACCAGATCGCAGACCAGATCGGCCTGACCCAGCCGCGGCGCGATTTCGACCGACCCGGACATCGTCACCACGTCGGCGGGGATGCCGCGGTCGGACAGCCAGCGCGCCAGCAGCGCGGGATAACTCGTCGCGATGCGTTTACCCGGCAGTTGCGTCTCCGGCGCCCACGTCCACTCGGCGGGAATGCCGAACATCAGCCGGCAGCGACCGAAACCGAGCGCACGCCATTCGCGGAATGCGGGCGGCGCACCGCGCGACTCGCGTTCGTAGGACTGCTCAAGCAGCACATTGCGGCCGACCATGCCCAGATCGCAGACGCCATCGGCGATGAGCCCAGGAATATCGTCGTCACGGACCAGCAACAGATCTACCGGCAACGATTCGCCGTAGTAAAAAAGTTTGTCGCGGCTTTCCTGCCAGCTCAGACCGGCGGCGGCGAGCAGCGCCAGCGCGGGTTCGCTGAGCCGCCCGCTCTTCTGGATGGCGATGCGCAGGCGATCGCGCTCGGTGGCGGCGGAAGTACGTTGCATGTGTGGAATCCTCAGGCGCGGCGACCGCTCGGTCGCTGCTGGTGTTCGATGGCAAGGCCGTAGCCGCCGGCGCCACGCTCGAGCGTGCGCGCGACGCGGCCGATGGTGGTGACGCTGACCAGGGTGCGGTCATGGATTTCGCGATAGGGCACGCCATCGAGCAGCAGCGGCACCACTTTCCAGCGGTCGGCCATGGCTTCGAGTTCGGCCGGCGTGCACAGGTCCACGAGAAAAGCGCGCACCGCCTCCGGCTTGGACAGCCCCGCCAGCGCACGCGACAGGGCGTCGAGGGCGGCCTCGGCGTCGCGGTCTGGAACGGGCTGGGGACGCTGTTTCATGGTCGGGCGGGCGGATCAATGTATTAATGTGTTAATACATTAGAGGTCGGCGCCAAAGCTGTCAACCCGGCAAGACCCTCGGAATCTCGGCTTTTCGTAGGAGCGACGGAAGTCGCGAGGCCCGCCGCATCAAAACGATGTCGAGGTACGCAATCGCGGATTGCGATGGTTGAGGTGGCGGTTGGGCTGCGGGCTTCGCGACTTCCGTCGCCTACAAAAAGCGCGGCAGCCCACCGATGTCCGCGAACGACTCAGTCGTTCACCGCATGCGCAGCCGCCAGCACGCTGCCCTCGCGGACCAGCACCATCGCGGCGGCGAGGTCGACATCCAGCGCGCGGTCGCGTTCGAGGAACGGTACACGGGCGCGGATCGCCTCGTGTGCAGCGGCCACCGCCCGGCCCGGGTGGAACGGTTCGGCGGCCGACAGCTCGACGCGCAGGGCCTCGACTTCGGCCAGAAACTCGCCGTGACTCTCGTCGACGGACTGCGGGCCGCCCTGCACTTTCGCGGCAAGCTGCACGGTATCGGCGCGGTCGGCGAGATCGCGCGCGGCGTTGATCATGTCGCGACGCAGGTCCAGCGCCTGCGCGGCGGTGATCAGCTCCAGCGCCAGCACTTTGCCGAGGTCGTCAGCCATCGACAGCACGTGCCGTGCTTCGTTGGCGCCCATCGAGACGTGATCTTCGGCATTGGCGCTGGTCGGAATCGAATACACCGACGCGGGATGCGCGCGGCTGGCGAGATCGTTGACGATCGCGGCAGCGGTGTACTGCACGATCATGAAGCCGGATTCAGTGGCGTCCTCGTTGCCGATCAGGAACGGCGGAAGACCATCATTGGTCGCGGGGTCGACGAGTTTGTTGAGCCTGCGCTCGCTGATCGATGCCAGCACCGGAATCGCCGCTTTCACATAGCTCATCGCCAGCGCCAGCGGCATGCCGTGGAAATGGCCAGCCGAAATCACCTGCTGCTCGACGTGTTCGGCGCGCGCATCCGGAAACACCAGCGGGTTGTCGGTGACCGAATTCAACTCGATCTCGAACACCCGCTTGGCCTGCGCCACCGCGTCGCGCACCGCGCCGTGCACCTGCGGAATGCAACGCAGCGAATAGCTGTCCTGCGGCTGATGCTTCTTGCCGCCGCGGAACGGCTTGAAGCGGCGATAGAATTTCTCGCGGCCGTGACGCTGGGAAGTCGGCACCCATTCCCAGCCGATATCGAAACTCAGCGCCTGCGATTCAACGGTGTCCCAACTCTGCGGCAGCCACGGCCGGAATTTCGGCACGAGGTGATAGGGAATATCGGCGAGCGTCGAACCAGCGAGCAGGCCGCGCAGATTCGCCGCCACCTCGACCTGGCCCGGATGCGGACGCAGCGCGTGCACTTCCTCGGCGAACGCACCGAGGCGGCCGGCGAAGGCGTCGATGGTCATCGCTGCGGCCAGATCGGCGGTATCGAGCAGTTCTTCCATGCGATGCAGCGCGAGCACGCCGGTCGCCAGCATCTGCGCGGTGCCGTTGTTCAGCGCCAGACCTTCCTTGTACGACAGCGTGACAGGGGTCAGGCCCGCGCGCTTCAGCGCTTCATCGCCGCGCAGGCGTTCGCCGTTGTAGAAAGCTTCGCCGCCGCCGAGCAGCACGATGGCCAGATGCGACAGCGGCGCAAGATCGCCCGACGCGCCGACCGAACCCAACTGCGGCACCACCGGCACCACGCCGGCGTTGAGCATCGCGGTCATCGCCTGCAGGGTTTCCACGCGGATACCGGAATGCCCGCGCAGCAGCGTATTGATACGGATGCACAGCATCGCGCGCACGACATCGGCATCGAACGGCTCGCCGACGCAGACCGCGTGCGAGATGATCAGATTGCGCTGCAGCTCTTCGTGCAGCGAGCGGCCGGACGGCGTCGCGCCCGGTAATTCATCGCGCAGCGGATGCGCGCCCAGCAGCTTGTCGGCGTTGCTGCCGAAGCCGGTCGACACGCCGTAAATGGGTTCTTCGCGACGCACCTGTTCGGCCAGGAACGCAGCGGCGTGCGCGACGTTGCGCAGCGCGCCCTCGTCCAGCATCACTTGCGCGCCATAGGCGACTTCGACCAGACGGTCGCGGGTCAAGGAACGGCCATCGAGTCTGATCGGTTTCATGCCTTGGCCTCTGGGGGCTTCGCACCGGCGGGCGGCAACGCACGCCACTGTTCACGTTCGACCAGCAGCGTGCGCGCAAGATCGGCCTCGGCCACTTCGAACTGCTCGCCGCGACGCAGATCTTTCACCGCGACCGTGCCGCGCGCGACTTCGTCTTCGCCGCGGATCACCACGAAGCGGATGCCGGCGCGGTCGGCGTACTGCATCTGTTTCGCGAGCTTGCGCGGTTCGAGCTGGGTTTCGACGTTCAGACCCGCCGCTCGCAGTTTCTGCGACAGCGACAGAGCCGCTTCGAGACCACTATCGTCCATCAGCGACACCAGCGCATCGACCGAACTGTCGGCAGTCGCCACCAGCCCGGCTTCGCGCAGCTGCCAGAACAAGCGGGTCAGGCCGATGGAAATACCCACGCCCGGCAGCTTCGACCTGGTGTAATGGCTGGCGAGATTTTCGTAACGGCCGCCGGAACAGATCGAACCGATCTCCGGATTCGCGTTCAACGTGGTCTCGTAGACGATGCCGGTGTAGTAATCGAGGCCGCGCGCGATCGACAGATTCAGCGCGAAACGGTTGTCGGCGACGCCCAGCGCGCGCAGTTGCCGCAGCACTTCGCGCAGCTCATCGCGGCCTTCCTCGAACATCGCCGTGCCCGCACCCAGCGCATCCAGCGCGGCCTGCGCCGCATCGTGGCCGGTGGCGCGCACGCGCGAGAACGCGAGCAGCGTATCCGCGACTTCGGGCGCGAGCGCGAAGTCCTCGTCGATCAACGTTGCGCGCACCGCTGGCTCGCCACGCTTGTCGAGCTTGTCGATTTCGCGCAGCACCGACGCCTGGCGCTCGCCTTCGGCGATTCCCTGGCCTTCAAAAAAGCCACGCAGCAGTTTGCGGTGGTTGAACTGGATGGTGAACTCGCCGATCGCCAGCGATTCGAATACCGAGGCGATCACCGCCGGAATTTCGGCATCGTGACGGGTGCTCAGCGCGTCCTTGCCGATCACGTCGATATCGCACTGGTAGAACTCGCGGAACCGGCCGCGCTGCGCGCGCTCGCCGCGATACACCCGCTGCATCTGGTAGCGGCGGAACGGGAACGCGAGATCGTGTTCATGTTCGGCGACGTAGCGCGCCAGCGGCACGGTGAGATCGAAGCGCAGGGCCATCTCGGGCATGGCATGCCGCGACGAACCGTCCCGCTCCTTGTCCAGCGCACCGGTCGACTGCACGAAGTACACCTGCCGCTCGGTTTCGCCGCCAGATTTGGTCAGCAGCACCTCGGACAGCTCCATCACCGGGGTTTCCACCGGCAGGAAACCGAAGCGTTCGAAGGTGCGGCGGATGGTGTCCAGCATCCGCTGGAACGCGATCTGGTCGCGCGGCAGCAGTTCGAGGACGCCAGGCGGGGTGCGCGGCTTGATCAAGTGAAGCTCCGGGGCATGCAGCAGATGCGACAAGTTTAGCGGGTGGCCGGCCCGGAGGCGGCACCCCGGGCAGGTACAGAAGCCCCTAAGGCCTGGATCGCAGCCCGGGCTTGCCCAAACGGGGTACGGCTCTTAGAATGACCGGCTGCAATGTCGGGGTGTAGCTCAGTCTGGTAGAGCGCTACGTTCGGGACGTAGAGGTCGCAGGTTCGAATCCTGTCTCCCCGACCAATTGCTTCATGTCAAAGCCGGCCTCCAGGTCGGCTTTTTTGTTGTCAAATGGGCGGTGAGTCCATCGGCCGCGCGCGCGGCATCCACTTCATCGGCGCGCAGGGATCAGCGGGGGCGGGTTCGAATCCTGTCTCCCCGACCAATTGCTTCATGTCAAAGCCGGCCTCCAGGTCGGCTTTTTTGTTGTCAAATGGGCGGTGAGTCCATCAGCCGCGCGCGCGGCATCACTTCATCGGCGCCTTGGTATCGCCGGGGGCGGGCTGGGATCCTGTCTCCCCGACCAATCTGCATGATCAAAAAGCCGACCGCCATGTCGGCTTTTTTGTTGCCGGGCCGGCGGCGAGTCCGTCAGCCTCACTCGCGGCATCCACTTCATCGGCGCGCAGGGATCGCCCGTCAGGGCTGGCGCGGCCCGGAGCCGACCCCCTACGATGCCGGGATGACTCAGGATATGGACGCCACGACAGAGAACGGCGGCAGCGATCGGCGCCCGCGACCGAACCGGGACGACCGGCTGCACGATCAACGGTTGCAGCGAGAAGGGAGGAGGATGCCGATCTTGAGCACTACGCGCCGTCGAACGATGCCGCCTGGCACTGTTATGGGATTCCCGGTTATCGGCGGAACTGCTGCAAACAATGCGGATGCAACATCGAAGCGGATAAAAGCGGGAGATATATCTGCCAGCAGCGCATCTCCTGATGAATCGTCTGAGCGTCATCCATGCCCCGCTCAAGCCAGCAAAATACATGCGCAGGGCGCATACGAGAAATCAATTGGAATCAATCCTTTCTCAAACAAGATTGCTGCCATGAATAAAGACAACCGCATCAGCCCGGAACTGCAAACCAAGATCGATGCACTCGAAGATGAGAAATTGAGGAAAGACATTACTTTTCTACTTGGAGGACCAGGAAATCGGACCGCTACAAATGAAGAGATATTCAATAACAGGGTCGCCAGCTATGAGAAGGCTAAGGCGGAGCGCGCGTTGCGCGAGGCGCGCCTATACAAATGGCGCGAGGATGAGGTAATCGCTTTCATAGACTATTTTCGAGAGCAACAGCCACAAGAGCATGCCGATTACCTCCATCAAGAACGTAATGATCGTCAGATTGACGCAGACCTTGCCTGGTGTATGCGCCGCTTGGGAGAGCAATGGCTCCCTGGTCTTAACTGGGAAGATTATGACGAACTATTCGACATGGTCCGTGATTACACAGATGCCCACTTGATCTAGTTACGGAAGACACCTTCATACCACTCCAGAGATGAGAATCATGACCACGCAAGAACCTATCACTCCCGAACTGCGAGCCAAGATCGACGAATTGCCGGAAGGCAGCGTGAAGAAGAGAGTTCTTCGTGCGCTTACCGGGCCGGGGAATCGGACTGGCAGCAACGAAGAAATCTTCGCAAACATCATGGAATCCGTTACCGAGGCCGAGGCGCAGCGGGCGTTGCGCGAGGCGCGCCTTTACAAATGGCGAGACGACGAGGTAGTCGCTTTCATAGACTATTTTCGAGAGCATCAGCCACAAGCGTATGCCGATTATCTCTATCAAGAACGTAATGGTCGTCAGATAGACGCGGACCTTGCATGGTGCATGCGCCGCTTGGGAGAGCAATGGCTCCCTGGCCTCGACTGGGATGACTACGATGAGCTGTTCGGCATGGTCCGTGATTATGCAGACACCCACTTAGTC
>JBEBKD010000006.1:0-228590 GCA_040079515.1 Lysobacteraceae bacterium
TAATCTTCATGGCGGACTCCTCCTGCTGTGTGACTGGTAGTGACAACCTCCAGTCTGGCACCTAGATGCCGGATCAGTGGGAGGAGTCCATTCCATTGGTTGTCGAAGACAGCCGGGAGGGGCTTCCACAGCAGTGTCGATATCGAAGCGCGCTCGGCATGCAACGATTGCTGCAATCACGAATTCATATCCAACTCGCATTCCCGGCTGTCGCGATGCGACAACCGGGCTACGAAACTAATTTATGGGTGTTCCTGTCTTTCAGCAGCAGGCTAAACCTATTGCCAACCCAAGCAACATCTGTCGGGCATAGACGCCGAATTGACCGGTCACCGTGCACGCCAATCAACTGAAAACCGATGGCATCGACTCAATACAACGCCCTAGGCCAAACAGACGGCTTACCATTCACATCCGTCCAAACCAGAGGCTGCAATTCGGTATATCTTGCTTCTGTCAACATGCCACCAATCCAAGCCCCCGTTCTCCAAATCTGCGACAAAATATACTCTTGCCCATTGGGACCAGTCACAACTGTCGCGTGGCCGAGCCCGTCCCAAACTGCGTCTGGCTTCAGAATTCGCGCGCCGCGCTTGGTGAAAGGGCCGCGAATGCTGGAAGACTTGGCCACACCCGTTGAATACACATTTGCTCCAGCATTCCCGCCATAAAACAGGTAATAGGTGCCATTTCGTTTAATGAGCCATGGGGCCTCGACCAAAGGTCCTTCCCAAGTACCTCTGTCGTTCACGATCAGTTGCGTTCGCGCGCTTCCCGGTTTTTCCGATAGCCCATCGCTGGTAAGTTCTGTCACCACGATGGCCGTTTGCTTTTTGACTGCATTACCGTCTCTCTTGAATAGAAGATAGTGCCGTCCATCGGTGTCCTCGAAGTGGGTCGGATCGATCAGGCCCATTGGCTCCGTTGTATTTGAAATCAAACAGTGCCCAATATCGTTGAAAGGGCCGACAGGGCTGGTAGACCACGCGGCGCCGATACAGAGCCCAGTATCTTTTCCAGCGACAAAGGCCTTATAGCGACCGGTGAAATACATGACATATCGGCCGCCCACCCTGTGAATCTCTGGAGCCCAATAGTTATAGTTCCCATATTGATCACGCAATACCCACTGAGGCCTATAAGCGGGTCCCTGAAGGCCTCTTCCCGCTTCATACCAATTGACAAGATCAGAAGAACGATAAATTGCCACGGAATCGTCGGCACCGTTGGTCGAACAGGTCGCCACGTAGTCATATGCCGAGACCCTCAATACCGCCGGATCGCCACAATTATTGATGACAACTCTTGCGATCCCATTGGTGGATTGCGGTTGCGCCAATGCTGTAGGGGCTGACAACAAGAACAACCAACTCAGACACCATGTGAGCCAAAAGGAATGTATCCGCATTTGCGAGTCCCTCAAAATTAGTCAAACATGTCTTGGAGGCTAACGGGAAACAGTCGCCGCAGACATAGTTGTACACCTGTAGTCAATTCCAATGCAACTCAGACAAGAAGGAACACGCGAACACGCAGGCGTCAGAGTGAGCTACCCCCGGTTTCTCGGACAGGTTAATTAAGCACTCGCCAGCCTTTCCTGTTCAACTGGCGTCCGATAGCCGAGGCTGCTGTGCAGCCATTGGCGGTTGTAGAAGACCTCGATGTAGTCGAAGAGCTTGTATTTGGCTTCATCGAGGTCCGCAAAACGTACGTGGTGCGTGAGCTCCTGCTTGAGCGAGCTGAAGAAGCTCTCCATCACCGCATTGTCGTACGGCATTCCCTTGCGGCTCATGCTCGGCTGCAGGACCCTAGGGGGGCTTCATGCCTAAGGTCACCCCACTTTTTTCATACTTCATCCAGGAATTTCGGTCGAAATCTTGCGCACCATTTTCAATAGCTCCGATGGCCATTGTCTTCGGTGCCGCAGCCATTCCAAGCACCGGCGCTGTTCGCTGTAACGGGCGCGGTGACTTGTTTTGTCTGTCAATGGGTCCGTTGCCAAAATAGGGATTCAGAGTCGACTTCTCAAATTAAATAAAGAAATCGCACTCTGACCCCGTTTTCCAAGACGTCAGCGGTCAGCACCCGAACATCGACTTCTTGCTCGCCGCGATCTGCCACGCCAATGCATTGCCTGCGACGCCTGCGCTGGTGATGTTCGCGGCGGGGCGACTCGCGGGATGGCTTGCGCATGCGTTGGAGCAGCAGGCTGAGGAGAAGTTGATTCGACCCAGGGCGAGGTATACGGGTCTAGAGCCGAATTCGCCATGACCACAAACCCGTAGCCCGGTTGTCGAAGACAGCCGGGATGAGCTTCCACAACGGTGTCGACATCGAAGCGCGATCGCCATGCAACGATGGCGTTTCACGAGGCATGCAGGAGGGTTTAACGATGGCTGCAATCGCGAATGTGCGTGCGGCTTTGCATCCCGGCTGTCTTCGACAACCGGGCTACGGAACTTGACGACATCCGCCAACAGCCCCTTCGCGCCCTCGGCAGGCGGACTCTCGTCCGATACATCGGGGCATCATCACAAACCCTCATACAAAACATGATGGACGTCGCTTTTCCAGATCGCGATGCCAACGGGATGTCCTATCCCGGTCGCGAATGGCGGCATCTAGGGAGCGTGCCGGCACTCCGGCAGCGACGATGCTGGCGATCTCTTGGCGCCAGCACCTCCCATCTTCACGATTGAAGGATTCCCATGACACACCTACTTCATCCCAGCCATCGGAAACATAACGTGAGCACCGCGCGCATCGGTGCACGTCTCCGCAGCCGTCTTTGCATGGCCCTCTCGGCCGCCCTGCTGCTGCCCGCAATGGACGCAGCGGCGGGACAGTTCGAATATATCGGTGTACAAGTTCCTGTTGCTGCTTCCTACAATCCCTATACAGCCAACATCTACGAATGGCGGCATACGAATGGCGTCGCACGCAGCCTTCCGTCTCACTGCAACGCGTCGACGGCCCCCATCGTCGTACTGTTCCATGGCGGCAATGGGGTAGACGCGAATAACGCAACGCTGACCTGGCAAATGACGACATTGGCCCAACGCCTCTCGCAAGCATGCGTCCGTATGGTCGCCATCCAGGGAATAACGCCCATGGACGGCGGTGCCCCGAAATCGAACTACGTGAGGGACAACACGACTTTCACTGCCTACAACATGGCACGTGCTCTGCAACTCGCCATGAGCTCCTACCCCAGCACGACGAACGCCGCTCTTTTCAGCGGAAGCAACGGCGGCATTACCGCTAGTGCGCTGATGTACAACTATTTTTACAGCTACACCAACGATGCCAGTGCGCCTTGGAAAAAACTTGACCGATTCGTTTTGAATGTGCCTGCAGGCAATGTCTATTCCACATGCACTCCCTACCAAACCACCACGCCGTTTTATCTTGGGTTCACCAATTTTTCGACATGCGCTGCCTTGATCGCGCAACCAGATGCTTTGAATAGGGGCCTGACAGCGACACCTTTCACTGGCAGTCAAATCACCGCATTCCGGAACAAGGCCCAGCTTCACCTTCTGGTCGGAAGCGCCGACGACGTTGTGGCCCCCTATACCGGAAATCAGGGGATCGAGAACTACCTCAGCAGTTCCAACCTCGGCCCATACACCACGCGCGTGACGGATACATTGCCGCCCAGTTCCAGTCGCATCACCTTCACCACCATCACGGGTGCTGGTCACAGCAACCTCTGGAATTACAACGACGCTGCCGAGACTCGGCTGTGCAGGCTGATGGCACGAAAGTTCAATAACGGCGACAGCACACCTAGCGTCGATACACGCCCAAGCACCATCGACAACAATTGCGACAGCGCGACCTACAATCCCGGCAGCATCGTCGGCATAGTCGATAGTTCGGCGCCGGGTGGAATCATCAGCGGCTGGGCATGCGCGTATGGAAGTCCGATATCGATCACGACGCATCTTTATGTCGGCGGCCCCGCCGGCGCCGGCACGTTGCTCACGGATCAGGGCTATGGCTTCAAAGCCAACAAATCCAGTGAGCCGGCGGTTGCGGCCGCGTGCGGTTCGACAGGGACCGCTTATCGCTTCCGCATCGTGCTTACACCAGCTGATCGACTTGCCCACAGGAACAAGGCCATCTATCTCTACGGAATTCATCCCGTCAATTCGGCTCTTAACAGCGCTCTCACACGGGGCAATGGCAGTCTCGCTGTCGTCTACTAGGCAATTTCGCTTGCCCCGGTATTGGCACACGTAAACAGTCGAAACTCCCGCGGGCATTCCGGACGTTTCAAGGTACTCACGCGCCACGGACGGCGCGTTTCCGGATCATTCGCGCCAGCGATGCGTGCCTCAGCCCCCAAACTCCGGCCCACGCTGCAACGCCCTCTTCACATCCTCCAACGCATTCGGATCATCCAGCGTCGACAGATCGCCGGGGTCGCCGCCCTGCGCGAGCGCGAGCAGCGAGCGGCGCAGCAGCTTGCCCGAGCGCGTTTTCGGCAGTGCGTTGACGATGTAGATCCGCGCCGGGCGCGCGACGGCGCCGAGGCTGTGTTCGACCTGTTTGCGCATGCTGTCGGCGGCGGCGATGCGTTCCTGCGGTTCGCTGGTGGCCTGACGCAATGTCGCGAACACCACCGGCACCTGGCCCTTGAGTTGATCGGCGACGCCGACGACGGCGACCTCCGCCACCAGCGGGCAACTCGACACCGATTCCTCGATCTCGCGCGTGCCCAAGCGGTGGCCGGCGACATTGATCACATCGTCGGTGCGACCGAGGATGAAGGTGTAGCCCTCCTCGTCGCGGATCGCCCAGTCCAGCGAGCTGTAGAGCAGCCCTTTGAAGTGGCCGAAATAACTGCGCAGGAAACGCGCGTCGTCGTTCCACAGCGTGGTCATGCAGCCCGGCGGCAGCGGCGGTTCGATCACCAGCACGCCTTTCTCGCCGGCACCGACTTCCTCGCCGGTGGATTCGTGGATGATCTTCGTGCGGTAGCCGAGATTCGGGAATCCGGGCGAGCCGAATTTCACCGGTTTCATATCCAGACCCGGCAGCAGCGCGAGGACCGGCCAGCCGGTTTCGGTCTGCCAGTAGTTGTCGATCACCGGTTTGCCGAGTGCGTCTGTGATCCAGTGCGCGGTGGGTTCGTCCAGCGGCTCGCCGGCGAGGAACAGATACTGCAGCGACGACAGATCGTGACGACGGATGAAATCGATATCGTGCTTCTTCAGCACGCGCGCGGCGGTCGGCGACGAGAACATCGTGCGCACGCCGTACTTTTCGCACAGCGACCACCAGATGCCGGGGTCGGGATTCACCGGCAGACCTTCGTACAGCAGCGAGGTCGCACCGACGATCAGCGGGCCGTAGACGTTGTAGGAATGCCCGACCGCCCAGCCGACATCCGAGGTCGAGAACATCACCTGCCCCGGGCCGACATCGAACACCGTGCGCATCGACAGCGCCATCGCCACCGCATGGCCGCCGACATCGCGCTGCACGCCCTTGGGCTTGCCGGTGGTGCCGGAGGTGTACAGCAAATAGCTGGGCGCATTCGATTCCAGCCATTGCACCGGCACATCGGCATCGCCGACTTCGGCGCGCAGGGTCGCGTAATCCTCGTCGCGACCGTCGACCTTCGGCTCGGCGGCGTCGAGACCGCGCGAGACGATCAGCACTTTCGGCGGCGGTGACGCGGCTTCGGCGCAGGCGGCGTCGACCAGCGCCTTGTACGGAATGACCTTGCCGCCGCGCATGCCGGCATCGGCCGCGATCAGCAGCTTGGGCGTGGCGTCGTCGATACGCAGTGCGAGATTGTGCGCGGCGAATCCGCCGAACACGACCGAGTGGATCGCGCCGATGCGCGCGCAGGCCAGCATCGCGAACACCGCTTCGGCCATGTTCGGCATGTAGATCACGACGCGATCGCCGCAGCCCACGTCCAGCCGCTGCAGCACGGCGGCAAACGCGTTCACCTCGCGATGTAGATCGCGATAGGTGATTTCACGGGTGAGATTGGTTTCGGTCGAGATCGCGACCAGCGCGAGCTGATCGCCGCGCGCGTCCAGATGCCGGTCCACGGCGTTGTAGCAGAGATTGGTTTGGCCGCCGACGAACCACGACCGGAACGGCGGGTTGTCGTAGTCGAGAATCTTCACTGGCGGAACATGCCAGTGGATGGCTTTCGCCTGTTCCGCCCAGAACCCTTCAGGGTCTTCTATCGAGCGGCGATATTCGTCTTCGTAGCGCATGCGCCCTCCCACGGACAACGCGATGGGGGCAGCTTAGTCCTCCGCGCCGTGCCCGGCCTTCCGACCTTGGTCGCAGGCGGTTGCCCGGCGCAAACGACAACGCCGGGCAATGCCCGGCGCTGCTGTGGATGGCGTATGCGTTGCGATCAGAGCAGATGCGCGACGCCGGCACGTTCTTCTTCGAGTTCCGCGAGCGTCTTGTCCATCGCTGCGCGGCTGAAGTCGTCGACCGGCAGGCCTTCGATGCGGGTGTATTCGCCGTTGGCGCAGGTCACCGGCACGCCGTACATCACGCTTTCCGGGATGCCGTAGCTGCCGTCGGACGGGACACCCATGGTCACCCACTTGCCGTTGGTGCCCAGCACCCAGTCGTGGATGTGGTCGATGGCGGCGTTCGCGGCCGACGCAGCCGACGAGAGGCCGCGGGCTTCGATGATCGCGGCGCCGCGCTTGCCGACCTGCGGGATGAACGCGTTGGCATTCCAGTCTGCATCGTTGATCCGGTCCTTCAGCGACGCGCCGTCGACGGTGGCGAAGCGGTAATCCGGATACATCGTCGGCGAGTGGTTGCCCCACACGACCATGTTCTGGATGTCGCCGACGGCCACACCGGCCTTGTTCGCCAGCTGCGACAGCGCACGGTTGTGGTCGAGGCGCAGCATCGCGGTGAAGTTCTTCGACGGCAGATCGGGCGCGGATTTCATCGCGATGTAGGCATTGGTATTCGCCGGGTTGCCGACCACCAGCACCTTCACGTTGCGGCTGGCGACGGCGTTGAGCGCCTTGCCCTGCACGGTGAAGATTTCGGCATTCTTCAGCAGCAGATCCTTGCGCTCCATGCCCGGGCCGCGCGGCATCGCGCCGACCAGCATCGCCACATCGACATCCTTGAATGCGATGTTCGGATCATCAGTGCCAACCATGCCGGCGAGCAGCGGGAACGCGCAGTCTTCCAGCTCCATCATCACGCCCTTGAGCGCTGCCTGGGCTTTCTCCAGCGGCAGTTCCAGCATCTGCAGGATGACCGGCTGATCCTTGCCCAGCATTTCGCCGGAAGCGATGCGGAACAGCAGGGCGTAACCGATCTGGCCAGCGGCGCCGGTCACGGCGACTCGGACGGGTTGTTTCATGAGGGAACTCCGGGGGGATGACGAGTGGCGAAAGAGGGAAAGGTCGACCGAACGGGAGGCGAAGGACAATTCGACTTTCGTCTCCGGCGGCCCGGACTCAGTGCATTTCGGCGAAGAATTCCTGGATCCGCTGCAGACCCGGCGCCAACTGCGGCGTCGGGCAGGTGTAGCTGATGCGCAACGCACGCGGCTCACCGAACGCCGAGCCCGGCACGCAGGCCACGCCCTTGGCATCGAGCAGCGCGTTGCACAGGTCCACGTCGTTGCCGATCACCAGCCCGGTCGGGCCGTGGGTCTTGCCGAAATAGGCGCTGACGTCCGGGAACACATAGAACGCGCCGCGCGGTTTCGGGCAGACGATGCCGGGAATGGCCAGCAGCGCCGCCATCACCTGGTCGCGCTTGGCCTGGAATTCTGCGTTCTTCTGCGTCGGTACGTCCTGCGGACCGGTGAAAGCGGCGATCGCCGCAGCCGTGGTCATTTCCGGGAGATTGGTGATGTGGTTCGAGTTCATCGTCACCACCGCATTCGCCACCGCTACCGGGCCTGCCATGAAGCCGACGCGCCAGCCGGGCATGCCGTAGGTCTTCGACAGCGAATCGATGAAAATGACGCGATCGCGCAGTTCCGGGCGGAACTGGATGAAATTGTGATAACCGACACCGTCGAACACCATGCGATTGTAGATGTCGTCGGTGATGATCCAGGTGTCTGGATATTTCGCCAGCACATCGGCCAAGGCTGCGATCTCGTCCTTGTCGTAGACCATGCCGGTCGGATTGGACGGATTGTTGAACAGGAACACCTTCGGCTTCTTCGCCATCGCGGCGTCGAGCTGTTCTGGTGTGAGCTTGTAGTCCTGTTCCGGCGGGCATGGCAGCAGATCGATCTTCGCGTTGACGATGTCGGCGATGTCGAGATAGCTGGTCCAGTATGGCGTGGGGAAGACGATGGTGTCGCCCTCGTCCAGCAGCACTTCGGCCAGGTTGTAGATGACGTGCTTGGCGCCGATGCCGGTGGCGATGTTGGCCCGGGAGTACCCGGTGAGGCCGGTCGCTTCCATGTGCTTCAGGAAGGCGTCGAGCAGGGCGTCCGAGCCGCGGTTGCTGCCATACTGGCCCGAGTCTTTGTTCAGGGCTTCGCGGACGGCGTCGTAGACATGAGCACCGGGCAGAAAATTCGGGACGCCGATCGAGAAACTGATGATGTCGCGGCCTTCGGCCTTGAGCCGCTTGGCTTTATCGGCGACAACCATGATCGCACTGGGCTTGGCGCGTCCGACGCGCCGGGCGAGCTGAAGCATCGCTTGACCTGTTTTGGGTTAGAAAACACTGAGGGGGAGCCTGCGGACGCAGGCCGGAGGAAGCACGAAATGTTAGCACAGCGCACTGTTCCGACCGACGCCGCGGTCGATGTGTCGACCGCATCCCGACCGGGCCTCCAGCGATTGCGTTGGGCCTTTGTGTTGGCCTGCTGCCTGATGGCGAACGCCTGCGTCTCCACCCAGACCCGGGTCGTGAGGGGCGACACGGGCCAACCGCTGACCATTGGTGGCAGCGTGGTGCTGGTGGAACCGGACATCGAGCTGTACGAGGTACTCGCCGGCGGTGCCCAGGAGCCGCGCAAAGTCTGGACCGACAACGCCCGACAGCTGTATCCGCAAATGGCGCGCGGCATCCTCGGCCAACGGGGCATGACTGTGGTGCCCGACTTCACCCTGCCGCCCGCCACCAGCAACGACGACCCGCTGCGCCAGTTGCTGCTGCTGAACCAGGCGGTCTCGATCAGCATCCTCCAGTACTCGCGCAGCGGCAGCAGCCCCAACAGCGGCCTGCGCAACAAGCACGGCAAATTCGACTGGACCCTCGGCCCCGGGGTGAAGGCGCTGCGCGACGCCACCGGCGCCGACTACGCGCTGTTCACTTATGTCCGCGACAGCTATACCGGCGCCGGCCGCGTGGCGATGCGGGTGGTCGGCTTCCTGCTGCTGGGTGGCGACATCGGCGGTGGTTACCAGATTGGTCTGACTTCGCTGGTCGATCTGCGCACCGGCCAGGTGGTCTGGCATAACCTCCTGGTCGATCAGGCCGGGGATCTGCGCGATGAAGCCGGCGCGCGCGAGACCGCAGAGGATCTGCTCAAGGGCCTCAACGATAAGCGTCGATCAAACAGTCGATCAAACAGTCGATCAAACAGCGGGAGCCGGCGATGAGCCCGGGCAGGCAGCTCCGCCTGCTGGGTCTGGCGCTGCTGATCGCAGTGCTGGCCGGCTGCGCAACAAGCCAGCAGGTCCGCGACCACCGTCCCGGCGATGCTCCGATCGCCGGCAGCGATGAGGACGAACTCTGGTACGCGATGCAGCGCGCCGAAGCCGAACTTCAGCGCGCGCCGCAGCGAGTCCGCGATCCCGCATTGAATGCCTATGTGCAGAAGATCGCCTGCGACGTGGCCGACGACTACTGTCGCGATCTGCGCGTCTACATCATGGATGTGCCGGAATTCAACGCATCGATGGCGCCCAACGGCATGATGCTGGTCTGGACCGGCGCCCTGCTCCGCGCCCGCGACGAGGCCGAAATCGGTTTCGTGCTCGGCCACGAAGCCGGCCACTTCCGTGCCCAACATTCGATCCGGCAATGGCGGCGGCTCAAGGACACCTCCGCAGTGCTCAGTGCTTTTCAACTGGTCGCCTACGGCGCGGGCGTGCCCGACGCCGCGCTGCTCGGCGCGCTGGGCGCTTATGCCGGCATCTTCAAATTCAGTCGCGACCAGGAACGCGAGGCCGACAGACTCGGTTTCGCGGCTGCGGTCGCACACGGCTACGACCCCAATGCCGGCGCCGATCTGTGGGCGCGGCTCAAGCGCGAAGAGGACACCCGCAAATACCAGCGCCGCGGCGTGGTGTTCGCCACCCATCCGGCGACCGACGAGCGTATGAGCGATATCCGCGCCGCCGCCGACGCCTTGCCGAATCCACCGCGCGAACGCCGCCGCGACGATTACCGCACGGCGATGCGGCCGTTCATGGCGCACTGGCTCGACGAAGAACTCGGTCGCCGCCGCTACGCCAGCTCACTGCTGGTGATCGGCGAACTGCTGGCGGACGCGCCTGCGGACGATCACGGCCTGCTCACCTTCTATCTCGGCGAAGCGCATCGACGACGCAACGCGGCCGGCGATCGTGTCAAAGCCGCCGAACTCTATGCCCGCGCCATCACCCTGCCCGGCGCACCAGCCGCGACCTGGCGCGAGCACGGCTTCGCGCTGCGCGAGAGCGGGCAGAACAGCGAGGCTGCCGCCGCGTTGAAACGCTATCTCGACATCGCCCCGCAAGCAGACGACCGCGCGTTCGTCCAGCGCGAACTCGAAAAAACAGGAGCACGGCCATGAGCGTCCGCCGCATGCTGCAAACCATCGTGTCGCAGACCGCCATCATCGCCATGATCTGCCTGCTGTCCACTGCCTGCAGCACCGGTGGCGCACTGGTGAAACCCGGTCCCACCATCGCCAGCGGCA
This sequence comes from Lysobacteraceae bacterium, assembly GCA_040079515.1. Classification (GTDB taxonomy): domain Bacteria; phylum Pseudomonadota; class Gammaproteobacteria; order Xanthomonadales; family Xanthomonadaceae; genus Lysobacter_I. The sequence goes on from JBEBKD010000006.1 coordinate 10,889, forward strand.
AACTGATGATCGACAGCGAAATGGAGTGGACCCGGATCTACACCGGAACCCGCTACCAGTTGTGGAGCATCGACGGCGAACTGCTCAATCGTCTATACCTGATCCCGACCGTGCGCGAGAAGGAATTCATCTTCCTCGGCGAGCGCCAGACGAAGCGGCGCCCCGACGGCGCCTTCTATCAGCGCGGCCTGCGTCCCGACGAACTGCGCGACCTGATCCTCGACGGCCTGCGCGCCGCCGGCACCGCGAACGTAGAAGCGCGCGACCTGCGCCCGACCACGTTCGGCAGCCGCGAAGGACTGCGTTTCGAATTCTCGCTCGCCAACGAGGAAGGCCTGAAGTTCCAGGGCATGGCCGCCGCGTTCGAGCATGAAAAAGGCCTCGCACTGGCGATCTTCATGGCGCCGTCGGAGTACTACTACCCGCGCGACGCTGCGAAGGTCTCGAAGATGCTGGATACGCTGCGACTGAAGTGAAGCGCACGCAGCGTATGGGCAGACGACGCCAGACCGGCACGCCTTCAGTCGCCACCGCCACCGCCGTCCCCTCCTCCAGCATCGCTTCCGCCGCAATCCCCACCACTGTCGCTGTAACCACCGCCATCATCGCTGGCATGGCACTGATCGCTGCTGTCGCGCGCATCGTTGGATGAAACGCCACTGTCGCCGTAGTAGCTCGTTCCGGTGTCGAATCCCGCACTGTCGCCAGCGACGGCGCCACTATGCGCAGGACGCCGTGCGGAACCGCTACCGGTCGCCACCAGCAGCACGCCGATGCCGATGCCGATCACCGCGAACGCGACCAGGTAGTAGCCGGCGAATACCGCCGCCAGCCCCACCGCGAACAGCACCAGCCCCGACACTTTTCCCGACATGGCGACACCCCACGCGGCAAGTCAAAGTGGGCGGCACTGTGCCACGAAATCGACATGGTAATGCTCGTCGTGGCGCCACCACACTTTTCCACGCACAAACGTAATGCGGTCGCGCAGATAGGGCCCGCGCCCGGTCGCGAACAGCTTCGGCAGGAACGCCGGCTCGAAGATCACCCGACCGATGCGCGCGCCGGACCGCCGCCCGGCCTGATCCAGCGCATACAGATGCTCGCCCAGCGCCTCGAAGTCGATGCGAAGACCGCGATACCGGGCGTTGGCGTCGAATTCGATGTCGTAGCCGTAGCGATTCAGCGCGCTGGTCGGGAGTGGCACCGAGCGCCCCCTGGCATCGAGTACCGGGACGAAGAAATCCACCGACAGCCCGCTCTGGTGGGTCTTGTGCGGCTTGAACGGCCCGCCCTTCGCGAACCCCGTCTCGCCGTAGACGAAGGTCTTCGCAGGCGCGCGCTGCGCGAGCGTCGCGTACGCGTCCGTGATCGCTTCCGCGACGCGAGCATGCGTGTATGTCCTGCCAAGACGGACGCCGACAGTGCTGTAGGCGCGAAAATTGTTGCCGCTGGCCGGCAACTGCACGGCATGCTCGATGCGGCCTTTGGCGGGGGTGCCGTGGCAGACGCTGCCGGCAGCGTGTACGGGCGACGCTATCGCGAGCAGCGCCACGCACATCACCGACAACCGGATCACATGCACGTTCGACTCAGCGCGCGAGTTTGTAGCCCTTTTCGGCCGCCAGCCGGGTCAAGGCATTCCCTTGCTCGATCATTTTCGATTGACCCTGCGACAACTTGATCGCGGCGTCGCTCATCATCATCTGGTTCTTCGCGGCCAAAGCGGCTTTCACGCCTTTTGCGCCGTCGGTACTCAGAGCGATCGCGTCCGCGAAGCCCTGGGAAATTTTCCCGACTTCCGGCGTACTCGCTTTGAATTGCGCCAGTTCGGCAGCGTTCTTCTCCATCGCCACGATCCAGTCGTCCAACAGCGCGATTCTTTGAACATCGGTCGTGGCCGCAGCCATTTTCCGGCTCACATCCTGCGATGCGGGATCGAGAACCGAGGTCGCGACATATCGATCGAATGCTTCAAGATCGGCAACGACCGGGTCTTTCGCGCAACCCGTCAGCAACAGCGCCGAAAGTAGAACGGCGGACAAGAAGATTTTCATGGATGGAGTCCTGACGAGGCAAATGCAGAACGACAGTGACGGAATCTACCATCCATGACTGACGAAGGACGAGACTGCTTCTACTGCAGTCCCGTCTTGTTTTTCATGCGGCTTTTTTCACGCAGCGAGAATCTTGTTCCACTCCGCCACACGATCGGCCTTGGCGTCGAGCGCGGCCTGGGCATCGCCTTCGATGGTCAGCGACTTGATGGTGTCGCCCTGGCGGATGCTGTCGACCACGTCCATGCCTTCGAGCACTTTGCCGAAGACGGTGTGCTTGCCGTCGAGCCAGCCGCAGGGGACGTGGGTGATGAAGAATTGGCTGCCGTTGGTGGCGGGGCCGGCATTGGCCATCGACAGTACGCCGCGCTCATGGCCGATGCCGTTGTTGGCTTCATCCTCGAACTTGTAGCCCGGGCCGCCGGTGCCGCGGCCCTGCGGACAGCCGCCCTGGACCATGAAGTCGGCGATGACGCGGTGGAAAATCAGGCCGTTGTAGAACCCGCGCTGGGCGAGGTTGACGAAATTGGCGACGGTCAGCGGCGCCTTGTCGGCATGCAGCTGGATGCGGATCGGGCCGCGGTCGGTGTCGAAATGGGCGATCAGGCTCATGGTCAGGCTCCGGAGGGGTCGAATCGACGTGAAAAAGGGGCAACACCGTACCATGCCGCCCTCCCCGGCGGGCATGATCGGTGCGCCCCCATGGAACCGTACCGTCGCCAGGGTCAGAGCGCTTCGTCGGCCGCCTCGCCTGCCTTGAAGGTCGTGTAGACGATCACCGGAATCCCGGCGTCAGCGAGGTATTCGTGCACCAGCGGCCGCACATCGACCCAGTCGAGACCGCCCACACCGGTAGCGAGTCGTGGAATGGCGATGCTGGGGATCTTCTGGTCGTCGATCTCGGCACGCAACGCCTTCAGGGCATGGCGCACATGCTGCAGGCTGGCCTTGCCCGGCTTGCCGCCGTGGTGACCTTCGGCGCCTTCCTGGGTGAACAGATTGACGATGCGACGGCCATCGGCACCGGCCCAGGTCCACAGACTGCCGGATTTCGGATGCTCGGACTGGCAGTAATGACGAAAGTCCTTGTACAGGGCCGGGGCATGTTCGCGCAGCGACAGCGCCAAGCCGGTATGGAAATCGTCGTTCGGGGCCACGCCATGGGCGATGGCCTGGGCGCGGGTCTTGAGGATGTCGCCGGTCACTTCCTGGATCATTCGGGTCGCCTTCTGGGCTGGTTGGGATGCCGACAGGCTCCCACGACAGCGCCGGCCACGCCTTGTCACGAGGCATGCGCGCGCCGCGCGAAATCAACTAGAATCGAGAGGTTTCGTCCGGCGGCCGCGTCAATCGCGGCGATGCGTCAGCAGCGACAGCAACATCCCGCCCCATCCGGCCGCAAACATGCAGCCGCCGATGACCAACAGCGGCAGGCGCAGGGTGTCGGGAAGCGCCTGCGACAGCGCAGTCCCAGGCACGTAGTGCAATACAAGCCCCAGTCCGAGCAGCAAAAAACCGCCTATATCGAGCGCGAGCAGCCACAGCGGCGGCTTCCATGGGATCTTGGGCATACGTTTTCCGAAAGTCTGAACAGGGCAACCGAGCCATTACTCTCGGCTGCCGGCTATAATAGTCGGCTTCCTTCACGACAAATCAGCATCCGGTCACCCCCGGGCGCCCATTCGCCATGTCCATTGAACGCCTGCGCAACATCGCCATCGTCGCCCACGTCGACCACGGCAAGACCACCCTCGTCGACCAGCTGCTGAAGCAGTCGGGCACCTTCAGTGAGCGGACGGTCACCACCGAACGCATGATGGACAGCAACGATCTCGAAAAGGAACGTGGCATCACGATCCTCTCGAAGAACACCGCGATCCGCTGGAAATCGCCCGAGGGCGAGGAGTACCGGATCAATATCGTCGACACCCCCGGGCATGCCGATTTCGGCGGCGAAGTCGAACGCGTGCTGTCGATGGTCGACTCGGTGCTGATTCTGGTCGACGCGATGGACGGCCCGATGCCGCAGACCCGCTTCGTGACCCAGAAAGCCTTCGCGATGGGCTTCAAGCCGATCGTCGTGGTCAACAAGGTCGACCGCCCGGGCGCCCGCCCGGACTGGGTGCTGGACCAGACCTTCGACCTGTTCGACCGTCTCGGCGCCACCGATGAGCAGCTTGATTTCCACACCGTTTACGCCTCAGCACTGCACGGTTACGCCGGCCTCGACCCCAGCGTCCGCAGCGGCGACATGACCCCGCTGTTCCAGACCATCATCGACCACGTCGCACCGCCGCCGGTCGACCTGGAAGGCCCGTTCCAGATGCGCGTGACCTCGCTGGACTACAGCAACTACGTCGGCATCATCGGCGTCGGTCGCATCCAGCGCGGCAAGATCAAGACCAATCAGCAGGTCACGGTGATCGACCGCGAAGGCAAGACCCGCAACGCGAAAGTGCTGCAGGTGCTCGGCTTCCTCGGCCTTGAACGCCATGAAGTGAAGGAAGCCCAGGCTGGCGACATCATCGCGATGTCCGGCATCGAAGGCCTCGGCATCTCCGACACCATCTGCGACACCTCGCAAGTCGAGCAACTACCGGTGCTGACCGTCGACGAGCCGACGATCTCGATGACCTTCCAGGTCAACGATTCGCCGTTCGCGGGCGTCAAGGACCGCAGCGGCGGCAAGTTCCTCACTTCGCGCCAGCTCCGCGATCGCCTGATCCGCGAGACCCAGCACAACGTGGCGCTGAAGGTCGAAGACACCGCCGACGCCGACAAATTCAAGGTCAGCGGTCGTGGCGAACTGCACTTGTCGATCCTGATCGAAACCATGCGCCGCGAAGGCTACGAACTGGCCGTGTCGCGACCGGAAGTGATCATCAAGGAGATCGATGGCCAGAAGATGGAGCCGTTCGAGTCGCTGGTGGTCGATCTGGAAGAGCAGTACCAGGGCGGCGTGATGTCGCGTCTGGGCGAGCGCAAGGCGCAGCTCACCAATATGGAACCCGACGGCAAAGGTCGCGTGCGTATCGACTTCATGATTCCCGCGCGCGGATTGATCGGCTTCCAGACCGAATTCCGCACGATCACCGCCGGCACCGGCCTGCTGTTCCACGTCTTCGACCATTACGGCCCGAAGACCGATGGCGATATCGGCCAGCGGCAGAACGGCGTGCTGATCTCCAACGGCACCGGTCCCTCGCCCGCCTATGCGCAGATCGCGATGCAGGAACGCGGCCGGCTGTTCATCGAGCCGGGCGACGAAATCTACGAAGGCCAGATCGTCGGCATCCACTCCAAGGACAACGACCTCACCGTCAATGCGTTGCGCGGCAAGCAGCTCACCAACTTCCGCGCCTCCGGCAAGGACGATGACGAGGGTCTGATCCCCGCGATCAAGTTCTCGCTGGAGCAGGCGCTGGAATTCATCGACGACGACGAGCTGGTGGAGATCACCCCCAAGGCGATCCGCCTGCGCAAAAAGCAACGCACCGAAACCGACCGCAAGCGCGCCTCGCGCGCCGCCTGAGGTTCCAACGACATGCGACAGGATGCGCCGTACAACCCGAGTCCACGCGCGCATCCCGGACTGCATGTCATCGCGATCATCGAATTGATCAAGAGCGCTCTGGCGCTCTTGACCGCCAGCGGACTGGAAGTACTCGGTCCGGAGCCGATCCGGGCATTCATCCACAAGCTGATCGAACTGTTCCAGTTCGATGCGCAGCACAGCGCGCTGTCGGTGTTCGTGCAAAAGGTCAATCCGCAGTCGGTCCACTGGGCGGCGGCGGTCGTGGGCGCCTATGGCCTTTTGCATCTGGTCGAATCCTGGGGGCTCTGGCGTGCGAAAGCATGGGCATCGTGGTTGGGATGCGTCGCTGCGGCGATCTATCTGCCGTTCGAGTTCTACGCGCTGATCACCCGACCGGGCTGGATCGCATTGCTGGTCGTCGCGATCAATCTGATCATCGTGTGGGTGCTTGCGCGCGACGTATTCAAGCGCCATCGCGCGATGAAGCTCCCGACGCCGTTGTCGGATTGATGCGGCGCCCGCTTCCACTCGAAACGCACACATGGAAATCGAGCATCGCCTCTGGCTGCTGACCGCGCTCGCGGGCTTCGCCGCCGGTCTGATCGACAGCATCGTCGGTGGCGGTGGGCTGGTGCTGACGCCGGCCATGCTCAATCTGCATCCGGGGCTGCAGATCCTGCAGGCCATCGCGACCCAACGTAGCAGCTCGATCCTCGGCACCAGCGTCGCGGCATGGAATTATCTGCGCCGCATCCGGGTCGAGCGCCGGGTGCTTCTGCCTGCGTGCATCGCCGCCTTGAGCGCATCGGCGGTCGGCGTGCAGTTCGCGAAGCGAATCGATCAGGACATCCTGAAGTGGACAGTGCTTTCGATCTGCGTCGTGCTAGCGATCTACACCGCGCTGCGCAAGGATCTGGGCCTGCGCGAAGACCGCCGGTTCCATCCGAAACACGAAGCGATGGCCGCCGCCGGTATCGGTGCTGCGACCGGTTTTTACAACGGGCTGATCGGCCCGGGCACCGGGACACTCATGGTCTTCGCCTTCGTGAGTTTCCTCGGCCTCGATTTCCTGAAATCGTCGGCGGTATCGAAAACCACCAATGTCGCCGCCGACCTCAGCTCATGGACGGTGCTGATGTTCGGCGGCTACGTCATCTGGGCGCTGGCGCTGCCGCTGATCGTCGGCAACATGATCGGCAGTTACCTCGGCAGCCATCTCGCGATCAAGCGCGGTCAGGGCTTCGTGCGCGCGGTGTTCCTGATCATCGTGCTTGCGCTGATCGCAAGACAGGCGTGGCAGTTGATTCAGGCTTGAAATTCAAACACCACCCCAACCGTCACATCCCTGCCGCATGACGCCATAGCGCACGGCTGAGCGGAGCGAGTTTTCCGGCGAGCCCCAGCGCAGGGCCGCGCAGCAGCGTCGCGGCGACATCGTCATTGGAAAAAACGCGATTGATCGCACTGAAGGCATGCGCCGACGCCATGACGTCGCTGCGCCGGGCGCGGGCCCAGCGTGCGAGACGATGCGGTGCGGCCCAGTCGGCGCGACGCGCCTGCGCGGAAGCGATGGCGTCGCGCAATGCGGACACATCGCGCAGCCCGAGATTCACGCCCTGCCCGGCCAGAGGATGCACGACATGCGCGGCATCGCCGATGGCGAGCACGCGGCCGGCGACGTAGGCGTCGGCGAGCTGTCGGCGCAGCGGAAAAGCGATGCGTTCGCTGAGCGGGCGCACGTCGCCGAGGCGCGATGCGAAAGCGCGTGTGAGTTCCTCCGCGAACGCTCCATCGTCGAGCGAAACCACGCGCACCGCTTCGGCGTCAGGGAGCGTCCAGACGATCGAGGAGACGTGCGCTGCATCAGGCCATGCTGCGCACGGCAGGAAAGCCAGTGGGCCGGTCGGCAGGAACCGCTGCCATGCGGTGTCCTCGTGCGAACGTTCGGTCGCGACGTACGCGACCACGCCGCGCTGGCCGTAGTCTTCGGTTTTCGTGCCGATGCCGGCGAGTTCGCGCAGCGTCGAACGCCCGCCGTCGGCGGCGATGGCGATACGCGCTTCCACGCGCAGGCCATCGTCGAGTTCCAACGTGGCGCCTTCTTCATCTTGTTCCAGCGCGACCACGCTCGCGGGGCAGCGCACGATCACGTTCGACTGCCGCAGCGCCGCCCACAACCGGTCCTGCAACAGCGCGTGCTCGACGATCCAACCGAGTTGCTTCACCGCGAAGGCATTGGCATCGAACCGCAATTCCTCGCCACCGGCCGCATCCCACACGCGCATGCGCCGGTACGGATGCGCGCGGGCGTCGCGCACAGCGGCCCATACGCCGATCGACTCGAATAATGCGGCGTTGTCCGGCGCGAATGCGTACACGCGCGGATCGGCGTCCGTCGAGAGCCACGCCGGCGGTTCGGCGTGTTCGATCAGCGTCACCTGCAAGCCCTGCTGCGCCAGCGCCAGCGCACCAGCGGCACCGACCACGCCACCGCCGACGATGGCGGCATCGGCACGACGGCCGCTGCTTGTTCGACGGCTCATACGGCCACCTCGCGACAGAGTTGCGGCGTATCGCCACGATAGCCCATCGCACCGGCAACGACCTGTGCGCGCAGCGCGGCATCGTGATCGAGCGCGAACAGGCCGAGACTGCGCAGCGGCGACGCCAGCGACGATGGATTCGAGGTCAAACGCGCGAGGCCGTCGGAGAAATCTATGGTGCGTTCGCGATCCTCGCGCCGACGCTGCGCGTACTCCAGGAGCATCGCTTCGCTGCAGATGCCCTCGCCGCGCGCGCGCCCGGCTTCGATGCACTCGACCAGCGTCAAGGCATCGCGCAACCCGAGATTGAAGCCCTGTGCGCCGATCGGATGCAGCGACTGCGCGGCATTGCCGACGAGCACCGCACGTGGCGCAACGATACGCTGCGCGACCGTGCGCACGATCGGATAGGCGCTGCGCGGACCGGCCGCGAGAAAACGTCCGGCGCGCCAACCGAACGCACGCTGCAGCCGTTCGAGATACGCCGCGTCGTCGAGTGCCGCGACCGCATCGGCCTCGTCGCTGGCGACACCGTGGATCACGCCGTAATGGCCGTCGCCGCGCGGCAGCACTGCCGTGGGCCCATGATCGGTCAGTCGCTCCCAGGCAGTGCCATCGGGCGCGCGTTCGGCGCGGACCCGGGCGACGAACAGGGTCTGCCGGTAATCGTGCTGCTCGGCCGCGATGCCCAGCGCTTCCCGCACCGCGCTGGCGGCGCCGTCGGCGGCCACCACCAGCTTTGCGGCGATCATGCGTTCGCCATCGTCGTCGGCGACGCGCGCCCGGCGCAAACCATCGGCGCCGTCTTCGGCGAAGCCAAGAAATCTCGCCGGACGGTAACGGGCCAATCGCGGCAGATCGCCGAGCTTCGACTCCAGCGCATCGCCGAAATCGCGTGCCACCACCACGTGACCGAATGCGGCGCGGCCGTGATCGGCGGCATCGAGCAGGACGCGACCGAAGTCGCCGCTGCGGCTGATATGGATGCGGTTGATCGGCCCGGTGGGCGTTCGCAGGCGCGGCAGCACATCGAGCGCACACAGCGCGTTGACGGTGGCTTCGGCAAGGCTGAGATTGCGCTGGTCGAACACCGCCGGCAGCGCGCCGGCTGGTGCGGCTTCCAGCAGCGCGGTGTCGAGGCCGAGACGGTCCAGCGCGATCGCCAGACTGGCGCCGACCAGGCCGCCGCCAACGATCAGGACATCGTGAGACACGGAAACGGGCGCTTCGACGGGCAGCGGGGCGAGGTCGGGCTTGGACATTGCGTTATGCTAACGCTCTGTGTCCTTTTCCGCCTGCGACCGCCGATGACCGTTCATGCCTCCCCCGCTTCTTCCAGCCCCGAATCGCGTGCCAAAGCGCTGCTCGCACCCGGCCCGCTGACATTGGTCGCGATGATCCTGCTCGCCGCGCTCAGCCGTCTGCTGCCGCATCCGCCGAATTTCTCGCCGGTGGAAGCGATGGCCCTCTTCGGCGGCGCCTATTTCGCGAACCGCGCATGGGCGGTGCTGGTACCGCTGGCAGCGATGGTGTTGTCGGATATCGCGCTCGGCCTGTCGATGGGCGGCGAATACTGGAGCTACGTTGCGACGAGCCTGTCGTTCTGGTCGGTCTACCTGTGCATCGCACTGTCGACAGTGCTGGGTTTCGGTCTGCGCGGCAAGGTCGGCGGCGCCAACGTGCTGGGCTACTCGCTGGTGGGCTCGATCCTGTTCTTCGTGGTCACCAATGGCGTGACCTGGATCGGTTCGACGATGTATCCGCAGACCGGCGCGGGTCTGGTGGCCGCCTATGTCGCCGGCATCCCCTTCTTCCAGTGGACCGTGATGGGCACGCTGTTCTATTCGGCGATGCTGTTCGGTGGTTTCGCGCTGCTGCGCCGGCAGGCGCCGTCGCTGCGGGCGCAGACGGTCTGAACCCTCAGGGCGCTGCACGCCGCCCTCATACATCCGATCGTTGAGCGCTAACGGACGATACTCATGGGCAACCGTCTCTCCAAGATCTACACCAAGACCGGCGACGACGGTACGACCGGACTCGGCGACGGCAGCCGGGTGGCGAAGGATTCGGCGCGGGTCACCGCGTACGGCACGGTCGACGAGGCGAATTCCGCGATCGGCGTGTTGCTGGCCTGCGATGTGCCCGACGACATCCGCACGCTGCTGACGATGGTGCAACATCAGATGTTCGATCTCGGCGGCGAGCTGTGCATCCCCGGTCATTCGGCCATCGACGACGACGATATCGATCGCCTCGAACAGCAGCTCGACCATTACAACGATCCGCTGCCGCCGCTGAAGGATTTCATCCTGCCCGGCGGCGGTGAAGCCGCAGCGCGCTGCCACTTGGCGCGCACCATCGTCCGCCGCGCCGAGCGCGAGTGCGTGACGCTGTCGCACCACGACGCCGTGCGTCCGCAGGCGATCCGCTATCTCAACCGCCTCTCCGATCTGCTGTTCGTGCTGTCGCGGGTGCTGGCCAGAAACAGCGGCCACGGCGAGATTCTCTGGAACCACGAGCGTCGCCAACGGCAGCAATGAGCGTCCCGGTCTTCAGCCACAGCGCCTGTCTGGCCCACGACACCGGGCCGACGCACGCCGAATGCCCTGCGCGGCTGACCGCAGTCGCCGCCGGCCTGCGCGAGACCTGGCCTGATCTGGAATGGCGCGAAGCGCCGCGCGCGACTCGCGGCCAACTGCTGCGCGTCCATAGCGAATCGCTGCTGCATGCGGTGCTGGAAACCAAGCCCCACGAGCGGATCTGGCTCGATCCCGACACCATCCTGTCGCCGGCCTCGGCCGAAGCCGGATTGCGCGCCGCTGGTGCGGTCGTCGCAGCGGTGGAACTCGTGCTCAACGGCGAAGCCAAGCGCGCGTTCTGCGCGGTGCGCCCGCCCGGCCACCACGCCACCTGCAGCGCAGCGATGGGTTTCTGCCTGTTCAATTCGATCGCGATCGGCGCCGCGCACGCGTTGGAGAAGTACGGCCTGTCGCGGATCGCCATTGCCGATTTCGATGTGCACCACGGCAACGGAACCCAGGCGATCTTCGATCTCGAACCGCGCGTGGTCTTCGCCAGCTCGCACCAGATGCCGCTCTATCCCGACAGCGGCCACGTCAGCGAACGCGGCGTCAACAACATCTTCAACGCACCGCTGCCGCCAAGCGCAGGCAGCGCACAGTTCCGAGAAGCCTGGAGCACCCGTCTACTGCCGCACCTCGATGCTTTCCGCCCGCAGTTGGTGATGATCTCCGCCGGTTTCGACGCCCACCGGCGCGACCCGCTCGCACAGTTGCGACTGGAAGCGGAGGATTTCGACTGGATCACCCGCGAACTGGTCGCCATCGCCGACCGCCACGCCGACGGCCGCATCGTCTCCAGCCTCGAAGGCGGCTACGACCTGCAGGGCTTGCGCGAATCCTGTATCGCCCATGTCGGGGCGCTGCGGGGCTAAGGCCTTGTCCTGAACTCTTTGTCTTTGTGGGAGGGTCTTCAGGCCCGAGCTCTTCCACAACCCACACAAAGCCCCACCGAATCCCCTACGATGCGCACAGGGAGGGATTCAACATGGATGACCAAGATCCGACACTGCAACGCCTGCGCCGCCTGCTCGCGAGCGACGCGATCACTCAGGCGGAATTCGATCAATTGACCGCCACGCTCGGCGGCGGCAGCGCACTCGCCGCAGGCCAGAATGCGCAGGCGGTCGCCGAACGCGGCATGTCCATCGGCGACAACGCCAACGGCACCTTCAACACCGGCACCCTGATTCAATACATCGAAGCCGGCAAACAGCCCGGCGCAAGCGCGGACGCGCTGCGCAAGGCTTATCTAGCGCGACTGATGCAGCAGTGCGACCAGGTCAGCCTGATGGCTGGCGACGAGCGCGCCGGGCAGTTGCGGTTGAGTAGGGTATACACGGCGCTGTTGACTAGCGCACAGGCAGAGCAGCACACAGAAATTATGGGCAAGGCGCGCGCGCCGCACTACCTCAGTGTTATAGACCAGCTCAATCAGTACCCAAAGCTCGCCCTGCTGGGCGACCCTGGCAGCGGTAAGACCTGCGTCGCCCATATTCTGGCTCTGTCGATGGCGGGCGAAGCGCTGCACGCACCCGAGGATAACCTCGAACGGCTTACAGCCCCCATCCAACGTCACGCCGCTGAGAAAACACTCAAGCCTCAACGCTGGGATCACGGCCCATTGCTTCCGGTGCGCATCGTGCTGCGCGAGCTGGCGGCCGAATTGCCGGAGACGGAAGATGACATCGACGCCGACACGCTGCTTGATTTCCTGAGCGACCAACTGCAAGACGCCGGGTTGAACGAATTCCTGCCCAATCTCAAACAGGAACTATTGGAATATGGCGGACTGATCCTACTGGATGGCTTAGATGAGGTTCCCGACGCACTGGGCCGCCGCTCGCGGATCAAACGCGCTGTAGATACCTTCGCACAGACCTTCCATCGCTGCCGCTATCTCGCCACCAGCCGCACCTACGCCTACCAGCAACAGGACTGGAAGCTTCGCGGCTTCGCCGAAACCCAGTTGCTGCCATTCCAGCCCTGGCAGATCGAAGCCTTCGTCGAAGTCTGGTACGGGCAGATGGCCGCCTTGCAGCGACTCACCGCCACAGATTCCGAGGACCGCGCGGAGCGACTCAAATCTGCGGCCGTGGATAATCCACGTATCCGCGAGCTGGCAGAGCGCCCATTACTGCTGACCCTAATCGCCAAGCTGCAGACCGAGAAGGGTGGAAACCTGCCGGAGCAACCGGAAGAACTATACGCACGCGCAGTCGACCTGCTGCTGGATGAGTGGGAACGCACCAAATCGCGCCGCACCGCATACGGCGCCACCGAGCCCGAGCCTAGTCTGGCCGAATACCTGCGGGTAGGCCGCGACCGCATCCGCAAAGTACTGGATAAGCTTGCCTTTGAAGCGCACCGAGACCAAGAAGAAGCCACTGGTACCGCCAATATCGCAGGGGACCGCATGGTCGCCGCGCTGCTAGCTGCCGCACAAGACCCCGACGCAAGACCCCAGAGACTGGCGGAATATCTGAGCCATCGCGCTGGCCTGCTAAGCGAGCACGGCAACGGCGTCTTCCAGTTCCCGCACCGCACCTTTCAGGAGTACTTGGCCGCATGTCACCTCACAGATGACGACTTCCCCGAACAGTTGGTCACACTAGCCCGCCAAGAACCCAACCGCTGGCGGGAGGTGGTGCGCTTGGCCGCCGCCAAAGCCGGACGTGGTAGTGCTGCGAGCATCTGGCTGCTCGCCGAGACCCTGTGCCCCACGCCAGTGGAAGGCGACCCGCTGGAGACTGCCCTACCGTTGGCTGAAGCCGATGCATGGGGCGCCTTGCTGGCCGGGCAAGTGCTGGTCGAGTTAACTGACCTGAGTCGCATTGCCAAACGCGATGAAGGAAAGCTCAATCGCATCCGCGACTGGCAGTTGGCTATCTTACGCCGCAGGGCACTACCCGCTGTGGAGCGCGCACTCGCCGGCCGTAGCCTCGGGATGCTGGGCGACCCACGACCAGAGGTGATGACCGTAGATGGCATGCAGTTCTGCTGGGTGCCGGCTGGGCCGTTCTGGATGGGTGACAACAACGGCGAACATTGCAAGCCGATGCACCAGGTGGATTTGCCGGAATTTTGGATCAGCCGCTATCCGGTGACCGTAGCCCAATGGCATCTATACATCACGGAAACTGGTTATAAGACCGATAATGCGGAAAGTCTGCAAGGTCTTCAAAATGCTCCCGTGACTTCGATCAGCCTACGTGAGGTCCTTGGCTTTTGCCGTTGGCTTGCCTCACGTTGGGCACACCAGATACCGAAGGGCTTGCAGCTTATGTTGCCTTCTGAGGCGGAATGGGAGAAGGCTGCTCGCGGTGGGATACGCGTGCCAGAGTTTCCAACAGTCGCGTCGGCAATCGACATCTCAACAGCAGTGCTGCAGCAACAAGTGAATAACCCACTCTCGCAGCGCGCCTATCCTTGGGGTGATGAGTTCGATGCTGAAAGCATGAATACCCAAGGCATCATCGGCAACACCAGCGCTCTGGGCATGTATCCCAATAGCCGTAGCCCTTGCGGTGGCGAGGAGTTCGCCGGCAACGTCTGGGAGTGGACTCGTAGCCTGTGGGGTGTAGATCCACTCAGGCCCACTTTCAAGTACCCCTACCAAAAGAAAGCCATGGCACGCGAAAATCTACGTGCCAAGACAAACATGAATCGAGTCATTCGTGGTGGCAGCTGGGATAGCCGTAGATACAAGGTTCTCTGCACAAATCGTGCCTCGGGTGCCAACGACGGGTTGTCTGATTTGGGTTTTCGCATAGTGCTGAAGGTAGAACAAGGATAAAACTAAAGGACACCCACAAATCAGAAAATCCCGGCGCGTCGATCCGCAGTTCCTTGACAGAAAACGCCACCTTCCCCGGCGATCCTGTCACCCATGGCCCAGCCCCGTTCCCAACTTGCACCACCCGGCGCGCCCGGCATTTTCCACTGCGTCCAGCGCTGCGTGCGCCGGGCGTTTCTGTGTGGAATCGATCGCTACACCGGGCAGTCCTATGAGCACCGAAAGCACTGGGTTGAAGCGCGCATCCGGCTGTTGGCCGAGTGTTTTGCTGTCTCTATCCATGCCTACGCGGTGATGAGCAACCATCTGCATCTGGTCGTGCAGGTCGACCCTGTGATCGCGTCCGACTGGCCAGACGATGAGGTCGCTGCGCGTTGGGTTCGTCTGTTTCCACCGCGTGAGGACGACGATGTCGCTGTCGCCGAAAAATGCGCCCGCTTGCTTGCCAATCCGCTGCGGCTGGAGACAATCCACGCCCGTCTGGCCGACCTGTCCTGGCTGATGCGCTGCCTTGCCGAACCCATCGCACGACGCGCAAATCGGGAAGATGCATGCAAAGGCCGATTCTGGGAGGGGCGTTTCAAGGCCCAACGCCTGTGCGATCAACGTGCACTGCTTGCAGCCATGGCATACGTCGACCTCAATCCGATCCGCGCCGGTATCGCCGAGCGCCTGGAAGATTCCGCGCACACCAGCGTCGCTGCGCGCATCGCGGAATGTCGAGTCGAACCACAAACGCTGACGGCCCAGCTGAGGCCGCTCTTGGGTGTTACACGAATGCCGATGACACTCAGCAACAGCGACTATCTGCAACTGCTCGACTGGACCGGCCGTCAGCTCCATCCGGGAAAACGTGGACGCATTGCGACCGATGCACCTGATGCGCTGCACGCGATCGACACCGATCCGGCCCGATGGACCGCCCGCGTCAAAGGCATCGGCAATGGCTATTGGCGCGCCGTCGGTACTGCGGCTGACCTCCTCGCGTTAGCCGAAGCCATCGGCCAGCGCTGGCTGAAAGGGTTCGGATTTGCAGCGCGGATGGGTTGATGCGTCGGAGTGAAGACTTCAAGCCCGATGGGGAGGCTTGGCAGTGGGCGATATATGGAAAACGCATTGCCTCTGCAGCACAAATGGGCGGCTTGATGCTGCTGTGGCCATGACTGAACGCTTTGCTTCGAGATTGTGGGTATCCAGGTCTTTGTGTCGAAGCCATCGGCCAGCGCTGGCTGAAAGGGCTGGGATTCGCAGCACGGATGGGTTGACGTGTCGGAGGAATACTTCAAGCCCGATGGGGAGGCTTGGCAGTGGGCGATATATGGAAAACGCATTGTCTCTGCAGCACAAATGGGCGGCTTGATGCTGCTGTGGCCATGACTGAAGGCTTTGCTTCGAGATTGTGGGTGTCCTGGTTTTTTGCTCAGTGCGGATGGGTTGATGCATCGGAGTGAAGACTTCAAGCCCGATAGGGAGGCTTGGCAGTGGGCGATATATGGAAAGCGCATTGCCTCTGCAACACAAATGGGTGGCTTGATGCTTGGCTGTGGCCATGACTGAAGGCTTTGCTTCGAGATTGTGGGTGCGGCTCGGGCCTGAAGGCCCTCCTACGAAGTGCGTAGCGGAGCGGGCCGAGTAGGGGAGTTCAGAGGCCCCGAGCCCGGAGTCACCGAACAGGGGAACAACACAACACCACGCGAAAACCCAGATCGTGGTTGCGAAGGTCGGGGCGAACCCAGAGGCGGTCGGCGCAGCGCGCGGCAAAACGACGATCGCCCCAGCCGCCGCCCCGCACGACGATCGCCGAGCTTTCAGTGCTGGCTTCCGGCTCAGGGGCTGAATATGGCGCGCCGTATTCGGTGCGCGTCCATTCCCAGACATTGCCGACCATGTCATGCAGCCCGAAGCCGTTGCCAGTAAAGCTACCGACAGCTGAGGTGTCAGCGATACCCGTGTCGTCGTAGTTGCCCCGCTCGGCATCCGCAGTGTCGCCCCAAGGGAAGACGGCCCGGTCGCCGCCACCACGCGCTGCTTTCTCCCATACGCGCTCATCAGGCAGGGCCAGCGTCCAGCCTTGTTCGCGCACCAATCCGGCGATAGCGTGCTTGTCAAAGACCGACGACACCTGCAAACGACGCTGCAGCCAATCGGCATAGGCGCGTGCCTCTGGCCAGCTGACCCAGCGCACGGGACGGGTCTCCGGATCGCGCAAGGCGTCGGCATCAGCCAATACGAAGCCGCCATTGTCATCCGCCTCGAAGAAGGCACGAAACTGGGCCACCGTCACCGGGTAGCGTGCGATCCAGAACTCGGGCGTAGGGGTGAGTTTGTGGTTGATTTCGTCATCGCTTGGGTCATTGCCGATCGCCTCCGCCACGCGCTTGCGATCCGCGCGGCGGGTGCCGATGCGGAAGTCCGAATCGGCCGAAATCCGCACAAAACCCAGATCGGGATCGGCCGGCAGATGCAAACGCTCGGGGTCGAAGCGCGGGTCACCCAGTTCGGCCAGCAAGTCGCCAAGCTTGGCGCGCTCCACTGCCGGCAGGCCACCGTCATCGGGGTGGACCGGCAGCGCGGCGGCCAGCCAGTGGCGGACGCGGTCAAGAATGGCGTGCGTATCCGGCAGAGTGATCAGGTCGGCGACACCCAGCTCCCTCAATTGAAGGCCAGCCACGCGCGCTGCGCGCCATTCAGCCGGACCCGGGTACCGCGCATGGCGAGGCTTGAACGCCTCGACGCGGTCGCAGCCGATCACCGCATCGGCGGCGCGCGCGCCCTGACTCAGCTGCGCGACCCGCGCCGCCAGTGCCAGGACCAGTTCCCAGTGCGCCGCAGCCTCGACGGCCAGACGCCGACATTCGCCCGGGAAATCCTCACTGTGCTGGGCTAGGTGGCAGGCCGCCAGATACTCGCGGAAACTGCGATGCGGAAAGGCGAAGCGGCGATCGTTATCCAGCGGATCGAGCGAGTCGGGCGGACGCCCCAGCCCCAGCAACAAACCGGTCCGGCGCTCGATGTACTCGACCATGATCGCCGCCTTGTCGCGGCTGTCGCCGAACAGCGGGCGCAGGGCATTGAGCAACGCACTTTCGCGGATATCCAGATCGCCCTCGCGTCCCGCACTCTGCGCATGCACATCAAATGCCAGTTGCTGGATCACCCGGCGCACGCTGCTCCATTTCAGCTCGCTCACACCCAGTCCATCCAACAGCGCACGCTCGGCCTCGTCTTCCAGGCTCCAGCGCCGCAACAGCAATTCCACGGTTTCGTGATACAGCTCGACGCGGTCTTCCGGCAGTTGCCCACGATTGCTGTGCAACAAGGCCATCAAGGTCAGCAGCAGCGGTGTCCTGGCTAGTTCGGCCAGTTCAGGCCGGTGCCGTGCCGCCAACAGACTTTCGCGCTTGCGCGCCGCCTGCGCAGCGGTACACCAGCCGCGCTCGGGCAGGCGGGCGTACCAGTTTTCGATGAAGGCCACGACCTGGGCATCGTCGAAGGTGTCCAACTCGAAGACGCCGCGAAAGTGATCCGCGCCTTCCAGCCAGGCATAGGGACGCATGGTCAGAATGAACCGACAACATGCGCTGTACGTGAAGATGAAGGCTTCGACCGCAGTGAACACCCGATTGCGGCGCTCGACATCGCCGCATTCGTCCAGGCCATCGAAGACGATCAGCGCGCCGTGCCGCTGTGCCAAGCGCTGCAGAAAGCGATGATCGTCCGAAGCGAAGCCGATGCCCTGTTCATGCAATTGATGGCCGATGTGGTCCCACAAGTCACCCGCTGTCGGTTTGCGGCCCTCGGGCAGCTGGTCGGCGAACTCGCGCAACACGATGCGGATCGGCAACAGGCCGCCATATATCCACTCGGCGCCAAGGTGCTTCAGCGCATCGTCCTGGCCAGCCCAGGCATCAGCCAAAGCCAGCAGCACATGAGCGCAGAAGCTGCTTTTGCCGGTACCAGGCATGCCCAGCAGCGTGAGCCTTGGAGTGGCGGCCAGCGCTTCGAGAGCGGAAACGCGCCGTGCTTTTCGCTCGGATGACCGCAAATCGCGCTGCGCCATCACTGCGAACTCGGCTTGCTTCAAATGCGAGTGCAGCCAATCCGGCAAGTTGTACTGATCATCGATCCGCAATGTGGTGGCAAGCGGCACATACACATCGCGCAAGGTCAGCGCATTGCGTTGGGCGCGATCGGTCTGGGTATCGATTTCGCCCAACGGCAAACCCGAAAGCTCCGCACGCAGCGTATGCAGATACAGCGCAATGCTGTTCTGCGCGTCTTCTTCGCGCTCGCCTCCCTGCACAATCTGGGTCAGCTGGGCGATGTAGTCGCGGCCGATGAAATGACCGTTGCCCACCTGCACGCTGTTGCCGATCACGGCGCCACCGCCGGTCTTCACCTGTGTCAAACGGTCAAGCGGCGCAATTGAACCCGTTCGGGAGGCTTGCTGCGCCTCCAACTCGGCGATACGACGTTTGAGCGCTTCGATTTCGTCCTTGGGGTCGCTCATGGCGCCTCAATCTCCCTTGTGATCGCGGCCAATGAAATCACCGCCGCTGACGGTGACATTCCCGCCGATGTTGGCGCCTCCGCCAGTATCGATATGGGTCTGCTGGCCGATGACGGTCTGGGTGCCAGTATTGAAATTGCCGGAGGCGTTGCCGCTAACCACCATCCCGCCAGCGCCGACGACAATCGACTCATCGCCTGCCGCAATCACCGCATCCCGCCCTGCTTGCACTGTCATAACGACATGCGTGAGCGTCGGCGGCGGCTCACCCGGTGCGCGCGCGCCGCCCGGCGGGGCGAAATGGATGTGGCCAAGTTCCGCCAAGCGATAGAGCTGTTGCAGGAATTTCAGCTGCAAATCCTGGAGATTTTCGTAGCGGGTTGCGAAGTGACCGATGTCCTCCAAGCGCTGCTTGAACTCCGCAAGACTCTTTCGGTCCTCGTCGCTGCTTGCTTTGACAGGATCTGCAGGTTTGCAATAAATGTAGATCAGCGGCCTGCCGGTGGCTTTGAACTGCGCAAAGGCAATTTCAAATTCTTCGCGCGAGTACTTACCGACTTTGCTGTGAAACAGCAGCACGAAGATGTCGCAGTCGCGAATGGCTTTGTTGTATTCGTCCTGCAAGCGCGTTTGCGACATCGCATCGAGGAAATGCTCCCAACCCACCACCTGCAGGAACGCGCCCTGTTCGTGCCAGGCGTTGTTCTGCTCCATGATGAGTTCGCGAAAAGCTTTGCGGTCTTCGCTCAGCTCCATCGACGACGCGATGAAGATTTTGGTATTGGACTTGCCGTGCATCACCGACCCCCTGTCGTTCCCTGTGATGGTTGGAGTGTACCGCGGGCTTGTCGGGGCTCAAGCCCCTCCCACAGCGGTGTTGCGGCATGGCTGGGGCTGTCGCGGGGCGTTGTTGTAGAGGCTTGGAGCCGTAGCGGCTTCGGACGGCAGAAGCTCGGGCAGGCATTCAACAACCGTATGGCTGGTCAGCTTCTCCTACGGGGGTGGCTGAACCCTTTGGCGCCCCGCGCGTTGCCGCACCGGGGCGGATGCGTCAAGCTAGCCGGATATGTCCAGACTCGGCCCCAACGTGCGAAAGAAACTCCGTCTGCTGCCGCTGCCCTTCTGCATCGCGCTCTCGCTGTCCGCACAGGCGGCCGACGACGCCCCTGAGGATTGGGGCCAATGCCCGATCGAGGATGCGGTGCCCGCATTCATCGACAGGATTCCCGCCGCAGAAAATCCCCCATCCGGGTCGAATGCAAGCACGGCGAGCGACGTTACCGAGGTGAACGGCGACCGGATGACCGGCACGGAAGGCCAGATCGTCGATCTGGACGGCAACGTCAACCTGCGCCGCGGCGATCAGGTCCTGCTGGCGGACAAACTGAGCTACGACCAGGACAAAGAGACCTACACCGCCGAAGGCAGCGTGCGCTATCAGGACCGCGGCATGCGCCTGATCGCCGCCCGCGCGAAAGGCGACCAGGGCAAGGACACCCACGAGCTGGAGGACATCCAGTACCAGCTCATCCGCCGTCGCGGCAACGGCGGCGCCAAACGCATCGTCATGCAAGGTGACGAGGGCTCGCTGTACGGTTCCACCTATTCCACCTGTCCGCCCGAAGCGCGGCGCTGGGAGCTCCGCGCACAGCGCATCGATGTGAACACCGCCGAGGGCATGGGCACCGCGCACAACGCGACCCTGCGCGTCGGCAGGATTCCGGTGCTGTACCTGCCGTGGTTCCGTTTCCCGATCGATGATCGCCGCCGCACCGGCCTGCTCTATCCCGCGATCTCGTCGTCCAGCCGCAACGGCTTCGACTGGCGCCAACCGATCTACCTCAATCTGGCGCCGAACTACGACGCCACGATCACCCCGCGCCTCATGACCAAGCGCGGCCTGCAACTCGGCGGCGAATTCCGCTATCTCACCGAAACCGGGCGCGGCGTACTCGATGCGGCGTATCTGCCTTCCGACAATCTCACCGACCGCGAGCGCGATGCCGAAATCGCCGCAGGTGTTCCGGCGACAAACCGCCGAGTTTCCAACCGCGGCTATCTGCGCTTCCTCGGCAGCCAGAATCTCGGCCCGAACTGGCAGGCCCGCAGCAACATCGCGTGGATCAGCGACACCCGCTACCTCGACGACGCCAGTCATCACCTCAATGGTGGCGCGGCGTCGTTCGTGACCAGCGACATCGGCGTTTACGGGCGTGGCCGCAACTGGGAGGCTTCGATCTTGGCCGACCACTGGCAACTGGCCGACTACACCCTGCGCGATGCCAATCTGCCGTTCGACCGCCTGCCGCGCGGGCAGGTGCACTGGGAGCAGGCGTTCGCGGGCCGCTTCGCCGCCGGTATCGACGCCGAAGTCGTGCGCTTCGACCACCCGGAACTCGCCGGCGGCAGTCGCCTCGATCTCAAGCCCTATGTCAGCCTGCCGCTGGAAGGCGACAGCTGGTTCCTGAAACCAAGCCTGGCCTGGCGCTACACCGGGTACGCGCTCGAAAGCGATTCCGCCCTGCCCGGGCGCGACGATCGGCCCAGCCGCAGCCTGCCGATCGCCACCCTTGATGCCGGTCTGTATTTCGACCGCCACACGCGTTGGGGCGACTCGGATTACCTCAACACCCTGGAACCGCGGATCTTCTATTTCAATGCTCCGTACCGCGACCAGTCCGGGGTTCCACTGTTCGACACCCGGCCGCTGACGTTCGGCTGGGGCCAATTGTTCCGCGACAACCGCTACTCCGGCGCCGACCGCCAGGCCGACGGCAATCAGTTGACGCTGGCGGTGTCGACCCGCCTGATCCGCGAGGCCGATGGCCACGAGAAACTGTCCGCCAGCATCGGCCAGATCCGCTATTTCGAGGATTCCCGGGTCACAGTGCCTGGCGAGAGCCCGATCGAACAGGGCAAATCGGCCTGGATCATGGACACCAACTACGCACCGAACGACCGCTGGACCATCGGTGCGTCCTATCAATGGGACCCGAAGGCCGGTCGCCGCGACCTCGCCAGCCTGCGCACGCGCTACCTGATCGGCGACGAGGGCATCGTCAACCTCAGCTACCGCTATCGCCGCGACCTGCTGGAACAGGCGGACCTGTCTTTCCTGTACCCGATCAACCCGAACTGGAGCGTGGTCGGCCGCTATTACTACTCGCTGCAGGACGACCAACTGCTCGAAGGCATCGCCGGCGTGCAGTGGGAAAGCTGCTGTCTGGCCGTGCGCCTGGTCGGTCGCCGCTATTTGCGCAGCCGCAGCGGCGATCTCAACAACGCCATTCAGCTGGAGATCGAACTCAAGGGATTAGGCTCCGCAGGACCCGACACGGAGGGCCGTTTGCGCCGTGCTATCCTCGGCTACTACCGCGAGGATCTCTCCCTCGTTCCGCCCCCCCAATCGCGCGGTGGCGGCGATCTCCCCTCTTCAGACCTGACTCCATGATCCGTCACATGATCCGATCGTTCCGCTGCGTCATCGCAGCCGTCCTGCTCGCCGGCAGTGTTTCCGCCTTCGCCCAACAACCGCAGCCACTGGACCGGATCGCCGCGGTGGTCGATGAAGACATCATCCTGCAGAGCGAACTGGATCGCGCCGTCGGCAACGTCCGCAGCCAGTACGCGGGCCGCGAAGCGCAGTTGCCGCCGAGCGACGTGCTGCAGCGCCAGGTGCTGGAACGTCTGATCCTGATCCGCCTCCAGAGCGCCCGCGCCGCCAGTACCGGCATGCGCATCAGCGATGAGGAAGTGGACAATGCGGTGACCAATATCGCCAGCCAGAACAAGATCACCGTCGACCAGTTGCGTCAGCAGCTGGCCAAGGACGGTTTGAGCTACAGCGACTTCCGCAGCTCGCTGCGCGACGAAATCGTCGTACAGCGTCTGCGCCAGCGCTTCGCCCAGGGCCGGATCAACGTCAGCGACGCCGAAGTCGATGTGGCGCTGGCGGCGCAGGCCGGCGGCAACACCCAGTACCGCCTCGCGCACATCCTGGTCGCCCTTCCCGAAGGCGCCACCGCCGAGCAGATCGGCACCGGACAGAAGAAGATCGAAGGCATCAAGGGCCTGCTCGACCGCGGTGAAATGGAATTCAGCGCGGCCGCCGTGCGTTATTCCGACAGCCCGAACGCGCTGGAAGGCGGCGACCTCGGCTGGCGCGCTCTCGACCAGATTCCGACCAGTTTCTCCGGCACCATCCGCAGCATGCAGATCGGCAACATCATCGGCCCAATCCGCGGCCCCAGCGGCTTCCAGCTGATCAAACTGGAGGAAACCCGCAACGCCCAGGCCGGCGACGCGAAAATGGTGACCCAGTATCAGGCGCGCCACATCCTGATCCGCTCCGAAGAAGGCAAGGACGATGCCGCGGCCAAGGCCAAGCTCGAAACCCTGCGCGCACGCATCGGCGGCGGCGCGGATTTCGCCGAGCTCGCCGGCAAGAACTCCGAAGACACCGTGAGCAAGGCCCGCGGCGGCGACCTCGGCTGGTTCGCCCAGGACGACTACGGCACCGACTTCGGCGCCCAGGTCGCCTCGCTCGGCGACGGTCAGGTATCGGCACCGTTCAAGACCCAGGCCGGCTGGCACATCATGCAGCGCATCGGCACCCGCCAGGTCAACGCGACCGACGAGAACCGCCGCAGCCAGATCCGCGAAAGCATCGGTCAGCGCAAGCTGGAAGACGAATGGAACCGCTTCCTCCGCGAAATGCGCGGCGAAGCCTTCATCGACATCCGCATCGGCACACCCACCGCCGCAGCCGGCGCCGGTTGAGCTTGCGATGTCCAGGCGCCCCCGTCTCGCGCTGGTCCCGGGCGAGCCGGCCGGCATCGGTCCCGAACTGGTCGTCCGCGCCGCCCAGCGCGACTGGGACGCGCAGCTGGTCTGCTACGGCGATCGCGACACCCTCCTGCGTGCAGCGGACGCCATCGGCCTGCCACTGCGGCTGATTTCTCCCAACGACCCCAGCGCCATCGGACCCGGACGGCTCGCGCACGTCGAAATTCCGACCATCGTCGCCACCCGTTCCGGTCATCCCGAACCGCGCAACGCACGCACCACCATCGGCGCACTCGAAACCGCCGCGGGTGCATGCCTGCAGGGCCTGTGCGATGGTCTGGTCACCGGCCCGGTGAACAAGGCCGCGATCAACGACGGCGGCATTCCCTACACCGGCACCACCGAGCTGTTGGCCGTGCAGGCCGGATGCGAGGTGGTGATGATGCTCGCCAACGACATCGTCCGCGTCGCACTCGCGACCACCCACCTGCCGCTGCGCGCGGTCGCCGATGCGATCACCGCCGACGGGCTCGAATGCACGCTGCGCATCGTCCACGCGGCATTGCGCGACGATTTCGGTATCGACGCGCCGCGCATCGCTGTGCTCGGCCTGAATCCGCATGCCGGCGAAGACGGGCATCTCGGTCACGAAGAGCGCGACCTGATCATTCCGCTGCTCGATCGCCTGCGCGCCGGCGGTTGGCGATTGATCGGGCCACTGCCGGCCGATACCGCATTTCTGCAAACCAAACTTCCCGAATACGACGCTGTGCTGGCGATGTATCACGACCAGGGCCTGCCGGTGCTGAAATACAGCGACTTCGCGCATGCGGTGAATATCACCCTCGGCCTGCCCTACCCGCGGGTCGCGGTCGATCACGGCACCGCGCTCGAATTGGCCGGTCGAGGCATCGCCGATCCATCCAGCCTCTTCGCCGCGATCGAAACCTGCACCCGCCTCGCGCGCACCCGCATCGCACGCATGGGCGCCGCATGAGCCGCGACTACGCGCCCAGCGACGCCACATTCGGCAAGCAGGCGAAGAAATCGCTCGGCCAGCACTTCCTGCACGAACGCGGGATCGTCGACAAACTCGTGCTCGCGATCGACCCGCGTCCCGGCGACCGTATCGTCGAGATCGGTCCCGGCCAGGGCGCACTGACCTTCCCGCTGCTGGACCGCCACGGCGCGCTGACCGCGATCGAATTCGATCGCGACCTGCTCGAACCGCTCACCGCTGCGGCGAAAGCGCACGGCGATCTGACCTTGATCCATGCCGACGTCATGAACGTTGATTTCACGGCGCTTGCGGGGGACACGCCTTTCCGGCTGGTCGGCAACTTGCCCTACAACCTGTCGTCGCCGATCCTGTTCCACGCGCTCGACCACGCAGCAGCGGTGCGCGACATGCATTTCATGCTGCAGAAGGAAGTGGTCGACCGCATGGCCGCCGGGCCGGGCAGCAAGGTCTACGGCCGGCTCAGTGTCATGCTGCAGGCATACTGCACGGTGACCGCGCTGTTCAAAGTGCCTCCGGGCGCGTTCCGGCCGCCGCCGAAAGTCGATTCCGCCGTGGTCCGGCTGGTACCGCGTCCACCCGCGGAGATCGGCATCGACGACCCACGCCGCTTCGCCGAGGTCGTGCGTGCGGCTTTCGGCCAGCGCCGCAAAACCCTGCGCAACGCCGTCTCCAGCGTCTGCACCGTGGAAGAGATCATCGCGGCCGGCATCGACCCTCAGCGCCGCGCCGAACAGCTCGAGGTCGCCGATTTCGTCCGTCTCGCCAATCTCACCGTCGCACCGGGCACTGCGGGCACCAGCGCGTAATCGCTCGCAAAAAAATCGCGCTTACTCGACCCTTTCGCCCGAGCAGCCTTTCCAGACCACTCCGGCAAGCTGTTTTTCAACAGCCTGCTAAACTGTCGCCATGGACGAGACCCCCGACCACACCATCGCTATCGACATCGCCACGCGTTATCTCGACGAGCAATCCAAGCCCGAAGAGGAGCTGTACTACTTCGCGTACACCATCGGGATCCGCAACACCGGCCGCGTGCCGGCGCAGTTGATCAGCCGGCGCTGGCTGATCGTCGATGCCGTCGGTTTTCCGCGCGAAGTGGTCGGCGAAGGCGTGGTCGGCGAACAGCCGCGGCTGCGTCCGGGCGAGCGCTTCGAATACACCTCCAGCACATTCTTCAAGACGCCCTTCGGCACGATGGAAGGCGCCTACGTGATGCGCGCCGACGACGGCGCCGAATTCGAAGCGCCGATCCCGCAGTTCGTGCTGTGCATCCCCCGGATGCTGCATTGAGCATGCGTCGCGCCGCCGATGCCACCGCGCGCATGGAGCGCCGCTGATATGGCGGTCTGGGCGATCGGCGATCTGCAAGGCTGCTACGGTCCGACCCAGCGCCTGCTGGAGAAGATCCGTTTCGATCCGGCGCAGGACCAGCTGTGGTTCTGCGGCGACCTGGTCAACCGCGGCGGCGAATCCCTGGAAACCCTGCGCCTGGTGCATTCGCTGCGCGACCGGAGCATCGTCGTGCTGGGCAATCACGATCTGTCGCTGCTCGCGATATCCGAACGCAGCGCCGAAGACCAGCGCAGGGTCAATCAGGATCTGCAGCGCATCCTCTTCGCGGACGACCGCGACACCCTGATCGACTGGTTGCGGCTGCGTCCGCTGCTGCACAGCGACCGCACGCTCGGCTGGATGATGATCCACGCCGGGCTGTCGCCGAAGTGGACCACGACGCACGCGGAGAAGCATGCGCGCGAAGTCGAACACCGGCTGCACGGCGATGGCCGCCGCAAACTGCTGCGCAACATGTACGGCGACTTCCCCGCATGGACGCCGGCGCTGCGCGGCGTCGAGCGCGAACGCGCGATCATCAACATTTTCACCCGGTTGCGCTATTGCTCGACGCGCGGCCGCATCGCCTTCAACGAGAAAGGCGCGCCGGGCACGCAGGTGCCCGGGCTGTATCCGTGGTACGCCGTGCCGGGCCGCGCCACCCGCGATCTGAAAATCGTCTGCGGCCACTGGTCCACGCTCGGTCTGTTCATCGGCCATGGTGTGCACGCGATCGACACCGGCGCGGTCTGGGGCGGCAAACTCACCGCATTGCAGCTCGACACCGACGAACTGCGGATCGTTCAGGTCCCTGGTCGCGAGGTCGCCGTTCCGGGCCCGCAGGACTGATGCCCCACGCCGCGTGCCCGCGCGGATGGCTGGCGCTTGCGTTGACGTGCGCGCTGCTGGGCGCTTGCGGCGATTCGGCTGCGCAGTCCGCGCCACGACATCGCATTCCTGCGGATCGCGCGACGCACCCCGCGATGCCTCGCGCGGCTGCGTTGGCGATCGCCGCACGCAAGCAGATCGGCGTCACCGTCAGCTACGATCCAACCTATACGCGCATCCCCTACCCCCGCGGCGATGTTCCCGAATCGCGTGGCGTCTGTACCGACGTGGTGATCCGCGCGTTTCGCACCCAGGGCATCGATCTGCAACAACGCGTGCACGAAGACATGCGCGCGAATTTCGAAACCTATCCCCGGAAATGGGGCCTGCACAGGCCGGACAGCAACATCGATCACCGTCGCGTGCCGAATCTGCAGACCTGGTTCGCGCGACAAGGCTGGTCTGTCGCCGTCACCGACCGCGCCGAAGATTACCGCGCTGGCGATCTCGTGACCTGGATGCTGCCGGGCAATCTGCCGCACATCGGCATCGTGAGCGAGCGCAAGACCCTGCTGCGCGGTGTGCCGCTGATCATCCACAACATCGGACGCGGCACCCGCGAAGACGACATCCTGTTCGATTACAGGATCACCGGGCATTACCGTCCGAAATTTCCGTAGGGCGGGCCCTGGCCCGCCATTGCCATCCATACGATCGCATCCTGCGATGATCGAAGCGGTTTCGATCATTTCCCGAAGCAACCGGATGCGTCGCAGCGGCGGGCCAGGGCCCGCCCTACGAGCGCACGTAATCCATGAACTCGAACGCGAACGCATGCCGGTCGTCGGCCGCATGCGCATCACGCGCGATCACGCGCCATTTCGTGGCATCGAAGGCTGGGAAAAACGCGTCGCAGCCGTCGACAAGCGTATCGACATGGGTCAGATGCAGGCGCGTCGCCATCGGCAGCGTCAGCGCGTACAGTTCAGCGCCTCCAATCACGCACAGTGTTTCCGCACCCTCCGCTGCAATCGACGCCAACGCTTCGTCGACTGAAGCCACTGCTTCCATACCGTCGAACGGCACCATGCCAGTACGCGTCAGCACCAGATTGCGCCGCTTCGGCAATGCACGCCCCAGCGACTCCGCCGTCTTGCGGCCCATCAGCACCGGCTTGCCGAGCGTCAGCGACTTGAAGCGTTTCAGATCGTCCGGCAGATGCCACGGCAACGTGTTGCAGCGACCGATGGCGCGATCACGATCAAGTGCCGCGATCAGAACAAGCGCAGAGCTCACACCGCCACCGGCGCCTTGATCGCAGGGTACGGATCGTAGCCGTCGATGGCGATGTCGTCGTAGACGAAGCCGAAGATATCCGTCGCCTCGGGATTCAGCCGCAGCTTCGGCAGCGCACGCGGCGTGCGCGAGAGCTGTTCGCGCGCCTGATCGTAGTGGTTCGAATACAGGTGCGCGTCGCCGAGCGTGTGCACGAAATCGCCGACGCCCAATCCGCAGACCTGCGCGACCATGTGCGTGAGCAGCGCATAGCTGGCGATATTGAACGGCACGCCCAGGAAGATATCGCCGCTGCGCTGATAGAGCTGACAGCTGAGTTTTCCGTCGGCGACATAGAACTGGAACATGGTGTGACAAGGCATCAGCGCCATTTTCGGCAGATCGGCGACGTTCCAGGCACTGACGATCAGGCGACGCGAATCGGGATTGCGTTTGATTTCGTCGACGACCCAGCGGATCTGGTCGATCTCACCGCCGTCGGCGGTCGCCCAGCGTCGCCATTGTTTGCCGTAGACAGGGCCGAGGTCGCCTTTCTCGTCGGCCCATTCGTCCCAGATGCTGACTTTGTTGTCTTT
The DNA here is from genome assembly GCA_040079515.1 of Lysobacteraceae bacterium. Classification (GTDB taxonomy): domain Bacteria; phylum Pseudomonadota; class Gammaproteobacteria; order Xanthomonadales; family Xanthomonadaceae; genus Lysobacter_I. The sequence continues at coordinate 39,746 of JBEBKD010000006.1, forward strand.
CAGATAGTCGGTGTTGGTTTCGCCTTTGAGGAACCACAACAACTCGTGCACGATCGAGCGCAGATGGCATTTCTTGGTGGTGACCAGCGGAAAACCTTCGTTCAGATCGAACCGCAACTGCCAGCCGAACACGCTGCGCGTGCCGGTGCCGGTGCGGTCGGCTTTTTCGGTGCCGTGTTCGAGCACATGGCGCAGCAGATCGAGATAGGCCTTCATGACATGCGCCTCAAACCGTGTCCGCGAGCGGCTGCAGCGTCGGCGATTTTCGCGACAGCAACAACAGCACCAGACCGAGCAGGATCAAGGGCGTGGTCAACACCTGACCCATGGTCAACCAGTCGAAAGCGAGATAACCGATCTGCTCGTCCGGCAGGCGTACGAATTCGACCATGAACCGGAAACAGCCGTACAGCAGCGCGAACAGACCGGCGACGGCATAGCGCGGACGCGGATTGCGCGAGAACCACCACACTGCGCAGAACAGCACCACGCCTTCGAGCGTGAACTGATACAACTGCGAGGGATGGCGCGCGAACTGGTCGAGCATGCCGCTGGCGTGCATGCGTTCGAGTTCGGCGCCGCCCAGTCCGTAAAGATCGCGCTCGGCGTGCGGAAAAACCACGCCCCAACCGCCCCCGGTGTACTTGCCCCAGAGTTCGCCGTTGATGAAGTTGCCGAGGCGGCCGAAACCGAGACCCGGCGGCACCAGCGGCGCGACGAAATCGACGATGTCGAAGAAATTCATGCGCTGCTTGCGCGCCCACCACAGCGAGGCCACGAGTACGCCGACCAGACCGCCATGGAAACTCATGCCGCCCTGCCAGATCTTGAAGATCTGGACCGGGTCGGCGATGTAGGAATCGAGGTCGTAGATCAGGATGTAACCGATGCGCGCGCCGAAGATCACGCCGAGCATGCTGTAGAACAGCAGATCGCTGTAGGCCTGCTCGCTCACGCCCGGCAGACGACCGGCGCGGACCCGGCTGCGGCCGAGGAACCAGGCCACGGTGAAGCCGAGCAGATACATCAAACCGTACCAGTGGACCGCCGGATGGAAAGTCATCCCGAAGAGCGAGAACTCGGGCGATTGGAACAGGATCGGGTCGATCTGGTGCAGATAAGTCATCGGCGGACGGGTGTGGCGGTCGAAGTACGTATTGTGCCGGACCCGGAGCAGACGCGGCGCTTCAGCCGAGGATCCTCGGCCGGTCCGGCAGCTCGTTGCGGTCTTCCCGGCCGTCGCTTGGGTGGCCGTCGATGAGAGGAAAGTGTTCGGCCAACAGATCGCCAGCAGCGGCGACACCCTGCTGCACGGCGTCCTCGGCATCGCCTGCACGCAGGCGCTCTTCCATCAGCAGACAGACGCCTCGCCACTGTTCGTTGCTGACAAGGCCATCGAGGCCGCGGTCGGCGAGAATTTCGATGCGCCGGTCGGCCAGCAGCAGATAGATCAGGATGCCGTTGTTCTCGACCGTATCCCACACGTTCAATGCCGCGAATGCGGTGGCCGCACGATCGCGTGCATCCTCGCCGCGCCAGAGCGCAGCGGTGTCGAGGGCGGATTCCACGGCAAAGCACACCTCGCCGCGATGACGCGCCTCGTCGCGGGCGATGGCGTCGGCGATCCGAGACAGGCTCGCCTCCGGAAACACCCGGTGGGCCGAGATCGAAAGCCTGTGGCGGAACCAGCGCGGAATCATCGATGCGATCATCGACGTCACCAGCGCCCGGAGGCGCCGCCGCCTCCGCTGCGTCCGCCACCACCCGACCAGCCGCTGGAGCCGGAACCACCCGACCAACCGCCGCCGGAGCTGCGTCCGGAAGATGTGGGGATGCCGAGCGTGCCCCAGCCGCCGCGATTCGCGTAGCGGGCGGAGGATGCGGCCGCACCGAACACCGCGCCGATGAGCGCAGCCAACAGCACCGCCCACCACGGCCCCGAGGACAGCCATACCGCACCGCCGGCCACACCACCGACCAGCAGCATCCGCAGCGGCATCGGCAGTCTTCCGAACAGCGTACGGCCGAACAGCGCGGCAATGAACGCGAAAAAAATCCCACCGGACCAATCGGACCCGTCGTTGCCCTGCGCCAGTGGCGCCATCGGCTCCGGCAACGTTTCGCCATCGATCAAACGCATCAGTTGCGCGCTGGCATCGCCGATACCGCCGGCGAAATCGCCGGTGCGGAATTTCGGCACCAGATATTCCTGGACGATGCGACCGGCGGCGATATCGGGGATCGCGCCTTCCAGTCCGTAACCCGGCTGGATGCGGACTTCGCGGTCGTCCTTCGCCACCAGCAGCAGCACACCATCGTCGACATTACTGCGGCCGAGCTTCCACTCGTCGAACACCCGCTGCGCGTACTGCTCGATGGCTTCGGGCTGCGTGGTCGGCACGATGAGGATCTGCAGTTGACTGCCTTTGCGTTGCTGCAGCGCAAGCGCCTGCTGTTCGAGCTGCGCGATCTCACCGGCGTTCAAGGTGCCGGTGGTGTCGACCACGGGCGAGGTCAGCGGCGGAATCGGGGCCAGCGATTGCGCGAACGCGCACGATGCCCCTGCAAGCAGGCCCGCCAGTAGCCATGCGCCCAGTCTGCGGATCACACCAGCGCTCCGGCAATATCCAGGTCAGCCGCCAGAAGGCGCGGGCTGCGGCTGTGGACCCTGTTCTTTGGGTAGCGCGACCGGTGTCGGCCCGGCAGGTGGAGTCACCGGGGAAGGCCTCTGCGGGCCCTGACTGGACGGCAACGGTACCGGGGCCGGTGGCGCCGACGATGCCTGCCCGCCGAAATCCACGACCGGCGCATTCTGGATTTCGCGCTCGTTCTCGACCGTGAAACCCGGCTTCTCTTTGTAGCCGAACATCATCGCGGTGAGATTGCCCGGAAACTCGCGGACCTGGACGTTGTAGTCGCGCACCGCCTGGATGTAACGCTCGCGTTCGACCGTGATCCGGTTTTCGGTGCCTTCCAGTTGGGTCTGCAGATTCAGGAAGGCCTGGTCGGATTTGAGGTTCGGATAGTTTTCGGTGACCACCAGCAACCGCGACAGCGCGCCGGACAACTCGCCCTGCGCCTGCTGGAATTTCTGCAGCGAAGCGGCGTCATCGGGATTCACCTGGACCTGACCGACCTTGGCGCGCGCCTCGGTCACGCCGATCAATATCTTCTCTTCCTGCTGCGCATAACCCTTCACGGTGGCGACCAGGCTCGGAATGAGGTCGGCGCGGCGTTTGTAGACGTTCAACACCTGCGCCCACGAAGCCTTGACCGCTTCGTCCTTGCGCTGGATCTCGTTGTAGCCGCAGCCGGACAGCAGCGCGGCGAGGATCAGAAGGACGAATACACGCATGGCGGTGCTCCACGGGGGATCATGGCGGGCATTGCAGCACCCCCGCCCCCGCCGCGCAATGACATGCGGGAGTTATTCCGGCAACAACCGCCGCTGGGCGCGCTTCTTGGCCCACAGGTTCAGGCTTTCGACCAGTCCCGAGAAGCCCATCGCGAAATAGATGTAGCCCTTCGGCACGTGCGCGCCGAAGCCCTCGGCGACGAGGAAGGCGCCGACCAGCACGATGAACGCCAGCGCCAGCATCTTGATGGTCGGGTTGTTTTCGATGAACCGGCCGATCGGCGTAGCCGCCCAAAGCATCACCGCCACCGACAACAGAATCGCACCCACCATGACCGGCTTCTGATTCGCCATGCCGACCGCGGCGATCACCGAGTCGAGCGAGAACACGATATCGATCACCGCGATCTGCGCGATGACCGCCCAGAACGCATTCATCGGTTTGGTGTCGATGTCTTCGGATTCGGCCTCGCCGTTGAGGATGTCGCGGATCTCGCCGGTACCCTTCACCAGCAGGAACAAGCCGCCGAGGATCAGCACCAGGTCGCGGATCGAAATGCCGATGCCGAAAACCGCGAACAGATCGCTGGTAAGCCCGGCCAGCCATGCCAGCGTCAGCAACAGCGCGATGCGGGTCAGACACGCGACCGCGATGCCGAACTTTCGCGCCTTCTCGCGCTGCGCGTGCGGCAATTTCGAAACCGCGATCGAGATGAACACGAGATTGTCGATGCCGAGTACGATCTCGACCGCGCTCAACGTGAACAGGGTGATCCACGTCTGCGGATCGGACATCAGTTCCAGCATTGCATGACTTCCAGTGTATTTGGCGAAGGCGCCGATGCGCGCCGCATTCGCGGGGGGCGATCAGAAAACAGGTTCAGAGATAGCGGTCGCCGAGGATCAGGCCCCAGATCAGCAGCACATTCATCATCAGCACGAACACCGCCGCCGAGCCCATGTCCTTGGCGCGGCCGGCCAGTTCGTGGAACTCGGGACCATAACGTTCGATGACCGCTTCGACTGCGGAGTTGAGCAGTTCAGCGCTGAGTACCAGCAGGCAGCTGCCGATCATCAGAAGCCGTTCGACCACCGTGTCGCCGAGCCACAAGGCCAGCGGCGCCAGAAACATCAGCAGATACACCTCGAGACGGAACGAGGACTCGTGCAGCCACGCAGCGCGCAGGCCCTGCATCGACCATTGCGCCGCCTTGAGAATGCGGCCCGGGCCCCGGGGCAGATGACCGGTACTGTCGGCCATGTCAGCGGGCGCCGTGACAGTGGCGGGAAGCGTGGGCGTACAAGGCGGTATTCGGCATCGGGACCACGGAAAGCAGTCGAAGGCCGGCGATTTTGCCACAAGCCCCCATGCCACGCCCGGCCATTGCCTGTTCAGTGTGGCGAAACGCCGAGGAACAGCTCCGCGACCAGCCCGCCGCCCTCGCGATTGCGCAGCCGCAGCCCGCCGCCGTGGACCATGGCGATCCGCGCCGCGCTGGCCAGTCCCAACCCGCTGCCGGATGTGCTTCGGGCAGAATCGACACGAAGGAACGGCCGACCGAGGTCGGCCAGCGCAGCCTCGGGCACACCGGTGCCGCGGTCGAAGACCTGCAGACGCCAACCGTTGCCCATCGCGTCGAGTTCAACCTCGAACGGAGCGGCGCCATGACGGGCGGCGTTGTCGAACAGATTCGTCAACGCGCGACGCAACGCCAACGGCCGGCCACCGAGTGTCGCGGTGTCGGGCAATCCGAGCCGCCATGCGCGGCCCTGCCGGGCCTCGTCGGCGGCCAGTGTCCGCAGCATCGCGACCAGATCGACCGTTTCCAGCGGTTCGTCGCGTCCATCGCGAACATAGTCGATGAACTGGCCGACGATGCCGTCGAGTTCGTCGATGTCGCGCTCCATACCGGCACGGCTGTCCGGATCGGTGCCGTGTTCGTCCAGCGCCAACGCGTATCGCAGTCGCGCCAGCGGCGTGCGCATGTCGTGGGAGATACCGGCGAGCATCAGCTCGCGATCGCGCGCGGCGGCATGCGTGCGTCCAGCCGCGTCGGCGAGCGCACGCTGCAGTTCGACGATTTCCTCGCTGGCGAAACGCGGCGGTGCCGGCGGCGACTCACCGGCGACGATGCCGGGCGCAGCCTCGGCGAGCTCACGCAGCGGTCGGGTCAGGCTGCGCGCGAACAGTCCGGCCGCGGTCAGCACCAACGCGCCGATCGCGATCAACGCGAACAGCAGACCGCGCCGCAGCGGTTGTCCTTCCCCCAACACCGGAATGCCGATCCAGCCCTGCATCGGCGGCTGCGTCTGCACCCACAACTGCGCGGGCGTGCCCGACAGGCGCACCGCCCGCCCCGGCAAGCGCGCACCGAGTCGCACCTCGATGCGCTTCAACAGCGGCAATGTCGCCCGTTCGCCCGCAGGTGGTCCGGGCATCCAGACGATATCGATCGCGCGCAGATCGGTAGCGGCCGCATCGCGATCCCGCGACGCCAGCAACGCATCGGCGGCGACCACCTGCGCATGCAGCGCGCGCGCGATCCGCTCGGCATTGCTGTCGCGCATGGACAGGCCGAACGCGGCAGCGGCCGCGACCAGCGACGCGATCACCACCGCCGCCAGCAACAGCAGCAGCCGCGTGTGCAGATGGCGCAGGCTCATGCGTCGCCGCCCGGCGCATCGTCCGGCACGAAGACGTAGCCGGTGCCCCAGACCGTCTGCAGCCAGCGTGGATGCTTCGCATCGTCTTCGATCAGTTTGCGCAGACGGCTGATCATCACATCCATGCTGCGGTCGAAGGCGTCGTGCTCGCGGCCACGCGCAGCGCTCATCAGCTGATCGCGGGTCAACGCCTGGCGCGGGCGCTGCACCAGCGTCGCCAGCACCGCGAATTCGCCGGTGGTCATGCGCAGTTCGCGACCGTCGCGATGCAGCGTGCGCGCACCGAGATCCAGCACGCAGACGCCGAACGCAACGCTGCCGCCGTTTTCCTTCGGTGCGCCCGGCGCAGCACGGCCGCGACGCAGTACCGCGCGGATGCGCGCGACCAGTTCGCGCGGGTTGCCCGGTTTGGGCAGATAGTCGTCGGCGCCGATTTCCAGCCCGACGATGCGATCGATCTCATCGCCTTTCGCGGTCAGCATCACGATCGGCGTTTCCACGCCCTGCCCGCGCAGCCGCCGGCAGATCGACAGGCCGTCTTCGCCCGGCAGCATCAGATCCAGCACGATCAGATCGACATGATTGCGCGACAGCTGGCGGTCGAGTTCCCGGCCATCGCCGGCCGCCAGTGTCTCGAAGCCCTGCTGCGCGAGATAGCGCAGCAGCAGATCGCGCAGGCGTTCGTCGTCGTCCACCACCAGCAGACGGGGGGCGGGCGATGCGGTGACGCTCGACGATTCGTGTGCATTCGACATGCCGCCATTGTCGCCGCTGCGCAGGCACGGGCAAGCACGGAACCGCTCGCATTGCGGCGAAGCGCGGGCGGAGTTGTAAACGAATGTGTCCACCGCCGCGCGTGGACACCTCTGTTCGCATTCGGATGCGATCCGGAAACGCCTTCGACGGCGCGACGGCGCACGCTGACCCCACACGACAACACCCACCCTGGAGCGATTCTCATGAAAACGAAACACCGCGTCTTCCTCGCAGCCGGCCTCGCCGCCGCCCTCCTCGCCACCACCGCCATTTCCGCTCCGCGCACGGCGCGCGGCGACGCGATGCTGCCGCCCACCGCCGCCGAACTCGGGCTCACCAAAGCGCATGCCAAATCATGGGACGCGCTGCGCGCCGACGCCGTGGCCCTGCGTCAGATCGGCCGCGACGATCTGCAGGACGGCTTCGTCGCATTCCGCAGCCTGCTCGACCAGCCGTCGCCGGATCTGCGTGGGTTCTCCGTCGAATCGCAGCGCAAGGTCGACGCGCATATGGCCGAAGCGCGCGCGCTGCGCGATCGCCAGCTCGATCTCTACGAGTCGCTGTCCCCGGACGAACAAACGCGGGTCCGCGCCGCAATGGCCGAACGCCTGGATCGCTTCGCAAAACTGCGCGAACGGCTGGCCGGCTTCATTGCAACGCGGCAATAACCGCGCGGCATCGCACTCACCACACACATCAACTATCTGGAGATTCCCTTGAACAAGACCCTCATCGCGCTGTGCGCCCTCACCGCCGTGTTCGCGCTCACCGCACCCGATGCCGACGCCGCCGGCCGCATCAAAGCGCGCGGCGCCGTCCAGAACGCCGAAGGCGGGATCACCGCCGGCCGCGCCTCCGCCGCACGCGGGCCCAACGGCGGCGGCACGCTTCGCGCACGCGGCGTGAAAACCGATGGACAAGGCAACGGCCAGGCCGCCAGTGGCGCCATAGTCCGTGGCCCGAACGGCGGTACCGGCGCACGCGCCGGCAGCACCACCTGGAACGCCGATGGCAGCGCGCAGCACCGGTCCGGCGCGCAGTGGAACGGCGCCAACAGCAGCGGCAGCAGTGAAGGCGGCTTCGTGCGCAACGCCGACGGCAGCGTCAGCGGCGGCCGTCAGACCAGCGTCAGCGGCGCGCAGGGCGGCAGCTACGACGCGGATACGGCCCATGTCGACGGCAATCTCGACCGCAGCGTCGATGCCACCGGCCGCAATGGCAACCGATACGAATCCACGGTGACCGGCAGCAAAGGCGAAGGCGCCACCCGCACCGCCACCTGCTACGACAGCGGTGGCACGGTGATTCCCTGCAAACCCTGACAGGCTGTTGAAAAACAGCCTGTTAACGCGGCCAAGGACGGCCGCGCCGACGAAGCAAGCGCGTAAGCGATTGCTTCGTCGGGAGCGAGTCCGGGCACGTACCGGGCTCGTGAGTTGAAAAACGCACACGACGTGCGTTTTTCAACAACCAGCTAAATCCGCACACGTCGACAGGGCCGCACACCCTCGCGGTCCTGTCGGCGGCGCGCAGCCAAGGGGCGCATCCACCTCGTTATACTGCGCAACATGTCGCGACCCGCCGCCTTCCAGCGCTCGATGGCCAGACTCGCCTTGCTGGCGATGCTGGCCTTGGCGCTGTTGCCCGCCATCGGCCGCATCGCGCAACACACTGGCACCGGCACTGCGGCCACCGACAGCGCCCCCGGGCAGTTGCTAGGCGCGATCTGCACCACGCAGGGGCTCGCATACGATCCTGCCATCGCAGCGGTCGAAGCGATCGGCTTCGCACTGCAGAGCGACGACCAGGGCCGCGGTACACCCTCGTCACCGCATCCGGACAGCGACTGCAACTACTGCGCAGTCACCGCATCCACGCTCGTCCCGACCGTCGTCGCGCTATCGGCTTCGACGCCGCAGATGGGCATCGCTCCCGTTTCGCGACGCAGCCATATCGTCGGCTGGCACTACCCGCTCGGCCTCGGCTCGCGCGGCCCCCCGCTCCAGGCCTGAACACACCCGCTTCTTTCCCGACCGCGTCCGCCATCGCCGACGCGTCATTGTGTTGTTCCGGAGCCTCTTCCCAATGTCTTTCGCATTGCATGCGATGCCGCGCGCGTCGCTGTTGTCCGTGGCCGTTTCCGCTGCGCTGATTGCCTTTTTTCCGCTTCTGACACCCATGCCGCGGAACCCGCGACAAGCGATCCCGAAACCCTTGGGGCAGTCGAAGTTGGAGACCCGCTGCAACACAACGCCAAGAATCTCTTCGACCACGAGAATTTCCCCGGCAACCATCGGCACGTCACCGGCTGGAATCAGCCTGGCGCACCGCGCACGTTGCTGGCGACTTTCCGTATCGATTATTGAGGAACATGTCATGACCAACCGCAGAGATTTTCTGATCACCGCGACTTCGATCGCCGGTACGCTGATCGCGGGGGCTGGGCAGGCAACAGCCGCCGAAACCCCACATGCAGCGCCAACCACGCCCCAACACGACATGGGCGCGAGCGCGATGCCGGCCTCATGGATGGGCAACGACAAGATCGCGATGCTGCTGTATCCCGGCTTCACCGCGCTGGACCTGGTCGGGCCGCAATATTTCTTCGCGAACCTGATGGGTGCCACCGTGCAACTGGTGGCGAAAGACCGCGCGCCGGTGATCAGCGATACCGGGCTGGCGATCGTGCCGACAGCGACGCTGGACGAATGCCCCGCTGATCTCGACGTGCTGTTCGTGCCCGGCAGTGGGGGTGGCGTGCTTGATGCCATGGAAGATCCCGCGCTGGTCGCCTTTGTCGCTGATCGCGGCGCGCGCGCGAAATGGGTGACGTCCGTGTGCACCGGCTCGCTGCTGCTCGCACGGGCGGGCCTGTTGACCGGGTATCGCGCCACCGGACATTGGGTGGCGCGCGATGTGCTCGCGGATTTCGGCGCGATCCCTGTAAACGAACGCGTGGTCCGCGATCGCAATCGCATGACCGGCGCGGGCGTCTCCGCAGGGCTGGACCTGGGATTGACGATGACCGCCGAACTGCGCGATCGCGCCTATGCCGAAGGCTTGCAACTGCTCGCGGAATACGCACCGAAGCCGCCATTCGATGCCGGCACGCCGGATACCGCGCCGAAGGCGGTGGTGGCGATGATCGGCGGCATGTTCCCGGGATTCGTCGATCGCGCGAAACGCATCGCGCGCGAGATGCCCACAACCGCAAAAGGAGAATGACCGATGGAAGCATTCTTTTTCTTCGCACTGTTCTGGCTGATCGCCTGGGCGATCTTCCTGCTCTCGACCATCGCCGAAAAAGATGGTCGCAAAACCCACTCCCACACCCTGCTCGACGACATCGAGGTCGAACTATGAACATCGACAACACCCGCACCCGTTCCCATCGCCTGCTGTTCGCCGCCTGCGCGATGACCCTGTCGTTCGCCGTCGGCGCCGCGCAACCCGCAAAGAAAGACGCCATCGTTCTGGAACAGGCCTGGGCTCGCGCAACGCCGCCCGGCGCGCCGGTCGCGGGCGGTTTCGTAACCATCCGCAACACCGCGAAACGTGCGGATCGCCTGCTGTCGGCGACCAGCCCGGATGCCAAGCTCGTCGAAATCCACGAGATGAACATGGATAACGGGGTGATGCGGATGCGCAGGATCGACGATGGCCTGCCGATCGCGGCGAAAGGCATGCTGGAGCTGAAACCCGGCGGCTATCACCTGATGTTCATCGGCCCGAAACATCCGTTCGTGCAGGGCGGCACGGTCACCGCGACCCTGCGCTTCGAACGCGCCGGCACGCGCGAAGTGCGCTTTGAAGTGGGCGCGATGGGCAGCGGTGCGCCGAAGCACTGATCCGAATCGCATAGCCACAGACCTCGAACCCGCCGGCACGCGCCAGCGGAATACTAATTTCTTTACCATTTTTCAGGAATTTCCACCGATATGTCGCACGCAGGCCATTCAAAACCGTTTTCCCCCACTCCCAGAATCGCAGTGCTGTCCATCGCGATCGCATGCGCGCTCTCAGGCCAGGCACTCGCAGCGCAGACACCTGCGGACGCACCCGACGGCGCCACTCCGGAGACGCTCGATACCGTGATCGTCACCGGCACCAAGAGCAATGATGCCTTCGGCGAAAAATCGGGCATCCCGCTGTCGCGGATGCCGCAGAGCGTCCAGGTGATCGATGCCGATCTGCTGCAGACCCAGGGCGCGCGCAGCGTCGGCGATGCGCTGCGCAACGTGCCCAGCGCGAATCCCGGCAATTCGCGGGTGGCGCGCTATCAGAGCTTCAGCCTGAAGATCCGTGGATTTCTCGCCGACCAGATGCGCAACGGCATCCGCCAGCGCTACTACGAAGACATCGACGCCTCGGCGATGTCGAACGTCGATCGCATCGAAGTGCTCAAAGGCCCATCGTCGGTGCTGTACGGCCAGTCTGCGGTCGGCGGCATCATCAGCGTGATCACCGAGCGTCCGGACTCGGCGTTCGGCGGCAGCGCCACGATCCGCGTGGGCGAAAACGACGAACGCGTCGCCGGCTTCGATGTGACCGGCGCGATCGGCGGCAGCGACCGCTTCGCGGCGCGCTTGACCGGAGAGATCGAGCGCTCGGGCACCTTCGTCGACGGCCAGGACATCGACCGCAACAACATCGCGCTCGCCGCGCGCTGGCGGGTGTCGGACGCAGTGACGGTGCATTGGCTGTCCGAATACATCGAACGCGAAACTCTCGGTTACCCCGGCCTGCCGGTGGTGGGCACCGTGGTCGGCAACGGTCGCGGCACGGTGTCGCGCGAGCGGTTCCTCGGCGAGCCTTCGTTGCGCCCGCTGACCGCCGATTCGCCGCTGATCCAGCTGTGGGCTGATATCAAACTTTCAGAATCTTGGACGTTGAGCCCGCGTTACCAATACCAGGGTTTCCGCACCGATTTCAGTCAGGTCCGACTGCGCAGCATGCAGGCCGACGGCGTCACCGTGAACCGCAACGGACGCTACGGCACCGAGGACGACGATTACCAGATCGCACAGCTCGACCTCAGCGGCCACTTCGACACCGGACGCATCGGCCACAAGCTGCTCGTGGGGCTCGAAGCGAGCCGCGAGGACAGCACCTTCCTGCAGTACAACCTCACCAATGTCGCGCCGATCAACGGCTACACGCCGATCTACACCTACCCTGCAATTGCGCCGACCACCGCTTTCAGTTTCGACTTCGCCGGTCTGGGCGACGGCACGGCGTTCTATGCGCAGGATCTGATCTCGCTGACGCCGTCGTGGGACATCATCGCGGGCATCCGCCACAGTCGCTTCGACTACGAACAGACCACCGATGGCAGCCGCGATGCGTCCAAGGTGTCGGCGACGACGTGGCAGTTGGCGACCAATCTGCGGCTGTCGGAACGCTGGTCGCTGTTCGGCGGCGTCAACACCGGCTTCGACACCGAAAGCATCCTCGGTGCCCGCGACGCCAACGGGAACACTTTCGACCCGGAACGCTCGGAACAACTCGAAGCGGGCGTGCGACTGAACGCCGAACGCAATCGCCTGAGCGTCGCGCTGTTCGACATCCGCAGGAAGGATGCGCTGACCACCGATCCGGTCGATCCGGATTTCAGCGTGCAGGACGGCGAGCAGCGCGTGCGCGGCATCGAACTGGAAGGCGTTTCGCAGCTCACCCAGGACTGGGATCTGACCTGGGGCGTCGCGCGTCTGGACGGCAAGGTCACGCGCAGCAACGACGGCGACCAGAATACGGAACTGGGCGATACGCCGAAGCTGACCGGATTGATCCGTTCGCGCTACGCCATCGCGGGCACACCGTGGTCGTTCGACGCGGGCGTGTATGGCGCCAGCGACCGGCGACTGGTCAACGGTAGCGGTGTGCGCCTGCCCGGCTATGGTCTGCTCGATCTGGGCGTGCAGTACGCGCGCGACGAATGGTCGATCGGCCTGACGATCAACAACGCACTGGACAAGACGTACTACTCGGCATCGGGCAATGTCTTCAGCGTATTGCCGGGCGAGCCGCGGCATGTCGGTCTGCGCGTGCGCTATGCGTTCTGAGTCGGAGATCGATGCAGCGCGCGACGAAGCGCCCGCCGCCAACAAACCCTATCGCGCGGTGTGGCGCTGGCACTTCCTGATGGGCCTGCTGGTGGCGCCGGTGCTGTTGCTGCTGGCGATCACCGGCGGGCTGTATCTGTACGACAGCGAGATCGAGCGGCTGTGGTATCGCGATCTGATGAACGTGGAGGCCGGCACCGCGCCGGCCTCCGCCGCTGCGCAGGAAGCAGCGGTACGGCGCGCGTATCCGGAGGCGACCTTCGCCTCGGTGCTGTGGCCGCACGATCGCACCCACGTCAGCACCTGGACCGTGCTCGATCCCACCGAAGGCAAGTTGAGCGTGTTCGTGGACCCGTGGACTGCGCGCGTTGTCGGTGAATTGCCGCAGGCGCGCCGGCTGATGAACGTGATTTCCACGCTGCACGGCGAACTGCTGCTCGGAACGCCCGGCGACTGGTTCGTGGAGCTCGTCGCCAGCTGCACGCTGATCATGATGCTGACCGGCCTGTATTTGTGGTGGCCTGCGCGCTGGCGATGGCGCAGCGTGTTCGTACCGCGTCTCGGCGCACGCGGGCGCGCATTCTGGCGCGATCTGCATGCGGTGCCGTCGGCCCTGCTCGCGGTGGGCGTGATCTTCCTGGTGCTGTCGGGATTGCCGTGGTCGGGGTTCTGGGGCGAGCAGTTGGCAAAGTGGGGCACGCTGAGCGCAGCGACGATGCCGACGCCGAATTTCCGCGCACCGCCGACCGTCGCCGCGAAAGTGGACCCGCACGCGGAACATCGAAATGCGGATTTCGCAGCGCTGCCGTGGACGATCCGTCAGGCCGGCCTGCCGACGCTCGAAGCGGACGCGCACGCAGCGCACGCAACGATCGGCGTGCAGCAGGTCATGGACATCGCCGCTGCGCGCGGCATGACCCGGATGGGGCCGCGGCTGCGCGTGTTCTATCCCGAGAACGCACAGGGCGTGTTCACCCTGAGTCTGGTGCCAGCACGCGCACAGGACCAGCGCACGATCTATCTCGATCCGCGCGATGGCGCCATCGTCCAGGACATCGGCTGGTCGCAGTACAGCCCGCTGGGGCGCGCGGTGGAATGGGGCGTGATGACCCACATGGGACGACAGTTCGGCGAGCCCAATCGCTGGCTGGCACTGTCGATCTGCATCGGCATCGTCGTCGCTACGATCGCTGGCATCGCGATGTGGTGGCGACGGCGACCGCGCGGGGGCATCGGCGTACCCGATGCGCGTGGCCGATCCCTGCCACGACCGATGGTGGCGACGATGCTGCTGCTGGGCGTGCTGTTCCCGTTCGCGGGTGCGGTGCTGTTGCTGCTGGCGATCGGTGAACGACTGACGGCACGTGCATGATCCGGGCAGGAATCATCTCCCTGACACGGCATCACCGGGCCGATGCACTACGGCTGCTGCGGCTGCGGGGCCCGACATCCGACGACTCGCGGCAACCGATGAGGGTTGCCGCGAGCACCGGTTACGCAGTCACTCCGCCGTTCGTTCGATGGAAGAACCCGTCGATGGCAGCGCGAGCGCGTCGCCGCGTTGAGACGATGCGTTACTTCCTCCTCGCGGCGCCGGGCGGTTGATAGAAACTCAGCATATTGCGGTCGGGATCGACGAAATCCAGCGAGAGCCCGCCATCGGGCGCCTCGCTCACCGGCACCACGATCTCCACGCCTTTCGCCGCGAGCGCTTCGGCGTAATCGTCGATGCCGCCGTCCAGCCTGAACACCACCACCGGACTGTCGCCCGCCTTGGCGGGGCGCTGGATGAAGACGAGGGTCAGCTCACCGATTTCCGCCAGCGCGAAGGGGCCGTCGTGACCCTCGATTTCGTTGATCGGCAATCCGAGCGTGTCGCGGTAGAACTCGACCGAGCGGGCGAGTACGCCGACGAAAAACACGATAGCGCCGACTTTGGCATTGTTGAGCATGGAAGGTCTCCTGGGTATGGATGGACGCATCGCGGATCCTGAGGCAGGAAAGACGATACGAACTATTCGTTGCCGCCATCGGACGAAGTGTGAGCACGCCCGCGCAGGATGAGCAGGTGGCCGTCGGCATCGTGGGTGCCGAGGGCATCGACGGGCAGCGCTCCGTCGGCCGCGCTCCGGCCGGTGCCGCGCATCGCAGCGATCAAGGTACGGCGCACCAGACCGAATTGCAGATCGGCGCTGCGCGCGGGGTCGCGGACGTAGGCCAGCGCCATGGCTTCAGCGCGCTGCGCTGGCGCGAGCATCGCCAAAGTCTTGCGTATCGAAGTCAGGCGCTGCCGGAACGCGGTTGCACTGATTCCGAGAATCCAGCGGATCTCTTCGGCGTTCAATCCATGCAGCGCCAGCACCGCGACGCGGCGCGCCGCTGGCGACAGGCGTTCGAGCAAACCAGCCACCGAGGGTTGCGTGCGGTCCGGATATTGCGCGATCTCCGCTTCGACAGCCGCAGCTTCGGCAGTCGCCGCTTCGCGGCGGCGCCTGCGGATCGCACTGCGCGCCTGCATCGCCGCCTGATTGCGGATCACGCCGCAGAGCCATGCGGGATCGTCGCGTCCATTCTCCAATGCGATCAGCAGCGCATCCTGCAGCAGGTCGTCGGTATCTTCCGCCTTGCGTACGTGCCGCCGGGCTTCGGCGCGCAGACGGCGGTAGGTTTCGATATCCATGCGCGTCGAAAACGGCAGCCCCGCTACTGCTGCCGCAGCGCCTCGATCGGGTCGAGCTTCGCGGCCTTGCTCGCCGGGTAGTAGCCGAAGAACAGACCGGTGGCGATGGAGAAGCCGGCGGCGAGCCCGATGACTTTGCCGTTGAGCGCAACCGGCAGCGAACCGAACTTGCTGACCAGCAGCGCGCCGACGATGCCCAGCGCGATGCCGATCACGCCACCGATCAGCGAGATCAGCATCGCTTCGGCGAGGAACTGGCGGCGGATGTCGCGCGGGCCGGCGCCGACAGCCATGCGCAGGCCGATCTCGCGGATCCGCTCGGTCACCGACACCAGCATGATGTTCATGATGCCGATGCCGCCGACGATCAGCGAAATACCGGCGACCGCGCCGAGCAGCCACGACATCAGCCGCGTCGTCTGCGTGCGCGTGGCGACGATCTCGGCGAGATTGCGCACGCTGAAGTCGTCCTCCGCGCCGGGCTGGATCTTGTGACGCTGGCGCAACAGCGCTTCGATCTCGGCCTGCGCTTCGGAGAGGCCTTCGGGATCGGCGACGCCGACCGAAATCTGTTGCACCGCACCCGGTGGAAGCGCCGCGTTGCTCGACATGCGCCGACGCGCGGTGCCCAGCGGAATCACGATCAGATCGTCCTGGTCCTGGCCGAAACCGCCCTGACCTTTCGATTTGAGCGTGCCGGCCACGGTGAACGGCACGCGGCCGAGACGGATGGTCTGTCCCACCGCTTCTTCTTCGCCGAACAGCTCGCGGCGTACGCTTTCGCCCAGCAGCGCAGACTTCGCGCCGCTGGTGTAATCGCGCGATTCGAAGCCCGGCCCGCCGGCGAGTTCCCAGCCGTTGATCTCGAACCAGTCCGCTTCCACGCCCTGCCACGAAGTCGACCAGTTGTTCTCGGCGTACACGGCCTGGGTGTTGCCGCGCAGCAGCGCGCTGGTGTACTGGATGCCGGGCACTTCGCGCCGGATCGCATCGGCATCGTCTTCGGTCAGCGTGAAGAAATTGCTGGCGCTCATGCGCACGCCGCCGAAACCACGACCGGAGCCGGGGGCGATGTCGAGCCGCTGCGAGCCGAGGCCGGAGACGAGTTTTTCGATCTCCGCCTGCGTGCCCTGTCCCACCGACACCATCACGATCACCGCGGCGATGCCGATGATCACACCCAACGAGGTCAGCGCGCTGCGCAGCCAGTTGCCGCGCAGCGCGAACAGCGCGGTGCGCAGCACTTCGATCAGAGTCATGCCGCCGGGCACAGGCGTTCGCGGGTCCTGGACGCGGGCATTCATCCGGCATGCTCCGCATGCATCTCGCCATCGCGCATCACGCAGGTGCGGTCGGCGTGCGCCGCGACTTCGGCATCGTGGGTGATGAGGATGATGGTGTGGCCATCGCCGCGCAGGCGATCGAACAGCGCGAGGATCTCCTGCCCGGTGCGTGTATCCAGCGCGCCGGTGGGTTCGTCGGCCATCAGGATCGCCGGGCGGTGGATCAGCGCGCGCGCGATCGCCACGCGCTGCTGCTGACCGCCGGAGAGTTCGCTCGGGCGATGGCGCATGCGTTCGCCCAGGCCGACTGCGGTCAGCGCCTCGGCCGCACGTTGTCTGCGCTCGGCCGGCGGCACGCGCGCATAGCTCAGCGGCATCGCCACGTTGTCCTGTGCGCTCATCCGCGACAGCAGATTGAAGCCCTGGAACACGAAACCGATCTTGTCGCGGCGCAGCGCGGCGCGTTCCTCGGCATCGAGCGTCGCGACATCGACGCCGTCGCACAGATACGTGCCGGAAGTCGGCGTGTCGAGACAGCCGATCATATTCATCAGCGTCGATTTTCCCGAACCAGACGGCCCCATGATCGCGACGAATTCGCCGTGTTCGATTTTCAGATCGACGTCCTTCAGGGCCACCACTTCGGCCTCGGTCCCGGCAGCGTAAATCTTGCTCAGCGATCTGGTTTCGATCACCGGATGCGCCGGGCGGGCGCGTGGAACTGCGCTCACTTGCCGGGCTCCGCAGCCTGCACACCGACGATCAGTTCATCGCCAGCCTTCAGTTCGCCGCTGATCTCGGTGCTGGTGCCGTCGGAGGCACCGACGCGCACCATCACCTGCTTGGGCTTGCCTTCGGCCAGAAGGTAGACCGGCGCGCGGCGCGCACCGACCAGCGCATTGACGGCCGTATCCCACTGCTGCCGCTGCGGGTCGCGCAGCGCGGCGCGGAACTCCGCGAACTGCTGGTTCAATCGTTCCAGCATGCGTTGTCGCATCGCGCCGCTGGCGTTGCCGCCGGCACCGGACGGGTTGCCGCCTGCGCCGGGTGGACGACCGCCGAAAAGGCCGCCGCTGGTCTGGCCCTGCGGCGGCGCTGCGGTGCGCGCGGCGATGCGTTCGCGCATCTTCGTCAGCGCGGCATCGAACGCGGTCTGTTGGGCGGCATCCAGTCGCAACGACGCCGCGATGGCCGGCAATTCATCGCTCATGCCGCCGCCGCGTTGCGGTGTCTGCGCGTCCGCCGGATCCTCGACCGGCGGCTTGAAGCGCATCGCCGCGTTCGGCACTTTCAGGATGTTGTCGCGACGGCTGACTTCGATCTCGGCATTGGTGGTCATGCCCGGCAGCAGCACTTCGTCGCTGTTGTCCACCGCCACCACCACCGGATAGGTGATGACGTTGTTGGTGTTGGTGGCCGAGAGCCGGACCTGGGTGACCTCGCCGCGGAACTGGCGATCGGGGAATGCGTCGACCGTGAAACTCACCGCCTGTCCCTGCTTGACCTGGCCGATGTCGGATTCGTCCACCGCCAGCACGATCTCCATCCGCACCAGATCCTCGGCGATCTTGAACAGCACCGGCGCCTGCAGGCTGGCGGCGACGGTCTGGCCGGGCTCGACCGAACGGTTCAGCACCACGCCGTCGACCGGGGAAAAAATCACGGTGCGGCCGAGATTCAACCGGAAATTCTGGGTCGAGGCCTGCTGCTGGCGGATCTGCGCCTCGGCGGCGGTCACCTGCGCCCGCGCCTGGTCACGCGCGGCGAGGGCCTGATCCAGATCGCCGCGGGCGATGAGCTTCTGCTGCACCAGCGAGGCCTTGCGGCCGTAGTCCAGTTCGGCGTTGCGCAACGCAGCCTGCGCCGTCTGCAGGTTGGCGCGGGCACTGGCGATGGTGGCATCGCCCTGTGCGATCTGCGCTTCGAAGGTGCTGGGGTCGATGCGCGCGATCACCTGCCCCTTGCGCACCCGGTCGTTGAAGTCCGCCAACACTTCGGTGACCTTGCCGGAGACTTCGCTGCCCACATCCACCGTCGACAGCGCGCTGAGCGTGCCGGTGGCCGAGATCGCAACCCGGATGTCGCCCTGCTCGACCTTCGCCGTACGGAAGCGCTGTTCGTCGGCGTCGCCGCGCCCTTTCCAGTACCACAGCGCAGCGGCCAGTACGGCGAGCGCGACCACCACGATGAGGATGCGAGGCGAGAAGAAGGAACGCTTGCGGGATGGGGGCATGGGATGTCTTGGAATCGCGGAGGGGAGGATCGGTGGAGGAACAGTAACGACCGGACGCGTCCTGCGGTTGACCATCTGAACGGCGGGATGTTCCCTGCCGCAGCCCGCCGTCTTGGCGAAACGGCGCGTTGCCACGCATCATCGCACGATCCCCTCGACCGACGCCGCCATGCCCATCGCCCTCGAACGCTTCGTCCCCATCCTCCTGCTGCTGTGCTCGAACGTCTTCATGACCTTCGCCTGGTACGGGCATCTGAAATACAAGACCTCACCGCTGGTGGTCGCCATCGTGGCGAGCTGGGGCATCGCCCTGTTCGAGTACACGCTGATGGTGCCCGCCAACCGCTGGGGCAGTTCGTATTATTCGGCGCCGCAGCTCAAAGGCATGCAGGAAGTGATCACGCTGCTGGTGTTCGCAGTGTTCTCGTCGACCTATCTGGGCCAGTCGCTGAAATGGAACCACTGGGCGGGCTTCGCGCTGATCGCGGTCGCTGCGTGGTTGATTTTTCTGGAGTGAAGTCACTGCTTTTGTAGGAGCGGCGGGGGCCGCGAAGCCCGCGACATATCCGTGAGGATACAAACCACAATCTCCGCACCAAGCGTCTGATTGCATAGGCCGCAGCCACTGAGATGTCACTGGCTTCGCGGCTCCCGCCGCTCCTGCGAAGATCAAACGCGATGGATGCGGATCAGAACTTGATCCGCCCGATCAGGATGTCCTTGTACATCACCCAATCGCCGGCGAAGGAATAGAACGGATATTTGAACGTCGCCGGACGATTCTTCTCGAAGAAGAAATGCCCGACCCACGCGAACGCGTAGCCGCAGACCAGCGCCGCCACCAGCCACCATGCATTGTCGCGCACGATCGCTGCGAGGATGCAGCCCAGGGCACCCGAGGTGCCGACGAAATGCAGTCGCCTGCAGACGGTGTTGCGGTGTTCGCCGAGATAGAACGGATAGAACTCGCGGAAGCTGGAAAACCCGGCCATAAGCGTCTCCGATCAGATGTTTTTCGCGGGTGAGGAAGAGCGGGCGGCCACGCGCTGCAAGAACAGGACCACGCCGTACCAGAGGAACAGCATGCCAAGCAGATTCGGCACGCTCATCGTCCATTCGGAATAGCGGTAACCGTAGTAGAGCAGCACACCGCCCAGGACGACCAGCAGCACCGACCAGACCATTCCGACCGGCGCATCGCCGCACGGCTCGCGTCGACGCAACCGCTCCGCGCAGGCCGCGTCGCAATGCAGCCCGGACGCGTTTTCATGCGCGCATGCTTCGCCGCACAGCCCCTTGCCGCAGGCCGCGCAGACGCCGATGGCATCCTGTTCGCGATGTCGGTAGCACTTCATCCGCCGTGCTCCGCCGTCGTGCCTTCGTTCGCTTTGACGCGATTCCAGTACGCGTCCTGCGCGTCCAACGGCAGGTCGGCCAGATGCACGCCGTCGACAGCCGCCATGGCTTCCATCGCGCGGAAGCGACGCTCGAATTTGTGATTGGCGCGACGCAGCGCGGCACCGGGATCGACCTTCGCATGCCGCGCGAGGTTCGCGGCGACGAACAGCAGATCGCCGAGCTCGTCTTCCAACCGATCGCGCACTTCGGCGCTGTCGGGCGCAACGGCGAGCGCATCGAATTCGACCCGCACCTCCTCGAGTTCTTCCTTCAACTTTTCGATCACCGGTGCCGGGCCGGGCCAGTCGAAGCCGACGGTCGCCGCTTTCTTCTGCAGCTTCACCGCACGCTGCCATTCCGGCAGACCGCGGGCGACGCCGGCCAGCGCCGAAGCATCGGCAGCATCGCCGTGCTTCGCCAGCCTTTCTTTTTTCTTTTCGGCATCCCACATCGCGTTCAACGCGTCGCTGTCGGCGATGCTCATGCCCGCGAACACATGCGGATGCCGGCGCTCCATCTTGTCGCTGATTGCGGCGACCACATCGCGGAAGTCGAAAGCGCCCTGTTCTTCGGCCATGCGCGCATGGAACACGACCTGGAACAGCAGATCGCCGAGTTCGTCCTTCAGATCGTCCAGATCGCCGCGATCGATCGCATCGACGACTTCGTAGGCTTCTTCCACCGTGTACGGCGCGATGGTCGCGAACGTCTGCTTGAGATCCCACGGGCAGCCGCCCTGCGGGTCGCGCAGACGGGCCATGATCGTCAGGAGGCGCAAAATGTCGTTCACGTCGTTCGTGTCGCGCATTACCCGACCCATTCGCGCCACGGCAACGCTGGATCTCCCAACGCCACGAAATCGCCATTGAGCAGCGTATCGCGCTGGTTGTAGCGGAACGGCCGGCCCTGTCGATCGAGCACCCGCCCACCGGCCGCTTCGACGATACATTGCCCCGCGGCGGTGTCCCACTCGCTGGTCGGCGCGAAGCGCGGATAGACGTCGATGGCGCCCTCGGCGACGCGGCAGAACTTCAGCGACGAGCCGACGCCGATCGCTTCGAGTTCTCCCCTCTGCGCCGCCATCTTCGCCATGAACGCCTCGGTGCGTGCATCGCGGTGCGAACGGCTGGCGGCCACGCGCAACGGCGACAGCGCGGGCGTGCGCGTTTCCAGCGCAATCTCACCGATCGCATCGCGACGGTACGCGCCGTGCACCCGATCGCCCCACCACAATTCACCGGTGACCGGCGCCTGGATCACGCCGAACGTGGCGACGCCGTCCTCGATCAACGCGATGTTGACGGTGAATTCGCCATTGCGCTTCACGAACTCGCGGGTGCCGTCGAGCGGATCGACCAGCCACAGCCGCGACCAGCTGCGACGCGTGGCGATATCGGTTTCCGACGATTCCTCGGACAGTACCGGAATGTCCGGCGTGAGCTGCTGCAGGCCTTCGACGATGCGCCGGTGCGACGCGAGATCGGCTGCGGTGAGCGGGCTGTCGTCGGCTTTGCGCTCGACATCGAACGCGCCGTCGTAGATCGCCAGGATATCGGCGGCGGCGGCCACCGCCAGCGCGATCACGCTTTCGCGGATCGCATCGTCGATCAATCCCTGTTCCGTGCTGCCGTCTTCCGTCCTGTCACTTTGCATCGACATGGCGCAACCACTCCCTGACGAGGAACAGCGCTGCGATCGAGCGTCCCTCGGAAAAATCTTCGGCCAGAATCAATTCGTGCAGCGCATCGAGCTTCCACGGCAGCACATCGAGCTGTTCCGGTTCGTCACCCGGCAGCCGCTCCTCGTACAGATCCCGCGCCAGCACCAGGATGGTTTCGTGACCCATGTAGGTCGGCGCGAGACTGATCCGGCGCAGCACCGTGAGCGATCGCGCGCCGTAGCCGGCTTCTTCCTTCAATTCGCGATTCGCCGCTTCCTCGGGCGTCTCGCCGGCATCGATCTTGCCCTTGACCAGGCCCAGTTCGTAGCGATGGGTGCCTGCAGCGTATTCGCGGATCAGCAGCGCGGTCTCGTCGTCCAGCATCGGCACCACGATCACCGCGCCGTGCTCGCTGGCGGGTGCGCGGTGATAGAGCCGGCGCTCGCCGTTGGAGAATTCGAGATCCAGTTCTTCGACCACGCGACGCGGATCGCCTTGATGCCGGCGGACCTCGTGGATGATCGGCAGGGGCCGGGTCATGCGGCACCCGGGCGGACGCGCCGCGCAGCCAGACAGGCAATAATGGTGGGATGAAGACGCATACGCCGATCATAAACGACAGCGGGCCGACCGACGCGGGCCATGATGCCGCCGAGCGCTGGCGTATGCGCGATCTCGCGGTGCTCTGGCACCCCTGCACGCAGATGCGCGAGCACCCGGACACCCTGCCCCTGTTGCCGGTGGCGCGCGGAGAAGGTGCATGGCTGATCGGTCACGACGGCAGCCGCACGCTCGACGCGATCAGCAGCTGGTGGACGAATATCCACGGTCACTGCGAGTCACGCATCGCCGACGCCATCGCGCGGCAGGCGC
This sequence comes from Lysobacteraceae bacterium, assembly GCA_040079515.1. Lineage (GTDB taxonomy): Bacteria > Pseudomonadota > Gammaproteobacteria > Xanthomonadales > Xanthomonadaceae > Lysobacter_I. The sequence goes on from JBEBKD010000006.1 coordinate 62,710, forward strand.
GGACGCTGGAACACGTGATCCTGGCCGGGGTCTCGCATGCGCCTGCGGTCGAGCTGGCGGAGCGGCTGCTCGCCATCGCGCCGCGCCAGCCAGCACGTGCTCCGCTCAACAAAGTGTTCTATGCCGACAACGGTTCGGCCGGCGTGGAGGTCGCGCTGAAGATGGCGTTCCACTGGTTCCGCAACCGCGACGGCCACGACAGCCGGCGTACGAAGTTCGTCGCGCTGGAAAACGGCTATCACGGCGAAACCATCGGCGCGCTGTCGGTGGGCGACATCCCGCTGTACCGTCGCGTGTACGCGCCGCTGCTGGTCGAATGCCTGTTCGCGCCCTCGCCCGATGCCTACATCGCGGCCGACGGCGTCGATGCCGCCGCGCATGCGCAAACCGCTGCGGATGCGCTCGCCGATCTCCTCGACCGGCATCGCGGCGAAATCTGTGCATTGATCCTCGAACCGCGCGTGCAGTGCGCGGGCGGCATGCGCATGCACGACCCGGTCTACCTCAAGCGCGTGCGCGAGTTGTGCGACGTGCATGGCGTGTTCCTGATCGCCGATGAGATCGCGGTCGGTTTCGGACGCACCGGGCCGATGTTCGCCAGCGAGGATTCGGGCGTGATGCCGGATCTGCTGTGCCTGTCCAAAGGTTTGACCGGCGGCGCGCTGCCGCTGTCTGCGGTGCTGACGACGCAGGCGCTGTACGACGGCTTCCTCGACGACTCGCGCGACCGCGCGTTCCTGCATTCGCACAGCTACACCGGCAATCCGCTGGCCTGCGCGGCGGCGCTCGCGTCGCTGGATATCTTCGCCAGCGACGATGTGCTTGCACGCAACCGCGATACGTCCGTGAAGATGCGCGAGTTCGCGGCTGGCATCGACAAGCACCGTCATGTCGCCGACAAGCGACAGGCGGGAATGATCGTCGCGTTCGAGCTGACCCGCGACGGCGACAAACGCACACCGTTCGACCCGGCGCTGCGCATCGGCCTGCGTGCGTATCGCGCGGCGCTGGCGCGCGGCGTGCTGCTGCGTCCGCTCGGCGACGTGCTGTACTGGATGCCGCCGTACTGCATCGACGATGCGCAATTGCTGCAGCTCGCCGAAACCACCCTTGCCGCCATCGAAGAGGCCACCGCATGCGTCTGACCCGCGTCTTCGTCGACTTGCCGCTTGCATCCGGTGCACGCGTTGTGCTGCCCGAAAGCGCAGGCGCGCATCTCGTTCGCGTGCTGCGCCTGCGCGAGGGCGAGGCCTGCGTGCTGTTCAACGGCGACGGCCACGACTACGACGCCACGCTGCTCAGCGCCGGCAAGCGCGGCGTCGAAGCGCAAGTGAACGACGTGCGCGCCATCGACAACGAATCGCCGCTGCGCCTGGTGCTGCTGCAGGGCATCGCCCGCGGCGAAAAGATGGATCTGATCCTGCAGAAGGCGACCGAACTGGGTGTTGCCGCGATCGCGCCGGTATTCGCCGACCGCACCGAAGTCCGGCTCGACGGCGAACGCCTGGAAAAACGGGTCGCGCACTGGCGTAGCGTCGTCGCGTCGGCCTGCGAGCAGAGCGGGCGCGCGCGCATTCCGGAACTGCTCGTGCCGCGTGGCCTATCGGAAGCCGCCGCTGCGCTGGATGCGGATGCGCTGAAGCTCACGCTAGATCCGCTCGGAGAGCATCGCTTCGACACGCTGTCACCGGTGAACGCGGCGGGCATCGTGATCGGGATCGGGCCGGAAGGCGGCTGGTCGGAGAAGGACCGCGTGATTCTGCGCAACGCAGGCTTCACCGGCCTGCGTCTCGGCCCGCGCGTGCTGCGCACGGAGACCGCAGGCTTGGCGGCTATCGCTGCACTGCAGGCGAAATTCGGGGATTTGTAGGGTGGGCCCTGGCCCACCGCTGCTATCTATCGGGCAAGCATTTCAATGAACGAAACCGCTTCGATCGGGAGTCGAAGCGATCGGCAACCCCGTAGCTGGGCCAAGGGTCACCCTACTCGACTTACTCCCTACGCCATCTCGCAAAGATTGATCCTGTTCACGTACGTTTGACGCTATACGGTGGGAATGACTTCGAGACAGCTTTCTGAAGGTTTGTATTCGAATCATCGCCCCCTGTAAAAATCAAGCAAGAGAAGGCCTGACCATGAAACTCGAAATACTCGGTACTACTGCGATATGCGGGCTGCTGTTCGCAGGCATCGGCGGATGCTCGAACGGCGATGAAGACATCAAAATCTGCGTCATGCGTCCAACTGATGTGCAGGTAGCGATCGATGCCTGCACGCGACTGATCGACAACCCACCCTTGTTCGATCCGACGCGTCATGACTGGTTTGTAGCGCGAGGGAGGCACAAACTGCAGGCCGGCGACATCAAAGGGGCATTCTCGGATTTCGACGAAGCGATCAGCCTTTCGCCGAAGAACCCACGGCTATACGAAATCAGGGCGAAAGCACACCAACAGAAGGGCAATCAAAGGGCTGCCGAACGTGATTTTGCACGCGCCCAAAGGCTCAAGAGAACAAGCACTGAAAATCCATAGGCCCATAGTCGCAGCGCCTGCCCGGGACTTGACCCGCGCCCCTTGGCCCACCATTGCAGACTCACGGCAAAGACTTGCAATGACCGAAACGGTTTCGATCGACGTTCGAAGCGATCGGTCACCTCGTCATGGTGGGCCAGGGCCCACCCTACGAAATGATTACGCCGCCTGACGCAACACCTCGGCGATCATCCGCTCTGCGGCGTCGAGATCGGGCACCAGCGCCACATCCTCGTTGAACATCACGCGCAGTCGGATGCCATCGGGCAATGTTTCCATGTGCTCGCTGTCGACGATCAGGTTGTCGCGGGAAATCGTCACCAGACGCGGGAAGCCCTGCGCCACCAGCGCGAAGTACGGCAGTTTCGGGTCGCCGCCGAGCGCTTTGATCACGATGACCTTGGTGCCGATGGACGAACCTTCGGTATGGGTGCCGGCGATGCGCGCGAACGACACCATCGGCAGACGCCAGCCGCGCCAGCGGATCTGGCCGAGCAGCCAGTCCGGCGCGTGCTGGATCGGTTCCGGATCCGCGTACGAGAGCACTTCGACCGTGGCTACGTTCGGCAGCAACAGCTGCGAACCCGCGATCTGGATGAGGACGCCTCGAATAACGTTGGTGTTGGCGGTGTTCACGGGAGTGCTCGTGTGGGGCGCGTCGATGAAGTCGGATCAGCTGGGCCAGCGCGACGCGAGTCGGCCGGCGAGTTCTGCGGGCAGTCCTGAGGCGGCGCCGCGTTTGCGCAGCTCGGCGCAGGCCGCGCCGTCGTAGCAGTCTTCTGCCGACTGCGCGATCACCAGCGAGCCGCGCGCACCGGCTGCCATCGCGGTATCGACCAGTTGCGGATCGCTGCCGCTGAGAAATACGACCGCGCTGCCGCCCGCTGGCAATGCGTCGAAGATGGCTTCGGCAGGAGCACCATCCGCAGTGAATTCCAGTCCGCCACGATGCGACGCCAGACCGATGCCGTCGGGCAGAAAATAAATCGTGCCGGGATGCGCACCGACGCCGTTCTGGGCCAGCGCGACCGGCAGCGCCGCCGCACGCTCCATCTGCGCGACCAGACGATCGTAGCGACCGCCCTGCAGATGCAGGCGCACCAGCACGACAGCGGGGAACCCGGCGGGAATCGACGACAGCAGCTGACGCGCGGGATCGGGGCCGCCCAGACCGGCTTCCACCAGAACGACACCGGTGACTTCGCCATCGATGCCGGAGATGCCCGACTTGTCCGAAGCGCCATCGTCCAGATCGACCAGCGACAGGCTGGAGATGCGCGCTTCAAGCGCCGAAAGATCGTGCACGCGCGGCGCGGTTGTCGGCTTTTCTGCGGCCGCTGGCGATTCGTCCACCGGGGTCAGCGACAGGCCGTCGAGCAAGAAGTCATCACGACCCGCCGACGGCATGCGCTCGGAAACAGGCGGCGCGGAGACGGTTTCGGCCGGAGGCGTGCGTTCGGCCATCGCAGTCTCGAAGGACAACACCTCTTCGAACACGCGCGGTGCGGCGACAGCGGCAGGCACCGAATCGAGACCGGCCTCGGAATCGTCCTGGAAATCGAGGTCCGTATCGAAACCACCATCGAACCGCATCGGCGGAATGTCGACATCGCTCGACACAGGACCATCGGCCGAGAGTTCTTCGAGGAAGAACGCATCATCGTCCAGATCCATCGGCGACACGCTGCTCGTCGACTGCGCCGTGTCGGCATCGTCCTCGAACCGTATGGTCTCAGGGGTCATGCGCTCAAGGGGCATGCCCTCGATCTCCACGCTTTCGATCTGAATGCTCTCGACTTGCATGCTCTCGACTTGCATGCGCTCGATCTGCGTGCTCTCGATCTGCATGCTTTCCAGCGACAGACTTTCGATGGACATGTTGTCCAACGGCAGCGTGTCCAACTCGATCGACCCGCGTTCGGTCGACGCGGGAGAGATGGGGTCGGGTGAAGCGGCTTCCAACGATGCGGCTTCGAACGACTCGATCTCGAAGGTATCGATCTCGAAGACAGAGGGCGGCTGCGCCGGTGGCTGCACCGCATGCAGTACCGGAATCGCATCCAGCAGCGCGGCATCCAGCGGCATCGCATCATGCAGGCTCGGCGCGTATTCCACCGGCATGCCATCGCTCGGGACACTGTCCGCGCTGGCCACGGCTTCTCGGGTGAAGACCGCGAGATCCATATCGGCATAAGCCGTGGCGGGTGTCGGAATCCGCCCCGGAGACGGCTGCCAGTCCTGGTCGCTTTCGGTCCCGGGCGGCAGCACGTTGGTGTCGTGACGGAGTTTCGCCGAGAGATGCCGGACCCAGCGCGCCGCATCCCAGCCGGCGCGATGCGCAGCGAGATCGGCTTCGTCGTAGATGACGGTCAGCGTCGGATCCATCAATAGCGCATCGAACTTTTCGAGCGCGTTTTCGATGCTCGGTTCCAGCGCGATCAGGACGACCTGGGGATCGTGCGCGCGCAGCGCCGCTTCGTCCGTCTGCGACGGATCGGCGACCAGCGCCAGCTCGGCCCCCGCTTGCCGGAGCGCGTCGGCGATGTTGTCGGCGGCCTTGCCTGCGCGCGCCAGCAGGACGACGCGCGGCATCGATTTCCTGGCGAACTGGTCAGGCATCGGACCTCACCGCCTCCAGCAGGGAGAACACGTTGCGCATCAACTCGTTCTCCTGGTACGGCTTGCCGAGGTATCGGTTGACGCCGATGTCCATCGCGCGCTGGCGATGCTTCTCGCCGGTGCGCGAGGTGATCATGATGATCGGCACATTGGCCAGACGCGGATCCGCTTTCATCGTGGTCGCCAACTCGTAGCCGTCCATGCGCGGCATTTCGATATCGAGCAGCATCAGATCCGGAACGCGATCGACCATCCGTTCCAAAGCGTCGATGCCGTCCTTCGCGGTGACCACCTCGAAGTTGTTGCGCTCGAGCACACGACTGCTGACCTTGCGCATGGTGATCGAATCGTCGACCACCATGACCAGCGGCACAGCACGCTGTTCTCCGGAAGGCTGCGACGCATCTTCTTCGACTTCGGGCAGCAACGCGGCCTGACGACGCACCAGCGGCGCGATGTCGAGGATCACCATGACGCTGCCGTCGCCCATGATGGTAGCGCCGAAGATGCCGGGAATCGACGCGACCTGCGGACCGATCGGCTTCACCACGATTTCGCGGTTGCCGATGATCTGATCCACGGTCACGGCGATATGCAGATCGCCCGAACGGGTGAGCAGCAGCGGCATCTGCAGCTGACCTTCGGCTTTCGCGGGTGCGTGGCCGAGCAGCTTGCCCAGATCGTGCAGCACGTATTCTTCATTACCGTAACGGTAGCTGGTGAGATCGCCCTTCGTCAGTTCCTCGCGACGGATGCGGCCGACGCCACGGACCGAAGCGATCGGGACCGCGAACGTGGTTTCGCCGATGCGCACGAACGCCGCCTGGGTGACCGCGAGGGTCTGCGGCAGACGCAGCGTGAAGATGGTGCCGACGCCCTTCTCGGAGTGGATATCGAGCGTGCCGCCGAGTTGGCGCACTTCGCTGGCGACCACGTCCATGCCGACGCCGCGTCCGGCGAGCCGGCTCACTTCCTCGGCGGTGGAGAAGCCCGGCTCCAGGATCAGCGCATCGAGCTGCGCATTGGACAGCGTGGCGCCCTTGCGGACGAGACCGCGGGTTTCGCCGCGTTCGCGGATCGCCTTGCGGTCGAGGCCGGCGCCGTCGTCGCTGATCTGCAGCACGACTTCCGAACCTTCCTTGCGCACCGCGATGGTGACCGTGCCTTCTTCGGACTTGCCTGCCTGCTTGCGCTGGGCGGGTTTTTCGAGGCCATGCGCCATCGCGTTGCGGAGCATGTGCTCCAGCGGCGCGGTCATCCGCTCCAGCACGTTGCGGTCGAGTTCGCCCTGCGCACCGTCGAGCTTGAGTTGCACCTGCTTGCCGGTATCGGTCGCGGCCTGGCGCAGCACGCGACGCAGGCGCGGAACCACGGTGTCGAACGGCACCATGCGGGTGCGCATCAGACCTTCCTGCAGTTCCGAGCTCACGCGCGACTGCTGTAGCAACAGAGTTTCGTAACCCTGGGTCAGATCGTCGAGCGTGTTGTGCAGGCTGCCCAGGTCGGCTGCGGTTTCCGCGAGCGCGCGGGACAGCTGTTGCAGGTTGGAGAAGCGGTCGAGTTCCAGCGGATCGAAGGTCGCGTCGCGGGTTTCGCCCTCGCGCTGGTAGCGCGCGATGATCTGCGCCTCGGTTTCGATTTCGAGACGACGGAGCTGGTCGCGCAGACGGGTGTTGGTCTGTTCCATTTCCGCAGTGGCGCCGCGGAACGCACCGAGCTGCTGTTCGAGGCGCGAACGGTAGATCGCGACTTCGCCGGCGTAATTGACCAGGCGGTCGAGCAGTTCGGCGCGTACGCGGACCTGCTCCTGCGAACCGCGCAGACCGACCTCGTCGTCGGCGCTGACGCCGAACTCCATCGGCAGCGACAGCGGCTTCAGCGCAGGCAGCGACGCGTATGCCGGAGCCACCGGTGCAGCGGCGTCGGCGACCGCTTCTTCGTTGGCGGCATCGACAACGACTTCGTCGGCAGGAGCTTGCGCTGCAGACTCCGGCTGCACGACGAAATGAGCAATGGCATCGTCGACGAATGCGCCATCGGTAACGGGGTGTTCGACCAGCGTCTGCTCGACGAGTTCGCCGGCTTCAACCTCGCCCACTTCGACCGTGTTCTCGACGAGGGCACGATCGTCCGCAGGAGCTTCGGGGACCGGTGTATCGAAGATGAAATCTTCGAAGGCATAGTCGCCCAGCGAAATCTCTTCGACGGGGACCGCCTCGACATCGGACGATGCGGACGAATGCGCTTCGCCAACAGCGTCTTCGGATACCGATTCGGGAAACGCTGCTTCGACGCGGGCCGTCCCGGCGTCGGCCTGCGTGTCGAGCGGCGCCTCGGCCTGCGTGTCGAGCGGCGCCTCGGCGGGCAGTTCGACGGGGATGCCGATCGCGCGGGCATCGAAGGCGGTGATCAGGACGTCCGGCATCGCCACGGCGCGTCGCCCGCCGACGCGGGTGACCATCGTGTGCAGACGATCGAATCCGCGCTCCAGCAGCGGGATGTCCTGCTTCTCGAGCTGCAGGCGATGCTCGGCCGCAGCTTCGAGCAGCGATTCCATGGCATGGCCGAGCTCGCCGATGGCCATGATGCCCGCCATACGCGCGCCGCCCTTCAGCGTATGCAGATCGCGCTGGAGACCGATGATCGCTTCGCGATCGTCCTGACGTTCGCGCAGACGCACCAGCATCTGGTCGGAATGATCGAGCAGATCGTGACCTTCTTCGACGAAGATATCGACGAGGTCGGAATCCAGATCGGACATGTCCAGGCCGATGTCCGGATCGACCACGCTTGCGCCGGTCAACACCGTCGGTGCCGCATCCGCAGGCGCTGCGTTCTGCGCAACCGCTTCGACCAGCGGGATCGCCGCGGGAATGTCGCCGAAATCGGCGAACGCCGGCAACTCGATGTGCTCACCCGGCTCCGGTTCGCCACCTTCGGCGAGCAATCGCTCGGCTTCGAGCAGTTCCGCTTCGCGGCGTTCGGCTTCGAGACGCTCTTCTTCCTGTGTGTCGAAATCCTGCACGCCTTGTCCACGAAGCGCAGCTTCGAGACGTTCGACTTCGAGACGTTCGGCTTCGAGGCGTTCGGCTTCGAGGCGTTCGGCTTCGAGACGTTCGGCTTCGAGGCGTTCGGCTTCGAGGCGTTCTGCTTCGAGACGTTCGGCTTCGAGACGCTCGGCTTCGAGGCGTTCGGCTTCGAGGCGTTCGGCTTCGAGACGCTCGGCTTCGAGACGCTCGGCTTCGAGACGCTCGGCTTCGAGACGCTCTGCTTCGAGACGCTCTGCTTCGAGACGCTCTGCTTCGAGACGCTCGGCTTCGAGGCGCTCTGCTTCGAGACGCTCGGCTTCGAGACGCTCGGCTTCGAGACGCTCTGCTTCGAGGCGCTCTGCTTCGAGGCGTTCGGCTTCGAGGCGCTCTGCTTCGAGACGTTCGGCTTCGAGACGCTCTGCTTCGAGACGTTCGGCCTCGTAGGACTCCATCAGCGCCAGCAAGCGTTTGGCGTTTTCCGTATCGCCCGGAGCGCCCGCATCGGCCTCGACCGGCGTCGGGGCTGCGGCGGGCGCTTCGGCCGACAGGCCAAGCAATCGGGCCAATTCGTCTTCGGCATCGCCGTCGTACGACATGACTTCGAGCTGCGACGCGGCGTCCACGGTCTCTACGACCGGCTGCGCCGGCGAGGTTGCATCGAAATTGCCGTAAGCGCTGAGATCCAGATCGGTCAGTTCGATGTCGCGAGGCGCATGGGTTTCGTCGTGCGCAAGGTCAAGAGGCTCATCGACCACACTGACCGGCCTGGATTCCGGTAGACGATCGCGCAGCGCGGCGAGTCGCGCTGCGAGTGCATCGCAATGCGGCACGCGGCCGCCCGCAACGGACAACGCGCTGATCGTGTCGCGGACGCGGTGGGTCAATTCGGTGATCGCGGCCACGCCTTCGGCGTCGGCCACGCCCGCGGACGCGAGCAGGCGGCGGACATAGCCTTCGGCCGGGGTCAGCGCATCGGTGATCGACGGCACTTCGGTCATCGCGAACGCACCGTTCATGGTGTGGATCGCACGGACCAGCGGCTCGTCTGCGGCAACCGGTGCGCTGCGCGCGCGCGCCAGCCAACCGTCGATGGTGTTGAGATGACCGCCGACTTCCGCCTGCAGAATCTCGAACAGGACCGCATCGACGCTGACCGGAATGCCTTCGTCTTCGGATTCGAGGAGCGCACCGGCCGTGAAATCCGCCGTCACCGCCTCGAAAGCGACGACCGGCGCCGCCTCGACGACGGTCGCAGCCGCCGCTGCCACGGGCATCACCTCTTCGCCGCCGGCGATGCGTTCGGCAAAGGCTTCGATCGCGTGCAGATCGGCCGTGACCGCGCCATCGCCGCGCAGCGCAGCATGCAGTTGCGGCAAGGCAGCGTAGGCCTGCTCGACGGTCGCGATCACCGGAGACGTCGCCGGGCGATGCCCGTCGCGCACCTTGTTCAGCATGTTCTCGATCTTCCAGCTGAACTCGCCGAGCGTCTTGGCGCCGACCAGACGGCCGCTGCCCTTGAGCGTGTGGAACACGCGACGCACCGGCTGCAAACGTTCGATATTGCTGGGATCGGCTTTCCATGCCGGCAACAACTGTCCGAGATTGGCGATTTCCTCTTCGAATTCTTCGAGGAAGATTTCGCGGATTTCGTCGTCGATATCGTCGCTGGTGGTGTCGAAGCCGGCCGAGGCCGGTCCTGGAACGACGTCGGGGGCCGCTGCAGGCGGGATTTCGTCGGCCATCCGCGCAGGCGGGGTTTCGCGCGGCGGCAGGAACAGGGGAACGAAAGGTGCGGTCGGCGGCTCGGCGGCGATGACGGCCGGCGCTTCGGCGAGCGGCTCCTCAGTGAGCGGCTTCCCGGTGAGCTGCTCCTGGATCGCCTGCGCTTCGAGCGCGGGCGCTTCGACCACCGCTTCAACGAACCGTTCTTCAGCGGGAGATGCGATGGCCGGCGATTCGACGGCAGACACTTGCGCAGCGGACAGCGCGGCCGGTTCCAGCAAGGAAACGGGCGCTTCAGGCGTGGCATCGATGGCCGTCGGCGCGGAATCGGTCGACTCGGCCGCAGGTGCGACGATGCGCTCGGCCGGCAGCGGCCAATAGCCCAGGGTTTCCAGACTGTTGCGGGTGATATCGAGGATGCCGTCGCGGGTGGCGCGACGGTCGCGCAACGCTTCCAGGTAGTACTCGAGACTGGCGAGCGCATCCGCGAAGGTGTCGAGCTGACGACCGTTCGGAATGCGATGGCGATCGAGCAGTTCGATTTCGGTGTACATCCGTACGCCGTCGAGATACTGCGCCGGCTGCGGCAATTCGAGGATGTTCAGCGCACCGGACACGTCGCGCAGGAGTTTCGGGATCGGTACCAGTTCGGAATGAGTCCAACTGGTTTCGACGAACGCATCGAAGGCCTGGCGCGCGGACGCGAAGTTGGCGATCGCTTCGCGCACCAGCACATCGAGCACCTTGCGGGCTTCGGAGCCGGCGAGATCGTCCTCGGTGTCGGCACCGTCGCCGCTGGCCAGACGCGCGACCTGATCGTCGAGCGAGGCATCGACGTACAGCAGCGCGCCGGCGATATCGAGCAATGCGGTTTCGTCGGCTTTACGCTTGCCATCGACGATTTCCTGCATCGCTTCGCGCTGTTGCTGCACGAGGGTGCGCGCGAGACCGAGGCCGAGCATACCGAGCGTATCGGAGACGCGCTGCAAGGCTTCCGCCTGCGGTTGCAGTGCCGACGGATCGTTCTGGTTGGTGCGCAGGTACAGATCGAGCGCGTCCTTCACGCGCAGCAGATCTTCCTTGACCGCCGCAGCGACGGTGTCGAGCAGCGAACGATTGCGGCCGGCGACGCTGCCGCGGGCGTGGTCGAGTTCGGACTCGGTCGGACGCAGCGCGTCGAGGTCGAAGACTTCGCGCAGCTTCATCAATGCCGGATGCACCGACTCGCTGTGCGCGACGTGGTACAGCAACTGACGGGTCGGTTCGAGCGCGGCGTCGGGACGCGGCGCATCGAATCCGCCCTGGTCGAAGACGCCTCGGGTTTCTCGGTCGACGCTGGCGAACGCCTGACGCAGACCGGGGCTGGATGTCATCGCACCGTCGCGCAGTGCGCTGGCGACCATCGAGGCCACCCACAGCATACGGCGTTGGGATTCGTCGGCAGTGCGCGCGAGCAGCGCTTCGGCCGCGAAATGCAGCCCTTCGCTGTCGCCGGGCGCGCCCTGTTCCGGCCATGCGCGCAACGCATCGCGAAGACGCGCGAGATGCGGCGCGACTTCGTTGGCGCGGGCAGCGGCCGGCTGCGCGGCGGCACGCGGCAGCGTCGCCGGCAGTGCGCGATCAAGATCCGGCACGAACAGCGCGCTTTCGCTCAGACCAGCTTCGCCGCGGGCGGCGCGCAGCTCATTGAGCATCGGCAGCAGAACGATCGAGATTTCCTTGTGGCCGCTCTGCAAACGTTCGAGGTAATCGGGCAGCAACACCACGCCGCGCATCAGCGCGGAACAGGCGATGTCGCGATCGAGACTGCAGCCGGCGACACCCTCGCCGTTCTGCAAGGCGACCGACAGCCGTTCCATTTCTTCGGCGACCATCGCCGGGGCGTACAACTCCACCATGCGCAGGGTGCCCTGCACCTGGTGCAGGAGCTCGGTACAGACGCGCATGCGGCTGGTGTCGGACGGATCGTCGGCGAAGCCTTCGACCTCGACGCGGACCAGGCGCAGGGTTTCGTCGAGCTCGGGTTTGACCCAGCCCAGCGCGCTGTATTCGATCGCCTCGTGGAGGGCAGTCATCGTGCGCCCCCACCGGCGACTGCGCGTCCGGTTTCAAGATCGGAAAACATTCGGATCATCTCGCTAGTGCTCCGCAGCGATTCGTCGGCTCAGGCCGGGAGCTTGAAGTCGGCGACCGAACGGCGCAGGTCTGCCGCCAGTTGCGCGAGGTTTCCGATCGACTCTGCGGTCTGGTTCGCGCCCTCCGAAGTCTGCGCGGTGATCGACTGAATCGTGGTCATCGTCTGGGTGATGTCCGTCGCCGCAGCGGACTGCTGCTGCGCGGCACTGGAGATGCCCTGAATCAGGCTGGCGAGGGTGTTCGACACCGTTTCGATTTCGCCCAGCGCGGTACCCGCGTCCTCGGCCAGTCTTGCGCCTGCGACCACTTCGGAAGTCGTCTGCTCCATCGAGCTCACCGCTTCGTTGGTATCGGACTGAATGGTCTGCACCAGCGCTTCGATTCGCTTGGTCGCGTTGGAGGTGCGTTCGGCGAGTCGCTGCACTTCGTCGGCCACCACCGCGAACCCGCGACCCGCCTCACCGGCCGAGGCTGCCTGGATGGCCGCGTTCAGCGCGAGGATGTTGGTCTGTTCGGAAATGTCGTTGATGAGTTCGACGATCGAGCCGATTTCCTGCGAGCTTTCGCCAAGACGCTTGATTCGCTTCGAGGTTTCCTGGATCTGGCCGCGGATCGAGTCCATGCCGACGATCGTCTGACGCACCACGCCTGCGCCCTTGGTGGACAGTTCCACCGAGCGCTGCGCCACGTCCGCGGACTCCGCGGAGTTGCGCGACACCTGGCCGATCGAGGTCGCGATTTCGTTGATGCGGCTGGTGGCGGTATTGATCTGCTGCGCCTGATGCTCGGCGGCCTCGGCCAGATGCATCGCGGTCGCCTGGGTCTCCTGGGCACTGGACGCCACCTGCACCGAGGTGTCGTTGATGGTCTGCACCAGGCTGCGGAGCTGTTCGACCGCGAAGTTGATCGAGTCCGCGATCGCGCCGGTCATGTCCTCGGTCACGGTCGCCTTCACGGTCAGGTCGCCTTCGGCGAGCGAACCCATTTCGTCCAGCAGGCGCATGATCGCCTCCTGGTTGCGGTTGTTGAGTTCCATCGAACTTTCGAACCGGCTTCTCTGCGCGCGGTTGAGGCTGAAGACCAGGAAGATGATCGAGGCCAACGCGGTCAGACCGGAGATGATGCTGACCCAGATGTTGCCGAGAATGCTGGTGTCGCGCAGCGAACCGAACGCGGTGAACGCGCGGAACAGATTCTCGCTGTCGCCGAGCAGACGGTCGGCGCCGGCGGTCAATTCGGTGGCGGCCGACTGGGCGCGGAACAGGCTCTGCGACGATGCCAGGATCGCGTCGAGATCCTTCTTCATGTCGGTCCATTGGCCATTGGCTTGATTCAGCGCGCCCAAGGCCGCGGCGTTGCCGAGTTTCTGCACGTTCATGGCCTGATCGCCGTTGCGCAGGCCGTTCAACACCTGCGCGAACACGCCGGCATCGCGGTTGAGCGCGTCGCCAGCGAGTGCGGCGCCCGGGCCGCCAGCGCGGATTTCGGCGACGCGACGGGCCATCGATGCGGCCAACACCACCTGACGCAGCGCGATATAGATCTGGGAAGACGGCGCGCCGCTGGCGGACATCGCGCGCACGACTTCGTCGAGCTGGGCTTGAAGCTGCGGTACGCGGTCGGTGAAACGCTTGGCCTTGTCGGACAACGCGAGCACCGCGGCCTCGGATGCGATCACCTGATCAGCGTTCTTGCCCATCGGCGTCCACGTCGAGGTGACGGTGCTGATGGGACCGGACACGTCGGGCGCGTTGCCGAAGCGGTCGTTGAGCAGCTTCACGTCGGCGACGATCTGGTCCTTGGTGACTGCGAAGGCCTTGAAGGCCGTGGCGTCGCCATTGATCGCCTCGCGTCCGAGGTTCGCCAGTTTCTGCGAATTCACCTGCAGATTCGACGCGGAGGTGTTGGCCCCGCCGAAGCGCGCGGTCTTCCACAAGGCATAGCCCGTGTTGCCCGCGAAGAAGAGCAGCGATATCGCCAGGATCCACAGCCAAAGGGTCGTGCTCTGACTGCGGCCTTTGCCGGCGACGCTATCCATCACAGTGCTCATGTCTCGCCTCTATCTCGTTTGAACTGTTGCAGTGAAAGTGTGTGCCGTCAGACGGCGGCGTGTCGGAATTCAGGCGTGCGGACAAGACGATCGAGGCTGAAAACGCCCCAGACGTCGTCCGCGACCCGGTATGCGCGGTCGATGAAGCCGGCGTAACGCCCGTCGGCCAGGTCTTCGGGTTCGACCTGCTGCTCGTCCATGAAGGAGCGCTGGCCGTACAGCTCGTCGATGGTCACCGCCACGTCGCCGCCGGGCTGACGCAGCACCATCACTTTCTGATGCCCCTCGTGCAGCACCGAGCGTGCGCCTTCGAGGAACTGCTTGAGATCCACCACCGGCAGCAGGTTGCTGCGCACGTTGGCGACGCCGAGCATCCAGCTGTGCGCACCGGGCACCGGCGTGATCTGCGGGACGGTCAGGATTTCCGCCACCGCTTCGTAGTTGGAAACCAGCCTGCGCTGACCGATGCGGAACCCGATGCCGCGCCACAGGCCGGCGGCCTGCAGTTGTTCCGGCAAGCCGGCGACATGGGCGAGGCTGCGCCGTTCGTATTCGGCGAGGGTCTCGAACGCATCGATGAATGCGGCATCATCGACAGCGCCATCGATATTCATGATGTCGTCTGCGCTCATGCGCGGCCCCCGAGCAATTGGTCGATCCGGGCGATCAGCGCATCTTCGCTCGGCGGTTTGACGATGTAGTCCCTGGCGCCCTGACGCAAGCCCCAGGCGCGATCGGTATCCATGCCCTTGGTGCTGACGATCAGCACCGGAATGGTTTTGGTCGTTGGCTCGCGCGACAGCGCGCGGGTGGCCTGGAAGCCGTTCATGCCCGGCAGCACGACATCCATCAGTACCACATCCGGCAATTCGCGTTTGCAGACATCGATTCCGTCCTCGGCGCTGGTGGAAGCGATGACCTGATGGCCATGACGCTCCAGCAGGCGCGTGAGCACCGCGGTATCGGTCGGCGAATCTTCGATCAGCAGAATGCGGGCCATGATGGTTGCCTGTCCCCCCGGTCAGGCGTTGACGTGCTTGCGGATGGCTTCGATCAGCTCTTCGCGGGTGAAGGGCTTGGTCAGGTATTGCTCCGAACCCACGATCCGGCCACGCGCCTTGTCGAACAGGCCGTCCTTGGAGGACAGCATGATCACCGGCGTGTGCTTGAAGACCTGGTTGTTCTTGATCAACGCGCAGGTCTGGTAGCCGTCCAGGCGCGGCATCATGATGTCGACGAAAATGATCTGCGGATGCTGGTCCGCGATCTTGGCCAAAGCCTCGAAGCCGTCGGTCGCCGTCACCACTTCGGCCCCTTCTCGTTTGAGCAGGGTCTCGGCGGTACGGCGGATGGTCTTCGAATCGTCGATCACCATCACCCGCAAGCCCTGAAGGCCGCCGGCTGGATTCTCGTCTTGCGTCATCACGTCTCCCCATGCCTCCGGCGTTCGATGACCGTGTTGCTGGTTTGTCATCATTTTCAGACACCTATATCCCAGTCTGTCGCTGGACTGTCAAGTTTACATTAGCAATTTCCCAGCCAAGAACGAGAAGTCGGGCTTCGGTGGCGTCGCCTTGTTACCATCCGAGCAGACGAATGTTTGCAGGTGAACGCGGTATGCCGAAACTCTCGCGCGACGTGCTCGTGGTCATGGACCCGATCGAGTCGATCAAAATTGCGAAAGACTCCACATTTGCGATGTTGCTCGAAGCCCAGCAGCGTCACTATCCGCTTTTTTACGTCACACCCGGCGCATTGACGATGCGCGACGGCGCGGCGTACGCGGAGGTGTCTTCGCTGACCGTGCGCGACGACGTCGCAGGCTGGTTCAAAACCGGACCTGCGTCACACCGTGCGCTGGGTTCCGCCGATCTGATCCTGATGCGCAAGGATCCACCGGTGGATTCCGATTTCCTCCACGACACACTGATCCTGAGCTTCGCCCAACGCGCAGGCGCGCTGGTCGTCAACGACCCGCAGGGGCTGCGCGACCACAACGAAAAGCTCGCGGCGCTGGAATTCCCGCAGTGCTGTCCACCGACCCTGGTTTCGCGACAAGCGCCCGCCCTGAAAGCCTTCGCAGCCGAGCATGGCGAGGTGGTGCTGAAGCCGCTCGACGGCATGGGTGGGCGCTCGATCTTCCGGTCCCGCGCCGGCGACCCCAACCTGAACGTGATTCTGGAGACCCTGACCGGCGGTGGCGCGCATCTGGTGATGATCCAGCGCTACCTGCCGGAGATCGTGCAGGGCGACAAGCGCATTCTGCTGATCGACGGTGTGCCGGTGGATTACTGTCTGGCGCGGATTCCGCAAGGCGATGAATTCAGAGGGAATCTTGCCGCCGGCGGCCGCGGCGAGGGGCGTCCGCTGACCGAGCGGGACCGCTGGATCGCCGCCCAGGTCGGCCCCGAGATGAAGCGACGCGGCATGCGCTTCGTGGGTCTGGACGTGATCGGCGACCATCTCACCGAGGTGAATGTCACCAGCCCGACCTGCATCCGCGAGCTGGACAAACAGTTCGGTCTGAACATCGCCGGGCTGCTGTTCGACGCCCTGGAGGCGACGGCATAACCGATGTCCGCGTCGACCGCTTCCCTCCCCCCGCCGCCGGTCATCGGCGAAGACCAGCGCCTCGGAGCGACCCTGGTGCTGTCGCTGCTGTTCCACGGGCTGTTGATCCTGGGCGTGGGGTTCGCGCTGGAGCGGGCGGCGCCGGTGGTGCCGATGCTGGATGTGATCCTGACCCAGACCCAGAGCCCGCTGACTCAGAAGCAGGCGGATTTTCTCGCCCAGGCCAACAACCAGGGCGGCGGCGAACACGACAAGGCCAGCCGCCCGCGCGACCCGCAGCCTGGCACGGTGCCGCAGACCGAAACCGGAGTTGCGCCGCAAGCGGTGCGGGCGCAGTCGCCGACGCCGCAACCGCCGCCGGAGGCCCGGGTCGTGGCCAGTCCCAACAGCGAAACCCGCCTGGCGGCCCCGAGCCGGGCCCAGCAGGCCACGGAAACTCCGAAGCGTGTCGGGCCGCAGAAGATCGAACACGATATGGCAATGGCCCGGCTGGCGGCCGAGATCCATCTGCGCTCGGCCCGCTACGCCAAACGCCCGAGCCGCAAATTCATCTCGGCCAGCACCCAGGAATACGCATGGGCCAACTACCTGCGCGCCTGGGTCGACCGCGCCGAGCGCGTCGGTAATCTCAACTATCCCGACGAAGCGCGCCGCCGGCAGCTCTCGGGCACTGTCGTCATCAATATCGGCATCCGCCGCAACGGTTCGGTGGAGCGCGCCGATATCGTGCAGTCCAGCGGGATTCCCCTGCTCGACGACGCCGCCCTACGGATCGCGAAGCTGGCCGAACCCTACCCGCCGCTGCCGAAGACGCCGGAAGACCCGGACATCCTCAATGTCGTGCGCACCTGGCAGTTCCTGCCGGGCGGCGCGTTGATGGATGAATGAACACCACCGCTGGATGGACACGCCCATGAAGAAAACCATTCTCGAAATCTACGCCTTGGCGGTGTGCTTCGCGACGATCGTCTGCACCACCATCACGCTCGGCATCGTTGCGTGGAGCGCACTCGAAATCGCGAAACCGGATTTCACGATCAACGGCTACTTCTACGAGAACTATCGGGACAACGACAGCTTCCGGCATCGCATGCCTGGTTGTGCGGGCCCACGCGATGCAGCCCCGCCCGGGATGCCGGGAGAAGCGCACTTACAAGGTTGGAACAGCGGAGAAGGTACATCCGTCGCCGCGTCGGACAACTCCGAACAATGCGATCGATACACGGAAGCCGAAATCACCGTGCGACGCGAAGCCGAATTGGCGAAACTGCTCGGACGGGAACAGCGAGAAGGCTGGCAGACACTCGTCAAATGCCTGCTGGCGTTGCTGGTGAATCTTCTGGTCTTCATCCCGCACTGGCTATTGGGCAAGCGCGCGCGCATGACCTCCGGTGCGTAATCAGAACGATCCGAAGACCGACCCACAACCGGGTTAAGCCGGAAGATCCGGACATCCTCAACGTCGTTCGCACCTGGCAGTTCCTGCGTGGCGGTAGGCTGATCGACGAATAGGTCGGGCCCTGGCCCGACATCGCCATCCATACGTTCGCATTGTTCGATGATCGAAGCTGTTTCGACCATCGTTTGAAGCCATCGGAAGCACCTCATTGTCGGGCCAGGGCCCGACCTACGCTTCGGCGATCAGAGCCGTGTCCAGCCGAAGCCCTCGCCGCTGCGGTAGTACACCGCCGTGGCCTTGCCGTAGAGCGATTTCATCGGCACCAGCCCGAAAAAACGGCCATCCGCGCTGTTTCCGCGATGATCGCCCAGCACCAGCGCCATGCCAGCGGGGATCGTACCGGTGGCGACATCCGGGCCGCCGCCGTCGCGCAGATTCAGATGCACTTCGCGCGCGCCGAAATGTTCGATGTCGCCCGCGTCGGCATCCTGCAGCGGTTGGCCGTCGATCCACAGCCGGCCATCGACCAGCGCAACGGTATCGCCGCCGACCGCGACCACCCGCTTGATCAGGCGTGTGCCGTCGGCAGGCGACTTGAACACGACCACATCGCCGCGCTGCGGCTCGCCGCGATCGATCAGTTCGATGTCGGTGAACGGGACGCGCAGGCCGTAGGCCATCATGTTCACCGCAACGCGGTCGCCGGGCATCAGCGTCGGCTCCATCGAACCGCTGGGCACCTGGTAATGGTTGGCAAGCGACGTCCGGGCGACGGTCAACAGCAGGATCATCATCGCGAACGAGGCCCATTCGCCGCGCCAGAATGCAATCTTCTTCTTGCTGTCTGCGGCCGGTGCGCTCTGCGTCATCTGGCTTATCCTCGCAATGGGTCTATCGGATATCGACCGGCAAAGGTATCCCGGAGTTCCCGTGACTGATGGCCTATGCCGTCAAGGCTCGATGCGCACCGCGCCGTGATGCTTGTCCACCACCGACCACGGCAGGATCGACCACTCCGGGTTGTCGCAAACCCTGCCCACGCGCGGGAAGATCGCGCCCAGGTACACGCCTTTTCTGGTGATGTACCAGGTCGGGAAGTCCCAGATGTCTTCCATCTCGTAGCTGCAATCTTCGTTGGCCTCTCCCGAGAATTCCTTCGGATAGAGCTTGCCCATCTGCACGGCGACCCACGGCGCAAACACCTCGTTGCGATAGTCGTACCACGCTTGATTGTCGCCGTCGCCGTAGGCGGGCGGCGCGCCTTTGCCGAGCCACAGCACATCCTCCAGCGCCAATTCGCGCCCGGTGCGCGGGTCGAGATTGAGCGGGCCGTCGCCGAAATCCGGATGCGCGCCACCGCAGTAATAATCGGTATACAGACTGACGCTCAACGCATCCTTGCCGATGTAGCGCAGGGTCGTGGTCGATGCGTAATCCGACAGGCTGGATGCGGTGCAGTCGAGATAACTCTGGATCTGCTTCCACTGCGCGCGCGCCAGCGCCAGATTGATCGCCGGCAGCCGCGCCTCGGGATAGCCCGAGATCACTCGGAACAACTCGACCTCGCTGGTCGGCTCGCGCCACCACTGCAGCCGGTATCCGCCGACGGTTTCCAGCTTGCCGGCCTTGAGCGGCAGGCCCTGCAACTGCAGGAAAAGATAGGGATCCCGCTCGCGCATATCCGCGAGCGCGGGATCTTCGGTGGCCGGCAGCGTCGATATCGACACTTTGCGCAGACGGATCGGCAAACGCCGGTCTTTGCCGATCCACTCGCCGACGACCATCTCATCGCCGTGCTTCAACTCCCATCTCGAGCGACCCTGATCGCCCTCTACGTAGATCTGTTCTTCCAGCGCGAGACTGCCGTCCGCCGCACGGCTGCCGGTCAGATCGATGCCGTGACGATGTCTGCGATAGAAATACTGGCCATTGATGCCGCCACCATCGTCCGGCGCATCCAATTTCACCACGATCGACGATTTGCCCAGCGTACCCTCCCACACTTGCGTCTGCGCCTGCGCAAGACTGGCGACGCATGACAAGAGCAGCGCGCAGACCGCCATCGTGCGCTTTAGAACAACATGGATCGGAGCCTTCATCGACGAGGATTCCTTTGCGATCACGAACGGGACGCGCGCAGCGCCTGCTGTTCGACAAGAGTGAGCGCCACCTGATTGCGCAGGTAGGCGGGTTCGAGTTTTTCGGGCGCGACCGACTCGCCGCGCAACAGTGCGATGTGCGCCAAGCGCACGACATCGGCGGCGTGCGGCAGCGCTTCGGCATCGACTGCGCGCCAGCCCGACGGCAGACGCGACTGCAGCACGCCGCCGAGCGCGCCGAAGCCCGTGCCGACGCCGAACCAGGTGTCGCCATGTTCCGGCAGCGATACGGCATCGGGCGGAAGCACCTGTTCGTCCGAGGTGGGCTTCGGCCACAGCGCGCCGTGTTCGGCCGTGAGCACATAACGCGCGGCGTAGACCTCATTCATCCGCGCATCGATCGCCGCGAGCACCGAAGCGCCCTCGCCCGCACCCAGCGGCACTGCTCGCAGCGCCAGCGCTGCGAGCGTGGACACCGGCACTGCCGGACGATCCAGCGCCAGCGCGATGCCCTGCGCGATCGCCACACCGAGGCGCACACCGGTGAACGCGCCGGGACCACGACCGACAGCGATGGCGTCGAGCTGCGACCTGGCGATGCCGGCTTCGGCAAGCAGCGCCTCGGCCCACGGCAGCGCGAGTTCGGCATGGCGACGCGGCGCGATGTCGTAGCGTTCGCGCACCTCGCCGTCGACCCAGAGGGCGACGGAGCAGGCTTCGGTGGACAGTTCGAAGGCGAGAAGTTTCATGAGGCTATTGTAGGTCGGGCCCTGGCCCGACCTACGTCGCTTCGGCGAAAAACGCCCGCACATCCTCCAGCGACCGGGTGCGCGCGAACGGCGGCAGCGAGTCGAGGAAGGTACGTCCGTAGGATTTTCCGATCAGGCGCGGGTCGCACAGCACCAGCACGCCGCGATCGGTCTCGGTGCGGATCAGGCGGCCCACGCCCTGCTTCAACGCGATCACCGCCTGCGGCAGCTGCTCGTCGCGGAAGGGATTGCCGCCTTCGCGACGGATCGCATCCAGCCGCGCTTCGAAAACGGGATCGTCGGGCGCGGCGAACGGCAGTTTGTCGATGACGACCACGCTCAGCGCATCGCCGGCCACGTCCACGCCTTCGCGGAAGCTCGCGGCCCCAAGCAGCACACCGTTGCCGGAATCGCGAAACCGCTGCAGCAGCACCGAGCGCGGCGCTTCGCCCTGCACGAACAGCGGCCACGGACCATTGCGCAACAGCTCGGCCGCTTCGCGCAGCGCACGATGCGAAGCGAACAGCACGAACGCGCGGCCGCCAGAGGCTTCGAGCACCGGGCGCACGGCATCGATCACTGCACTGGTGTAATCGCGCGAGTTCGGCTCGGGCATGCGCTGCGGCAGATAACACAGCGCCTGGTGCGGCCAGTCGAAGGGACTCGGCGCAAGCAGGGTGCGCGGCGCGTCCAGACCGAGCCGCACCGACAGATGATCGAAACCGCCGGCCACCGCCAGCGTCGCCGAGGTGAACACCCAGGCCGCGCGCGATTGTTCGCGATGGTTGCGCAGCGGCCCGGATACATCCAGCGGCGTGCGCTGCAGGCGGAAGCCGCGCGGCGACAGCTCGTACCAGCGCACATCGTAGGGCTTCGCTTTCTCCCCTCTCCCGCCGGGAGAGGGGTCGGGGGAGAGGGTGGGGTCGCCATCGTTCTCGACGAACTCCTCGTCCACGGTTTCCTGTAAATCAGCGCGCAGTTGCGCGCCGTCGCCGTCTTCCGCGAATTCGCGTCGCCGCGCGAAATCCGGCGGCGCCCAGCGCAGCAGACGCGCGCGATTGTCGAGCGCGCGCGCATGACAGCTGTCGAAGCCCGGCGCGGATTCGCGCAACGGCGCCAGCGCGTCG
This sequence comes from Lysobacteraceae bacterium, assembly GCA_040079515.1. Classification (GTDB taxonomy): domain Bacteria; phylum Pseudomonadota; class Gammaproteobacteria; order Xanthomonadales; family Xanthomonadaceae; genus Lysobacter_I. Next base: position 84,745 of record JBEBKD010000006.1, read on the forward strand.
ATGAATGCGCACAGCGCGTCGTCCAACGCACCCAGGGCATCGAATACACCGGGCTCCTGCATCGCCCGCCAGCGGGTGCCGCGCGGCGGCAATGGTTCCATCGCCACGCGCAGATCGCGGGCCGCTTCTTCCAGTTCACGTGCGGGTGTCTGCAGCACCGCCAGCGCGCCGGTGGTGGTCTTGCATTCGGCCAGCGCATCGCGCGCGACTTCCACCAGCGGCCGCGCGCTCAGGCCTTCGCCGAAAAACTGCGCCGCGAGTTCCGGCAACTGGTGCGCCTCGTCGACCACGAACACCTGCGCGCCGGGCAGGATTTCGCCGAAGCCTTCCTGCTTCAGGGCCAGATCGGCGAGCAGCAGATGATGATTGACCACGACCACGTCCGCCGCCTGCGCGCGCTGCCGCGCCTGCACCACAAAGCAGTCGTCCCAGAACGGGCATTCGCTGCCGAGGCAGTTGTCGGTAGTCGAGGTGACCATCGGCAGCAGCGGCGAATCCTCGGGCAGGGCGTCGAGTTCGGCCAGATCGCCCATCCGCGTGCGCCCGCTCCAGGCGACGATGCGCTGGAAGTGGGTGATCTGATCCTTGCTGGCGAAGCGAGGCTCGCCCTTGCTTTTTTCGAGCCGGTATTTGCACAGGTAATTGGCGCGACCTTTCAGCAGCGAGGTCTTGATACCGACGCCGAGCGCATCGCGCACACGCGGCAGATCGCGGTGATACAGCTGGTCCTGCAGCGCGCGGGTGCCGGTCGAAACGATCGTTTTCAATCCCGACAGCAGCGCCGGAACCAGATACGCGAAGGTTTTGCCGGTGCCGGTGCCAGCTTCGGCCAGCAGCACCGCGCGGTCTTCGACGGTTTCGGCGGTCGCCATCGACAGCTGTTGCTGCGATACGCGCGGCGCGAAGCCTTCGATCTTGACCGCGAGCGCGCCGCCGTCGCTGAGCGCATCGCGGCACGCGCGGGCCAGCGCGGAACGCGACGTGGGTATCGTGTCGTCGGCGGCGGCATCGTCGCCGCTGCGGACATCGGAAGCCCGGTGCACGCCGTCAGTACCGCGGCGGGCCGGTGAGCGTGCAGTCGGCCTGATGGCGCGCGGCTTCGGCGATGGCGACGTTGGTGTCGGACTGATCGCGTTGCCACTGCGTGATTGCGTCGCTCTTGAGCCGCTTGCCGCCCTCGGGCAGCTCCAATCGGCGCTGGCGGAGCGCGAGCTGCTGACGGATGGTGGCCCAATGCCGCCGGCACAGCGGACCGACCTTGGCGCCGAGCGCGTAGGCGTTGCTCGCCAGCGCCCCAGCCTTGTCCAGATCCTTCTGCAGCACCGCGATTTCGGCGCGCTCCTGCAGCAGCGCCGGATCCTCGGGCGAAAGCGCGAGCGCCTTGTCCAGCGCGGCCGCCGCATCGGCATAGCGCTGCTGGCGTTCGAACTGCGTCGCCTGCACGCGCAGGTCCTCTACCATCGGATCGCGCAGCGGCTGCACGTCCAGCTCGCCCGGCGCGGGCGCGCCTGCATCGCGGATCCCGGCGACCAGTTGCTCCGGCGACGGACCGTGCCATTCCAGCACCGGCGGCCCGCTGCTGCAGGCGGCGAGCAGGGCAACGCACGCACAGAGGACGAGACGGCGGCTCATGCGATACCCACTTCGACAGCGGCATGCCGATCGAGCATGCCCTGCGGTTGATTTCGCCGCTCGCGCTCGCGGCGCTCTTCTTCCTCGCGCTCGCGACGTTCGCGGTCTTCGCGTTCACGCGCTTCGCGATAGGCCTCGTCGCGGGCGCGTTGTTCGGCGTACCGCGCATCGTTCGCGCGCTGGATACGTTCTTCGTCGCGCGTCTGCTGTTCGCGATAGCGTTCGTCTTCCGCGTCATCGCGCTCCTGCTGCTCGCGCGCTTCGCGCTGCTGTTGCTGGCGGCGCTGCGCCTCTTCGTCGCCGCTGCCGGTGGCACGCTCGCCCAGGCCGAAAATCCGGCTCCAGAAGCCCTGTTGTTCTCCGGCAGCTTCGCCGTCCACGGTTTCGCTGCCATCGGGTTCCGCGAGCAGACACGGCTGGTAGGGCGGCGCGAAGCCCGCGACAAAACCAAGTCTTCGCGCACCCGCGCAGCCCGCATCGGTGCTGTGCGCACCGGCGACCCACTGCACATCGATGCCCTTGCTGTTGACCTGCAGCGGCGCGCTTGGCAGCCGCGAGAACAGCCCCGACCACACCCGCATCGCGCCGGTGGCGCCGTAGAGGCCGGTCGACGCGTTCTGATCGTTGCCGACCCAGATCACCGCGAGATGATCGCCGGTCCAGCCGGCGAACCAGCTGTCGCGGCTGTCGTTGCTGGTGCCGGTCTTGCCGGCGGGCTGCAGGCGGCCGAGGCCATCGCTGATCAGCTGACGGCCGGTGCCCGAACTCACCGCCACCTGCAAAGCGGAAGTCACCAGCCGCGCGGCAACCGCATCGCCGGCCTGCGCCGGCTTGGGCGCGTCGTCGTAGCGGTTGAGCGCCTTGCCGTTGGCATCGAGCACACCGCGCACCGCGTGCAGCGGCTGGATCTCGCCGCCGGAGGCGAGGAACTGGTAGAGCTGGGCCATCGCGTACGGACTCTGGTCGAGCGAACCGAGAATCAGCGACGGATTCCGGCCGGCATCGATGCCCGCGAGCGTGCGCAGCAGATCGCCCAGACGCTGCGGCCCCACGGCCATGCCTACCCGCACCGTCGACTGATTGTAGGAATGCGCCAGCGCGTCGATCAGGCGCACGGTGCCGTGACTGCGTCCATCGGAATTGCCGGGGCGCCAGCGCTTGCCGTTGTCGAGGGTGATGGTGACCGGCGAATCGTCGACCGGCGTCGCCAGCGAGAACTTGTCCGGCTGCGCCAGCGCCAGCAGATACACGAACGGTTTGAGCAGCGAGCCCACCGGGCGCTGCGCCTGCACCGCGCGGTTGAAGCCGTGTTCGTCGAAACTGCGGCTGCCGATCACCGCCACCACTTCGCCGGTGTGCACATCGGTGACCACCACGCCCGCCTGCAGCGGCGGACGGCGCGAGGTGCCGAGCGATTTCATCGTCCGGGTGACCGCACCTTCGGCATAGGCCTGGGCCGACGGCGACATGCTGGTGAGCACGGTCAGACCGGCGCCCTGCAGTTCTTCTTCGGAGTAATCGCGCGCCAACTGGCGGCGGACCAGATCGACATAGGCCGGGAACCGGTTCGCGACCATGCTGCCGGGCACATCGGTCACGCCCAGCGGCGCCTTGACCGCGCGATCGTGTTCCTTCTGGTCGATGATCCCGGTTTCGAGCATCTTCGCCAGCACCCAGTTGCGTCGCCCGAGCGCACGCTCCGGCTGTTTGCGCGGGTTGTACCAGGACGGTCCCTTGACCAGACCGACCAGCATCGCGATCTGTTCGGTAGTCAGATCATCGAGCTGGCGGCCGAAATAGAACTCGGCGCCCGACGCGAAGCCATGGATCGCCTGCGAACCGCGTTGGCCAATATCAACCTGATTTAGATAAGCCTCCAGGATCACGCCCTTCTCGTAGCGGGCGTCGATGATCAACGCATACAGGATTTCGTTGAATTTGCGGGTATAGGTCTGTTCCTTGCCGATCCCGAGCAGACCGGAGCGCGCGAGCTGCTGGGTCAGCGTGCTGGCGCCCTGCTTGATCTCGCCGAACGAGGTCACCCACAGGAACAGCGCGCGCGCCATGCCGCTCATATCGATGCCGATATGACGCGCGAAATCGCGGTCCTCGACAGCCTGCAGGCTGTCGGTGAGCATCGGCGGCACTTCGGCGATCCGCACCAGTCGCCGCTCTTCCTGCTTCTGGCCGTACAGCGTGGCGATGCGCGCGGGATCGAGCCTGGCGGATTTCACCGCGCGGTTGCGCGCGAGATCGCGCACCGACAGCACACGACCACCGGACACCGCGACTTCGATCCGGCTCGGGCCGACCAGGCCACCGATATCCTGATAACCGCGATTGGCGATACGCCACCGTCCGCCCTTGCTGTCGTAGGTGCCGGGGCGCTCGCCCTTGCCGTCGTCGCGATACGACGCCGCGTCCAGTTCGGTCTTCAGGGTGCGCTCGTCCATCGCCATGCCCTGCGCAAGCTGCAGCGGGCGGGCGTAGACGCGGGTCGGCACCTGCCAGCGCAACTGGCCGAAGCGCAGGGTGACCTGATGGTTCAGGTACAGCGTGTAGGGAATGAGGAAGCCCATGCCGATGGCGACCGCCACCAGCACCCAGCCCTTCAACCGCCGCCGCCAGCCTGGGCCGTCACCGCTGGTCTCGTCGAGCGACTCGTCCTCGTCCTCATGATTGTCGTCCCGGTCCTCGGAATCGTCATCGATGTCTTGGTTTCGGGCCATTCGGGCGGGAATCGTGCCTGTCGTCGTAGGGGATGCGAAAATACGGCCATGCGAGTCTAGCAGGGTGCCGAGACCGGCACGTCGCGACCCTTCGCATCCGCCGTCCCGCCCGCAGGAGTCTCTTCAGAATGTCGTTTTCGCTGGCCGATGCGCGGTTTCTCCTTCACCGCGGACTCGGCCTGGTCCGGCGCGGCTGGACGAGTCTGCGCACCCGCGGCTGGCGCACCACCATCGACCGCGTCCGTGCCCAGTTCCGCCGCGCCGCGCCGCTGCCCGCCGACCGCCTGTATCTGCCCGCGCCGACTGCTTTTGCGCCATTCGCAGTACCGACCAGCGACGCCCCCGGCGCCAGCATCATCATTCCGGTCTACAACCAGTTCGCGCACACCCTCGCCTGCCTGCGCGCGCTCGCTGCGCATCCGCCGGCGACACCGTTCGAGGTGATCGTGGTCGACGACGGCTGCAGCGACGAAACCGTCGCCGCACTGCCGCAGATCGGCGGCGTGCGCTACCACCGTCGCGCGCAGAACGGCGGCTTCATCGCCGCCTGCAACGACGGCGCATCGCTGGCGCGCGGCGAGCATCTGATTTTCCTGAACAACGACACCGTCCCGCAGCCGGGCTGGCTGGACGCGCTGCTCGGCACCTTCGACGAACATCCGGATGCAGGCCTCGTCGGTGCGCAGTTGCTGTACCCCGACGGCCGTCTGCAGGAAGCCGGCGGCGTGGTCTTCGCCGATGGCAGCGGCTGGAACTACGGCAAGTCCGAATCGCCGGAAGACCCGCGTTTCGCGTATCTGCGCGACTGCGATTACGTCAGCGGTGCGGCGATCGCCATTCCGCGCGCGCTGTTCGCGGCGCTCGGCGGTTTCGACGCCCGCTATGCGCCGGCTTATTACGAAGACACCGACCTCGCGTTCGCGGTGCGCGCCGCCGGCAAGCGCGTGTTCTACCAGCCGGCCTCGCGGGTGATCCATGCCGAAGGCGGCACCGCCGGCACCGATACCAACGTCGGCATGAAGGCGTATCAGGTGCGCAACCGCAGCGTCTTCGCCGAGCATCGTCGCGAAGCACTGATGCAGCAGTTGCCGGCGAACAGCGTGCCGACACCCGCGCTGCTGCATCGCAAGCAGAAACAGATTTTGATCATCGATGCGCAGACGCCGCGACCGGATCACGATTCGGGCTCGCTGCGGCTGGTCAATCTGATGCGGCTGCTGCGCGAGGAAGGCGCGCACGTCGTGTTCTTGCCCGCCGATCGCCATCGCGTCGAACCCTACGCGACCCAGTTGCAGCATCTGGGTGTGGAAGCCTGGCACGCGCCATTCGCAACGCGACCGCCAGCATGGCTGCGCGAACACGGCCCGCGTTTCGATGCGGTGATGGTCAGCCGGCATTACGTCGCCAGCGAATTCCTGCCGTTGCTGCGCGCGCATGCGCCGCAGGCGAAGCTCATTTTCGACACCGTCGATCTGCACTATCTGCGCGAACGTCGCGGCGCGGAAGTCGCGGGCGATGCCGCGCTGGCCCGCGCCGCCGAGCGCACGCGCGCGCTGGAGCTCGATGTCATCGCGAAGTCCGACGTGACCCTGGTGGTCAGCGACATCGAACGCGATCTGCTGCGCAGCGATGCGCCGCACGCGCGCGTCGAGCTGCTGTCGAATCTGCACCGGATCGCCGGTGCGGGCCTGCCGTTCGTGCAGCGCCGGGATCTGGTGTTCGTCGGCGGCTTCCGGCATCCGCCGAATGTCGATGCGGTGCGCTGGTTCGCGCAGGAAGCGTTTCCGTCGATCCACGCACGCCTGCCCGATGTGCGCTTCCACTGCATCGGCAGCCATACGCCGCCGGAGATCGAAGCGCTGGGCACGTTGCCGGGCGTGATCGTGCACGGCCATGTCGCCGATATCGACCCGTACATGGACGGCGGCCGGATCGCGATCGCACCGCTGCGCTACGGCGCGGGCGTGAAGGGCAAAGTCAATCTGAGCATGGCCCACGGCCAGCCGGTGGTGGCGACCTCGTGCGCGGTGGAAGGCATGCATCTGCGCGATGGCGAAGACGTGCTGGTCGCCGATGATCCGCAGGCCTTCGCCGATGCCGTCGTGCGTCTCTACGAAGACGAAGCGCTGTGGAACACCCTGGCGCGAAACGGCCTGGGCAGCGTCGCGCGGAATTTTTCGTTGGAGACCGCACGCGAGACGGTGCGCAGCGTCTTTCTGCGGTAGCGCGCAGAACAACAAACATGTTCCGCAGGCTGCTGTGGGAGCGGCGGGAGCCGCGAAGCCCCGGAAATCGCCAGCGATGCCATCGCAGACGAGCGCTGATCGACACGTTGGATTGCGGTTGTTGCAATGTCTGTTGTTGTGCGGGCTTCGCGGCTTCCGCCGCTCCCACATGAGTTCATCGGCGCTGCAAGACGAAATCGAAGAAGCGCACCCGGCTTATCTCAGCGCTGGAGACCACCTGCTGCGCGCAATCGTTCGGCGAACGCCTCCAATCCCGCAAGGCGCGGATCCAATCCGCGCGCAGCTTCGTAGGCGGCGCGCGCACCATCGATTTCCCCCGCTCCCAACCGCTCCTCGCCCACCGCGACCCAACGCTGCGCGAGCCGGCTGCGCGCATCGGCGATGGCGCGACGGTCGCCTTCCAGCGCGATGTGTGCATCGAGGCAGACGCGCGCACGCTGCAGACGGTTGTCGCGCAGTTCGTTTTCGAAACACTCGCGCACGCGCGGCAGCATCCGCGCGCTGGCGCGACGCACGCCGGCATCGTCCGGCGCGAGCGCTCGCGCCGCGCGCAGTTTGTCGTAGGCGCTGTCGCCCGGCGGCGTGAGCCAATCGCCGCGCGCTTCCGCCGCAGCGGCTTCGTCCAGCAACGCACGCACGCGCCGCTGCACCATGCGCGGCGACAGGGTCGGACCCGCGCCCTGCTTCGCTCGTTCGGCACGCAGCAGGGCCTCGCGCGCTGGCGGCAGTTCGGCGAGATCCGGCGCCAGTGCCTGCGCAGCGTCCAAGGCGGCTTTCGCACGATCGAAACGGAAATCCGCAGCATCCGCACGGGCGTTGCGAACATACGCGCGCGCCACTTCGGCCAAGGCATCGTCCGCAGCCTGCGCATCGGCTCCGCTGATCCGCAACTGGCGATAACCATCGGCCGCGCGCGACAGACGCCCGGCGCGCAGATCGCGATCGGCGCGTCGACGCACATCGTCGGCGACCTGCGCCAGCAGCGCCTGCGCGTCCGGCAGATCGGCGTGACCACGGTCGTAGCGCTGCACGGTCGCGATCGCGGCGCCGCCTGCCGCCAGTTCGCCGCGTTTCAGCGCGCTCCGTGCGTCCTCCAGCAGAATGCCCAGCGCATCCTCCCGGCCTTCCAGCGCTTTCAGATGCTGCGGCTGCAATTCCAGAATCCGTCGATACAGCGGCAGCGCGGCATCGACTCCGTCATCGAGACGACCGGCCGCACGCGCGGCATCGGCCGCGCGCAGCATCACGTCGATCCCGGCCACCGCCACTTCGCGCCGGCGCAGGATTTCGGCGACCGCATCGGTCTGCGCCTGCGGTGCGGACAGGGCGCGCGCCAGCGTCAGCTGTCGATGCGCTTCGGCGAACGCGCCGCGTTCCGCCGCATCGCGCGCCTGCTGCACCGCCGCTTGCGCAACCCGGGTCAGACCCGAGCGCAGTTCGGCGCGATCCGGATCGATCGCGATCGCCGCCTCGTACAGTTCGCGCGCACCGCTGCCGTCGTCCGCGCTCAATCGTCCTTGTTGCAATGCCTGTTCGGCCTGCTGGCGCAGCGCTTCGGCTTCCGCGACCGGCCACAGACGTTCGGCGATCGGGCCACGCAGCGCGAGCAACGCGATCGGCAGGGCGACGGCGACCGCCAGCGTCCACGGCCAACGTGCGCGGAGACGTTCGGCGAGATGACTCGAAGATTGATCGCGAGTGGGGGGCACAGCAGAAGGATAGCGCGGCGTTCGCCCCTCGCCCTCACTCGCTGCGCTCGCCCCTCACCCGCCCTGTCGGGCACCCTCGTCCGGCCCTCGCGCGCAGCGCTCGGGCGTTCATCGGCGCGTGAGGCGGTGCTTCACAAACGCGCCTCTTCACCCCCGCAGGCGGGGAGAGGGAAGAGCGAGCGAGGGTGAGGGACCAGGGCCCGACCTACGTCCGCCGCACCTGCTCCACGCCGGACAGACTGTCGATGCGGCCCAGCAGCCGGCTCAGCTGCTCGTGGTCGCGCACCCGCAGTTGCAGGCGCAGGCGCACGCGGCTGCCTTCGAGGGTATCGCTGTGGATCGACAGCACGTGGGCATCGTCCTGCGCGATCAGATTGGTCAGGTCTTTCAGCAGCCAGCGGCGGTCGACCGCATCCACCTGCACATTCGCGGTGTGGCCGCCGCCGACGCGCCCCCAGTCCACCGCCAGCACCCGCTGCGGCTGACGGGCCGACATCCGCAGCAATGCCGGGCAATCCGCGCGATGCACCGACACGCCGCGCCCCTGGGTGAGATAGCCGACGATGGGTTCGCCGGGCAGCGGCTGGCAGCAGCGTGCGATCTGCATCAGCAGATTGCCCACGCCGACCACCGTGAACGCCGAATTGCCGCTGTTGGCGCGCTGCGGCTTGGGCGGCGCGCGCGCCAATTCGCCGCGCGGAGACTCCGACGCCGCGTTCGCTTCATGTTTGCTGCGCTCATGATCGAGCAAAGCACGCCCGACCTGGTGCGGGCCGGCATCGCCCAGCGCGACCAGCACGTAGAGGTCGTCGACCGTGTCGACGTGGAATTTCGCCAGCATCGGCGCCAGATCGGCCTGCAGCAGCGACAGCCGCCGCAGCTCTTTTTCCAGCATCTCGCGCCCGGCCTGCACGTTGCGCACGCGGTCGAGCTTGTGGAACCACGCGCGCACCTTGTCGCGCGAACGGCCGCTGGCGAGGAATCCGTTCGAGGCCACCAGCCAGTCGCGCCTCGGCTCGCCGGTCTTCGCGGTCAGAATTTCGATGCGCTCGCCGCTGCGCAGTTTGTAATCCAGCGGCACGATCCGGCCGTCGACCTTCGCGCCGCGACAGCGATGGCCGACCATCGTGTGCACGTGATACGCGAAATCCAGCGGCGTCGCGCCCACCGGCAGATCGATCACATCGCCCTGCGGAGTCAACGTGTAGATGCGGTCTTCGATCAATTCGCTGTCGAGCGCGTTGCTCAGACGCTGCGCGGCGCTTTGCTCATCCTCGCCGGCATCGCGCCCGCCATCGAGCAGTTTGCGCATCCATTCGATCTTGCGGTCGAGCCCCGCGTCCGCAGGCGCCGAGCGGCCTTCCTTGTAGCGCCAGTGCGCAGCGACGCCGAGTTCGGCCTGCGCGTGCATCTCGTGGGTGCGGATCTGCACTTCGAGGGTCTTGCCCTCGGGACCGATCACGGCGGTGTGCAATGAGCGGTAGTCGTTGCGCTTGGGCCGTGCGATGTAGTCGTCGAACTCGCTGGGAATCGGCGTCCACAGCGCGTGCACCGCGCCCAGCGCGGCGTAGCAGGCGGGAACATCCTTCACCAGCACCCGCACCGCGCGCAGATCGTAGAGTTCGCCGATCGGCACGGCTTTTTTCTGCATCTTCTTCCAGATGCTGGTCATGTGCTTCGGTCGGCCGGCGACCTCGGCCTCGACCCCTTGCGCTTTCAGCGCCTCGCCCAGCTCACGTTTGACCTGCTCGATGTAGCGCTCGCGATCGCCGCGCTTCTCGTCGAGCCAGCGCGCGATCTTCTGGTAGGTCTCGGGTTCGAGATGCCGGAACGCCAGGTCCTCCAGTTCCCACTTCAGCTGCCAGATGCCCAGCCGGTTCGCCAGCGGTGCGTGGATATCGCGGGTGAGCTGCGCCAGGGCACGACGCTCGGCCACGGGGCGCTTGCCTGCGGTGCGCATCAGCGCCAGCTGCCGCGCCAGCAGGATCGGCACCACGCGCAGGTCCTTGACCATCACCAGCAGCAGTCGGCGCAGGCCCTCGGCGTTGCGCCCGCCGGCATCGGCCGCGTGCAGGGTCCACACCTGGGCTGCGGCGCGCTGGCCTTCCAGCAGGGTCGCTACGGTCGGCCATGTCTTTGCCAGCTGCGGCTCGATCCGCGCACGCCACGCCGGCAGGTCGTGAAGGATCGTCGCCAACACCACATCGCCATCGGCGTTCAGCCGCGCCAGCGAACCCAGGGTGTCGGCCAGCTCTGCCAACGTACCGTCGGCCAGCGGTTCGGATCCCGCCGATTGCTCCAGCACCTGACGCCAAGGCGCACCCAGCGCCGCTACCGGCGGCAGCGACAACAGGGCATCGAGAGGAGTGGCGACAGTGGCGGACACGCGGTTTCGGCCTGAGTTCTATCCGGGGGGATTGTGGTTCTACACTAACCGCGTCCCGCCCCCGGCGAAATCCCCACAGGATCCGATCATGTCGATGCTTCGTCCGCTGCTCCCGCTCGCACTGCTCGCCGCCCTCGCACTTTCGCCGCTCGCCGCGCTCGCGCAGCAGCCCATCGAACGCGAGATGACGCCGCAGGAATTCAAGGCCGCCGGTCTCGACAAGCTCAGCGCGGAGGAGCTGGCGAAACTCAATCAATGGCTCGGCCGCAAGATCGACACCGTCGTCACCGAAGCCACCGCACAGGCAAAGGACAAGGTCGAGGAGGAAAACCGCGGTTTCTTCCACTTCGGCTCGAACGAACCCATCGTCGCGCGGATGCCAGGGCCGTTCCGCGGCTTCGCCAAAGGCCGCGAATTCACCCTCGACAACGGCCAGGTCTGGCGCCAGACCGACAACGCCGTGCTCGCCGGCGTCAAACTCGACGCCCCCGAGGTGCGGATCACGCCGAGCATCGCCGGCAACGCCTGGTATCTCGCGGTGAAGGGCTACAACACGCGGGCGAAGGTGGAGCGGGTGAAATGACAAATCCGGTATAAAAGTAGCGATCAGGTCAAGCGCCCCGAATGAGTCGCGAGACCTTTTCCTCTCCAAACTTTCTTTCAAGACTTCTAAGAAACTCAGGCTCAACATCTGCCGCGTAAGTCAAAAATCCGCGCAGTTTCGGCACCTTCTTCAAAGGCAATCGCCCCTCACTCCATAGATACACCTCCGTCTTGATTCTTCGCTTGGCGTCTCGGCCAAGCGAGACGCTTCTCTGCGGAGTGATTATTAAACCTGTCACAGAGATTCTATTTTTTCTTGACGCCCTGTGTGTTTTTTCTTCATTAATTCTGAGCTTGGGGGCAAGTAGATTTATGACAGCCCTAACTTTCAGCTCAGCATTCGGCAAAACATTAGGTCGCTGCGTTGAAAAATATAAGTCATCGGCATATCTCGAATAAACCACATCCAGATGGGAACAAATTCTAGAAATTTCAGCATCCATATCAAAAAGAATTCTGTTTGATACAGATGGAGAGGAAGGCGCCCCGATACTTAGCGCAAGCGAACCATCAAGACCCGACGAACGGCACAAGACTCTAACTAACAAACGAACTGAATCCTCATCCCATTCTGGATATTTCATGGAAATAAAAGCATGCAGCCATTCATTATCAATGGATGGGAAAAAATCCTTAAAATCAATTTTTAAAAAATAATTTGAACGAAAATGCCTTAAGGCATGCTTCTTAATGCTATTTCCGTCTTCATAAGCGCTAACCGCATCACCAACAGGAAGGCTCGCGAGCACCTCGGCCACAACCCAACGTTGAATGGCCTTAAGCTCCGGCGTCGGGTGATAAATATCCCGCTTTCCACCAGATCTCTTTTCAATTTGATAGTGCTTATATCGATAAGGAGCGGTTCTAACTATTTTCCGAATCTCAGCCGGAGTTACCCGAAGATGAGCGGCCAATGCCTTCACCAAATCTTGAGATTTCATACCCCCCTCCGGATTTCTTCGAGGGATTCAGGCTGCGTAGCTTCATAAGCGCTCATCCATCGAGCCTTCAACGAAACCCTCTCTTCGCCGTCACATTCCATAAAAGAATTGCCAAGAAGCGTGGAAACGATATCTCCATCTCTATTTCTACGGACTCTTCCCATTGCAACCAAGAGGGAAATCAGCATCCTGATTAAATCAATATCGTACGAATAAAATATTTCCGAAATGATTGACTTAAGATCAGGCTCAGTCAGCAACCCGATTACTTCAATTATTTCGTCAATTATCGCCAATTGCTCCCTTTTTGAATAACTTTTCAAAGAGTCATGTTTTTTAAATCTCTTCCTGTACGGCCTTACCTCATCCGAACCAATCAACCTATTTGATATTATTTTAAATCCAACCAAAAAATTGCTCCCCATCACGATCGGCACAGGCTTATATTTACTAACCGATGAAATGTGGTGAATTGGCCCAAGGGTGATGAAAGAATTGTTTTGGAATTCTTCTTTAATAGCAACGATCGTGTTTTTGGAAATGTCATCGAATGCTGAAAAGAAACCTAACTCCGCAAAAGACCCAGGACTCTCTGGGAAAACTAAAATACTGTCTACCGTCTCTGCAATAAGCTTTTCAAAATGAGCTAGATTTTTTCTCTCTCTTTCTCCCAGCTGACGAAGAAGCTCTGTCGTTGCCGTCTCTGCACGAATGCAAACAATCCCTTCGTCGCCGCGGGATAATACATACTTGATGTATTCTGAGCGCATGCTTGGCTCACCGCTTGGGAGCACATCGCTCCCCGCTCCACAGACAAACGTCAGATGAAAAGCGGTAGAGAAAAAAAGATCATCCCGCGAGAAGTATGATTTCAGCTTCTCACGGGGGAGATCAAAAGCAGGATTTGTTTTAATTTCCTGCAACTGCGTGCCACCTACTTGGATCGAGGCGAATCCCTCTGGGGTTTGCCGCTAGGCAAACCCCAGAGGGATTCGCCGCGACGATGTCGTTCAATGCCAAACGGCCTGGCTATACACCCGGCACAGAACCTCGACAGCGGTTCAGCTAAGTGGCCCATACAGACTAACTTTTCTGCTTCTCAGTTGGAAGCTGTAATACCGTTTAGGCCGCAAGGCATTGATGGTGGCCACACCCCGACGCCACGCAACGCCGGGATGTCGAAAGATCAATAAGCGACGCAGATGCCGCCTGGCTGCAGGTCGCACACCTGCCACAACTGCCACGCGGTGCCGTCGCAGTAATAGGTGATCTGCAGTTGTTGCCAACGCGAAAAATACTGCACGTCGTAGGTCGTGCCTTCGTTGGCGGAGGTGCAGGCGATGTTCGGCGTCGGCCAACCGACCGCGTGCGCGTTGCCAATACCCATCGCGCCGGCCATCAGCGCGATCGCAAGACCTTTCATCATCGTGATTTTCATAGGTATTCCTTTCCAGTGAACGGGTGCCACCAGCGATGTGCATGCCCGGCAGTCGGCGGCGTCCTGCCGAAGTTCCATGAGCCGAGGCTAGCAAACGGCCGTCGCAGGCATTGGAACGCCGGTCACGAGCCGGGCAGCGGGCTGCATGGCGGCGACCCCATCGAGCCAGGCTGACTTTTTTTCACTGCGGCTTATCTCCCCGCCCCCTTTCCTGCGCTTACAGGGATGACAGGCCGTCCTCGACGGTTTGTCGATCAGGTGATGGAGCACCCGGCCCAGGCGGGAGACCGCACACCTCAGGGTGCGCCATCAAGTCATTCCCTCGACAAGGATCAAGGAGTTTCCCATGCGTACTTTCCTCGGCGCCGCTGCACTGGTGCTGGCGGCCGGAACGGTCTGCGCCCAGGCGGGCCCGTTCCCGCTGTGCGTTCCGACCGCACCACTACCGCAGACCGGCGTGCTCTCCCGGCCGTTGGTGGACTACAACACCCATCTCGACTATCTGTGGATGCATTCGTCGACCAACCTCCAGGGCAACGCCACCACCGAAAAAATCGCACCATGCCTGTTCTATTTCCCGACCGACCCGGACATCAGAAGGCAGTTGGGCCGTTTCCGCAGTGCGCTGGTCATCAACAATCCAAGCCCGACCATGCAGGCAGCAGTGCGCGTCCAGTTGTACAACCGCAACGGCGGCGCCCTGCCCGCGACGATCTCCATCGCCATTCCCCCGAACGGCAGTTGGAGCAAGGGCATGGACGAATTGCAGATCGGCGCGCGTGGCGTCGGGTCGGCGCGCATTTCCTCGGATGTGCCGATCGTCGGCGCATCGCTGCACTATCTCGATTCGGTGCTGATCGGCGGCAGGATGATCACCGATACCGACCCGGGAACGTCGCCCCCGCCGGGTGAGGGTTCGATGCAGCAACTGCAGGCAAAACAGGACTTCGCAAAGACGCTGTATGCCGGGCCGATGCCGCTGTCCAACAGTTCGTCGTTCGATTTCCTCAACGGCAACCTGCCGTTCTATTGCGTGCGCAACACCGCGACCACACCGACACAGGTCACGAGTTACAAAGGCACCAGCGGTGGCATCACCTTTCCCACCTTGACCGCGAACGTCCCGGGCGACGGACTGTTCATCGACATGAGCCTGTGGAACGGGGCCGAAAGTCTTTACCTCGCCGGCGGTGGTGCGGTGGACGACAACGCATGGGCTTACGTCGCGTCCAGCCAGACATCGCTGGTAGGCGATCTGTACCTCGCAGACTTCTTCTCCGGCGGCTCTCCTGCCAGCCCGTCGATGAGTCTCGGCAAGAAGTTCCGGATGGGCAGCGCGATGATGGCGAACACGCCCTCGACCAACGTCACCAGCGCCGAAGTAACGCAGCAGAACGGCCCCAATAGCCCGCGACTGGACACCATGATCGGCGTGCTCAACGCATCGACCGCCAACATCGGACCGGTCACCGTGACCTACCGCGATCGCAATGGCGCAGTCACAGGCACGAACGTCGTCACGTCGCTGCCGCCCGGCCAGACCTTGCGCTTGACCCGGGGCACGCCGGGTTTCCCGGCATCGACCTTCGACGGCTGGGCGGACATCCGCGCCTGCCAACCCGGCCTTGTCGGCTGGACCATGCGCGAGGTCACCCGCGTCGCTGGATCGCCGCACTTCGAGAAGGCCTATGGCGAAGAGCTCGCTGGCGCCAACGGCGCAGAGCCGGGCAAGGGCATTCCCGTGGTGCGGCAGGGCGTGTCGCTCATCAGCAAGGTCGCCCCGCTTGACCGGGTTTCGAGCTGGTGGTGGCCTGGCTACACCAATTTCGTCAACAACAGCACGTCCAATATCGGCAACTATTTCTTCCGTTTCTATGCCGAAGACGGAAGCGATCGGACCAACTACTCGACGCAGCCGTTCTTGGGGCTACCGTTCGGCGCCACATCGTTCACCTATCACGACGGTACCGGCGCACTGGTGCTGACTCCGAACGGCGACGAGAACGACAGCGGACGCGTGGAAACCACCGCAGGCACGGTGATCGGCATCAACGCAATGGGCGACCCGACCCGCGAATGGGACATCGAGGATTTCCCGAATCCCACGCCCTGAGCCTCATCTCGCGACCCGCATCGTTCTCGATGCACCTCCCTGTGCACGACAGCGTCGTGCACAGGGAGTCCGGTACGGCAATACGCGCCGTACCTCGTAGTTGAACGCAATTGTTCAGCGTGTGCAGTCGGTCGTCAGCCGCGCCAGTTCCGGTCGTCGTCGATCCAGCGCAGGCAATCGCGCCTGTGCGCGCTGCGCGTAGTCGACGGCGGCAACGCAATCGCCCGACTGCGCCGCCCAGCGCGCGAGCGCGGCCAGCGGCCGCCCCTGCAGCGGATGCTCCGCACCTACGGCGGTTGCATGCAGTTCTAGCGCGCGCTGCAGCAGTTCGCCAGCCTCATCCAGTCCGCCCCGATCGAGCAGCAGCAGGCCGAGTTCGAGCTGACTTTCGGCGACCTCGGCGTGGTCCTTGCCCAACAGCCGCAACTGCAGTTCGAGCGCCTGCCGCAGATGCCGTTCAGCAGCATCCAGATCGCCCATCAGGCGTTCGGCGGTACCGAGATGGCCGAGGCTGCGCGCAACGTCGCGATGCTCGTCGCCGACGCGTTGGCGTCTGATCCGCAGGCCGCGCTCGATCTGCGACTTGCCTTCTGCATGTTTGCCGCGCGCCGCCAGCACCATGCCGAGCTCATCGTAGGCATAGGCGGTTTCAAGATCGTCCGGCCCGTAAGCGCGGCTGCGCAGTTCGACCACGCGGCGATACGCCGCTTCGCTTTCTTCCAGGCGCCCCAGATCGAAATACAGCAGCGCCAGATTGCCCAGCGTGGTGCCATCGGGATCGCCTTCCGGATTCGCAGTGTCGCCCGCGATTTCGCGATACAGCGGCTCGGCTTCTTCGTAGTGTCCCAGGTCGTGACGGATCAGCGCCAGATTGTTGATGCTGTTGAAAATGCGCCCGTCTCCGGCCGGGAGCAGCGCGCGCCGCAGATCCAGCGCGCGGCGGAACAGCGGCTCGGCCGCGCGGAAATCGCCGGCTCCGGCCTTGACCCGCGCGAGATGATCGGTGAGATCCGCAACCTCGATCGAACGCTCCCCGACCAGCTTGCGCTGCAGCGCGATCGCCTCCTGCAGACTCGCCGCCGCGCGATCGTAGAGGCCCAATTGCTGATAAAGACGCCCCAGCGTCGCGAGGAAGCGCGCGCGCGAATCCGGCTGGTCCTGCAGACGTACCGCGGCGCGTTCGGCGCCGCGATCCAGCAGCGCCTGTGCGGTGATGCTGCTGCCCTGCTCGGGGCTGGGCTCGGCGACTTCGAACAGATCGGTGAGCAGTGCCGACATCTGCGTGGCGCGATCGCGCTCGGTTCGGGTGCGCGCAAGCAACACGACCACAACGATCACGAACGCCAGCGCGAGCAACGCCATCAGCCCGGTCAGCGCAGTGGCCAGACGATGCCGGCGCAGGAACTTCCCGGCGCGATAGCGGAACGTCGACGGCCGCGCAGAAATCGGCAGCCCGCGCAGCCAGCGCGAAAGATCGGCCGCCAACTCGCCGGCCGCGCCGTAGCGGCGATCCGGCTCCTTGGCCAGCGCCTTGCCGAGGATGATGTCCAGATCGCCGCTGAGCGTCCGCGCGAGCAGGCCAGGCGTGGTCCGCCGCTGTTCCGCCCGTGCGAGCGATGGGCCGGTGATCTGCGCCGATAGAATCTTTGCGCTGGCGCGCTCGGGATCCTGTTCGACGATCGCCTGCGCAAGCTTCGACGGATTCGATTCCGCATCGCCGTACGGAGACAGCCCGGTCAAGAGCCGGTACAGCAGCACGCCGAGACTGTAGACATCGCTCGCGGGACGCGCGGGCGCGCTCAGCACCTGTTCCGGGCTGGCATACGCAGGCGTCATCCACCCCAGACGGGTGACCGTGCCGGTGTTCGCCGCCGCCAGCGGTTCGTCGCCGTTGTCGAGCAGTTTGGCGATGCCGAAATCCAGCAGCTTCGGTTCGCCCCCCGGGGTGACCAGCACGTTGCTGGGTTTGAGATCGCGATGGACCACCAGATTGCGATGCGCGTTCTGCACCGCCTCGCAGACCCGCGACATCAGTTCGACCCGTTCGCGTACACCAAGACGCAGTTGGTCGCAGTAATCGTCGATCGGCATGCCTTCGACGTATTCCAGCACCAGATACGGACTGCCCGCGCGGGTGCGGCCGGCATCGAGCAGGCGGGCGATGCCCGGGTGGGACAGGGTCGCGAGGATCTTCCGTTCCGATTCGAAACGATGCGTCAGCAGCACCGGGTCCACGCCTTCGCGCAGCAGTTTGATCGCCACCGGCGGCCCGTCTCCAGATTCCGATCTGGCGAGAAATACGCTGCCCATGCCGCCTTCGCCGATCCGGCGTTCGAGGCGCCAGCCATCGATAGCGTCGGCAACGCCGCCATCCGGACCGGGCTGGAACGCACGAGGCTGCGCATCCAGAACGCCATTCGCGGCCATCGCCAAGGCCCGCTCGATCGCTTCCTCGTCCGCACGCGCATCGGCGACGAGCAGCCGCAGAACCTCATCTCGGATCGACGCGTCCGCTTCCGCGTCCTGCAGCCAGCCCGTGCGAGCAGCCGCAGGTTGATCGAGCGCCGCAGCGAACAGTCCCTCGATCCGGCGAAAGCGTGCGATCACCTCGGCGTCCAACGTTGACGAAGACGTGATCGGCAGGTCAGCCATCGGTCGTCCCCAACTGCGTCGAAAGCCAGGCGCGCGCCAAACGCAGATCGAGGATCACGGTGGGCTCCGAAACGCCGAGCAGTTCCGCCGTTTCCTCCACCGACAGGCCCAGAAAACAGCGGAACTCCACCACCCGCGCCTTGCGCACGTCGTGCCGCGCAAGCGCGTCGAGCGCATCGTCGAGCGCGATCAGATCCAGCGGGTCGCCCTCCGCAGCGGGCAACACATCCGCCACGTCGTCGATATCGACAAAACGCAGCAGCCCATCGCCGCGCCGCACGGCGCGCTGCGCACGTGCGTGATCGACCAGAATGCGCCGCATCATGCGCGCGACGAGCGCGAAGAAATGCCCGCGATCCTGCCAGTCGGGCGAGGCGTGATCTGCCAGGCGGATGAAGGCTTCGTGGATCAACGCCGTCGCGCGCAGCGTGTGATCCTGGCGCTCGCCGCGCAGGGCGCGTTCGGCGAGGCGATGCAGTCGCAGATAGACCTGCGGCAACAGCGTCTGCGCCGCGTCGGGTTCGCCCCGACGCCAGGCCTGCAGCAGCGCGGTGATCGGTGCGTGTCCGCCGTCCGTGTCCGGCGGAGATTCGCGAACGACTTCGGTGACCCGTGTCATGACGCGCTCCTTCATGTCCTTACGAGGCCGCTGGAGAAGGCTCCAGCATCCATGCATCCAAGACGCCGACAGCATCAGAAAACAGCGGCCGGAAATCAAGCGTCCCCGGGCCTCATCCTTGCGCGAACGCGCACGCTATCTCAGTTGCGCGAGACGGGTCGCCAGTTTTTTCGCCGAGATGCCGCCTTTGGCGCCCAATTCCTGCGCGAACAGCGAGACCCGTAACTCCTCCAGCTCCCAGCGCAGCATCTGCCAACCGGGCGCTGCGTCGATGCCATCCGCGCGCGCTTCGGCGAGCGCATCGGCGAACGGCTTGAGTTCGAGCATCCGTGCCTGGTCGCGCACCGGGTCGCGCAGCGCGCGCTCGGCGCGCAGGGTCATCGCTTTCAGATAGCGTGGATATTCGCCCAGCGCGTCGGCGGGCGTGTCGCGCAGAAAACCCGGAGACGCCAGCGCGGCCAGCTGCGCATGCAGATCGTCGAGATTGGCTTTCGCCCAGCCCATGAGTTTCGATTCGAGCGCGGCGCGCACCTCGGCGACGCGGCCGAGAATGGTTTCAGCCTGCTGCAAGCGCGTCATCGTCTCGGCGAACAGTTGCTTCGCGATGGCGTCGCGACGCTGCGCGAACGCGGCGGCATCGCGGATCGCATCCAGACCCTCCGCAGCCAACGCGACGAACGCACCTTCGACCAGATCCTCACGCAAGCGGTCGCTGTCCTTCAAGCCATCGCGGCGCGGCGACTGCGATTCGATCGCGGCGTACAGCAGCGCGGTCTTCGCCTGCACCGGCAGCTGTTTGCGCGCCTGTTTGAGCTTTTCGGCCGATGCGATCCGCAGCAGACGGCGCACGCCCTGCGGGTGATGCCGCTGCGCTTCGGCGTGTTCGGCATGCACCGTCAGCGAAACGCTGTCGCCGTCGTCGTGCAACGCCGGGTACGCAGGAACGCCGCCCGCGCCCGGCACCGAGAATGGAATCGATGTTGGCGGAAAATCGGTCAATCCGCGCTGCGCCAGGCCTTCCGCCGCGCGCGCCGAGAATGCATCGGCGGCGCGTTTGCCGAAGCGCGCGCGCAGATCGTCGAGATCGCGGGACTCGGCGAGCACATTGCGACTGTCGGCGTCCAGCAAACGCAGATTGGCGCGCAGATGCGCATCGACGGACGCGGGGTTGAAGTCGACCGCGCTCACTTCGACGCCGGTCAGTTTCTTCAGGAATCGCGCCAACGCACCTTCGATGCTGTCGGCATCGGGCAGTGGAAACGCCTCGGCGAACGCGCGCGCGAAATCCGGCGCCGGCACGAAGTTGCGACGCAGGATTTTCGGCAACGATTTGATCAGCGCCACCGCCTTGTCCTGCACGAAGCCCGGCGCCAGCCACGACAGCCGCGTCGGATCCAACGCATTGAGCAGATGCAGCGGCACCGCCACGGTCATGCCATCGTCGAGCGCACCGGGCTCGAAACGGTAGTTCACCGCCAATCGCACATCGCCCAGCGGCAGATATTTCGGGAAGCGCTCGGCGTCGCTGGCGCCACCAACCATCAGATCGTCGAACGACCATTCCAGCTTCGCCTTCTCCACCGCCGGCAACTTGCCGTACCACGCATCCAGCGCCTGCTGATTGTGGATCTGCGGCGGCAGGCGGTCGAGATACCACTGCGCCTGCCAGTCCTCATCGACGACCAGTCCGGCGCGACGCTGTTTGGCTTCCTCTTCCCTGGCTTTCGCCAGCATCGCGAGATTGCGCTGCAGAAATCCCGCGCGCGTATTGATCTCGCCGGTCACCAGCGCATCGCGCGCGAAAATATGCCGCGATTCCTCCGGAAACAGTGCGCCGTAGTGCACGGGTTTCTTCGGCGCCAGCACCAGACCGAACAGGCTGATCTGCTCGCTGCCCACCACCCTGCCCTGCGACCGTGCCCAGTGCGGATCGTGATGACGGCGCGCAAGCAGATGCGGCAATTCCTCGATCGCCCACTCGGGCTCGATCGCAGCATTGGTCATCGACCACACTTTCTCGGTATCGAGCAGTGTCGCCGACAACAGCCACGGCGGCGGTTTTTTCGACAGCGGCGAACCCGGGAAGATCGTGTATTTGCGGCCACGCGGACCGTCGTAGAGGCCGCGTTCGGTACGATTGCCGATCTGCGTGGGCAGACCGACGATCAGGGCGCGATGGAGCGCTGCATAGGGTGCGCCATGGCGCACCGTTTCTGACACATCCGACACCAGCGATGGAGGGCTTGAGCCCAATGGCGGGCTTGAGCCCGCCCTACGGCCGTTACGGTCAGCATTGACGTCGCTCCAGCCAATCTCATCGCACTGCAGCTTCAACTGTCGATGCAGCTCGCGCCATTCGCGCAAGCGCAGGAAACCGAGGAAATGCTTGTCCGCCCACTTTCGCAGCTGCGATTGGGTCATGTCCTCGTGCGCAGCGCGATACGCGTCCCACAGCTTGAGGATGCCGACGAAGTCCGACTTCGGATCCGCGAATTCGGCGTGCGCGGCATCGGCCGCGCCGCGTTGATCGGATGGACGCTCGCGCGGGTCCTGGATACCGAGGAAACTGGCGATGGTCAGCATCTCGCGCAGACAGCCGTGTTTCTGTGCGGCGATCAGCATCCGCGCCAGTTTCACATCCACCGGCAGCCGCGCCATCGTGCGGCCGATCTGCGTGAGTTTGCGCGCGTCATCGATCGCGCCGAGTTCAGCCAGCTGCTGCCAGCCATCGGCGACCGCGCGCGGTTCCGGCGGCTCGAGAAACGGAAAATCCTCGATCCGGCCCAATCCCAGCGACAGCATCCGCAGGATCACGCCGGCAAGCGCGGCGCGGCGGATTTCCGGATCGGTGTAAGCGTCGCGCGACAGGAAATCGGCTTCCGCGTACAGGCGGAAACAGGTGCCGGGCGCGATCCGCCCACAGCGGCCCTTGCGCTGATCCGCGCTCGCCTGCGAGATCGCTTCGATATGCAGCCGGTCGAGTTTCTGTCGCGGGCTGTAGCGCTTCACCCGCGCGAAACCGGGATCGACCACGTAGTGGATGCGCGGCACGGTCAGCGAGGTTTCGGCCACATTCGTCGCCAGCACGATGCGGCGCTGCGGGCCGGGATTGAACACGCGATCCTGATCACGCGCCGTCAGCCGCGCATACAGCGGCAGCACTTCGGTATGCCGGTATTTGCGTTTCTCAAGCGCCTGATGCGCGTCGCGGATCTCGCGCTCGCCGGGCAGGAAGATCAACGTATCGCCCATGCCGCCCATGCGCGCGATCTCGTCGCAGGCGGACACGATGCCGTCGAGCACCGAGCGCCCGCCTTCGCCCACATCGCCTTCGCTGTCGTCATCCCCGCCGCCCGCATTCAACGGCCGGTAGCGCACGTCGACCGGATAGCCGCGGCCTTCCACGCTCACCACCGGCGCGTTGCCGAAATGCTGCGAGAAACGTTCGGTGTCGATGGTCGCCGATGTCACGATCACTTTCAGATCGCGGCGTTTGACCAGTAGTTGCTTGAGATAGCCGAGCAGGAAATCGATGTTGAGACTGCGCTCGTGCGCCTCGTCGACGATGATCGTGTCGTAGGCAGACAGCCAACGATCGGACTGGATTTCGGCCAGCAGAATGCCGTCGGTCATGAACTTGACGGCGGTCTGTTCGCCGACGTTGTCATTGAAGCGCACCTGAAAACCGACCAGACCGCCCACCTGCGTCTTCAACTCTTCGGCCACGCGCCGCGCGACCGCGCGCGCGGCGATCCGACGCGGCTGGGTGCAACCGATCATCCCGGCGGCGCCGCGACCGGCGGCGAGGCAGAGCTTGGGCAACTGCGTGGTTTTGCCGGAGCCGGTCTCGCCAGCGATCACGACAACCTGATGGCTGCGGATGAGTTCGATGATGCGTTCGGCCTCGCCGCCGATGGGCAGTGCCGGATCGATCTCGAACGCGGTCGGCAGCGACTTGGCGCGGGCTTCTCGCGCCGCGACCGACTTCGCCAACGCATCGGCGAAGGCCGCCTGCGCGCCGGCATCCGCAGCTTTCGCGCTCCAGCGCGACCACAGCCCGAGCAGCCGGCCACGGTCGCGCGCAAGCGCGCCATCGACCGCGCGCCGTGCGTTCTGCAGGGCGCGATCATGCGGCTTGCCGGGTTCGGAGCCCTTTTTCGCTGGTTCGATCATCGTCATGTATCGCTGCAATCTGAAAAACGGATTTCTAATGTGGCCTGGGGGACGATAGTGTGATTGATCCCCCGCCCGGAGACGAGTCATGGCCAAATCATCGAAAACCGAAAAAACCGGCAAATCCCTTTCTGCCGACAAGAGCTCCACCAAAGCGCATGCGGACGTCAGCGCGGGCGAGATCGATATCGGGATCTCGTCATCCGATCGCAAGAAGGTCGCCGAGGGCCTGTCGCGCTTCCTCGCCGACAGCTTCACCCTCTACCTGAAGACCCACAACTTCCACTGGAACGTCAACGGGCCGATGTTCAACAGCCTGCATGTGATGTTCGAGGGCCAGTACACCGAACAGTGGACCGCACTGGACGAGACCGCCGAGCGTATCCGTGCGCTGGGCTTCAATGCGCCCGGGTCCTATGCCGAATTCATCAAACTCAGTTCGATCGCCGAAGAGCCGGGACTGACCGACACCGCCGACTGGCGCGAAATGGTGCGCCAGCTTGTCACCGGCAACGAAGCGGTTTGCCGCACCGCGCGCAAGGTGTTGAAGACCGCAGACAACGCCGGGGACGACCCCACCACCGACCTCATGACCCAGCGCCTGAACATCCACGAAAAGAATGCGTGGATGCTGCGGTCGCTGCTGGCCTGACGCATACACCCGTGTCGACCCGATCACGAACAACCCCGCCGAGGCGGGGTTGTTCGTTGAAGCTGCCGAACTCGCACAGCGGGGCTCACGGCTGCAGGTGCGTCTGGAAGAACTGCACGTAGCCGGCATACGCGGCGATCGGATCGTTTTTGTAGCGCAGGGCGGCATCGTAGCTGCAGCGTGCACTGTTGCCGAAAGCGACGACATAGGCATTGCACAGCGCGGGACCGAAGTTCGGGTAGTGGATCGAGTCCTGCAGCGACATCTCCGCAATCGTGAGTTTACGCGGTATCACCGGCGCATCGTAGATGAGACGTATCGGCGGGTCGGGGTCGATGCCTGCGCTCACACTTCCGATTGCGCTGCCGAACTGGTCTTCGTTCAAGTATTGGCTCTGGAAATCAGCGACGAATGCCTCCCGGTCCGACTTCACGATGAAAAGATCCGCGAATTCGACGCCGTCATAAGTGGTCTGCCCTTTCACCGCGTATACCGCATTGACGCGGGTGGACTCCCGCAGCACGGGATCGCTGCTGTTCGGCTTCTTCATATCATCCTGCAGCGCCGTCCATACCCCCAGCGTGCCGCGCGACTGCGCGACGATGAAGATATTGCGTTTGTCGATACCCAAGGCATCGGCGTTGGCCCGGATGAACTGCAGCGCCCGGGCGATATCGTATTGCGGTATGCCCGGAGATTTCGGACTGTTCTGTAGATCCTCGTTCACGACCGGGTGCCGGAACTCGATCGACGCGAACGAAAACCCCGCCTGCAAGGCCGGTACCACGAGCGCCTGATAGGTCGGCGAGGTGGGGGGCAACCCCTTGCTCATACCGTTGGGATGCGCCCACACGATCAATGGTGCCGGCATCGTCGACGGCACACGGTAGAAATTGAAATCCTGATCCAGCCACCGGCCGCCCAGAGTCGGCTCCTGCCAGACTTCCTTTCCGTAACAGATATCGGGGCCCTGCGCGTTCATACTCAGAGGAACGGGCTTGCAGGCCAGTGCATCGCCCGCTCCCGCCAACAGGCATGCGCCCGCGATGGCCGCGCACGCGCGCCACCGTAATGTCGTCTTCCACATCATGTCTTTTCCTTGGACTGGAGAATGTTCCGGCACCATGCCGAAACATGCACAGGAACGCATCGGCAGCGGGTACGTTGACACTCGCCTTCGACAGATGCCCGAAAAAAACCCCGCCGAAGCGGGGTTCCAATGCGTGTCGCAACGCAGACAGAGCGAAAGCGGGCTCGCCTCGCGGCGGTGTCCTCAGCGCTTGTCGAGCGGGGCGTAATCGCGCGCGGCATAGCCGGTGTAGATCTGACGCGGGCGGCCGATCTTCGCTTCCGGATCGGTCTGCTGTTCCAGCCAGTGCGCGACCCAACCGGCGGTGCGGGCGATCGCGAACATCACCGTGAACATTTCGGTCGGGATACCCAGCGCCTTGTAGATGATACCGGAGTAGAAATCGACGTTCGGATAGAGCTTGCGCTGCACGAAGTAATCGTCCTTCAGCGCCGCTTCTTCCAGCTTCATCGCCACTTCGAGCAACGGATCGTTCACACCGAGTTCGTTCAGCACTTTGTAGCACATCTCTCGGATGATCTTGGCGCGCGGATCGAAGTTCTTGTAGACGCGATGACCGAAGCCCATCAGTCGGAAACCCGACTCTTTGTTCTTGGCCTTGTCGACCGCCGACTGCACGTTTTCAGGCCTGCCGATCTCGGCGAGCATCCTGAGCACCGCCTCGTTGGCGCCGCCATGCGCGGGGCCCCACAACGCGGCCACGCCAGCCGCCACGCAGGCGTAGGGATTGGCGCCGGTGGAGCCGACCAGACGCACGGTCGATGTCGATGCGTTCTGCTCATGATCGGCATGCAGGATGAACAGCAGATCCAGCGCCTTGGCGGCGACTGGATTGAGTTCCAGCGGCTCGCTGGGCACTTCCTTCATCATGTGCAGGAAGCGGGTGGTGTATTCGAGGTTATTGCGCGGGTAGCGCATCGGCCAGCCGATCGAATAACGATGGCACGCGGCGGCGATCGTCGGCACTTTGGCGATCAGGCGGATCGCGGCCAGATGGCGCTGCTGCGGATCTTCGATATTCAGGTCGTTGTGGTAGAAACTGGCCATCGAACCGAGCATGCCGACCAGCATCGCCATCGGATGCGCGTCATGACGGAAGCCGAACAGGAAAGAGCGGAACGCCTCGTGCATCATCGTGTGATGCGTGATTTCGTGTTCGAACGTCGCGAACTCCTGCTGGTTCGGCAACTCGCCGTTCATCAGCAGATAGGCGACTTCGAGGAAGCTGGAGTGCTCGGAGAGTTGTTCGATCGGGTAACCGCGATACATCAGCACGCCGTTGTCGCCGTCGATATAAGTGATGGCGGAACGGCACGACGCGGTGGCCATGAAGCCGGAGTCGTAGGTGAACAGGCCGGTTTCTTTCGGCAGCTTGGCGATGTCGACGCAGGGATTGCCGAGGGTGCCGGTATGGACCGGCAGGACGACCGATTTCTCGCCTGCGGTCACGGTGACCTGGGTTGGGACAGAAGAATCCTGTTGAGACACGGCGCACTCCCACTGAAGCTTGTAATGACGTGAACATCGGCCTGCGCAGGGGCGGCACAACGTTCGGGGAAGGAAGCCGCAACCGCGGTCGCGACAAGCGGCGATTATTGCATACGGTTATTCGAGCGCCGGCTCTGGACTTTGGTCGAAGGCGTGCCGTCGCGTGCTGCGCGCGGACACGACAACGGCCGCCCGGGGCGGCCGTTGTGGAATGCATACGGTAAGCGTCGCGAACGTAGGGTCCACCTGCTTGGTGGGCCCGGTCACGCAACCGTGCTTACTTGTTGCCGTAGCGCTTGCGGAACTTGTCGACGCGACCGCTGGTGTCGATCAACTTGTGCTTGCCCGTGTAGAACGGATGCGAGGACGAGGAGATTTCGACCTTGATCAGCGGGTATTCGTTGCCGTCTTCCCACTTCGTCGTTTCCTTGCTGCCAAGGGTCGAGCGGGTGAGGATCTTGAAGTCCGAGGTCACGTCCTGGAACACGACCTGACGGTAATCGGGATGGATGTCGGCCTTCATGGCGGCACCAGAGTTGAGCGGAAAGCCGAGCATTATAGCGACGCACTGCCCCATGCTCAAGCCTCGGCTCATCCCGTCGGGCACACTGTCGACGTCAGCCTTTCAATCGACGCGCAAAGCCTTGCGGATCAAGGCCTCGAAGGCCGCCTGGTCGTAGGCCATTAGGATCTCGACATTGTCCGGGCGGCCGCTGCGACGGTTCCAGTCCACTACCGTGGCACCCCGGGTCTCCGCCCCGGTCAGCTCCACACGCAGCGGTCGGACGACCCGCTCGCGAGCATCTTCCGGCGCGACCACCAAGGCCATGGCCAACGCATCGGCAGCGTGCCAGCGCTCCCCGCGCAGCCCGGCGGACCATTCGCGGGTCCTGCGCGAGATCGCCTCATAGAACTTCGCCCGGGGGTGGTCGGCCTGCAGCCAGCGCTCGGCTTCGGTATGCAGGAACCCGTGGCGGATCACCGCCTCCCAGTCGGCGACTTCCACGATCCTGCCAGCGGCGGCGAAGGCATCGAAGACCAGATGCGCGGCCTCGGGATCGAAGCCGATGTTGAACTCGGCCGTCGGCGTGGTGTTGCCCTGCCCGGTCACGGCACCGCCCATCACCACCATGCGGCCGATGCGCTGCGGCAGGGTCGGATCGAGCTTCAGCGCCACCGCGAGATTGGTCAGCGGCCCGAGCATGCACACCACGAGTTGACCGGCGTGCGCACGCGAAAGCCGGATCATCGCGAGCGCGGCGTGCTCGGCCTCGACCTGTTTTGTCGCAGGCGTATAGCCGATATAGCCGAAACCATCGCGTCCATGCACATACGAGGCGTCTGGCGCAGGATGCAGCAGCGGCGCATCGCAGCCGGCGTACACCGGTACTTCCACGCCCGCGACTTCGCAGAGCTTCAGCGCGTTGGCGACCGTATGTTTCAAGCCGACATTGCCGGCGGCGATGGTGAGCGCCACGACCTCGTGATGCGGGGCATCGAAGGCCATCAGCAGGGCCAGTGCGTCGTCCACGCCCGGGTCGGTATCGATCAGCAGGGGAAGTCTGTTCGTCATCGGCGGATTATGCCGGCTGGCGCCGCAGCATGCGATGCGGATGCGCGCCGGCGATAGAATCGCGGCATCCGCAGGAGCCGACCATGAGCATCGCCGTCACGCCGTTCTTCCACGCCGACAGCTGGACCTGGAGCTACGTCGTCGCCGATCCGCACAGCCGGCAGACCGCGATCATCGACCCGGTGCTGGATTTCGACGCGAAGTCCGGGCGCACATCGACGCTATCGGCGCAGTTGCTCGTCGATCATGTCCACGCGCAGTCGCTGGACGTGCGCTGGCTGCTCGAAACCCATGCGCACGCCGATCATCTCAGCAGCGGGCATTGGTTGAAATCGCAGTACCCGCAGGCAAAGCTGGCGATCGGCGAAGGGATCCGCACGGTGCAGAAGACGTTCAAGCCGATCTTCAACCTCGGCGAACATTTTCCGGTCGACGGCTCGCAGTTCGACCATCTGTTCGTCGATGGCGAACGGTTCGCGCTCGGCGGCATCGAGGTGGAGGTGATCGCCGTGCCGGGGCATACCAACGACAGCGTGGCCTACCGCATCGGCGACGCGCTGTTCGTCGGTGATTCGATCTTCATGCCCGATGGCGGCACCGCGCGCTGCGACTTCCCGGGCGGAGACGCTCGCACGCTCTACCGCTCGATCCACCGCCTGTTCGCGCTGCCGGACGATACACGCGTTTTCGTCTGCCACGACTACGCGCCCGGTGGCCGTGCTTATGCATGCGAAACCACGATCGCCTCACAGAAGACCGACAACATCCACGTGCGCGACGGCGTGAGCGAAGACGACTTCGTCGCCGTGCGCACCGCACGCGATGCGACGCTTGCGATGCCTGCGCTGCTGCTGCCGTCCGTGCAGATCAACATCCGCGCCGGGCAGTTGCCGGATCCGGAAGACAACGGTGTGCGTTACCTGAAACTGCCGCTGAACCGTCTCTGAAGGAGCGCGCCATCAGGGTCATCGCCCGAAAAACGCATCTTGGTATACGACCAGTGCACGATCGAGAATCCGGAAATGCAGACGGACCAATGTCCTAATCTCCCGCTGGCTGGCGTTCATCCATTCTGACTGCGGGCTCTTCGTATGGACAAATCGCTTGCGCGCGCGATGCGATGCCGCAGCGCACCATCGGCGGTATCCGCGCATGAAAACGGTAACAGTCCATCAAGCTCCCGTTTTTTCGTGAGCTCCTGAACCGAACCGCACAAACCACACTTCATTCAAT
This sequence comes from Lysobacteraceae bacterium, assembly GCA_040079515.1. Taxonomy (GTDB): domain Bacteria; phylum Pseudomonadota; class Gammaproteobacteria; order Xanthomonadales; family Xanthomonadaceae; genus Lysobacter_I. The sequence goes on from JBEBKD010000006.1 coordinate 114,022, forward strand.
CAAACGATTGAAGTACCCTGTCGGCGACGATGCGGGCCGGTCGTCGAACGCGCCCAGTCGCTCAACGGCACGGCGACGACACCTCGCGATCGATAAGTTCGCGATGGACACAAGGAGCGTCATGAGTACCAGGGACACGTCACCACCACTTCCCCTTGCGAGTCCGAAGAATCGGCACGGCTTCCTTGCAGGTCGCTTTCAATCCGACCTTCTGTGCCTCCGGCCTGCATCACTTCACCGGCATGGATCGCCATGAACGCATTGTCGACGCGCACGCCCACTTCTCTGAGCGACATCGAAAGCGACGCCTCATTCTCGTCCCGGCTCGGCACTCTGATCCGGCTCTCCAGGGAACGGCACTCTTACGCATTTTCCGACATCGAATGGCCTGCCCACATTCCGGAAGACGAGTGGTGGCTGCCTCCGGAATTGCTGACGGTATACGGCACGGCTTATGCGGATGCGCTCTCGGAGAGCCAGCTGAAGGTTCTTTCGAAATGGGAATGCATCAACGCGTTCAGCCTGAACGTGGAAGGGGAACGCGAACTGGTCAGCAAGCTGGCTGCGCAGCTCTACGTTCCCGATCTTCCGGGACTGGAAACCTACATCCACCATTTCATCGACGAAGAAAACAAGCACATGTGGTTCTTCGGAGAATTCTGCCGGCGCTATGGCGGGAAGATATATTCCAGCAAGAAAGCCAGCATCGTCGAAGAGCGCTTCACCATGGAAATGGAATACTTTCTGCTGTTCGCGAGGATCCTCATCTTCGAAGAGATCGGCGGTCACTACAATGTCGTTGCCGGCGGCGACGAACGGGTTGCGCCCTTCGTGCGTCTGATCCACCGCATCCACCACGACGACGAATCCCGCCACATCACGTTCGGCCGTGCGCTGCTTGCACAAATCAAGGAAATCGCGTTCTCGGCATCCAGCGCGGACCAACGCGAGGCCGCCGTGCTTCACCTGCGACGCTATGTGCAGATTTCGATCGAAGCACTGTATCAGCCGGCGATGTATCGAGACACAGGTCTGCAAGCAGCCGTCGCCATGCGTCGTGCGCTGCTCGACCATCCGTTCCGTCGCCGGCACCATGCGACGACACTGCTCAAGCGTCCCCTGAAATTCATGGACGACATCGGCATCCATCTGCAGGAAGAACCGGAATGAATACCGCAGTGCAGGAGCTCGAGATTCTTCGCGATTGGCTGCTGGAGAAGAATCCGGATCTGGACGCGATCGACGACGACCTGGATCTGTTCGAAAGCAAACTGATCGATTCGATCAACTTCGTCGAATTCATCCTGATCATCGAAGAGCTGATCGACCGGGAAATTCCGGCATCCAGCGATCTGGTCGCGAAAACCTCCACGCTTCGCCTCGTTTCCGAAAACTATCTGTGCCCGTAGGCAGCGGTTTGAAAGCGAACCAGCCACGACCGTAGACCGGCCATAACCGGCTCACCCAGCGAAAGGAATCCATACCGTGCAATGCATCGAAACGCGCAATGCCCGACATCCGATCCCCACGGATAATCCCGGCAAAAGCGTATTCCTGACCGGAGCCACTGGATTTCTCGGTGGGCATTTCCTGCTCCAACGCATCGCGTGGCCTGGCCGTGTGTTCGCATTGGTCCGCGGAGAGTCCGAGAAGCAGGCGCGTGCGCGTCTCTATGCGCATCTTGCCGAATGCGCAGCGTCCTACGGCATGGCGCTGCCGATGGAGCACCTCGATGCCCGTCTGACCGTTCTGGTCGGCGATATAACGCTGCCGTTGTGCGGCGTTGGCGAAGTCGCGATCAGAACGCTGCGCAACGCCGACATCCGCGAATTCTGGCATTGCGCCGCGAGCCTGAAATTCGAGGATCGACACCGCAAGGAGATCTTCAGCCAGAACATCGATGGCGCCGGGCACATGCTGGATCTTTTCCGAACGGTTTGCGCGGGGGATGCGGCGGCAGACGGTCCTGTTCGCGAATTCGTGCATATCTCGACCGCATACAGCGCGGGCAAGGCGCAGGGCGAGATCGGGGAATCGCTGCACGACCCCGAACGGGAATACAACAACGCCTACGAAGAGAGCAAGAACCGCGCCGAAAATCTGGTCGCTTCATTCTGCGAAATGCGTGGGCTGAGTTATCGGATTCTGCGACCAACGATCGTCATGGGGCCGCGCGCGAGCCATCACAGCGGCACTACGCGTTTCGGGGTCTATGGCCTGGCAAAGGAAGTACATCGTCTTCGCGAAACGCTGAACAAGCTGAAACACCCGTTGGAGCTGGTCGGTCACCCCCGCGCGACCGCGAATCTCACGCCGGTCGATGAATGCGTCCACGACATGTTGGCGTTGTCCGCGCAGGGCTTCGGCGAACAGCGGTTCTTCCATCTCAGCAACCCCGAAGGCGTGAGCCTGCCGAAGCTGATCGCCATGATCGACAGCAAAACCGGCGCGAACCGTCTTGCCTTCGTATCGGAACGTACGCTCGACATCGGCCCGCTGCAAAAACTGTTCGACAAACGCACCAAGTTCTACGCCGGGTATTACAACGCGGACAAGCACTTCGCGCGCAAAGCCCCGCCGCAGAACCAGATCGACTGGAACGATGTCGACCTCTATCTGTCCGCCTTCATGCAGGAGCTGAAGCAGGAGGAGGCCGGCGGCAGCGGCGTCGGCTTCAGATTGCAGACCGTGGCCAGCCGAGACGGGGTGGCACTGAAGGCATTCAGTGTCGGAAATTCCGCATTGCCGACACTGGTGCTGGCCAACGCATACGGCATGCCGGCCGAATTCATGTGGCCGCTGGCGCAGCGGTTGAAGGACGATTTTCACGTGGTGACCTGGGAATGCCGCTGGGTGCCGACCGCTGCGCACCCTTTCGACGGGCGCGACTGCAGCTCATTGATCCATGCGCAGGATGCGATCGATATCGCGAACGCGCTGGGCGTCGAGTCGTTCAGCATGGCAGGCTGGAGCAGTGGTGCCCAAGTGACGCTGCGCGCGATGGCGGCATTCCCGGACCGCATCGATGCGGGCGTCGTGCTCAACCCCGGCGTGTCGATTTCCCCATCGGAACACGTCCGCGTGACGCGATTCGAAACCGGCATCCGCTCGCTGTTCCAGAAAGTCTCGGGCAACTATCGCATGGCGAAGAAGTACTGCGAACTGATCTACGGCGCGGAGGGCACCGACGCGAGCGACAACCGGATGCTCAACAACATCCTGACCAGTACCGATCCCTACCTGCTTTACATGACCAGCATGCCGTTCAGGACGCCGGAATCGCTGTTCCGCTACGCCAACATGATGCATACGCTGTTTTCGGAGCGGCCGGATGCATGGACGCACGATGTCGAACAGCCCGTGCTGATCTATGTGGGCGAACACGATATCGTGACCCACCCGGATATCGGGCGCGCGCTGCACGGAGGCCTGCGCAGTGGACAGCTGCATCTCGATGGCGACGGCGATCACTTCAGTCATTACTACGAAGCACGCATCGCGGATCTGATCCGCGCATTCGTCGGACAGCATCAACTGCAGGCGGCGTGATGGCAGATTTCCGCAATGCCGCCAGCGAGTTCATGCGCTCCGTCCAGCGCTTTCCGGAGCGCCCGGCGCTTTGGCTGGATGGACGTACCTATCGCTATCGCGAGCTGGGCGAACATGTCGTCAAGCTGGCGGGCACTCTGCGCGGAATCGAGGGCACGCTCTGCGCCACGCTCGGCGAGCGCAGTCTGACCGCGTATTGCGCACCCTTCGCCTGCATGCTGGCGGGGAAGATCCATGTCCCACTGGGCGCCAGTTTTCCGACTGCAAGGATGGCGAACATCCTGTCGAGAACCACGCCCTCGGTGCTGATCTGCGATCGCGGCAGCGAACAGCGGCTCCAGGCACTGCTGGCAGCGACGGCGCATCCGCTGTGCGTGCTGTTTCCGGAATCGACATCGCTGGAAGCGTATCCCGTCCCGCCGCCGCAACACCGATACGCCCTCGCGACGCCGGATACGGATCATCATGAGCAGACTCGTTCGACACACGCGTCGGAATTGAATTCCTGCCCACAAGCGCCGCAGCCCATCGCCTACCTGCTCTTCACCTCCGGCAGTACCGGTCACCCCAAGGGCGTCGCGGTCGGCCATGCGGCGTTGTGCGCCTATATCGACGCGACCTTGGCCCGTTATCCGGAGATGGACGAACACCAGCGTTGCTCGCAGTTTTTCGAGCCCACTTTCGATCTTGCGATGCACGACCTGTTCGTGACCTGGGCCGCAGGCGCCTGCCTGTACTGCATTCCGAAGAAGGAACTGCTGTTGCCCGTCGAGTTCGTCAACCGACACCGGTTGACCGTGTGGTTTTCGGTGCCTTCGATGCTTGCGACACTGCAACGCTATCGTCTGCTCAAGCCCGACTGCCTGCCCACGCTCGAACTCGCCCTGTTCTGCGGCGAAGCGCTGCCCGGCGCGCTTGCACGCCAATGGTTGCTGGCCGCACCCCACGCGCGCAGCGAAAATCTCTACGGGCCGACCGAAGCCACCATCGCCTGCACTGCGCATCGCATCGAAGCGGCGGATACCGATGGCGCTGTCGTCGCGATCGGCACACCGTTTCCGAACATGGAGATCGCCGTGCTCAACAGCGACTGCTCGGTGTGTGCCGATGGTGAAACGGGCGAACTGTATCTCGGCGGCGATCAGCTCGCGTTCGGCTATTGGAACGACGACGCGCAGACCCAACAACGTTTCGTCGAGCAAGATCTTCCGGGCAAACGCAGCACCCGCTGGTACCGTACCGGCGATTTCGCGATGCTGGACGCTACCGGCGCGGCGCATTTTCGTGGGCGCGTGGATCGTCAGATCAAGCTGCGCGGCTATCGGATCGAACTGCAGGAGGTCGAATCGCTGCTGCGCGAGGCCTGTGGCACCAACGAAGTCGCTACGCTCGCCGTCTCTGCAGGCGAAGGGCAACCGCTCTCCGGAATCGCCGCGTTCGTCGTCGCCGCCGAGGCGTCGAAAGGCGCGTTGATCGCCGCGATGAAATCCAGCCTCCCCGCCTACATGGTGCCTTCCGAAATCCATTGCGTCTGCGAACTGCCCCTCAACGCGAACGGCAAGACCGACTACGGACAGCTCGCGGAACGGCTTCGGAACATGCCCATGGCAGCGCCACGCAAACTTCGGTCGTCATCGAAGGAAGCACCATCGCATACCTGCACCAACGGCATGCCATCTTCCTCGACGCCGCCGACGACCGCATGAGCACAAGCATGAATCCGACAGTAAAACCCGCTTGCATTTTCTGCGATATCTGCGAAGAGCGTCTGCCCGCGAGCATCGTCCATCGCGACGAGCGATGGCTGGTGTTCATGGACATCCATCCCATTCGGCAGGGTCACGCGCTGATCGTTCCGAGAACGCATCTCGCCCATATCAACCAGCTCGACGACGATGCGCGATCCGGATTGATGCGTCTTGCGGCAAGCGTGATGGCTGCGCAGGAAAAGGCGGGATTCGCGGCCGAGGGCGGCAATCTGCTTCTGAACGATGGCGTTGCTGCGAATCAGCATGTGCCGCATCTGCATCTGCACTGCATTCCGCGCAAGCGCGGCGATCTCCTCGCGTTCGGCATGCGATTGCTTGCAAGAACTTTCGGCTTGTTCGGCCGCAAAACGGATCGCCAGCGATTGGACTCGATGGCTGCAACTCTGGCGCAGCATCTGCAATCCTGAGCCATCCCCGCGCCGGCATCGCCGGCCAGGAAGAACCACCTGCCGGCACGATCAGTCAGAATGCTCGGTGCGGATTGCCGGCGCGCTCGACGCTGCGGGCGCCTGCGTCAGGATCGAAGATTGCGCACCCGGCTGCCCGTCCTGCAGCAAAGCATCGACATCCGACTCCAAGCCCTTCATCCCCCAATCGCGCCCGATCGCCAATGCCTGCTCCGGTGTTGCGCCGCGCAGCCAGTGCTCGCGTAGCGCCATCATCGCGCCCACGCGGTTGCTGCTGGCGCAATGCACCAGCAGTGGACGGTCGCCGGCATCGGCGATGAGCCGATCCAGCGCCAGCACGTTGTCGCGGGTCAACCCTGCAGCGCCTCTCACGGGGAGATTGTGGTAATCCAGACCGAGTGAACGCACCACTGTGGCTTCGTCGAGGTCTGGAGTTTCCGTATCCGCGCGCAGATCGATCACTACAGCGATGCCATGCGCTGGCAATGCCTGCAGTTGTTCGACCGTGGGCTGACCGGCGGAATATCGACCATCGCCCTGCACACGCAGCCACGCGCCTGGGCTGGCGACCGAAGCGGACATTGCAGGTTCGGGCTCTCGCGCGTGCAGCACGGACATGAAAGCTGCAGTCGATATCAGCGCGATGACGAAGAAGTGGCGGAGCAACATGACTGTTTTTCCTGATGGGCGCGAACGATTCATTGCGGCAGATGCTGTTGCGTCCAGCCGACGATCTGCGCCAGCGACAGCGCACCAGACATGCGCGCTATCTCGCGCCCGCGATGCAACAGCACCATCGTCGGAATACTGCGGATATTGTAGCGCTGCGCCAGACCGGGTTCGGCCTCGGTATCGAGCTTGGCCAGCCGCACACGCGGCTCCAACTGCGCGGCGGCGGCTTCAAACTGCGGCGCCATCGTCCGGCACGGACCGCACCACGCCGCCCAGAAATCGATCAGCAGCGGCAGATCGCTGCGCAACGCGTGCGCCTCGAACTTCGCTGCGGACAGCGCCAGCGGTGCAGCCTCGAAGAGCACGCGCTTGCAGCGACCGCAGACCGGATCGTCGCCGAGGCGTCCAACGGGCAAGCGGTTGAGCGCATCGCAATGCGGGCAGGCGATTTCGAACGTTTCGGCAGACGCGTCGTGCGACATGATTCAAGCCTCTGGGGGAATCGCGAAACGTGCGGCGATGCGGCGCGCGCGCGGCGCCAGCCAGACGATGACCGGCGTCGCCACCGCCCAGGCCAACGCCCAGCGCTGCAACCAGCGCAACAGCGACTGCAGTTGCCAGGCATCCTGCGCAAGCGTCAACGCGAGCGTGACGATGGCGGTCATGCTACCGCCCATCAAGAACGCGAACATCCAGGGGAACCAGCGTTTGGGCAGGCGTTTATCGCTCATATCAGATTTCAGTCGAGCGGCAGCGGCTTGGACATCATGGAAACCTTCTTCCTGTGGTTCCGCGCTCAAGCCGGCGTCACTGGTACGTGCACCGCACCATCGGCATCGATCACGCGCACATCCACGGACACGCCGTCGCGCACGCTCTGGGTGACGATGCAGAACTGCTCGAACTGGGCGAGGACGCGATCGAAATGTTCCAGATCGGCAGCCTTGTCGGACAGATGGATCGCGACATCCGCATGCGGGATGCGCCAGCGGCCTTCCGCATTGCGGCCTTTCTTCGCGACGATCTCGGCGCGGATCGGGCCCGGTGAATTCTTGAACTTGCGCAGCGCGAACAACAGGCTGGCGCCAAGACAGTTGGCGATGCCGGCGAGCAGCAATGCAGAAGGATTAGGGCCACTGCCCTCGCCAAGCGGTGCGGGCTCGTCGGTGTGCAGGGCCTCCAGCGCAGTGCCCTCGAAGCTCACCTTGAAGGCGTACGGGCCTTCCTGCTCCAGCACGATGCGGATACCGTCGTCTTCGCTCATGTCGCAGTTCCTTGATGTTGCGGCGCAGCTTCGGCGGTGGCAGCCGTCTTGTGCCGGATGAGAACGTAATACAACAGTGGGATGACGACCAGCGTCAACACCGTGCTGACCAGAATGCCGAAGATCAACGACACCGCCAGGCCATTGAAGATCGGATCGTCGAGGATGAAGAATGCGCCCAGCATCGCTGCTGCTGCGGTCAGCACGATCGGCTGCGCGCGCACCGCACAGGCATCGATCACCGCCTCGCGCAGCTCCCGGCCTTCCGCGACCGACTGGTTGATGAAGTCGACCAGCAGGATGGAATTGCGCACGATGATGCCGGCCAGCGCGATCATGCCGATCATCGAGGTCGCGGTGAACTGCGCGCCGAGCAGCGCATGGCCCGGCATCACCCCGATCACGGTCATCGGGATCGGGGCCATAATGACCAGCGGCACCATGTAACTCCGGAACTGCGCGACGATCAGCAGATAGATCAGCACCAGACCTGCGGCGTAGGCGATGCCCATGTCGCGGAAGGTTTCGTAGGTGATCTGCCACTCGCCGTCCCATTTGATCGCATAGCCGGCGGTTTCGGCGGGCTGGCGGATGAAGAACTGCTCGAGTTTGCGACCGTCGATCTCGTTGTCGGAGACCTGTCCGACGATATCGAACATCCCGTAGAGCGGGCTGTCGAGTTCGCCCGCTTCATCGCCCATCACATACACCACCGGCAGCAGATCCTTGTGATGGATCGCGCCGTCCCACGGTGCGCGTTCCACCTTCACGACTTCGGACAGCGCCACCGTCTGTCCCTGGCCGCCTTTCACCGACAGCGCGAGCAGACGATCGAGCCCCGACTGATCGGCGATCGGCGTACGCAGCCGCACCGGCTTCGGATAGCGCGAGCCGCCATCCTGCACATAGGTCGCATCGTAGCCGCCGACCGCAGCAGCCAGCGTGTTCGCGATGGTCGATTGCGCGATACCGAGTCGAGTCGCGCGTTCGCGGTCGACCACCAGCACTTCGCGCGGCGACGGCGTCTCGACCGTTGTGTCGATATCGACGATGCCGTCGGTCTTGCGCAGCCGCTGCTCCAGCGCCAGTGCCACATCACGACTATGCGCGTAGTCCGGCCCGTAGACTTCCGCCACCAGCGGCGACAACACCGGCGGACCCGGCGGTACTTCGACCACTTTCACCGAAGCGCCATAACGTTTGCCCACCGCATCCAGCTTCGGCCGCATCGCGCGCGCGATGTCGTGACTCTTGCGGTCGCGATGGTGCTTGTCGACCAGATTCACCTGCAGATCGCCGACATTGGCGCCGCGACGCAGGAAATACTGGCGCACCAGACCGTTGAAATTGATCGGCGCCGATGTGCCTGCGTAGCCTTGGAAACTCTGCACCTCCGGGAACGTCGACGCGGTCGTCGCCAGATCGGTCAACAGCGCGTTTGTGGTTTCCAGCGTGCTGCCTTCCGGCATGTCCACCACGACCTGCAGTTCGGATTTGTTGTCGAACGGCAGCATCTTCAGCACCACCAGTTGCACCACCGCGAGACTCGCTGCCAGCGCCACCAGCACTGCCATCCCGCCGAACAGCGCGAGGCGTCGGCGCGATGCGCGTTTGCCGTCGTTCTCATCGGCATCCAGAAATGGCGTCAACACCCGCCCGAACAGCCGATGCAGACGGCTGGGGCCCTTGTCTGCGCCATGTTCGACATGCGGCTTGAGCAATTTCAGCGACAGCCACGGCGTCACGATCAATGCGATCGCCAGCGACAGCACCATGCCCACAGATGCGTTGATCGGAATCGGCCGCATGTAAGGGCCCATCAGGCCGCTGACGAAAGCCATCGGCAGCAAAGCCGCGATCACCGTAAACGTGGCGAGGATGGTCGGGCCGCCGACTTCGTCGACCGCCGGTGGAATCGCTTCGCGCAGCGTTTTCCCACCGCGCGCCATGTGCCGGTGGATGTTCTCGACCACGACGATCGCGTCGTCGACGAGGATGCCGATCGAGAAGATCAGCGCGAAAAGCGACACACGGTTGAGCGTGAAACCCATCGCCCACGATGCGAACAAGGTCAGCGCCAGCGTCAACACCACCGCCGCACCCACCACCACCGCTTCGCGCTTGCCCAGCGCAAACAGCACCAGCAGGACCACCGACATGGTCGCGAAGAACAGCTTCTGGATCAGCTTCTGCGCTTTGTCGGTCGCGGTCTGGCCGTAGTCGCGCACGACTTCGACGTGCATGCCCTCGGGAATCAGTTCGCCGCGCAGTTGCTCGATGCGTTCGGCGACCGACGTGGTGATGTCGGCGGCGTTGCTGCCGGGCTTCTTGGCCACGGCGATCGTGAGCGCGGGCGCGATGCCCGCCTTCGGCCCCGGCATGCCTGCGGGTGCACCGTGCCAGACATAACTGGATGGTACATCGATGCCCGCGCGCACCTCGGCGACATCGGCCAACTTCACCGGTTTTCCGGCGTCCACGCCGAGAATCAATTCGGCGACCTCGTCGCGGCTCGCGAGGAAACGGCCTGCGGTGACCGGCGTGGCGAGATTCCCACCGACGCGTTCGCCGACATGCTGCACGACGTTCGCCGCCTGCAGCGACTGCGCGACTTCGCCGACGGTCATCCCGAACGCGGCCAGACGCGCCGGATCCAGCGTCACCGCGACCACGCGGTCCGGCGCGCCGATGGTGTAGACATCGCGTGTCCCCGGCGTGCGCTTGATTTCGGTTTCCAGCGTGCGCGCAACGGCGCCCAGCGATTCGATACCGGTCGCCGGATCGTCCGACCACAGCGTCAGCGCCATCACCGGCACATCGTCGATGCCCTTCGGTTTGATCAGCGGCTGACCGATGCCGACGCCCTGAGGCATCCAATCCGCATTCGAAAAGACCTGGTTGTACAGGCGCACGATCGCCGGCTGGCGCTCGACGCCGACGGTATATTCGACCGTCAGCACCGCCATGCCCGGGCGGCTGATCGAATAGACGTGCTTGACGCCTTCGATTTCCGACAGCTTCTGTTCCAGCGGATAACTCACCAGTTGTTCGACATCGCGCGCGCTCGCACCGGGAAACGGCACGAACACGTTCGCCATGGTCACGTCGATCTGCGGCTCTTCCTCGCGGGGCGTGATCAGCACTGCGACCAGGCCGAGCATCAGGCCCATCAAGGCGAGGATCGGCGTCAGCGGATTGGCTTGGAAAGCCTTGGCGATGCGGCCGGAGAATCCGAGCCGAGGCGATGCGGTTTCAGCCATGACCGGCACCACTGGCCTCGCGCTGACGCTTCAGCGCCTGCAGCGCGGCCTCGGGATCGCGGGCCACGACATCGCCCGGACGCAAACCGGCCAACGCTTCCACCATCTCGCCTTCGCGCGCGCCGAGGCGCAGTTGGCGCAACGTCAAGGTGCCGTCTTTCAACACATACGCACCGGTCAATTCGCCGCGACGGACGATGGAGGCTTCGGGAATCCGCAAGCGCTTGTCGCTGCTGTGGATCGGGAATACGACCTTCGCGGTCGTGCCCGGCGCCACCGGCGTCTGCATCGGCGGCAACAGCACACGCACCGCGACGCTGTGACTGAGCGGGTCGGCGCTGGGGTAGACCACCACCTGGCGCGCATCGACCGACGTGCCGCCATCGAACACGACGCGGGCGCCCGGTTGCGCACGGATCGCTTCTGCATCGGACTGCGGCACCCGCACTTCGATGCGCAGATCGTCCGGCGCATAGACCGTCAACAGCGCTTGGCCCGGCCCGACCGCCTCGCCCGGTTCGACGTTGCGCGCCGCAATGATGCCGGCATAAGGTGCGCGCACCATGGTGTATTCGGCGCCCTGTCCTGCCGACGCCAGCTGTGCACGCGCAGCGTCGCGCGCGGCATTCGCGGCATCGCGCCCGGCGCGCGCCTGATCGAGCTGCGCGCGCGAAACATAGTTGTCTTTGACCAGCGCGGCGAAGCGCTGGTAGTTGCGTTCGGCTTCGACTGCGGAGGCTTCCGCCGCGCGCAGTTGCGCACGCGCGGCATCCACGCCCGCCTGCTGTTCCACCACGGACAGGCGCAGCAGCGTCTGTCCGGCGACAACCCGATCGTTCACATCGACATCGACCGCAGTGACCCGGCCGCTGGTCTGCGCCGACAATACCGCTTCGCGTACAGCTTCGACCACACCATCCCAACTGCGACCCGCCTGCGCATCGCCGGCGGCGACGGTGAACATGTCCAGCTTCGGCAGCGGCGCGTTTTCGCGCGCGGCTTCATCGCTGCCGCAGGCGGCCAGCGCCATGACAAGTGAGGCCATTGCGAACAGACGCATCGAATGGATCACTTGAACGCGCATCCGCCACCCACTCCGAATTTCTTGAAAATGAGGGCCGCCGGGCAGAATCCGGTGAAGCTGGCCTGCAGCAGGTTCACGCCGATGAATGCGGTGAAAAGCCAGAACCACGGCGAAATGAAGTGGGTCAGCGCGATACTGATCAGGATCATCACGCCAGCGAATGCCATCACGGCACGATCGAGATTCATGTCTATGCTCCAGAAGTGATTCGAAAGGTCATTTCAAGCGTTCGATACCGAGCGCGCTGAGCACGTATTTCTCGTAGATCGGCTCGCTGGTGCCATTGCGCATCTTGTAGAGGAAGTATTTCTCGAACGCGATCTTGGCCAGATGCACCCATTTGCCGGCTTTGGTCCAGGTGACATTGCGGGGTGGAATCTGCGGCAGCGCGACGAACGCCATGCCGGTGTCGCCCATATCGGCGAGGCAGACCGCATTCCAGGTGCCCTCGAACGTCGCGGGCTCGCCTTTCAGATCAGCCGAGATATTGCGCACGATGGTAGTGACCATCGACTCGATCATGAAACCGGTTTTCGGCGCGCCGGTCGGAATCGGCGTGACTTCGACCGGCGGAATCGCCACGCAGACGCCAGCGGCGAAGATCTTCGGAAATTTCGGGCTGCGCTGATGCGAGTCCACCAACACGAAGCCGCGTGGGTTGCACAAACCTTCGACTGCAGCCACAGCATCCACACCACGGAACGCCGGGAGCATCATCGAGTACGAGAACTTCAACGCATGTTCTTTTAGCGGTTGGGCGCTGTCGTCATGTTCGACAACATGCATCTCGCCGGCGACCACGTCCTTGACCTTCGCATTCGTGATCCATTTGATGTGGCGCTGGCGCATTTCCGATTCCATCAATCCCTTGGAATCGCCGACGCCGCCGAGGCCCATATGGCCGATGTACGGCTCGCTGGTGACGAAGGTCATCGGCACCTTGTCGCGCAGCTTGCGCTTGCGCAGATCGGCGTCGATGATCATCGCGAATTCGTAGGCCGGGCCGAAGCAACTGGCGCCTGCCATCGCGCCCACCACGATCGGCCCGGGCGTTTTCAGGAATTCCTGGTACGCCTCCCAAGCGTGCAAGGCGTGCGGCGTTGTGCAGACCGATTGCGTATGGCCGCCGTCCGGACCACTGCCGGGCACTTCGTCGAACGCGAGCTTCGGCCCGGTGCAGATCAACAGATAGTCGTAGGCGAGGGTATCGCCGCCGCCGGTATGCACCCGATGGGCATCGGCGTCGATCTTAGCCACGCCATCGGTTCGGAAACCGATGCTTTTTTTTGCCAAGGGCTCGCCGGCTTTCAGGGTGATCTCGTCAGATTTGCGCCAGCCCACCGCCACCCACGGATTGGACGGAGTGAAGCTGAACCGATCGCCATCGCCGATCACCGTGATTTCGTGACCTTTGCCGAGGATCTCGCGCAACTCATAGGCTGCGCTCATTCCCGCCAGACCCGCTCCGATCACGACGATGCTGCTCATGGCGCCTCCTCGAATTAATTGATAATTTTCTAAATTAGATTTATCTTAATTAGAGTTTGCTAGACTGTCAACCACGCACCGAGGAGCCGCCGATGCCGTACACCGCCCAGGATCTGGTCGCCCAAGCGCGGGCCGCGATCGAAGAAATCGATGCCCGGCGCCTACTCGAACTGCAGGCCGGCGGCATGCCGGTCATCGATGTGCGCGAACCCGAGGAATTCCTGGCCGGGCATCTGCCCGGCGCCGTGAACATTCCGCGCGGCGTCCTGGAGTTCCAGGTCGACGGTCATCCCGCGCTGAACTTCAAGATCGACCCGCACCTGTCGCATCGCCGCGAACCGGTGATCCTCTACTGCCGTACCGGTGGGCGGTCGGCATTGGCGGCGGAAGCGCTGAAACGGCTGGGTTTCGATCGCCCGCTGTCTCTCGCCGGAGGTTATGTGCACTGGCTCGAGACCGGCGGCGCAGTGGAGGGCACCTGAGCATGGCCGCAGCTGCTTCGCGCAAGAAACCGGCGCCGATGGGCGCACGGATGCAGGCCCAGGCCGAACAGGCCGCAGAACTGCTGAAAGCGCTGTCCAATCCGCAGCGTCTGCGGGTGATGTGCCTGCTGATCGACGGCGAACGGACCGTGGGCGAGATCAACGCCGAAGTCGAGCTGAGCCAGTCGGCGCTCTCGCAGCATCTGGCGGTGCTGCGCGATGGCGGCTGGGTGCAGACCCGGCGCGAATCGCAGAACGTCTACTACTCGGTCACCGAAGGGCCGGTACACAAGCTCATCGAGACGCTGCACGACATCTATTGTCCGGCCCCAGGCAAAAGCGATCGCGACGGACTGTGCTGAAGCGGATCAGGCGCTGGCATAGCGCGCGGCACCGCCGATCCAGCGCTCGGTGACGCGTTCAGCCAGATCGGGCGACGCCGCCATCAGAGCTTCGCCGATCCGTTGCACCGTAGGCAGCAGTGCCGCATCGCGACCGAGGTCGGCGATACGGAATGCCGCGATGCCGGTCTGACGGGTACCGAGCAATTCGCCGGGCCCACGCAACTGCAGATCCTTTTCGGCGATGACAAAACCGTCGTTGGTTTCGCGCATCGTCGCCAACCGCTGCCGCGCCATCTGCGACAGCGGTGCCTGATACAACAGCACACAGCTCGACGCGGTGCTGCCACGACCCACACGGCCACGCAACTGGTGCAACTGCGCAAGCCCGAGGCGCTCGGCATTCTCGATGATCATCAGCGATGCATTGGGCACGTCGACACCGACTTCGATCACCGTCGTCGCCACCAGCAGCTGCACATCGCCGGCCTTGAACGCGGCCATCGTCTTCTGCTTCTCGCCGGCTTTCAACCGCCCATGCACAAGGGCGACCCGAAGTTCCGGAAGCTGCTGCGTCAACGCTTCGTAGGTGCTCTGCGCCGCCTGCGCAACGACTTCATCGCTGTCGTCGATCAGTGTGCACACCCAATACGCCTGACGGCCTTCCGCGCAGGCGCTGCGGATGCGTTCGATCAACTCCGGCCGACGTTCGGCGCTCAGCACCACCGTCTGCACCGGCGTGCGTCCCGGCGGCAGTTCGTCGATGGCGGAAACATCGAGGTCGGCATACGCCGCCATCGCCAACGTGCGCGGGATCGGCGTCGCGGTCATCACCAATTGATGCGGCACGTTCGTACCGGCACTACCCTTGTCACGCAGTGCAAGGCGCTGGTGCACGCCGAAGCGATGCTGTTCGTCGACGATGGCCAGCGCAAGATCGCGGAACGCCACGCCTTCTTGCATCAACGCGTGGGTACCGACCACCAACTGCGCAGCACCGCTGGCGATCTCGGCGAGCGCCGCTTCGCGGGCCTTGCCGGTGACCTTGCCCGCCAGCCAGACCACGCGCACGCCCAGCGGTTCCAGCCAGCCGCGCAGATTGGCGAGATGCTGCTCGGCGAGCAGTTCGGTCGGCGCCATCAACGCCGCCTGACGGCCCTCGTCGATGGCCAGCATCGCCGCCATCGCCGCAACCACGGTCTTGCCGCTGCCGACATCGCCCTGCACCAACCGCAGCATCGGGATGGGCTTGGCGAGGTCATCGCGGATTTCGACGAAAACGCGCTGCTGCGCTTTGGTCAACGCAAACGGCAGCGCCTTGCGCAACGCATCGACACGCTTGCCTCCGCGTAGCGCGGGGGCGGTGTGCGCCTGCATCGCGATGCGCTGTCTGCGCAGGCTGAGGTGGTGCGCGAGAAGTTCTTCCAGCGCGAGCCGTCGCTGCGCCGGATGCGTGCCGGCCAACAGCGCCTGCAGATCGCTGCCCTGCGGCGGTCGATGCAAGGTCAGCAGCGCTTCGCGCAGCGAGGGAAGCCCGGCGCAGAGCGGCTCGCGCACGAGCACATCGGCCGGCAGCAGTTCGAGCGCTCGTTCGTCCGGCAAACGCTGCAGCGCCTGACCAATCAATTTGCGCAGCACCGCCGGGCCCACACCTTCGATCGCGGGATAAATCGGATCGAGCCGGTCGCTCAATGCGGTATTACCAGCATCGGCAGTGCCGCCGAGGATGCGATAACTCGGATGCACGATCTCCAGACCATGCTGCCCCGGACGCGGCGTGCCGTAAACGCGCACGCATGTGCCCGGCGCGAATTGCGCGACCTGCTGCGAACGGAAATGGAAGAACCGCAGCACCAGCGTCGAATACGAACCGTCGCCGATCGCGACGCGCAGCATCGGTCGGCCGCGGAAGCTGCGCTCGGCCGCTTCGACCGTACCTTCGACCTGCGCCGGCAGACCGGATTGCAGGGCACGGATCGGCGTGAGTGCTGTGCGATCTTCGTACTGCCGAGGCAGATGGAACCACAGGTCCTGAAGCGTCGACAGCCCGCGCGCAGCGAGTTTTTCGGCTACGATGTCGCCGACGCCGCTGAGCCGCGTGAGCGGCTGCGCGGCGACAGCATCAGCATCGCAGTTTGATGTCATGCGTAGGGCGGATGCGCTCAGCGCAGGACCATGATCGCGTCGACCTCGAATTTCGCGCCTCGCGGCAACGCCGACACCTGGATGGTCGAACGGGCGGGATACGGCGCATCGAACACCGCTTCCATCGCCGCGTTCACCGCTGCGAATTCGGAAAGATCGGTGAGATACAGACCGACACGGACGATATCGTCGAACGAACCGCCAGCGGCTTCGCAGACAGCGCGCAGATTCGCGAATGCCTGTCGAGCCTGTTCGGAAATATCGCCTTCGACAATCAGACCGGAATGCGGATCCAGTGGAATCTGCCCGGAGAAAAAGACCATGTCGCCGACGCGGGTGGCCTGCGAGTAGGGGCCGATAGCGGCGGGGGCGTTGGCGGAATGGATGGGTTCGCGGGGCATGATGTGCTCTCGAATAATGGAAGACGTTAGTAGTTTAGCCCGACATTGCGACCGTTCCGTTTGCGTCGCAAGGTGATCGAAGCAGCTCCGATCACGATTCGTATCGACCAGAAACGCCGTGATGGTAGGCCAAGGCCAACGGAATGGACTCCTCCCACTGATACGGCATCTAGGTGCCAGATTGGAGTTGTTACCCACCAGTCACACAGTGGGAGGAGTCCGCCATGCAGATTAGTCGAGTCGCTCTGGATTTGGCAAAGAACGTCATTCAGGCGCATGCCGTGGATCGCAGCGGCGGTGCGCAAAGCGCTCAAACGAGCGTAATTGCTGCCCTTCTTGCGCGACCTGTCGCCGTGCGAGGTCGGGATGGAAGCATGCGCCAGCGCCCATCACTGGGGCCGAAAGTTGCAGGCGATGGGGCACACGGTTCATCTGCTGCCGGCGCAGTACGTCAAACCCTTCGTGATCGGTCAGAAGACCGACGCCAACGATGCCGCTGCGATCTGTGCCGCCATGGGCCATTTCGGGCATTCCCCGCGTCACGGTCAAATGGTCGCCAGAAGGCCGCCTTCTTGGGATTGGTGCCCAGAAAACACTCCAGCGGCGGCAAGGCCAAGCTGCTCGGCATCCACAAACGCGGCGACAGCTACCTGCGTGGTCTATTGGTTCACGGTGCACGCAGTGTGCTGCGCACCGCCGCCCACAAGTCCGACGAGCGCAGCCGATGGCCGATGGACGTTGCGGCAAGACGGCATCGCAACATCACCACCGTGGCCCAGGCCAACAAGAACGTCAGGATCGCCTGGGCGATCCTGACCCGAGAGCAGCGCTATCGCGCTGCGTGAAACACCCCTTCAACGAGTTTGCTGATCGACGATGAAGATCACTGGGAAGACCAACGCGGAAAGAGCCTGAGTAGCCCGACGGCCCAAAAGCCGAAGACCCGATGAGGCACCCGCGTGCGACTGCTCCATCATGGCCAGAAGCCAAAGGCTTCACCCACAGGCCGGATATACGTTCGCAATCTCAACCAAGATCAAAAAGCGGTTGGCAATCGGGAGGAGTGCATATACGGGCTACGTCACTGCGGTCACCATCCTACGAAAGCATGTGCATTACGCGTTACGTCGCTATATCAAGTCGTCGCGCGTTGCGAACGCAGCCAACGCCTCGTCCGGTTTCGCAGGAACGGGGTCGGAAAGTTCGACGTCCCATGGTTTGAAGCAAAGATAAAGCATTGAGATACCGTAAGCGGTACCGACCGGTATCAGGATGATATTCAAGGATCCAAACAATATCGACGCACGACGAGCCCAGTTCTTTTTGCGTTTCGCCCCTAAAGCCAGCACCGCACTCAGAAACGCCCACAGCAGGCCCCATTCCGCGAAGAACAAACTAAGCTCACGATATTCGCCATGGTCATTGGTATAAACATAGGCGAATAAAACGGATATCAACGCACAGAGTACCGCGACTACCCACTGCAACCAGCACAACGCCATATGCCTTTCCATGAGAACTATCCCTTGTGTAGATAATATTCACGCGCAATGCAAAATGCCGCGCAAAAAATGCCGAATTGAATAGCTGGTAATTCCTTAGTTCCGCAGACTGGATCATCGACCCAGCGTCATCACTTTGCCACCCTCATGGCTGGGTCGATGACCCAGCCTACAACTTCATGCGCCTCAAATCATCGGTAACTTCAGCCCTTGTTCTTTCGCACAAGCCTTGGCCACCTCATACCCAGCATCCGCATGCCGCATCACCCCGGTGCCTGGGTCGTTCCACAACACCCGCGCGATCCGCTTGTCCGCTTCGGCGGTGCCATCGCAGACGATCACCACGCCGCTGTGCTGCGAGAAGCCCATGCCGACGCCGCCGCCGTGGTGCAGCGATACCCACGTCGCGCCGCCAGCCACATTCAACATCGCGTTGAGCAGGGGCCAGTCGCTGACCGCGTCGCTGCCGTCCATCATCGATTCCGTCTCGCGATTCGGCGAAGCGACGCTGCCTGAATCGAGATGATCGCGGCCGATCACGATCGGTGCCTTGAGTTCGCCGTTGCGGACCATTTCGTTGAAGGCCAGGCCCAGTTTGTGCCGTAAACCCAGGCCGACCCAGCAGATGCGTGCGGGCAGGCCCTGGAAGGCGATGCGCTCGCGGGCCATGTCGAGCCAGCGGTGCAGGTGCTCGTCGTCGGGGATGAGTTCCTTCACCTTTGCATCGGTTTTCGCGATGTCTTCCGGATCGCCGCTGAGCGCGACCCAGCGGAACGGGCCGATGCCGCGACAGAACAGCGGACGCACATAGGCCGGGACGAAGCCGGGGAAATCGAAGGCGTCCTTGCAACCCATCTCGAAGGCCATCTGGCGGATGTTGTTGCCGTAGTCGAAGGTAGGAATGCCCATGTCCTCGAAATGCAGCATCGCTTCGACGTGGATGCGCATCGAATGTTTGGCGGCTTCGACCACATCCTCCGGCGCGCTGATCTGTTTGTCGAACCACTGCTCCAGCGTCCAGCCCGCGGGCAGATAGCCGTGCAGCGGATCGTGCGCGGAGGTCTGGTCGGTCACCGCATCCGGGCGCACGCCGCGACGTACGAGCTCCGGCAGGATTTCTGCGGCATTGCCGAGCAGCGCGATCGATTTCGCTTCGCCGGCGGCGCAATATTTTTCGATGCGAGCGAGCGCGTCGTCGAGATCGGTCGCCTGTTCGTCGACATAGCGCGTGCGCAGACGCATGTCGATGCGCGACTGCTGGCATTCGATATTGAGCGAGCACGCGCCCGCCAGCGATGCGGCCAGCGGCTGCGCGCCGCCCATGCCGCCGAGGCCGGCGGTGAGGATCCAACGCCCGGTGAGGTTGCCGCCGTAATGTTGGCGGCCCATTTCGACGAAGGTTTCGTAGGTGCCCTGCACGATGCCCTGACTGCCGATATAGATCCAACTGCCGGCGGTCATCTGGCCGTACATCATCAGACCTTTCTTATCGAGCTCGTTGAAGTGCTCCCACGTAGCCCAGTGCGGCACCAGATTGGAGTTCGCGATCAACACGCGCGGGGCGTCGGCATGGGTGGGAAAGATGCCGACCGGTTTGCCCGACTGCACCAGCAGGGTTTCGTTGTCTTCGAGATTGCGCAGCGATTCGAGGATGGCGTCGTAGCAGCTCCAGTCGCGCGCGGCGCGGCCGATGCCACCGTAGACCACCAGATCCTCGGGCCGCTCGGCCACCTCGGCGTCGAGATTGTTCTGCAGCATCCGGTACGCGGCTTCGGTCAGCCAGGATTTGCAGCTCAGCTGCGTGCCGCGGGGGGCGCGGATGACGCGGGACGGGTCGTGGCGGTTGCTGCCGAAGGGAATGGACGGGGTCATGGCGACGCTCCTGATGTCGATCGGGGCATTTTACGCCCGTTGGACCACCGCCCGGCCCAGAGCGCGCCCCCCTGTAGGAGCGACGGAAGTCGCGACAAACCCCAGAAAGTCCTTCCGCAGCCTGTCGCGACTTCCGTCGCTCCTACAGGATCAAGGGAGAATCCGCGCTCGCCGCTCACCCATAGTGTCTGTGTCCGAAAACGGCGAGTGGCCGCCATCGCGACGGCCTATGATCGCGCCATGACTGACATTCCCGCTGCCATCGACACGCTGCCTTCGCGAGAAATCTGTTTCCGGGCGATGGCCGCGAAAGACCATCGCTTCGACGGCCTGTTCTTCATTGCCGTGCGCAGCACCGGCATCTATTGCCGGCCAGTGTGTCCGGCGGCGGCGCCGAAGCGGGAGAACATCACCTTCTACGCGAACGCCGCCGCAGCCACTGCGGCAGGCTACCGGCCCTGTCTGCGCTGTCGACCGGAGCTGTCGCCCGAGGCGCATGCGCAGGTGCGCGAAGAGGCGGTGCGCCGCGCGCTGGCCTTGATCGCCGACGGTGCGCTGCAGGACGGCAGCGCCGATGCATTGGCGGCGCGCGTCGGGCTGAGCGCGCGGCAGTTGCAGCGAGTGTTCCTCACACATCTCGGCGCAACACCGCATACGGTGCATGCAACCCGCCGGCTGCTGCTGGCGAAACAATTGCTGACCGAAACCGCATTGCCAGTCACCGATGTCGCGCTGGCGGCCGGCTACAACAGCCTGCGGCGCTTCAACGCCGCGTTCAAGAGCGGCTGCGGCATGCCGCCGAGCGCGATCCGGCGGCTGAAGTCGGCGGCATCCGCACCCAGCGGCACACTGACCCTGCGCCTGGGCTATCGACCGCCGCTGGATTTCCCGATGTTGCTGCGCTTCCTCGCCAAACGCGCGATTCCCGGCATCGAACGCGTCAACGACGACAGCTACGAACGCGTGATCGGCCCCGCTGATGCATCAAGTTGGATCCGGGTACGCGCTGCCACGGAACGCCCGGAACTGCTGCTGGAGATCGGCCACGCCGATCCGCGCACGATCCCGGGCATCGTACGGCGGGTGCGACGGATGTTCGATCTCGATGCGGATCTTCGCGCCGTGCATGCGGTTTTCGCAGCGGACCCGCTGCTGAAACAGGCGATCGATCTGCATCCCGGGATGCGCGTGCCCTGCGGTTGGGATGGTTTCGAGCTGGCGGTGCGCGCGGTGCTGGGCCAACAGATCAGCGTTGCCGGCGCGACCACGCTGGCACGGCGTCTGGTGGAGGCTTGGGGTGAGCCGCGCGCCGATGCTGCGGCGACGCAGATCGGATTGGATCGCGCGTTCCCTTCTCCGGAACGTCTGCGCGATGCGCCGCTGGAAACCATCGGCCTGCCGCGCACGCGCGCCGCGACTGTGCGCGGGCTGTCGGCGGCGGTGGCGGATGGACGCCTGTCGTTCGATGCGGGACAGCCATTGCAGGATTTCGTCGAACGCGCGACCGCCCTCCCCGGCATCGGCGCGTGGACGGCGCAGTACATCGCGATGCGCGGATTGGCCATGCCTGACGCCTTCCCCGCCGGCGATCTGGTGTTGCAGCAGCGGCTGGCGCCGCCGGGCCTCGCGCGTCTGAGCGAACGCGCGACCGAAGCGAGATCGCAGGCATGGCGCCCGTGGCGTGCCTACGCGGTGCTGCATCTATGGCATCTGCCGGCGTCGCAGGTCGAGGCGGACGCGGCATGAATTCCGGAATGATGTTCTTCGAGCGCTTCGATACCTCGATCGGCACCTTGACCATCGCCGCCGACGCGGGCGGGCTGCGCCACATCGAATTCCCGAACAACCGGCATCCGGTGGATCGCATCGGCTGGCTGCCAGATGCATGCGGAAGCGCTTCGGAGGTGCTGCGGACGACACGCAGACAGTTGCTGGAATACTTCGCAGGCGCACGCCGCACATTCGCTCTGCCACTCGCACCGCAAGGCACCGCATTCCAGATGGAGGTGTGGCGGATGCTGGCCGAGATT
The DNA here is from genome assembly GCA_040079515.1 of Lysobacteraceae bacterium. GTDB lineage: Bacteria > Pseudomonadota > Gammaproteobacteria > Xanthomonadales > Xanthomonadaceae > Lysobacter_I. Next base: position 136,288 of record JBEBKD010000006.1, read on the forward strand.
CCGTTCGGCGAGACGTGGAGTTATCGCGATCTGGCGCGTGCCATCGGCAAACCCGAAGCGGTGCGCGCGGTCGGTGCGGCGAATGGACGCAATCCGCTGCCGATCGTGCTGCCCTGCCACCGGGTGATCGGCGCCGACGGCAGCCTGACCGGTTTCGGCGGCGGGCTGCCGATCAAGGAAGCGCTGCTGCGGTTGGAAGGCGCGATGCCCGCACAACGCAGCAGCGGCGATCTGTTCGGCTGAGAGGCTACGCCAACGAAAACGCCCGGCACGAGGCCGGGCGTATGGTCAAGGCATGGACGTGGAGATCAGCGGACCGACGGGTCCAACATCCGCAGCGCGTCGTAGATGTCGACCTGTCCGGTGCGTGCGATGTCTTCGCTGGTGTAGACGCGTCCGCTGACCGGTGCGCAGCGCTGCGGTTTGCCGTCTTTGGTGGCACGGACATTCTGTGCGGCGGTCACGCGCGAGCCGGTACTGCGCAGACAGGTGCGGACGGGTTCGCGCGGTTCGGTGGCTTGGACGACTTCGCTGGGCTGGACGGTTTCGACCTCGCCGGTGTCCTTGGTCACGGTGACGGTCTGGGCAACGGCGGCGCCGGCAAAAGCGGTCATAAGAGCTGCGAGCAGGAGGCGGGTCATGGCGGTGGCTCCGGATGCTGTTGAAGATGCTGCGCGCGAACGCGATGCCCGAACCTTACGCCGACCGGGTACGGTTTGCCTGAACGCGTCGGGCGATGTTCAGGAGGTCGTCAGCCCGTACGCGGCGGCCCAGTCCGACCGAGGGCCGGGAAGTGGACGATCGTCGAAATCCTGCGGGCATCGGCTGCGTTTATCATGGCCCGCATGAAGCTAGGTCTCCGGATGCAACCGCACAGCGTTCGCCCCGCACTGCCCGCCGTCCTCGTCCGGATGTTCGCGATCGTCACCCTCGTGCTGCTTGTCGGTTGCGCGGGCCACAAGGTTGCGACGGCGCATCCAGCCTCCCGGCTCGTGATCCTGGTGTCGATCGACGGCCTGCCCGCTTCGATCCTCGGCGAAGGCACCATGCCCGTGCTGGACCGCGTCGCTGCAGAAGGCGTGCATGCCGAATGGATGAATCCCAGCTACCCGACCCTGACCTTTCCGAACCACTACACGCTGGTGACCGGGTTGCGTCCCGACCACCACGGCATCGTCCATAACAACCTGTGGGACGCGGTTCTGGGTCGCTATGTCTCCAAGGAAGCCAGCGCCGACGATGGGCGCTGGTGGGGCGGCGAGCCGATCTGGGCGACGCTGCAGAAGCAGGGCGGCATCGCGGCGACCATGTTCTGGCCCGGATCGCGCGCGGAGATCGCCGGGCAACGCCCGCGTTACAGCCGCGCATTCGACAAGACACTCGCGCCCGCCGCACGGGTCGATCAGGTCCTGACGTGGCTGGATCTGCCGCAAAGCGAGCGCCCGCAACTGGTCACGCTCTATTTCGACCAGTACGACGTGGCCTCGCATGTCGCCGGCGCGCATTCCGAACTGGCTTTGGCATCGCTGCGCGAGGTCGACGCCGCACTGATGCGGTTGCGCAACGGCCTTTCCGCGCGCGGTCTCGGCGACGATGCCACGCTGATCGTCGTATCCGATCACGGCATGGCCGACGTACCGCAGGCGAATATGGTGCTGCTCGACGATATGCTCGATGCCGTGCACTACGACGTCGATTGGTGGGGCACCTTCATCGGGCTGCGGCCGCATGCGGACAGTATCGATGAGGTCGCGCGCACCTTCGTCGGCAAGCACGATCACTTCGAGTGCTGGCGCAAGGGCGAACTACCAGCAGGCTGGCACTACGGCACCCATCCGCGCATACCGCCCATCGTCTGTCAGGTCGAGACCAGCTGGCGCGTCCAGGGTCGCCAGAATCCGCCGCAGACGCAGCCGATCAAGGGCGAACACGGTTTCGCGCCGGAAGACCCGACGATGCGTTCGGTGTTCGTCGCGAGCGGCCCCGCATTCCGCAGCGGTGTGGTGTTGCCGCCGTTCGACAATGTCGACATCTATCCGCTGCTGGCGCATCTGCTGAAGATCGAGCCCGCCGAGAACGACGGCGAACTTGCGCCGATGCGGCCGGCGCTGAAACCGTAACCATCACATCCCGCGAAAGCGATGCAGGAATGCCGCGCTGACCGGCAGCGCATCGTCGCGACCGCGCAGTTGCAACATCGATTTTCCGAATTCGTCCTTGCGCACGCGGTCGATGCCGGACACGCGCACGATCACGCCGCGATGCACCTGCCAGAACGCATCCGGATCGAGCCCGGCCAGCAGATCCTTGATCGGCGTGCGGATGATCGCTTCCGCACCTGCGGTCACCACCCGCACGTATTTGTCCTGTGCCTGGAAATACAGGACTTCCTCGATGCCGATCATGCGCACGCTGTCGCCGACGGCGGCGCTGATCCAGCGGATCAGTCGGGTGCCTGATGGGCGCAGCCTGGTTTCCAGAGCATCGACCTGCTGCAACGCATCGTCGTCAGGCGCGGCGGCCGTGCGCAAGCGCTCGCGGATGCGTTCCAGCGCGCGTTGCAGACGCTCGGGGTGCAGCGGTTTGAGCAGATAATCGACGGCGCCAGCTTCGAACGCGCGCACCGCGTATTCGTCGTAAGCGGTCGTGAACACCACCAGCGATTTCGCCGCGACCGCAGCGCGCGCCACGTCCAGGCCACTGACACCCGGCATGCGGATGTCGAGGAACGCCAGCGTCGGACGATGCGCGACGATCGCTTCCATCGCCGCGATGCCGTCCTCGCATTCGGCGACGATACGCAGCTCCGGCCATGCATCCTGCAGCATCGCGCGCAGCGCGTTTCGCAGCGGCGCTTCGTCTTCGGCAAGGATGGCAGTGATGTCGATCATGGTGCCTCATGCGCCGACGGAGGATCTTCCAATGGAATCCGCAACTCCGCCCGCGCGCCGCGCGCGGGCTCTCCAGTCAAACGGAAACTCGCGCGCGCACCATAGCGCGTGTCGAGCTGCGCACGGACGTTGGCCAGACCGAGTCCGCCACCGATGCCGAGTTGCAGACCGAGACCATCGTCGATCACGCTGACATGCAGGTCGCGTTCGCGGCGTTCCGCCGCGATGGTCACCGTCCCCGGTCCCGGTTTCGGTTCGATGCCGTGCTTGATGGCGTTCTCGACCAGACTGATCAGCAGCATCGGCGGGAACGCCAGGGCCCGCAGTCCGTCATCGACATCGATCCTGTAGTCCAAGCGCCCAGCGGTGCGCAGGCGCATCAGTTCGAGATAGCTCGCGCACAGATCGAGCTGTTGGCCGAACGTGGAATGCAGCGCATTGTGTTCGTCGCGCAATTTCGGAATGGTCGCGCGCAGATAATCGACGAGCGCATCGAGCGTCGCCTCAGCCTGTGCAGGCTCCTGCCGCACCAACGCACGCACCGAAGCCAGCGTGTTGAACAGGAAATGCGGCTCGACCTGCGCCTGCAGTACGCCGAGACGCAGCTCGGACTGCTGTTTCCGTGCTTCCAGCGCCGCCAGCGCGTCGGCCTGGCGGTTGTCCTGCCAACGCCGCAATTCTCCGAAATACGCGCGCAACGCCAACCCGCCGCCAAGCGCGCCATAGACCAGAAATCCGACCACGACATTGATCGTGGCCAGCACCGCTTTGGTGAAGGCCGAAAACGTCGGCGGCTTGACAGTCAGATCGACGCCCTGTGTTTTCGGCATCACCTGGGCGAGATAGCCGGATGCCCAGGTATCGGCGAAGTACGCGATGACGATACCGATCAACACCGCAGCCACCACACCGATGCGCTCGCGGCGTAGCGGCAGCGCGCGATGACGCACAAGGGTCGCAAGCAGCGGGCCCGCACAGGTCATCAGCATGAAGCCGCCGAAGAAATGCAGGCCGGACAGCACGCCGATCTTCGCGTCCGACGTGGTCACGCCCAGTCCCACGCCCGTCAGTAGCGCCCAGAGTCCGATGCAGATCGCGAAGATCAGGCTGCGCCCGCGCAGCCACGGCCAGCCGAAGACCGGATAGCGCCGGTAGTTGATCCGGAACACGCCGCCGCCAGCGACGACCTCGGTCGGCAGCGGCTGGCCCAGCGGATAGGGCGTGCGGTCCGGCGCGGGCTCCGACAGAGATTGCGGCGAAGTCATTTACGCTGTCCGTCGAGAGTGTGGCCGCCCTGATCGAGCTTGAGTGCGACGACCTTGCCGGCCGCGTCGCGCTGGAAGCGGATCACGATACCGAAGTCCGGCGCCTCGAACACGTCCTTCGCGGTCGGCGCGAGCGGAAACGCGCCCTGCCCGGTCGCCTGTGCGGTCAGCGTGCCGTTTTCGGCGCGCACGGTCAGCGCGAAGTTGGGCATCAGCGGATATTCGCCGGCATAGGCGTTCAGTTCCTCGGCCGACAACGCCAGCGTCGGCACCGATTCGCCGGTGCGTGGCTTGCCCAGCGGCACTTTGGAATCGAGCAGATGCAGACCGAGACTACCGAGACCGCCGCGCTCGTGCAGCGCGGTATCGGACAGGATCACCACGCCGAACTTGCGCTCCGGATCGAAGGCCACGAACGACGAAAACCCGCCGGTACCGCCCTCGTGCGCGAGAAACGTGCGGCCGTTGAGCGAGGCCAGCATCCAATGCATCGCGATCGGCGCTTTCGCATCGTTCGCCACCGCAGCGTGGGTCATGCGGAAATCGGCGTCGAGCGGCTTCGCTGCGCCGCCGAATTGACCCTGCACGTAACGGACCATGTCGTCGAGCGTCGAACGAACGCCGCCGACACCGGCGAAGTCGGTCTGGAAGGTCCAAGCGGGCGTGAGCTTCGCATCCGGCGTGTGGCCGGCGGCAGCGCTCACGCCGTCGGGCTTGCGATTGATGTAACTGCTGTCCATGCCGAGCGGCGCGAACACGCGCGTATCGAGCAGGGTTTCGAAATCGTTGCCGGCGCGGCGTGCGATCGCATACGACAGCAGCATCGCCGCGAAGTTGGAGTATTCGAACTTCGCGCCCGGCGCCTGCGCCAGTGCGGTGGTCGACAGCACCTTCAGCAAGGTCGCCTCGTCCACCTTCGCATACGGATTGAGCGGGTCGTAATCCACGCCTGCGGGAATCGCCGGCAGCCCGGACGTGTGGGTGACGATGTGGCGCAGCAGGATGGGTTTGCCCTCGAATGTCGGCACGCTGCTGCCCTTCGGCAGATACGCCGACAGCGGGTCGTCCAGAGAGGCCTTGCCGTCGCGGATCAGACCGGCGAGCAGGGCCGCCATCATCGGTTTGCTGACCGAACCGATCTCGAACGCAGTCTTCGCATCGATGCGATCCGCCGCGTCCTTGCCGTCGGCGCAGACGTAGGCACGGCTGACGGTCTTGTCGATGACGGCGACGGCGAAGCAGGCGCCGGAGCTGTCGCCATGCAGACGTTTACCGACGATGGCCTGCAGTTCGGCATCGGTCGTCGCATGGGCGGCACCGCAGGCGAAGAACGACGACAGCGCGGCGAAGAGGATGGCGGGGCGGAAGCGCATGGCGAACTCCAAACAGGATCGGGGATGCGACCAGCCTGCCTCGTGTTGCCGTAGCGCGCCGAGGGTTGCGACGAAACCCCGCGATCGGGCGACGAACCCCCGCCCGGTGCGGATCAGACCGCCAGCAGTCTGTGCATCGATGCCGCGAAGCGCGCGACGACGGCGTCGCGGTCGCGGTGGCGGCCTCCGGTCACCACGTCGCAACCGTTCACCACGACGCGATCCACCGCATTGCGATTGCCGGCGAAGATCCAGCGGTCGGCCGCATCGGTGATGGTCGCGCCGATCAGCTGCGGCACCTGACCGTTCAGCACGACCGTATCGCGCGCCAGCGCTTCGGGCGCGAACCCGGTCGACTGTGATGCGCTGGCCTGCACGCCGGAGAGCAGTACCTCACCGACGCTGGGCGAGCCGGCGGTCGCGGCGATATTGCGGTGACGGGTGATCAGACGCTGTCCGTATTCGAGCCAACGCAGTTCCTCCACCGGCGAAACGGAGCTGTGCGAATCCGAACCGATGCCCCACTTGCCGTTCGCGTCGAGGTAGTCGCGCAGCGGGAACAGGCCGTCGCCGAGATTCGCTTCAGTGGTCGGGCAGATCGCAACGGTCGCGCCCGAATCGGCGATGCCGACGATCTCCTCGATTTCGAGATGCGTGGCATGGACGAGGGTCCAGCGCGTATCGACCCCGGCATGATCGAGCAGCCAATGCACCGGCCGGTCGCCGCGGATCGCGAGGCAGTCCTGCACTTCGCCGATCTGCTCGGCGACATGGATATGCACGCGCGTCTCCGGCGGCAGCGCCGCGAGCACCGCTGTCATCGCATCCGGCGGCACCGCGCGCAGGCTGTGCAGCGCGCAGCCGACGCGCAGGGTGTCGTTCTGTTCGCGGTGCAGCGTGTCGAACAGGCGCAGATAGCCGTCGACATCGTGACCGAAACGACGCTGGCGTTCGTTCAGCGGACGCCCGTCGAAACCGCCAGTCATGTACAGCACCGGCAGCAGGGTCATGCGAATGCCGGTCTCGCGCGCGGCGGCGATCAAGGCCCGCGACATCGCCGCGGCATCGTCGTACGGGCGTCCATCGGGTGCGTGATGCAGATAATGGAATTCGCAGACCGTGGTGTAACCGGCTTCCAGCATCTCGGCGTAGAGCTGCGCGGCGACCGCATGCAGCATGTCGGGATCGAACCGCGCCGCCATCCGGTACATGGTCTCGCGCCAGGTCCAGAACGAATCCGAGGGATGGGTCATGCGCTCGGCCATCCCTGCCATCGCGCGCTGGAACGCGTGCGAATGCAGGTTGGCGATGCCGGGCAACATCCAGCGCCCTTGTTCGGAAGCGATCGATGGGTTCATGGGCGCATTGTCGCCGATTCCCGCCGCGCCGCGTCCCTGTACTGGCGCTCTGCATCCGGCGGTGTCGCGACACAGTTCCCCCTCCCTTTCGCGCAGCGAAGGGGAGGGTTGGGGAGGGGTATTGCCGGCGCGCAATTCCATGAGCGCGGCCCTACCCCCTCCCGTGCCCCCTGCGCGATGCGCAAGGGGAGGAGAAGAGCGCATCGCTGTTTGTTGCGACCCGCACGTACTGCGAATCCGATTTCGCAGGGGCGACGGCGTGTCACGGATATCACGGATATACCGGGCTAGACTGTGCGCTGACCTCAAACCACGGGCGGATCGATGTCGGCGTTGGCAGGAATCAAGGTGCTGGAGCTGTCGCGGGTGCTGGCCGGGCCGTGGTGCGGGATGACGCTCGCCGATCTGGGTGCCGACGTGATCAAGCTCGAACCGCTGGAAGGCGACGACACCCGCGGCTACGGTCCGCCGTTCCGCGGCGATATTTCCGCCTATTTCGCGAGTTGCAATCGCGGCAAGCGTTCGATCGCCATCGATCTGCGTCATCCCGAAGCGAAACCGCTGGTGGAAGCCCTGATCCGCGAAGCCGATATCGTCATCGAGAACTTCCGCACCGGCGCCGCCGAGTCGCTCGGCATCGGTCATGCGCATGCCCGCAGCCTCAATCCGGGGTTGATCTGGTGTGCGATCTCCGGCTACGGCCGCAGCGGTCCCGACGCGCAGCGGCCGGGCTACGATTTCGTGGTGCAGGCAGAATCCGGACTGATGTCGATCACCGGGCCTGCGGATGGCCCACCCAGCAAGGTCGGCGTGGCCACGGTCGATCTGGCCACCGGGCTCAACGCGACCATCGCGATCCTCGCCGCACTGCATCAGCGCACGCGCACCGGCGAAGGCCAGTTCATCGAATTGAGTCTGTTCGAGGTCCAGGTACAAGCGCTGGCCAACATCGCCAGCAGCGTGCTGTTCACCGATGCCGAAGCAAAGCGCTGCGGCAATACGCATCCGACCATCGTGCCCTATCAGACCTTCGACGCCGCCGACGGCACCTTCGCGCTGGCCTGCGCCAGCGACCATCTGTGGCATCGGCTGTGCGCGCTGATCGACCGGCCGCAGTGGGTCGACGATCCGCGCTGTGCGACGAACAGCGCGCGGGTGCTGCATCGCGACTGGCTGATTCCAGCGCTGGCGGCATGTTTCGCCGCCGACACAGTGACCGCATGGCTCGCTCGCTTCGAAACCGCCGGCATTCCCGCTTCACCGGTCAACGGCGTGCGCGATGCTCTGATGGGCGAGTTGGCGACCGCGCGCGGCCTGCGCATCGAAGACGACGGCATCCCGATGATCGCCAGCCCACTGCGGATGTCGGCCTCGCCGATGGCCGAACCCAAACGCCCGCCGCACCTCAGCGAGCATGCCGATGCGGTCTGCGCTGCACACGGCTTCGATGCAGAGGCATTGCGCGCATCAGGAGCGATCCGGTGACGGCCGCGACTTTGTACGACGGGCTGCTCGTCGGCGCTTCGCTGGCGACGCTGGATGCGGCGCGCGGCTATGGCGAGATCGAGGACGGCGCGCTTGCCTGGAAAGACGGCGTGCTGCGATTCGTCGGCCCGAGCAGCGCGCTGCCGGGAGCGCCGGCGGCATTGGCGCACGAAGTCTTCGAAGTGGACGGCGGCTGGGTCACGCCCGGTCTGATCGACTGCCATACGCACATCGTGTTCGCAGGCGACCGCGCGCATGAATTCGAACTGCGGCTGGAAGGCGCGAGCTACGAGGAGATCGCGCGCGCAGGCGGCGGCATCCTCTCGACCGTCCGCGCGGTGCGCGAAGCCAGCGAAGACGCGCTGTTCGCGCAATCGCTGCCGCGCGCGCGCGCGCTGCTGCGCGACGGCGCGACCACGCTGGAAATCAAATCCGGCTACGGCTTGGATCTGGACAACGAGCGAAAGATGTTGCGCGTCGCGCGCCGCATCGGCGACGCGCTCGGCATCGGCGTGCGCACCACGTTTCTGGGCGCGCATGCGTTGCCGCCGGAATTCGCGAACGATGCGGACGGTTACATCGATGCCGCCATCGACTGGCTGCGGACGCTGCACGCAGAAGGACTCGTCGATGCGGTCGACGCATTCTGCGAAGGCATCGGCTTCACGCCCGCGCAGACCCGCCGCGTATTCGCGGCTGCCGCAGCGCTGGGGCTGCCGGTGAAACTGCACGCCGACCAGCTCAGCGATCTCGGCGGCGCCGGCCTGGTCGCGGAGTTCGGCGGACTCTCGGCGGATCATGTCGAATTCGCCAGCGAAGACAGCGTGCACGCAATGGCCGAAAACAATACCGTCGCCGTGCTGCTGCCGGGCGCATTCCACTGCCTGCGCGAAACGAAACTGCCGCCGATCGACGCCTTCCGCGCGCAGGGCGTGGCGATGGCCGTCGCCACCGACTGCAACCCCGGCACTTCGCCGCTGCTCTCGCTGCGCCACGCCATGTCGCTGGCCTGCACCCATTTCCGGCTCACGCCGGAGGAAGCGCTGCGCGGCGCGACCGTGCATGCGGCGCGCGCACTCGGCCTGTCCGATCGCGGCGTCCTGGCGGTCGGCATGCGCGCGGATTTCGCGCACTGGAACATCCGCCGCCCCGCCGAGCTGTGCTACTGGCTCGGCGGCGATCTTGCAGGTACCGTATTCGCGGGCGGTCGCCCCGCTCCCTCCACGTACTGAACAAACGGCAGGTATTCCGCATGCGCATCCACACGTTCGCCGCCGCGCTCGCGCTATGCACGGCACCCTTCGCCATCGCGACCGCAGCGGACGCCACGCCGGCCGCGCGGAAACTCGCGCAGGACGCGGTCATCGTCGACACGCATATCGACGCACCGACCGAACTGATGAAGACCTGGGTCGATCTGGGCACCGCGCAGTCGCGCGAATTCGATTTTCCCAAAGCGCGCGCGGGCGGCCTCGACGTTGCGTTCATGTCGATCTACACCTCGCCCGGGCAGGACGACAACGGCAGCGCATGGACGGTCGCCAACCACATGATCGATGCGGTGGAATCGCTTGCGCTGCGCCACCCCGACCGATTCGCTCTGCTGCGCTCGCCGCGGGATGTCGACCGTCTGCGTCGCGGCGACCGTGTGCTGCTGCCGCTGGGCATGGAGAACGGCGCGCCGATCGGCGACGATCTGGGCAAGCTGACCTTCTTCTTCGAGCGCGGCGTGCGCTACATCACCCTCGCCCACAGCGCCAACAACCGCATCGCCGATTCCTCGTACGCGCAGGAGAAGAAGTGGAACGGATTGAGCCCGTTCGGCCGCGAGGTGGTCGCGGAAATGAATCGCCTCGGCATGATGATCGACGTCTCGCATCTGTCCGATGCGGCGGTGGCGCAATCAGTCGAACTCAGCCGCGCGCCGGTGGTGGCTACGCATTCGGCGCTGCGGCATTTCACGCCCGGCTTCGAACGCAACCTCAGCGATGAACTGGCCAAGGCCATCGCCGCGAAAGGCGGCGTGATCCAGATTCCGTTCGGCAACGCCTTCGTCGACCCCGCCTCGGCAGCCAAGACCCAGGCTTATTTCGTCGCCTACGCCGCGTTCGAGCGCGACCGCAATTCGGGCAAGACCACGCAAACCGTCTCTGAATTCGACGAGGCGTGGGATCGGGACCACCCGCCGCTCGCAGTGAAGATCGAGGCGGTGCTCGACCAGATCGATTATGGCGTGAAGTTGGCAGGCATCGACCACATCGGCATCGGCTCCGACTTCGATGGCGTCAGCGGCGCATTGCCCGAAGGACTGAAGACCGTCGCCGATTTCCCGAACCTGATCGCCGGCCTGCAGGCGCGCGGCTACAGCGACGCGGATATCCGCAAAATCCTCGGCGGCAATCTGCTGCGGATGTGGCGGCAGGTGGAAACGACCGCAACCGCTTCCCGCTGAGCGCTTCGTCGTCCGCGAGTACGACAAGGCTGCACTGAATTGACATCACCATCACACCCTGCATTGGACTCCGTATGACCGTCAACGAAACCAAAGACCGCTATCTCGACAAACCCGTCGTTGAGTTCCGCATGGGCGACACTATTGCCGACCCGGCTGCCGTCTGCACCAACGTCTATCGCTTGACTCAGGATTACGACTCGGCCGAAAGCCAGCGCGATCTGCTCGACAGTTTTCTGGGGCAGATCGACATGGCAGCGCTCGATGCGCTGATCATCGGTGCATGGAGCGAAGCGCACGACCAAGGCCCGCAGGGCTATCTCGACGGCCTGATCGAACGCCGCGCGGAGTTGCCTGCGCTGCAGGCGCTGTTCGTCGGCGACATGACCTACGAAGACTGCGAAATTTCGTGGATCATCCAGGTCGCTTACAACCCGCTGCTGGCCGCTTTCCCGCAGCTGCGCTCGCTGCGTATCCGCGGCAGCAGCCAGCTCAAGCTGGAGGCATTCGAGCACGCGCAGCTCGAAGAACTGGCGATCGAATGCGGTGGCCTGCCGAGCGACATCGCGAATGCGATCGCCGGATCCACGCTGCCGGCGCTGCGTCGACTGGAGCTGTGGCTCGGCGACGATGGCTATGGCTTCGATGGCGATGTCGGTACCTATGCGAAACTCCTCGTCGCTATCGACGCATCGCGGCTGGATTATCTCGGCCTGCGCAACTCGCAGATCAGCGATGCGCTGGCTACGCATCTGGCGGCACAGCCGTGGCTGGGCAAGCTGAAGATGCTGGATCTGTCGATGGGCACCATCGGCGACGAAGGCGCGCAGGCGTTCTGCGAAAGTGCGCATCTCGCCGGGCTGGGAACGCTCGACCTCAGTCACCATTACATCAGCGAAACCTGGCAGGCCAAACTGCGCGCATTGCCCTGCAAGGTCGTGCTGGACGATCCGCAGGATGCCGAAGAAAGCGACGGCGACCGCTACGTCGCGGTGTCCGAATAAGCCGGCATTCGTCATGACGCAAGCCTCGATGGTCCTGGTCGGACAACCGGACCATCGCCGCACGCATCTACTGCAGGCGGCGCTGAAGCGACGCGGCCTGGCACCGGCGCGCGTCGTGGATTACACGGCCCTGCTCACAGATCCAAAGCGTCTTGCGGAGTCATTGGCCGACGATGCCGTCATCAAGCTCGACTCGCCCGGCGAATCCGTCGCACTGCACGATGCATTGCTGCATCGTGGCTGGATCTGCGGCGGCGAACAAGGTGCGCCGCCCACGCGGCTTGCGCACGGCGAGCTTGACCATCAGCATCTGTGGTACGCCGGCTTCGCCGATCTCTTACAAGCACTGGAGCATGTCGCCGGCAGTGCGCGTTGGCTGAATCCGCCGGACGACATCCTGCGCATGTGCGACAAATGGCGCTGCCAGCAGGATTTGATTGCCGCTGGCGTTGCCGCGCCGCCGCTGCTCGGCCTGATCGACGGTTACGACACGCTGCGTCGATTGTCCGGACAACACGATTGCGATCGTATTTTCGTCAAGGCCCGCTACGGTTCGTCCGCAGCCGGCGTGCTCGCGTATCGACGCCATCGCGACGGGCGTGAAATCGTCTACGCAAGCACGGCTCTCACCGAAAGCGCGAAAGGCGTGCAGCTATTCAACACACTCACGCCGCGGCGTTACACCGACAGTCGAAGCATCGCGGCGCTGGTCGACGCGCTGGCAGTCCAGGGCGCCTACGCCGAACGATGGATCGCGAAACCGCGTGCGCCCGGGCATGCAGGCCATCATTTCGATCTGCGCGTGGTCGCTTTCGACGGCGAACCCCGGCAGCGGGTCGCGCGCATCGCCGACCGGCCGATGACCAATCTGCATCTCGGAAACCGGCGTGGCGATCCGCAGACGCTGCTCGATGCGGCGGACATGACCGCCACCGAAGACTGCGTGAGGAAAGCAGCGGCGGAGTTTCCGGACAGCGCGATGATCGGCTTCGACCTGATTCCGGGACACGACACCTGCCGCGTGCTGGAAGCGAATGCCTTCGGCGATCTGTTGCCGGGCCTGCACTGGCACGGCGCCGATGTGTACGACGATCAGGCGGCCTGGGTCGCGCGCCACGGCACGCAGAACAGGAGCGCCGCATGATCCATGATCCTGCCGCACCGCCTGCCATCGACATGCACGGCATCGTCGGTACTCACGACATCCTGTTCATCACCCTCGACACGCTGCGTTACGACGCCGCACAGACCTGCTTCACGCAGGGCCGACTGCCAACGCTGGCCGCGCATCTGCCCGCTGGCGGCTGGGAACGCCGGCACACGCCGGCCAGCTTCACCTACGCAGCGCATCAGTCATTTTTCGCGGGGTTCCTGCCCACGCCCGCACGGCCCGGTCCGCATCCGCGTCTGTTCGCGCTGGCCTTCGCCGGCAGTGAAACCATCGATGCGAACACCTTCGTGTTTCCTGATCACGCCGACATCGTCCATGGTCTGGCTGCAGAGGGCTATCGCACGATCTGCATCGGCGGCGTCGGTTTCTTCAATCTCGCCAATCCGCTCGGTCGCGCATTGCCGTCGATGTTCGACGAAGCCCACTGGCGGCCGGAATTCGGTGTGACCGCGATCGATTCGATCGAGGCGCAGGCCGCGCTGGCCTGCGAACGCTTGCAGTCCAGAGATCTGCATGGGCAACGCTGCTTCACGTTCATCAATGTATCCGCATTGCATCAACCGAACCGCCACTACATCCCGGGCGCAGAACACGACGATCTCGACACCCACATGGCCGCGTTGATCCATGTGGATGCTGCGTTGGCGAAGCTGTTTGAAGCTTCGCGGCGGCGCGCGCCGACCTTCGTCATCGTCTGCTCCGATCACGGCACCGCTTACGGCGAGGACGGTTATCATGGGCATCGCATCGCACACGATGTCGTGATGCACGTGCCCTACTCCCACTTTGTGCTGATGCCGTGAACGCTGTCGCGCTCGAATCGCTGCTCGAATTGCCCGCCTATCAGGCGTATTCGTATTCCTATCCGCACAAGACCGCGTACCGGGCGTTGGCCGAACCGCAGCCCTTGCGTCAGGCATGGGCAAACGAAGAGCGCGACGCGCTGTTCCTGTATCTGCATATCCCGTTCTGCTCGTATCGCTGCGGCTTCTGCAATCTGTTCACGCTGGCGCGGCCCTCGGCCGATACGGTCGAGCGCTATCTCGCGCAGCTCGACCGCCAGCTCGCTGTCACCGCCAAGGCGCTCGACGCGCATCGCTTCGTCCGCTTCGCGCTGGGTGGCGGTACACCCAGCTATTTGTCCGCCGATCAACTGCAGCGCATGTTCGACAGCGTGCGCCGCCACTGCACGATCGATCTGCAGACGATTCCGGCGGGCATGGAAGTGTCGCCGGAAACCGTCGACATCGAAAAAATGGCGATCTGCCGCAGCGCAGGCATCGACCGGATCAGCATGGGCATCCAGAGTTTCAGCGATGCCGAAGTGCGCACCCTGGTCCGGCCGCAGCAGCGCGACGAGGTGGAGCGCGCCATCGCCGCGATCCGCGCGCACGACTTTCCAACGCTCAATCTCGACCTGATCTACGGCATCCAGGGCCAGACCGAGGCGAGCTTTCTGGCGTCGATCGACAGCGCGCTCGCGTTCGCGCCGGAAGAGCTCTATCTCTATCCGCTGTACGTCCGGCCGCTGACTGGTTTAGGCAAGATTCAAGGCAAGATTCAAGGCAGGATGGAAAGTCGCGATGGCAAAACGCGTTTCGCTCTGCATCCGGAACCGGTGGACGATCGCCTGGCGCTGTATCGCGCCGGTCGCGACGCGCTGCTCGCCGCCGGTTATCGGCAGGTCTCGATGCGCATGTTCCGCGCGCCGCACGCGCCCGCCAGCGAGATCGGCCCCGCATATTGCTGCCAGGACGACGGCATGATCGGCATCGGCTGCGGGGCGCGTTCGTATACGCGCGCGCTGCATTACTCCAGCGAGTTCGGGGTCTCGCGCCGCAGCGTAGCCGGGATTCTCGAACACTATCTGTCGCTGTCGCCGGACGACTTCGCGCGGATCGATTACGGCATTGCATTGGATGCGGACGAACAGCGGCGGCGCTATGTCATCCAATCGCTGCTTGTTCGGCAGGGGCTCGATCTGCAGGCTTACCGCGCGCGCTTCGACAGCTATTGTTTCGAGGACCTGCCGCAGTTGAATGCGTTGGAAGCGCTGTCGCTAGCGCGTCTTGAAGACGGGCTGCTGGCGCTGACCGATGCTGGTATGGCGCGTGCGGACACCATCGGTCCCTGGTTGATTTCCGATGCCGTGGCCGGACGCATGGCCGAGTTCGAGCTGCGCTGACGCATGGACGCAGCGCAGATTCCCGCCTCGCAATTGACCGCGCTCACCGACGGTCTGCCATCGGCGCTGTCGCTGCTCTATCGCGGCAGATTGAGCAGCTGCAATTACGATTGCGATTATTGCCCGTTCGCGAAAACCCGCGACAGCCGCACGACGCTTCAGCGCGATGCTGCGGATCTCGCACGTTTCGTCGACTGGGCCGCACGGCAGACCACCACGCTATCGATCCTGTTCACGCCTTGGGGCGAAGGACTGGTGCGCAAACACTATCGTGAAGCCATGATCGCGCTCAGCCATCTGCCGCAGGTGCGGCGGGTCGCGATCCAGACCAATCTGTGCATCGGCACGCGCTGGCTGGACCGCGTCGACACGCGCTCGTTTGCGCTGTGGTGCACCTACCATCCAAGCCAGGTCTCGCTGCGCACTTTCGTCGACCGCTGTCTGGAGCTGCGGCGCCGAGGGATCCGCTTCAGCGTCGGCATGGTCGCGCTGCGCGAATCGTTCGATGAGATCGAGCGCCTGCGCGCGGCGCTGCCGGCGGATGTGCCGATGTGGCTCAACGCCTACGATCAACGCACCGCTGACTATTACGACGCGGCCGATGCTGCGCGGCTGACCGTCATCGATCCGCATTTCGGCTACAGCCTCGCGCCACCTCCCAGCGCGGGCGCGCCCTGCGCCACCGGCGAGTCTGTGCTGTCGGTGGACGGCGACGGCAACGTGCGCCGCTGCCATTTCGTCGCCGAATCGTTGGGGAATCTCTACGACGGCAGTTTCGCCGCGCGCCTCGGTCCGAAACCTTGCCCGAACCCGATCTGCGACTGCTTCATCGGCTATGTCCACCGCAAGGACCTGCCGTTCCCGCGCGATTACGCCGACGGGGCGCTGGAGCGCGTCCCGGCGCGCTGAGTCGGGTATTTGCCGACGGGGTTTCGGGTCCGGAAAAGCGAAAACCCCGCCTGGGCGGGGTTTCTGCGCGACACATCGAACGCACTGTCGAAGCGGGTCGAACGCTTACTTGGCGGCGACCTTTTTGGTCACGGCTTTCTTGGCTGCGGCCGGCTTTGCGGCGGCTTTCTTCACCACAGGAGTCGCAACAGCGCCGATCGCCTTTTTCGAAACCTGCAAACGGGCGTTGCCGTAGCTGGAGTTGTAACGCTTGCCTTTGGCCGTCTTGCGGTCGCCTTTACCCATGGGATGACTCCTGATCTGATTTCTGAATGATGTGACGGGCCCCGTACCGCATCGGGCGGTGGGGCGAGCCGGGACACCGGCATGCGCCGATCACGCGGGCTTTCCGGGGCGCAAAGCCTAGCAGATTGCGGCCGGCTCGAAAAATCCTGCGGTGGACCGCCACAGGCGGATAGGCGGCCATCTTCGGGTGATCGAACCACCCTGAGGATCCGGGGAGGGGGTCAATGCGTGCATTCGGGCCCGTGGACATGGGCATGATCGAGGCGGAGGTTGGCCAGATGCGCCAGTGCGATCAACGAGCCTCCCAGGGTCATGACCAGGGCGTGCGGCAGTACCGAGTGGTGCAGCGGCGCGTACAGGACACCGGCCCAGATGATCAACAGCCCCGGCAACAGCAGTGCCAGCGCATGCAAAGCACGGTGGCGACGATAACCGGCCACCAGCGCGAACGAGCCCAGGACGGTGGCGAAGACGGCAAACCACTCCTCGAAATGTTCGCTCCAGGCGGAGGCCACACCGAACGCCGGCAACAGCGCGATCACGACCGGCAACAGCGCGCAGTGGAGCGCGCACAGCAGCGAACCGGTCGCTCCGATCCGGTCCAGAAAACGGCGGCGGCGCAGTTCAGGCGGCATGGACAGGCGTTGGCGCGCGCGGCAAAGGCAGCAACTGCGCAAACAACGCGCAGCCGGCCAAGGTCCAGACGATCATCGCGCCGCTCGGCAGATCGAGGATGGCCGACAGCACGAGCCCCAGCGCATAGCCGACCGCACCGATGAGATAGGCCGCGATGATCCGGGCCTTGCCGCGCACGCGCACAGTCGCCAGCGCCGGCACGATCAGGCTGGCGAAGACCAGATAGACTCCGACCAGCTGAACCGATGCGGTGATCGCAAGCGCGAACAGGCCGTAGAACAGCATCCCCTTCAACTCGCCACCGCGCAGCCACAGCACCGCCAGCAGGACCGCGGAGAGAATCGCCGCCGGCAGCAGCTGCGGATAACTGACCCACAGGATCTGTCCAACCAGCAGATCCTTGAGGTGTTCGCCGCCCTGCGGGTTGTTCGCGAGCAATAGCAGGCCGCCGGTCGCGGCCAGCACGAACAGGGTGCCGATCAGCGGCTCCTGATATTCGGGCCAGCGCCGGTCCGTCCACGCCAGCAGACCCGAGCCCAGCAACGCCGCAGCGGCAGCGGCCAGTTCCACACCCATGCCATGTTCGCCGACACCGAGATACTGGGCGAGGATCACGCCGAGACCCGCGATCTGCGCGATCGCCAGATCGATGAAGATGATCCCGCGCGACAGCACCTGCTTGCCCAACGGGACATGCGTCGACAGGACGATCAGCCCGGCGACGCAGGCCGGGCCGAGGATGCTGGCGTCCAGACCTTCCCAATTGGGGCTCATTTTGCCGCACCGAGCAGCTTGTCGATGGTCGAATCGAACAGTCCGAACAGATCTTTCGCCTGCGCATCGCCGCCGACCGTGTACGGCAGGGTCACTGCGGGCACACCGGTGCGCTGCGACAGCCACCCTGACGGCTTGGCATCCTGGTACGCCGCATTGACGATCGCGAGCGTGTTCGAGGCTTTGGCGGTAGCGATCAGACTGGACAGATGACCGCTGGTCGGCGGGACACTGGGCTTGGGTTCGAGCGCCCCGATCTGCTGGATGCCCAGCCAATCCCACAGATACACCCAGCTGATGTGATGGACCACGACCTTGCGCCCGCGCAGCGGCGCAGCCCTGGTCTGCCAGCGCTTCATCGCAGCGGTCCAGCGCGTGGTGAAGTCGGCCAGTCGCTGTTGGTACACCGCCGCATTGGTCGGATCGAGCTGGGCCAGACGGGCATCGAGCCGCTGCGCGACGATCAGCACGCGGCGCGGGTCCAGATGGATATGCGGATTACCGTCTGGGTGCACGTCGCCATTGGCACGATCGAGCGTGGTCGGCTTTTCGAGGGTTTTCACCTGTGCAGCCGCCATGAAAGAACCCGCACCCGAAGCGACTTTGGTATTGCCCGACTGGCGTAGCAACTGCGGCAACCAGCCGATTTCGAGCTGCGCGCCGGTGCACACCAGCAGATCGGCCGCGCGCATCTTCGCGATCAGACTGGGCTTGGCCTCGATCACATGGACGTCCTGCAGCGCGGAGGTGGCGACATCGACATCGACCTTGTCGCCGGCCAGTTCGCGCACCAGCGAACCCCACTCCGGCTCGCAGGCGAAGACCTTCAGTTTGGCTTCCACCGGTGCGGCCAGCAGCGCGGCGACCAGCATTGCGGGAATCGCGATGAGTTTCATGATGGTCTGGCTTCTCAGAATTTGTGGGCGCCGTGGGCGCCGAGGCTGGTCTGGTATTGCAGGGTGACGGCATTGTCGCTGTCGTCGGCATTGGGCTTGTCGTGACTGAGCTGCAGACGGAACAAGCTGAATTCGCTGTTGCGCCAAGTCAGCTCGGCGCTGTGACGCCATGGATCGAACGCACTGGCGTAAGGGCCTTCGCTGTCCGCCCAGAGCCGGTCGTAGCGGTAGCCGATGTCCCATCTGCGGCTGAGACGATAGACGCCTTCCAGATAGACGCCACGGCGCTGTCCGTTCCACAGCGAGGTGATCAGCGGATCGGCCGGATCGATGAAGTCGCCGTCGCGATCGTCGAGGAAGTACTCGCCACGCACGGTGAAGCCGCCATCCTTGAAATTGCCCTGCGGCGCCCATTTCCAGGTGCCATCGGCGATATACAGCGTGCTGTCGCCGCTGAAGCCGTCTTCGGCGCCTTCTGCGCGGGTATGCAAGGCCGAAATGCCGGCCAGCCACTCGTTTTCGATGCCGGCCGCACCACCCAGATGCGCGAACAGCGTGCGCGTGCCCAGTCCGCCGTGCTGCGCGCCGCCGCTGGGGAAATTGTTTCCGCGGAACACTTCCGCGCCGACTTCCAGAAACAACGATGTAGGCGCGACCCAGCTCAGGCGGACGCCGTCGTCGCCGTACTGGTTGCCCAGGAACGCCTGATAGGCCAACGGCCGGTCGAAGAAGCTGTCGGTGTGCGCGTGATGACTGTTGAGGTAGCCGATATTCGAGAAGAAACGACCGGCGCGCAGATTGAGTCCGTCGGGCAACGCCGTGGTCTCGATATAGGCCTCTTCGATGCCGACGCTGTCCTGGCCATCCTCACTGCCGATCGCCAGCGTGACCTGACCATAGAGTTTGTCGTCGATGTTCGACGACAGCGTCAGTTCGGTTTCCCCAAGCGAAAAACCGTTCGGGCCGGGGGCGCCCTCGCCCACCAGCGGAAACCCGGAACGCGCGTAGGCATCGGAATCGAGCGAGTGATGCGTATAGCTGCCGTTGAGGATCAGACTGATCGCCGGGTTGAAGGCGTTGGCCGCATCGCCGCCACTGCTGGACGCGTCTGTAGCGCTCAGCGATTCAGATGGGGATGACGCAGGATCCCCTGCTGCCAAGGCATCGATATCCTCCGCCGCTGGGCTGGCCGCAACTTGCGCACCACTCGCCTTGAGCGCGCGCAGCTCCGCCTGGGCCGCTTCGGCTGCAGCGGTGGCTTCGTCGGCCTGTTTGCGCAACGCATCGACACTGGACTGCAGCGCCTGGATCTTCTGTTCCAGCAGCTCCATCTGGGTTTTGCCGGAAGGTGGTTCAGCCGCCAAAGCCGGCGGACACGACAGCGCAGCGAACACACCCAGACCCGATAACAACTTCTTCATGACGCCCCTGGCAGTCGCCGTCTTTGATGAAGTTATAACGTAACAACATCCCGGATTCGCCGCATCTTCTTTCGGCGCGCAGCTGAGCGCTTTGCCTCGGATCGTTCAGTCATGACAGGTGAGCGATCAAGGTGTCGACACACCATTCGCCTTCACCGCGTGGGTGAGCCGCAGATTGAGCCAGTGACCGGTCGCCAGCAGGGTGCCGCCGATCGTCATCACCAGCGCATGACCGAATGTGTGCTGATGCAGCCCGGTGAACGAAGCCAGCCAGACCAGCAGCAGACCCGGCAACAGCACCGCCCAGGCACGGAATGCCCGATGTCGGCGCCACCCCAGGGTCAGAGTGGTAACGCCAAGCACCGTCGCGAACACCACGAAGGCCTGGTCCAGATCGACCCAGCCGATGGACTGCAAACCAAGGGACGGCAATAGCGCCAATGCGAGCGGAAACAAGGCGCAATGGACGGCACAGAGCAACGACGCCGTAAACCCGAGGTGGTCGGCTTTGGACAAGGCTGCAGATGGATGAGACATGACTTTTGGGGGGTGTGGAGAATTATGTTGTTACATTATAACATCACTATTCGCTCCCCACTGTGCTCAACTCATGCCCAAGTCACCCCGCTACGTCCGGACCCCGCTCTTCGTCGCCATGTGTTTGGTGGCCGCGCTGGCCAACGCGGCCGAACCCTCGGCCGCGAACGACTCCAGACACGACGCTGCCAAAGAGCTCGATACCATCGTCGTCACCGCCAGCCCCTTGCGCCTGACCGCCGAAGAATTGAGCCAACCGGTGGACGTGCTGTCCGGTGAACAGCTGGATCAAGCCAAATCGGCGACCCTCGGCGAGACGCTGGACAAGTTGCCGGGCGTACAGACCTCGAACTTCGGCGCAGGCGTGGGCCGTCCGATCATCCGCGGCCTCGATGGCCCGCGTGTCGGCGTGCTGTCCGGCGGCCTGAGCAGCCAGGACGTCTCCACGATCAGCCAGGACCATG
The DNA here is from genome assembly GCA_040079515.1 of Lysobacteraceae bacterium. GTDB lineage: Bacteria > Pseudomonadota > Gammaproteobacteria > Xanthomonadales > Xanthomonadaceae > Lysobacter_I. The sequence continues at coordinate 157,394 of JBEBKD010000006.1, forward strand.
CGACCGCAGTCGAGCCCTTCCTGGCCGACCAGATCGAAGTGCTGAAAGGCCCCGCCACCCTGCTGTACGGCAGCGGCGCGATCGGCGGCGTGGTCAATGTCGTCGACGGACGTATCGCCGAGCGCCGTCTCGACGAAACCTTCGACGGTCGTGCCGAGCTCCGCTACGACAGCGTCAACAACGGGCGTACCGGGATGGCCCGTGTCGACGCATCCGGGGCCGATGGCGCGCTGGTATTGCACGCCGACGGCGTGTACCGCGACCAGGACGACTACGACATCCCGGATGGCACACAACTCAACAGTTTCGTCGAAACCCGCACCGGCGCGCTCGGCGCGTCCTATATCGGCGCGGATGGTTTCATCGGCGTGTCGGCAGCGCGGTACGACAATCGCTACGGCAATCCCGGCGAACCGGGCGATCCGTCAGCGGGCGGAGCCGGCGTGTCGCTGGACATGCTGCAGAACCGTTTCGAACTGAAAACCGGCATCGACCGCGATTTCTGGATCTTCGACGGCCTGCGCGGCAGCTTCGCCAACACGAGCTACGAACACACCGAATTCGAAGGCGCCGCAGTTGGCACGGTCTTCACCAACGAAGCCAACGAAGGCCGGCTCGAAATCACCCACAAACCCTTCGCGAACTGGACCGGCGCGATCGGCCTGCAGGCTGGAAATCGGGTGTTCGAAGCCATCGGCGAAGAAGCCTTCGTGCCGCGCACCAAGACCCGCTCGCAAGGTCTGTTCTGGATCGAACACGGCCAATGGGACGCGCTGCAGGTCGATCTGGGGGTTCGCGCCGACCGTGTGAGCAGCGACGCCGCAGGCCTGCCGGGCCGCAGTTTCACGCCATTGAGCCTGTCCGCCGGCGCGTTGTGGCGTTTCAACGACGCTTGGCGCATCACCCTGAATCTGGATCGCGCCGAACGCGCACCTGCGGAGGAAGAATTGTTCGCCGATGGCCCGCACGTCGCGACGGCGTCGTTCGAGATCGGCGACCCGGCGCTGCGCGAGGAACGCGCGAATCAGGCGGAACTCGGCCTGCACTATCACGGCGAACGTTTCGAGGCGAAAGCAGCGGTTTACACGACCCGCTTCGACGGCTTCATCTATCTTGTCGACACCGGCACCTTCACACCGCCGGTGCCGGGCGAAGATCCGCTGCCGATCCGCCAATGGTCGCAGGCCGATGCGAAATTCTCCGGTATCGAAGCCGAACTCACCGCGCATCTGCTCGACAACGAACGCGGCAAGCTGGATCTGCGCGCATTCGGCGATCACGTCCGCGGCGAGCTCGATAGCGGCGAAAACCTGCCTCGCATCGCACCGTCGCGTTTCGGCCTGGACATGAACTGGAGAGCGCAACGCTGGCGCGCCGCGCTCGGCGTCACCCGGGTCATGCGTCAGGACGATGTCGCCGCCGACGAAACCGAAACCGACGGCTACACCCTGGTCGACGCTCACTTCGCATGGCATTGGGATACCGACGACTACGGCTGGGAAGTGTTCGTCGACGGCAACAATCTCACCGACGAAACCGCCCGCATCCATACCTCGTTCCTGAAAGACAACGTCGTGCTCCCGGGCCGCAACTTCGGACTCGGTGTGCGCATGTTCTTCTGATTTCAAGAAAAGCGATCGCGGTGTCCGCACACGACATCACGGTCTTCACGGCGCCCCCGCACGCGCCGCGTTCCTGTCGATTCTCTCCCTGGCAGGCGCGCGGCGCGTGCAACTTTTCCATCGGCCGCATTTGATCGGTCGAGTGCGCCTCAGCGCGCTACCCCAAAAACCCGTGCACAACATGCTGCAACGCAGCCACGCGCAGATCAACCTGTTTCGGCGCAGCGCGCGCAGATCCCATGCACTTCCAGCGTCTGCGCCTGCGGCACGAACCCCAGCGCGCGCGCGCGCTCGTCGAGCGCGGCAACGACATCCATATCTTCCAGCTCCACCGCGCTGTGGCAGCGGTTGCAGATCAGGAACGGCACCGAATGCTGGGCGGTGCTGGGGTGGTGGCAGGCGACGAAGGCGTTCACCGATTCCAGTTTGTGGATGAAGCCGTTCGCGAGCAGGAAATCCAGCGCGCGATAGATCGTGGGAGGCGCTGCGGCACCGGCGCTCTCTTCGTCGTCGCTCTTGTCGACCCGTGCGTTGTCGACGCGCAGTTGTTCCAGCAGGTCGTAAGCCTTGATCGGCTTGCCCTGCCGGGCGATCAGCCCGAGTACCTTCGCGCGGATCGGGGTCAGGCGCAGACCGCGCTCGCGGCATGCGCGCTCGACCGCGCCCACGAAGCTCGGGGCATCGTGGACGTGATGATGGGGATCGATGCAGGCGTGCGACATGTCTGGATGATGGCGACAGCCGGGCCCGGACTCAAGCCGCGCGCTGTGGCAACGGGATTCAGGCCGGGATTCTGGCCAGTGCGGCATCGATGCGCGCCACCGCCTGCGCCTGCCCGGCCAGGTACACCGTATGCGAGATGTCCGGACTGACCTGGGTGCCGGTGATCGCCACCCGCATCGGCTGCGCGACTTTGCCCATGCCGAGCCCCAACGCTTCGCCGGTCGCGTGCAGCGCGGCGCTCACGGTGTCGACCGTCCAGGTGTCGAGCCCCGCGAAGCGATCGCGGGCATCGGCGAGTGCCGCAGCAGCCTCGGGCTTGAGGTGCTTGGCGACCGCCGCCTCGTCGTATGTGGCCAACGGGCGATACCAGACGCCGGCACGTTCGGCCATGTCCTTCAGAGTCTGTACGCGATCGCGCAGCGCGACCACCACATCGGCCGGCGCTGGACCATTGGCCAGGTCGTAGCCCGCCTGCTGCAGATGCCATTCGAGATGTTTCGCGACCGCAGCCGGATCGTCGCTCTTCAGATACTGCTGGTTGAGCCAGCCCAGCTTGGCCATGTCCAGCCGCGAAGCGCTGGGATTCACGTCATGCAGCTCGAACAGACGGATCATCTCGTCGATCGAAAAGATTTCCTGATCGCCGTGCGACCAGCCCAGCCGCACCAGATAGTTCAACAGCGCATGCGGCAGATAGCCGCCATCGCGGTACTGCATCACATCGGCGGCGCCGGTGCGTTTGGACAGTTTCGCGCCGCTCTCGTCGAGGATCATCGGCAGATGCGCGAAATTCGGCACCGGGGCGCCGAGCGCGCGATAGATGTTGATCTGCCGTGGCGTGTTGTTGACGTGATCGTCGCCGCGCACCACGTCGGTGATGCGCATGTCGATGTCGTCGACCACCACCGCGAAGTTGTAGGTCGGATAGCCGTCGGAGCGGAAGATCACCAGATCGTCGAGCTCGGCGTTGGCGAACTCGATCGTTCCCTTGACCTTGTCGTCCCACGACACCACGCCATCGAGCGGATTCTTGAAGCGGATCACCCGATTCGGGTCGTCGCGAAACCCGGCATTCTGGTCGCGATACGCGCCGTTGTAGCGCGGTTTCTGCTTCGCCGCCATCGCCGCTTCGCGGACGGCATCGAGTTCCTCTTTGGTCTCGTATGCGTAGTAGGCGGTGCCGGCGGCGACCATCTGCTCGGCGACCTCGCGATAGCGATCGAGACGCTGGGTCTGGTAGATCGGACCCTCGTCGTAGCCCAGACCCAGCCACGCCATCGCATCGAGGATCGCGTCGATCGCGCCCTGGGTGCTGCGCTCCTGGTCGGTGTCCTCGATCCGCAGCACGAACTCGCCGCCGGCATGACGCGAGGCCAGCCAGCAGTACAGCGCGGTGCGGGCACCACCGATGTGCAGATAGCCGGTCGGGCTGGGAGCGAAGCGGGTGCGGATGGTCATTCGGGGAGGGGCCGGGGAGGTGAACGCAGCATTTTAACCCAGCGCGCGCAACGACCTGGCCGAGCGGCAATGCGTTGGCGGCAAGCGGGATGGCGGGGTTTGCTGTGCCGCGCATTGACCTTGCCGGTGTTCCGCGACAGGCTGCGGGATTGGCCGGCGGCGGGTCGCGGGCAATCGGGAGTTGCGGCATGGGCGTGGGAAAGATCGTCGGCTGGGGGCTGTTGTCGCTGTTCGCGGCGTTCTGTCTGGGCACGGTGGCGCTGTCTCGGGGCGAGACGATCAGTGCGTTCTGGATCGTGGCGGCGGCGGTCTCGATGCTGACGATCGGGTATCGCTTCTATTCGAAATACATCGCCGAGTACGCGCTGCGTCTCGACGGGACGCGAGCGACGCCGGCGTGGCGGCGCAACGACGGGCTGGATTACGTGCCCACCGACAAGCGCGTGCTGTTCGGCCACCACTTTGCGGCGATCGCGGGCGCGGGACCCTTGGTGGGGCCGGTGCTGGCGGCGCAGATGGGCTATCTGCCGGGGATGCTGTGGATCCTGTTCGGCGTGGTCTTCGCTGGTGCGGTGCAGGATTTCATCGTGCTGTTCCTGTCGACGCGGCGCGATGGGCGGTCGCTGGGCGACATGATCCGCAACGAGATGGGCAACGCCGCCGGGCTGACGGCGATGATTGGCATCCTCGCGATCATGGTGATCCTGCTGGCGGTGCTGGGTCTGGTGGTAGTGAAGGCGCTGGCGATCAGCCCATGGGGCACGTTCACGGTGGCGATGACCATTCCGATCGCGCTGCTGATGGGCATCTATCTGCGCTGGCTGCGGCCAGGGCGGATCTTCGAGGTGTCGGTGATCGGTCTGGCGTTGCTGCTGCTGTCGATCTGGCTGGGCAGATCGGTAGCGGCGTCGCCGGAATGGGCACCGCTGTTCACCTTCGAAGGCAAGGCGCTGGCGTGGATGCTGATCGGTTACGGTTTCGTCGCTGCGGTGCTGCCGGTGTGGCTGCTGCTGGCGCCGCGCGATTACCTCAGCACGTTCCTGAAGATCGGCACGGTGGCGCTGTTGGCCATCGCCATCTGCGTCGCGCTGCCTGATCTGAAGATGCCGGCGGTGACGAAGTTCATCGACGGCACCGGCCCGGTGTTCGCGGGCAAACTCTTCCCGTTCCTGTTCATCACCATCGCCTGCGGCGCGATCTCCGGTTTCCATGCGCTGATCAGCTCCGGCACCACGCCGAAGATGCTGGAGAACGAGCGCGATGCGCGATTGATCGGCTACGGCGGCATGTTGATGGAAGCGTTCGTCGCGGTGATGGCGCTGATCGCGGCGTGCGTGCTCGATCCGGGTCTGTATTTCGCGCTGAATTCTCCGGCAGCGCTGATCGGGACCACGCCGGAAGCCGCAGCGGCGGCGATCTCGAGCTGGGGGTTCACGATCACGCCGGAGATGTTGACCGCGACTGCGGCCGAGATAGGCGAATCCAGCGTGCTGTCGCGCACCGGTGGTGCGCCGACGCTGGCGGTGGGCATGGCGCAGATCCTGCACGGCATCGCCGGCGGCAGCGGCATGATGGCGTTCTGGTACCACTACGCCATCCTGTTCGAGGCGCTGTTCATCCTCACCACCATCGACGCCGGCACCCGCGTCGCGCGCTTCATGATCCAGGAAGTGATCGGCGTGGCGTATCCGCCGTTCCGCCGCACCGAAAGCTGGACCGCGAACGTGGTCTGCACCGGTCTGGCCGTCGGCGGCTGGGGCTGGTTCCTGTACCAGGGCGTGGCCGATCCGCTGGGCGGCATCAACACACTATGGCCGCTGTTCGGCATCGCCAATCAGATGCTGGCGAGCATCGCGATGATCTTCGTGTGCGTGGCCATCGTGAAGATGAAACGCGAACGCTATCTGTGGATTCCGCTGCTGCCCACCGCATGGCTGCTGGTCTGTACGATGACCGCGGGCTGGCAGAAACTCTTCAATGCCGATCCCAAGATCGGCTTCCTCGCCAATGCCGACAAATTCGGCACCGCGCTGGCATCCGGCGAGATTCTGGCCCCGGCGAAAACCCTGCAGGACATGCAGCGCATCGTGTTCAACAACCAGCTCGACGCGGGGCTGTGCGTGTTGTTCATGAGCGTGGTGACGCTGATGGTGGTCTTCGGTATCCGCGCTGCGCTGGCCGCACGCCGGCACGCACAGCCGACCGCGCAGGAGACGCCGCATGTCGCGTTCGACGCCGTTCGCTGACCGCCTGCGCGCGCTGTGGGCGTTCCTCGCGCAGACCGCGCGGTTGACCGTAGGGGTGCCCGACTACGACCGGTATCTGGCGCATATGCGCCGGTCGCATCCAGACACGCCGCCGATGAGCCGCGAAGCGTTCTTCGCAAACCGCCTGGATGCACGGTACGGACGCGGGGCGTCGCGCTGCTGCTGAAGCGCAGCCGTGGGATTTTGAGTAGCATCGCAAGCAGACCGTTCGGGCCGGGCAGCAAGCGCCCGGCCCGCCACCATCATTCAGTCAAAGCCGGGGAATCCACCTCCATGTACCGCACCATCGCCGCGCTCGCGCTCGCCCTTGCCGCACAGACCGCATCCGCCGCAGAGCCGGCCGAAATTCCGGTCATCGATTTCGTTCGCAACCCCACCTACAGCAGCGTGAAGATTTCGCCGACCGGCGAATATCTGGCGCTGACCGTCGACCTGAGCGGCCAGGATGTGCTCACGGTGCTACGCACCCGCGATCTGGGCATCGTCAAGATCAACCAGTTGCCGAACGAGAAAAGCGTCGGCAATTTCTATTGGGTCAGTCCGCAGCGACTGATGTTCGATTCGGTGCGAAAATTCGGCCGCTTCGCCGCACCGTTCTACACCGGCGAGTGGTATTCGGTGAACGCCGACGGCTCGATGCCGCGCGTACTGGATATCGGCACGAAAGGCGCGCGGGACCTCACCAACGCGTCTTTCAACCTGCTCGACAACCCGCAGAAAGACGATGGCAGGATACTGATGTCGGCCATCTACCCACGCTCTTCGGAAGGCTTCAACAGCGAAGTGGCGGAAGTGGATACGCTCAACGGCCGGTGGAAAAGTCTCGCCCGTGCGCCGCGCGGAAACTGCGGCATGGCGCTGGATGCGGAAAAAAAGCCGCGGTTCGCGGTGTGCTCCGACTACAAGAACGCGGCCGGCGAGTTCGACCAGGTGACCGAGCTGTATCGCCGCGAAGAGGGCGGCGAGTGGACGCTGGTCAACAGCTCGAAATCCTCGGGCAAGTCGCTGGAGGTGTTCGGCAGCTCGCGCGATGGCCGCATCTACGCGACCGAAAGCGACGGCAAGTCGACCACCACCTTCGGCGTCGTCGATCAGGAAACCGGCGCGTTCAAGCCGCTGTTCCGCGATCCGGTCTCGGATCCATCCGGCTACATCGCCTCGGTGGACGGCAGCGACGTGGTGCTGGGCATCGCAACGGAAGCCGGCGCACCTGAAGTCACGATGATCGACAAGGATCATGCGGACGCGAAGCTCTACGCTTCGCTTGCAGCATCCTTCCCGGGCCAGTTCGTCAATTTCTCCAGCGCCACCCGCGATGGCAAACAGATCGTCGTCCAGGTCTACAGCGACACCAATCCGGGCGAACTGTATCTGTTCGACCGGGCCACCAACCAGGCACGGTTCCTGATGCAGCAGCGCAAATGGATCGACGGCAAGCGCATGGCCAGCGTGAAACCGATCGCATTGACCACGCGCGACGGCCTGAAGATCCACGGCTATCTCACCATTCCCAACGGCAGTGACGGCAAGCGTCTGCCGATGATCGTCAATGTCCATGGCGGCCCGATGGGTCCGCGCGACAACTGGGGCTTCAACTGGGAAAGCCAGCTGTTCGCCAGCCGCGGCTATGCGGTGCTGCAGATCAACTACCGCGGCTCCGGCGGCTTCGGCAAAGGCTTCCAGGACATGGGCTACGGCGCATGGGCGACCGGGATCATGAACGATATCGTCGATGCCACGAAATGGACCATCGACCAGGGCTATGCGGACAAGGATCGCGTGTGCATCTACGGCGGCAGTTTCGGCGGCTACGCGTCGATGATGGCGCCGGCCCGCGAACAGGGGCTGTTCAAATGCGCGTTCGGCTATGTGGGTGCGTACGACGCGGAAATCCAGATGACCAAGAGCGACACGAGCCGGTCGGAGAGCGGACGGATGTACATGCAGCGTGCGCTGGGCAAGACCAAGACCGAACGCGATGCGATGTCGCCGGTGAACCATGCTGCGAAGATCGGAATCCCGGTGTATCTCGCCGCTGGCGCGCGCGACCCGCGCTGTCCACCGGAGAACACCGAGGCGATGAACAAGGCGCTGATCGCCGCCGGCAACCCGCCCGAAGGCATGATGATCACCGCGGGCGAGATGCACGGTTTCTACAAGGACGAGAACAAACTCAAGCTGTACACCGAAATGCTGGACTTCTTCGCGCGGCATATCGGCGGCAAGCCGGCTGGCGGGGCAGCGCCTGCGAAGGCCGCCAGCGCGCCGTGAATCCGGCGCAATAGAACAGGTGACATAGCGAAACGGGCCGTTGATCGGCCCGTTTCGCTGTCTGCACGCATCAGCATCAAGCGATCAATGCGATCTGCAACAGACGTTCATCGCTCGCGGCGGACTGCGCGCCGGCCAACGCTTTGAGGATGAGTCCCAGCAGATAGGCCAACACCGTGCCGGTGGCGTAACCGAGCGTGCCCAACAGAGCGCCAACCGGCGCCAGCGCCGGGTGGAACGCGGTGGCCACCACCGGCGCCGATGCGGGACCGCCGATATTGCTCTGCGAGCCGATGGCGAAATAGAAGAACGGCACGCGCAGCAGGCGCCCGACAAACCACAGCAGCAGGATATGACAGGCGATCCAGACGAAGCCGAGCAGCAGCAGATGCGGCCGGTCGAACAGCGCCATGATGTCCATCTGCATGCCGATGGCGGCGATCAGGAAATACAGCAGCAGCGTGCCGATGGTGGAAGCGCCGGCACCCTCGAGCGAGCGTGCGCGGGTAAAACTCAGCGCCAGACCGCTGAAGGTGGAGAGCGCGATCACCCAGACGAAGGGTTCGTGCAGGCTGACTTTCGAGGCCCAGACGATATTGGCGCCGAACCAGGCCGACGCCGGCGCAGCAATGGCGTGGGCCAGCCCGACGGTGCCGAAAGCGATGCCGACGATCAGCATCTGGTCGGTGAGGGTCGGAATGCGTTCGTGCTGCGCCTTGAACGCCGCGATGCGTTCCTTGAGGTCGTCGATGGCGCTGGTGTCGGCACCGCTGCGCGCGTCGATCTTCGCCGCGCGCTGGGCGAAGAAAATCAGAGTCGCCATCCAGGTGTAGCCGACCGCGACATCGACCACTGCGAACTGTCCGAAGGTGGTGGCGTCGACGTCGAAGATTTCTTTCATCGCCATCATGTTGGCGCCGCCGCCGATCCAACTGCCGGCCAATGCAGACATACCCGCCCAGGTGTCGCCGGCCATGGCTTCGGGAAACATCGTGCGCATCAGCACGAATGCGATCACGCCACCGAGCATGACGCTCAACGAAGCGGTGGCATACATCGCCAGCAGCTTCGGGCCAAGACGCAGAATCGCGCGGATGTCGACCGACAAGGTGAGCAAGACCAGCGCCGCAGGCAACAGCACTCTGCTCGCAACCGGGTTGTAGAGCTTGCTGGCTCCGCCATCGATCAGACCGAACGTGTTGTACAGACCGGGCAGCAGATAGCACAGTAACAGCGGCGGCACGACCGCATAGAAACGCCTGAACGGCCCCCGGTCGCGCGAGGCGGTCCAGAACACCGCCGCGAGTGTGGCCGCGATGAGCCCGAAGACCACGATGTCGTTGGAGATCAGCGCTGCCGCAGCGGCGGTTTCGGTCGGAAGGGCCATCGGCGACAGCATCGGTATGGGCGACTGCGGATCATGCCCGAGGCGCGGCGATCGCGCATGTACCTGCTTCCGTCGCGGCAGAGGATCCCACACATACTGCGGGGCGCGTCCGCCGCGCCCCGCAGCGGCATTACTGCCCGATGTGTTTCTTCAGCCAACCGTTGACGGTGTCGTGCCACTGCACGCTGTTCTGCGGCTTCAGCACCCAGTGGTTTTCGTCGGGGAAATACAGGAACTGCGAATCGATCCCGCGACGCTGCAGCGCGGTGAACACGCCGATGCCCTGCTCCACCGGGATGCGGAAATCCTGCTGGCCATGGATCACCAGCATCGGCGTCTTCCACTTCGACACGTGGTTGACCGGGTTGAACTGCTCGTAGTTCTTGGGCACCGCGTATGGCGTACCGCCCTGCTCCCATTCGGTGAACCAGAGTTCTTCGGTGGCGTAACCCATCATCCGCTGGTCGAACACACCGTCGTGGCTGACCAGACATTTCCACGGCGAATTGCCCTGCTTGTCGAACCAGTTGCCGGCGATCCAGTTGACCATGAAGCCGCCGTAGCTGGCGCCGAGCGCACAGGCGCGGCTGCCGTCGAGAAACGCATATTTTTTCTGCGCGGCAGTCCAGCCTTTCTGCAGGTCTTCCAGCGGACGGTCGCCCCAGTGTTGGCTGATCGCATCGGTGAACTTCTGGCCGTAGCCGGTGGAGCCGTGGAAATCGATCATCACCACCGCGTAGCCCTGGCCCGCGTAGGTCTGCGGGTTCCAGCGATAGCTCCAGCCATCGCCGAAGCTGCCCTGCGGACCACCGTGGATCAGGAACGCAACCGGATACTTCTTGCCTTCTTCGTAATTCCACGGCTTCAACACATAGCCGTGGACGGTTTCGTTGTTCCAGCCTTTGAAATTGAACTGTTCGTATGCGCCGAAGCGCACGTCAGGAAGCATCTTTCCGGCGCTGGGCGTGATGGCGCGCAGCGGCGCCTTGCCGTCAGCGCTGGTGGCGTAGATCACATCGCCGCTGTTCATCGAATTGGCGGAGACGACCAGGGTTTCGCCGGCCAGCTCGAACGACGACACCGAACCGTCCTTGAAGATCGACGTGACTTCACCGCTGTCCACCGACACCGCGAACAGCGGATGGCGGCCGAGTTCCTGCGCGGTGGTGTAGATCGATTTGCCGTCGGCGGACAGGGTGATGCCGTCGGCGGAGGCATCCCACTTCGGCGCGAGATCGCGCGCCTTGCCGGTGGCGAGGTCCATCGCCATCAGCGCGAAGCGGTCGGCTTCGAAACCGGGACGGGTCATCGCGCGGTAGTACAGGGTCTTGCCATCTGTGGAGAAGACCGGGCCGGTGTCCCAGGCTTTGTTGGCTTCGGTGAGGTTACGCGCAGTGCCGCTGCCGTCGGCGGACACCAGATACAGATCGAAGTTGGTATTCCAGGGTTCGCTGCGGTCGGCCTTGCGCGCGGACAGCACGAACGATGCGCCATCGGGCGACCATGCGAATTCGCTGGTATCGCCGAACGGTTTCGACGGCACATCGCCGCGCACGTCGGCGCCGATCAGGGTCGCGGTCTTCAGCGGTTTCTCGCTGCCCTGCGGCAGGGTTGCGGCGAAGACCCGGTTGAGGCGGCCGTCGTTCCAGGTATCCCAGTGGCGGATGAACATGCGCTCGAACACCACGCCAGTGGTCTTGCGCGCGCCGTTGTCGTCGAGGCGATTCTTCGTGCAGGCGAGATCCGACTTGCAGTCGTCGAAGGTTCCCAGCGCCAATGCGATGCGTTTGCCGTCGGGCGAGAGTTTGAAGGCATCGACATCCACCGGCAGTTCGGTCAGCTGCTTCGGCGTGCCGCCGGCCGCGGGAATCGTGTACAGCTGTTGGCTGCCGGACTTCGCGCTGAGAAAGTACACGTTCTTGCCGTCCGCCGAGAACGCGGGCGAATTCACGTTCCAGCCGTCCGGCGTCAGCCGCTTGGGCGGCGCGCTGTCGCGGGCGACGAGATTCTCGATCCACAGGCCGCTGCTGCCCTTGTTGGCGGCGAAGTCGACGGTGCGCTTGGCGAAGACCAGCACGCGGCCATTGGGCGACAGGGCCGGCGAGGAATAGCGGTCGAGCGTGGCGAGGTCGCGGGGCTGCAGGCCGCGTGGGGCCTGGGCGGTCGCGGAAACGGATGAAACCGCGCACAGCAGCGCGAATGGCAATACGGCATGACGCAGATTCATGTGGACTCCGACACTGTGTGGGTACGCGAGGTCGTATGGCATGCGACCTCGATGGATCAGATCCGCCGCCGGGCCGGCACGGCCCGCAGCGTCTGCATTACTTCGACTCAAGCCCGGTTGATTCCGGCCTCGACTTGGCGCCGGTGCGGTACATCAGCCAAGCGACGATGGCGAGGATCGCCAGGCCCAGAATCTCGCCGAACTGCAGGCTTTCGGGCAGCGCAATCACGTCGGGCCTGCCGGTGGCCACGATCGGGATCGCGATCAGGATGCCCATCAGCGCTTCGCCAGTGATCAGGCCCGCTGCGAACAGCGTGCCCGGCCGGTGCAGGCGGTCGCGTGCATCGTCGTCCGCGCCGACCATGCCGTGACGACGCTCGACGAGATACGACAACAGGCCCCCGAGAAAAATCGGCACCATCAGTTCGAGCGGCAGATAGATGCCGATCGCCGCCGCGAGGACCGGCACGCGGAATTTGCTGCCGCGCGCTTTGAGCACTTCGTCGAAGGCGATGATCGCGGCGCCGACGACCGCACCGATCGCGATGATGTTCCAAGGCAATACACCACCGAACATGCCGCGCGCGACCGAAGCCATCAGTGTCGCCTGAGGCGCGGCCAGCGAGTTCGGGTGTTCCGGTGTCGGCGGGCCGATGCCATAAGCCTGCGACAGGAGGTTGAGCACCGGCGCCATGATCAGCGCGCATGAGAACGCGCCGATACCGAGCATCAGCTGCTGTTTCCAAGGGGTCGCGCCGACGATGTATCCGGCCTTGAGATCCTGAAGATTGTCGCCGCCTACCGCTGCGGCGCAGCATACGACCGCGCCGATCATGATCGCGGCGACCGCACCGATCGGCGAATCGCGACCGAGCAGAAACATCAGCACTACCGAGGCGAACAGGATGGTGGCGATGGTGATACCGGACACCGGGTTGTTCGAGGAGCCGACCAGGCCGGCCAGATACGCCGACACCGAAACGAACAGAAAACCCGCGACGATCATGATGATCGTCATCGGAATGCTGACCGCCCAATCGTTGACGATGGCCTGATACAGAAACGCCAGCGGAATCACGAATGCGAGCAGCGCGATCAGCATCCACTTCATCGGCAGATCGCGATCGGTTTCGGCGATGTTGTCGCCAGCGCCCTTGCGCGCGGCGGCGATGCCGCTGCGCACGCCCGACAGCAACGATTTGCGCAGCGAGAACAGCGTCCAGACACCACCGATCAGCATCGCACCGACGCCGAGGTAGCGGATCTTCGCGGACCAGATCGCACCGGCCGCGTCTTCCGCGCCGGCACTGGCGATGGATGCTGCGAGGACGGGATCGCTGTTCAAGAAAAACGTGTGGTAGATCGGGATCGCGATGTGCCACGACAGGATGCTGCCGGACAGCACCACGATGCCGATGTTGAGCCCGACGATATAGCCCACGCCGAGCAGGGCCGGAGAGAGATTGGTGCCCATATAACCGAGATACTTGCCGAAGAAGCCCGCACTCGCCGCAGTGTCGGGGATCAGTTTCATGCCACTGGCGGCGGCGGCCTTGATCACCGCGCCCAGCGCTGCGGAAAAACCGAGAATCTTCAGCCCCGGGCCGGGATTTTCGCCGGCCTTGAGCACTTCGGCAGCTGCCTTGCCTTCCGGGAAGGGCAGCGGCTCTTCGACGATCATCGTGCGCCGCAGCGGCACCGAGAACAGCACACCGAGCAGGCCGCCGAGTCCGGCGATCGCCAGCACCCAGGAATAACGGAAGTCCTGCCAATAACCGAGGATCACCAGCGCCGGAATGGTGAAGATCACGCCGGCCGCGATCGACGAACCCGCGGATGCGCCGGTCTGGACGATATTGTTTTCGAGGATGGTGCCGCCGCCGAGCAGACGCAGCACGCCCATCGATACGACGGCTGCGGGAATCGCGGTAGCGATAGTCAAGCCTGCGAACAGGCCGAGGTAGGCGTTGGCTGCGGACAGCACGACCGCCAGCACGATGGCCAGCACGACGGCACGGAACGTCAATTGCGGCGGCGAGGATTGCGGAGGTGACGAACTCATCGGTGTGCCCTGCTGGTCTGTACGCATTTCTTTTACGCTACCCCTCGACCGACGCCAAGTCCAGCCGACGCCCGATGCCTCGGCAGACAAGCGGTACTGTCGACAATCCGTGCGCAGCGCACCCTGCAGGACCACCGCCCCGAAACGGCAGCACGCGTACCGTGGCTATACTCGCCGATTCGCCGAACCCGTCCTGGAGTCCATCTTGTCCGCTGTCGTCGCATCCGCAACCCCCTCCAGCGACGAGCTGTTCGGACATCCGAAAGGCGTCTACGTCTGCTTCTTCACCGAGATGTGGGAGCGGTTCTCGTTCTACGGCATGAAGGCGCTGCTATTGCTGTATCTGCTGCAGCACCACAAGTTCGGCGACAAGGCCGGTCTCGATGTGCTGGGCGCGTACGGCGGGCTGGTGTACTGCATCCCGGTGATCGGCGGCCTGCTCGCCGATCGCTACCTGGGCATGCGCAAGGCGGTGATCTTCGGCGGCTTGCTGCTGGTGCTGGGCCATGCCGGCATGGCGATCGAAGGCGCGCCCGCGCAGATGGTGAACGGCGTGGTCGTGCGTTCGGAAAGCGCGCTGAGGGTGCTCTATCTTTCGCTGTCGCTGATCATCATGGGCGTCGGCTTCCTCAAACCGAATATTTCGACCATCGTCGGCAAGCTCTACGCCGAAGACGATCCGCGTCGCGATTCCGGCTTTTCGCTGTTCTACGCCGGCATCAATCTCGGCGCACTGTTCGCGTCGATCGTCTGCGGCTACCTCGGCCAGACCCTCGGCTGGAGTTGGGGGTTCGGCGCGGCCGGTATCGGCATGCTGCTGGGCCTGCTGCAGTTCCTGTGGGGCCAGCGCTATCTGCGCGGCCTGGCCGAACCGTCGGCGCCGGAACGTCTGCGCGAACGGGTGCTGGGCATGCCGCGCGAATTCGCGATCTATCTCGGCGCGTTGCTCGGCCTGCTGCCGGTGGCCGGGTTGATGTGGGCGGTGGCGAACAACGCATTCTCGCTCGGCGGCGAAATCTCGCTGGCGCTGCTGCTGATGATCGTCGTCATGCTGACCGTGCTGGCCTGGTTCGTGTGGTTCGTCTTCGCGCGCTGCACGCCGGTGCAGCGGCAACAGATGATCGCGCTGATTTCGATGATCGCGATGTGTCTGGTGTTCTTCACCTTGTACGAGCAGACCTACGGCTCCTGGGTGACCTTCACCGACCGCATGCTGACCAAGGACATCGTGCCTTCGCTGGTGATCCGCGAAGGCACGCCGTGGCCATGGTCGATCATCTCGCTGCTGCTGGCGCCGCTGGCATTCGTGATCTCTGCGGCGCTCTCGGACCGCAACGCATCTTCGCCGCTGCCGAAATGGCTGTTCGGCATCTCGGTACTGGCGATGCTGGTCTTCCTGCTGCGCGATGCGCTGGTGCTGCCGCAGACCGCCGGCTCGCTCACGTATCTGGGCGCGATGTTCATCGTGCTGCTGGCGCCGGTGTTTTCGGTGATCTGGGGCTGGCTGGACAAGCGCGGCATGGATCCTTCCAAACCGGTCAAATCCGCGCTGGGCCTGCTGTTCGCGGGCCTGAGCTTCATTCCGCTGGCGTGGGCCGCGGAACACGCCGGTGCCAGCGGTGCGATGGCCAGCGTGTGGTGGCTGGTGCTGGCCTATCTGATTCTGGAAATCGGCGAAATGTGCCTGTCGCCGGTCGGGCTGTCGGCGGTGACGCAGTTGTCGGTGAAGAGCGTGGTCAGCCTGATGATGGGCACCTGGTTCCTGGCGACGGCCTTTTCGGAAACGCTGGCGGCGATGTTCGGCAAACTCGCGGCGCTGGACATCCCGGAAGGCACCGCGATCGACATGGTCGAGGCCGGCACGAAATATTCGCACCTGTTCTGGCTGCTGATGTGGATCGGCGTCGGCTGCTCGGTCGTGGCCTTCGCGCTGTCGCCGCTGCTGCGCCGGATGATGCACGGCGTGAAATGAGCTGCAGGCGATGACAGCACACGATCACAATCACGATGACCACGATCACGCGCATCCGCACGATCATCGGCGCGGGCACAGCCATGGTCATGGGCACGATCACGGCTTCGCCAGCGGCACCCGCGCGTTCGCGATCGCCACCCTGATCAATCTCGCCTACACCGCGCTCGAAGCGGGCTACGGCTTCTACACCGACTCGCTGGCGCTGCTGTCCGATGCGCTGCACAACTTCGGCGACGTGCTGGGCCTCGCGCTGGCCTGGGGCGCGGCGACGATGGCCAAGCGCCCGCCGAGCGGCCGCCACACCTACGGCTGGCGGCGCGCGACCCTGCTCTCGCCGCTGGGCAATGCGCTGCTGCTGGTCGGGTTCAGCGGCGCGCTGGGTTGGGAGGCGGTGCGCCGTTTCGCCGACCCACCGCAGATCCCGGCGCTGCCGGTGATCATCGTCGCTGCGATCGGCATCGCGGTGAATCTGGGGGCGGCCTGGTTCGTGCGCGATGGCCACGGCGGGCACAGTCACAGCCAGGATCTCAACCGTCGCGGTGCGTTCCTGCATCTCGTGGCCGACGCTGCGGTGTCGCTGGCGGCGGTGCTGGCCGGTTTCGGCATGCTCTGGCTGGACTGGCGCTGGCTCGACCCGGCGACTGCGGTTCTGGTGGCGGTGGTGGTCGCGCTGGGCGCGTCCCGGCTGCTGCGCGACGCCTTCGAGGCGGCGATGGACGCGGTGCCGCGCGGGATCGATCAGGACGAAGTCCAGACCTTTCTCAGCAGTCAGCCGGGTGTGGAGGCAGTACACCATCTGCATATCTGGTCGCTGGGCGCGGGCGAGATCGCGCTGACCGCGCATCTGGTGCGTCCCGAAGTCGACGGCCACGACACGTTCCTCGACACGGTGGTCCATGCGCTCAACGACCGCTTCGGCATCAACCATCCGACGCTGCAGATCGAGCATGCCCAGGCCTGCGACCACGACCGCCACGATCGCGCTCCGCACGGCAACGCCGCGCAGGACGGCGACCCTCACGCCGGCCACTGACGGCCGGGGCAGCCCGGAGCCGCGCATCGCTTATACGCGCATCGCTTATAATCGGCGGCCTTGGCGCTTTGGCCGCGCCGTACCACCGGCTGCGGCCCTCCACCAGTCAGCAACACCTGACGAACACAGGAACCGGCATGCTCAACGACATCAAGAAAGAGACGCAGGCGCGCATGGCCAAAAGCGTCGATGCGCTCCGCCACAGCCTGACCAAGGTCCGCACCGGCCGCGCTTCGCCTTCGCTGGTCGATCATCTCAAGGTCAATTACTACGGTTCGGACATGCCGCTGTCGCAGGTCGCCAGCATCGCCGTCGCCGATGCGCGTTCTCTGCTGATCACGCCCTGGGAAAAGAACATGGTGTCGGCGGTCGAGAAGGCGATCTACGCCTCCGATCTGGGCCTGACCCCGAACACCGCCGGTACCGCGATCCGCATCAATCTGCCGCCGCTCACCGAAGAGCGTCGCAAAGAGCTGTCCAAGCACGTGCACGCCGAGGGCGAAGACACCAAGGTCGCGATCCGCAATATCCGTCGCGATTCCAATCAGCAGGTCAAAGAGCTGCTGAAGGAAAAGAAGATCACCGAGGACGAAGAGCGCCGCAGCGAGGACGACATCCAGAAGCTGACCGACAAGGCGATCAAAGACGTCGACGATGTGGTGAAGGCGAAAGAGCAGGAATTGATGGCCGTTTGAGGCCTCGTCCCGCATGAGCGCACCGCCAGCGTCCCCGCGCGTTCCGCGCCACCTCGCCGTGATCATGGACGGCAACGGCCGCTGGGCCGAACGCCGTCGTCGCCCGCGCGTCATCGGCCATCGCGCCGGTGCGCGCGCGGTGAATCTGTGCATCGACTATTGCCTGCAGCGCGGCATCGAAGCGCTGACCCTGTTCGCGTTCTCCAGCGAAAACTGGGGCCGTCCCGAGGATGAAGTCGGCGCTTTGATGAAACTCTTTCTCAACGCGCTTGAGCGCGAAGTCGACGAATTGCACAGGCGCGGCGTGCGCCTGCGTTTCATCGGCGAACGCCAGCGCTTCGCCCCCGAAATCCTTGCGCAGATGCGCGATGCCGAGCAGCGCACCGCCGGCAACCACGCGCTGCACCTGACCATCGCCGCGAGTTATGGCGGCCGTCAGGACATCGCCCAGGCTGCCCGCGCGCTGGCCGAAGAGGTCGCCGCTGGCCGGCTGCGGCCCGATCAGATCGATGAAACCGCCGTTGCCCTGCACATGGCGCTGGCGGATCTGCCGACGCCAGACCTGTTCATCCGTACCGGCGGCGACCACCGGATCAGCAATTTCCTGCTGTGGCAGCTGGCGTATACCGAACTGTGGTTCACCGAGACCCTCTGGCCCGAGCTCGATGCCGCGACGCTCGACCGCGCGGTCGAGGACTTCGCCGGTCGCGAGCGCCGTTTCGGTCTGACCAGCGCGCAGGTCGCGCCCGCGCCACCCCCTCTGCACGACAGGACCGACGCATGACCAAAACGCGCTTGTTGGCTGCTCTGGTCATGGCCCCGCTCGCCATCGCCGCCGTGCTGTTGCTGCCCACACCATGGATGGCGGCGCTGAGCGCCGCCATGTTCCTGATCGGTCTGTGGGAATGGCTGAAATTGGCCGAGATCGAGGACACCCTCTCCCGCAGCGTGTTGCTGGTGGTCAATCTGCTGCTGATGGTGGCCCTGGTCTGGGCTTCGCGCTCGGCATCGGGCGGGTCGCTGGTGCTGCTGCAGATCATGGTGATGATCGGCGTTGGCTGGTGGTTGCTGGCCGCGCTTTGGCTGCGGCATTACGACTTCGCTTCCGACCATGACACCCACGCGCGGGTGTTCAAACTCGCCGCGGCCACGCTCAGCGTGATCCCGGCCTGGTGCGCGCTGGCGCTGATCCACGCCAGTCAGCCGCACGGCAACCGCTGGCTGCTGGTGGCGCTGATGATCATCTGGGCAGCGGACTCGGGCGCGTACTTCGCCGGACGGAAGTTCGGCCGCACCAAGCTCAGCCCGCGGATCAGCCCCAACAAGACCGTCGAAGGCATGGTCGGTGGCATTGTCGCCGGCATGATCGTCGCGCTGGTCGCCGCACCGCTGGCCGACGACCACATCACGTCGAAACAGTTGCTCTACGTCGCCATCGTCGCGATCTGGACCATCCTGTTCTCGGTGGTGGGCGACCTGTTCGAAAGCCTGCTCAAGCGCCACGTCGGCGCCAAGGACTCCGGAAACCTGATTCCGGGCCACGGCGGCGTACTCGACCGGATCGACAGCGTGCTGGCGGCTTTGCCGGTCTTCGCGCTGGGCAAACTGCTGTTCGGCTTCTGAGTCCTGAACTTGACCCGTCGCTCACGGTCCATGACCGCCATGCTCTCACCCACCATGCGCTCCGCCACGCGCGGCTCGACCGCCGGAGATCGCCGATGAGGCGCGTCGCCGTGCTCGGCGCCACCGGTTCGATCGGCAGCTCGGCGCTGGACGTGATCGCGCGCCATCCGGACCGTCTGCAGGCACGGACATTGGCGGCAGGACGCAACGTCGACGCGCTGATCGCACTGTGTCGCACGCATCGCCCGATGCATGCCGCCATCGCCGACGAACAGGGCTATGGCGCACTGCGCGACGGCCTGCGCGCGGCCGGTCTCGATACAGAAGCCCATGCCGGCATGGCCTCGATCGATGCGCTCGCTGCCGATGAAGACAGCGACACCGTGGTCGCCGCCATCGTCGGCGCCGCCGGATTGTCGTCCACGCTCGCTGCAGCCCGCGCCGGCAAGCGCCTGCTGCTGGCGAACAAGGAATCGCTGGTGTTGGCCGGCGCGCTGCTGACGGCGGCGGCACGCGAGGCCGGCGCGACGATCATCCCGATCGACAGCGAGCACAATGCGATCTTCCAATGCCTGCCGAACGCAGAGGCGCACGCGGGCCTGAAGCGCATCCAGCTCACCGCATCCGGCGGCCCGTTCCGCGGTCGTTCACGCGCGGAACTGGCCCAAGTCACCCCCGCGCAGGCGGTGGCGCATCCGAAGTGGTCGATGGGTCCGAAGATCTCGGTCGACTCGGCTACGCTCATGAACAAAGGCCTCGAGGTGATCGAGGCGCATCATCTGTTCGGTGTGCCCGGCGCGCGCATCGATGTGCTGGTGCATCCGCAGAGTCTGGTGCATTCGCTGGTCGAATTCGTCGACGGCTCGATGCTGGCGCAACTCGGTCTGCCCGACATGCGCACCGCACTCGCGGTGGGATTCGCATGGCCGGAACGCATCGCCTCCGGCGTCGCCGGGCTGGATCTGCTCGCGCATGGTCGGCTCGATTTCGAACCGCCGGACCTCGAAGCTTTCCCGTGCCTGCGTCTGGCCTACGCCGCACTCGACGCTGGCGGCAGTGCGCCAGCAGTATTGAACGCGGCCAACGAAGAAGCGGTTTCAGCCTTTCTTCAGGGCCGGATCGGTTTCCTGTCCATCCCCGCATTGGTCGAAACGGCGCTGCAAGGCATGTCGAATACCGCCGCCGACTCGATCGATGACCTGCTCGACGCCGACGCCTCTGCGCGCGCGGCGACCCTCGACGCCATCTCACGCAAGGTGAACGCATGATCGATGCCCTGAGTTCCGTCTGGTGGTTGATCGTTGCGCTGGGGATCCTGGTCACCTTCCACGAATACGGCCATTACTGGGTCGCGCGTCGCTGCGGCGTGAAAGTGCTGCGGTTCTCGGTCGGTTTCGGCAAACCGCTGTGGATGCGCAAAGGCAAGGGCGGTACCGAATGGGTGGTCGCCGCGATCCCGCTTGGCGGTTACGTGAAGATGCTGGACGAACGCGAAGGCGACGTTCGCGCCGAGGACCTGGACCAGGCCTTCAACCGCAAGACCGTGTGGCAGCGGATGGCCGTGGTCGTGGCCGGCCCCCTCGCCAACCTGATCCTGTGTATTGCGTTGTTCTGGCTGATGTTCGTGATCGGCCGCCCGGACTACGCTCCCGTTATCGGCGAGACTCAGGGCATCGCCGCCGCATCCGGCATGCGCCGAGGCGACACCCTGCTCGCGATCGGCGACCGCGAAACCCCGACCTGGACCGAAGCCAGCATGGCGCTGGTCACCTCGGCCATCGACCGCGTGCAGACTCCGATCCGCGTCCGCACCCCCGAAGGGACCGTGCTGACCCGCAAGGTCGACTTCTCGAAACTGCCGAAAAGCATCGATCTGATGCAGACCCTGGGGCGGATCGGCATCCTCCCGCGCCACCAGATGCAGCCGGCCGTGATCGGCGAGGTCATGGCCGGCTCCGCAGGCGACGGTAAACTCCGCGCCGGGGACCAGATCGTCGCGATCGGCGGCACCAGGGTGCAGTACTGGGCCGATATCTCCCCGCTGGTCGCCAGGATCGGCGAGCTTGGGGGCGGTGACATCGCGCTGGTCCGCAATGGCGCCGCACTGACCGTCGCGGTCAGCCCGAAGTCGGCCCCCCCCGGCGCGGCGGCCGGCAGTGCGCCCTCCTGGCTGCTGGGCGTGCGCGCCGCCGATACCGGCAAGGCGCCAAAAGACGCGGTCCTGCGCTATGGGCCAGTGGCGGCTTTCCCGGCGGCGCTGCGCGAGACCTGGTTCCAGACCGGTGAGTTGTTCGGGATGATCCAACGGGCGTTCAGTGGCCGGCTGGCGGTGCAGAACACGGTTTCCGGCCCGATCGGCATCGCTCAGGCCGCCAACGCCTACGCCAAAAACGGGGTCGCCTGGTACCTCAGCCTGCTGGCGGCGCTCAGTCTGAGCCTGGCCATTCTCAACATGCTGCCCATTCCGGTCTTGGATGGGGGGCACCTGCTGTATTACCTTATCGAGTTGGTCAAAGGCCGGCCGTTAAGCGAGCGTGCGATGGCTGCCGGGCAATATGTGGGGCTCGCCCTGCTGTTCGGGCTCATGGGTCTGGCCTTCTACAACGATCTGCAAAGGCTGATCCAGTGATGCGACCGGGTGTGCCGCGCCACCTGCAGCACCACACCGCACCGATGCCCGATGCGGATGCCGATGGAACGGCTGCCTGCGTTCCACCGACTCAGATTTCCCGTTCCGTTTCCAGCTTTGCCGCCTGCCGATACAAGTTGTGATCCACCTTCGGCCGATCCACATGCCGATCCACATGCCGATCCACCCGCTCCAGCCCCGCCCCATAACCGGACGTATTTGATGACGCGCACGCCACCCCGCCGCCTGTTGGCCCTTGCCCTTGCCACGAGCCTGGCTTCGCTCCACACCGCGCCGACCCTGGCGCAAACCGCGTCCGCGCCGTCCTCCTCCGGCTTCACCGTCTCCGACATCCGTATCGACGGTCTGCAGCGCATCGGCGCCGGCACCGTCTTCACGTACCTGCCGATCGAGCGCGGCGACACGGTCGACTCCGCGCGCATCGCCGAGGCCATGCGCGCGTTGTACAAGACCGGATTCTTCGAGGACATCCGCCTCGATCGCGAAGGAGACATCCTGGTCGTCGCGGTGACCGAACGCCCCGCGATCAACACCCTGACGCTGTCCGGCAACAAGGACATCAAAACCGAAGACCTGATGACCAACCTCAAGGAAATCGGAATCGCCGAGGGCGAAACCTACGACCGTCTGGCATTGGACCGGGTCACTCTGGAACTCAACCGCGCCTACAACAATCGCGGCAAATACAACGTCGAGATCAATCCGACCATCACCCGCCTCGACCGCAACCGCGTCGACGTCACCATCAACGTCAACGAAGGCAAGGCCGCGCGCATCCGCCACATCAATCTGACCGGCAACGAAAAGTTCGAGGAAGAGCAGCTGCGCGAGCGCTGGGAGTCGAACGAAAGCAACTGGCTCAGCTGGTACCGACGCGACGACCAGTATTCGCGCGAAAAACTCTCCGGCGACCTCGAAAAACTCAACGAGTTCTACCTCGACCGCGGCTATGTCGATTTCAGCGTCGACAGTACCCAGGTGGCGATCAGCCCGGACAAGAAGGACATGTACGTCACCGCCGGCATGACCGAAGGCGAGGTCTACACCCTGTCCGACGTGAAGGTCTCCGGCGATACGGTGCTGTCGGATGAACAGATCAAACGATACGTGCTGGTCAAGGAAGGCCAGATCTTCTCGCGCACGTTCCTGGAACTGACCTCCGATTCGATCATCGCCGCGCTCGGCAATATCGGCTATGCCTTCGCGGAAGTGAACCCGATCCCCGAAATCAACCGCGAGAAGCGCACCGTCAGCATCAATCTGCAGGTCGTGCCCGGCCCGCGCGTCACCGTGCGTCGCATCGCCTTCAAGGGCAACACCCGCACCACCGACGAAGTGCTGCGCCGCGAAATGCGCCAGTTCGAGGGCGCGTGGTACTCGCAGGCGGCCATCGACCGTTCCAAAGTCCGCCTGCAGCGTCTGGGTTTCTTCGAAAGCGGCTCGGTCGATGTCGAAACCGTGCCGGTAGCAGGCAGCAGCGATCAGGTCGATGTGGTCTTCAATGTCAAGGAAACCACCTCGGGCAGTTTCACCTTCGGCTTCGGTTATTCGCAGCTGTCCGGCCTGACCACCACCTTGCAGCTGTCGCAGAACAACTTCCTCGGCACCGGCAACCAGATCAGCATGGAAGTGCAGCGCAACACCTACCTGCAGCGTTATTCGTTCTCGTTCCTGAATCCGTATTTCACCGATGAAGGCCTGTCGCTTGGTTACAACATGTGGTGGCGCGAGTTCGACAACTCCGACTTCAACACCGCCCAGTACTCGAGCACCAGCGCTGCGGCACAGGCCGTACTCGGTCTTCCGTTGACCGAAAACGACAGCGTATCGCTGGTGTTCGGCATCGACCGTAACCAGATCCTCGCTTTCCCGGGTTCGTCGCCGCAATCGGTCACCGATTACATCGATGCCTTCGGCCAGAGCACGTTCCACTCCTGGCGCGCCGAGCTGGGCTGGGCGCGCGACACCCGCAACGACTTCTTCACGCCGACCTACGGCACCTATCAGCGTCTTTCGGCGGAAGTCACGCTGCCCGGCTCCACCGCCGAGTATTTCAAGCTCAATTACGAGTTCTCGAAGTACTGGCCGTTGAACCGCTACATGGTGCTCAACACGCGCGCGCAGCTGGGTTACGGCGACAGTTACGGCAGCGATGCCGTCCGTGTGATGTGCCGTGCGGAAGGCAGCCAACCGCCGATTCCACGCAAGACCTACACCGACGCCGATTGCGCCCCGGGCACCACGCTGGATCGTGCGGTGATCGGTACCGGCCTGCCGTTTTTCGAGAACTTCTATGCCGGCGGCGTGCGCTCGGTACGCGGTTTCCGCGACAACACCCTGGGCCCTGTCGATTTCGCGGGCGGCAGTTCGTTCCGCCAGCCGATCGGCGGCGCGGTGAAGACCACCGGTTCGCTGGAAATGTATTTCCCGGCATTGCTCGACACACCCGCAGCGCGCGTCTCGGCATTCCTCGATGCCGGCAACGTATTCAAGAACGTCGACAGTTTCGATGCGGGCGAGCTGCGCGCATCGGCTGGCGTGGCATTGCTGTGGCGCGCGCCGGTCGGTCCGATCTCGATCAGCTACGCGTTCCCGCTGCGCAGCGAAGAGACCGACGATCTGGAACGGCTGCAGTTCACCTTCGGCGGCGCGTTCTGATCGCGGCGCGCTGAGCTGCGGACAGCACGCCACATGTCGGCCCTTCACCTCACTGCCGCTGCGCTGGCCGAACGCTTCGACCTGATCCTGCGCGGCGACGGCGAGCGCCGCATCGACGGCGTCGCCACGCTTTCGCGCGCCGGCGCTTCCCAGCTCGCGTTCCTCGCGAATCCACGCTACCGCAGCCAACTCGCCGACTGCAGCGCGGGCCTGGTGGTGATGCGTGAAGACGACGCCGAGGGCTATGCCGGCGATGCGCTGATCGCGAAAGACCCCTACGCCGCGTTCGCGCGGATGGCTGCGCTGTTCGATCACCGGCCGGCGTTCGTACCGGGCATTCATCCCAGCGCGGCGATCGATCCGACCGCCGAGATCGCGCCCGACGCCAGCATCGCGGCATTCGTCAGCATCGGCCCGCGTTCGCGAGTGGACGCCGGCGCTTTCGTCGGTCCGGGCTGCGCCATCGGCGAAGACTGCGTGATCGGCGCCGGCAGCGAACTGGGCGCACGCGTCACCCTGGTCCGTCGCGTACGCCTCGGCCGCCGTGTGCTGATCCATCCCGGCGCGGTGCTCGGCGCGGACGGCTTCGGCCTCGCGATGGAACACGGCCACTGGCTCAAGGTGCCGCAACTCGGCGGCGTGATCGTCGGCGACGATTGCGAGATCGGCGCCAACACCACCATCGACCGCGGCGCGCTCGACGACACGGTGCTCGAAGAAGACGTGCGCCTCGACAACCAGATCCAGATCGGCCACAACGCGCGGATCGGCGCGCACACTGCGATGGCAGGCTGTTCCGCGGTCGCCGGCAGCGCCACCATCGGCCGCTACTGCCTGATCGGCGGCGGCGCGGGTATCCTTGGTCATCTGGAAGTGTGCGACCGTGTGGTGATCACGGCGATGAGCCTGGTCACCAGCACGATCCGCGAGCCCGGCGAGTATTCGTCCGGTACGCCACTGATGGACAACCGCAGCTGGCGCAAGAGCGCCGCCCGCTTCAAACAGCTCGATGCCCTGGCCCGAGACATCGGTGGGCGCAACAAGGAACCGCGATGACGTCGATCGACACCAGCGATACCGATCTTCAGCCCGTACTGCCGCTCGGCACCAGCGACATCCAGAAGCTGCTGCCGCACCGGTATCCGTTCCTGTTGATCGATCGCGTCGTCGAATTCGAGCGCAACAAGCGCGTGCTCGCCTACAAGAATCTCACCTTCAACGAACCGTTCTTCCAAGGTCACTTCCCGACGCACCCGGTGATGCCGGGAGTGCTGGTGGTCGAAGCCCTGGCGCAGGCCGGTGGCGTGCTGGATCAACTCACCCACAGGGCGAACGGCGGCAGGGTCGGCGACGGCAAGATCTTCTATCTGGTGAAGATCGAAAATGCGCGTTTCAGCAGAATCATCGTCCCGGGCGACCGGCTCGAACTCGAAGTGTCGCTGAAACGCCGCATCCGCAACATGGCGATGTACGAGGGTTTCGCGAGGGTCGACGGCAAAGAGGCCGCGCGCGCCGAATTCCTCTGCGCCGAGGCGCAGGACTGAGTCATGGCGATGGGCAACGCATCGATCAGCCCTTTGGCGCACGTCGATTCCCGGGCGGTCATCGGCGCGAATGTCGACATCGGTCCATTCACACTCATCGGGCCGGACGTCGAGATCGGCGACAACACCCGCATCGGCCCGCACTGCAGCATCCACGGTCCGACCACGATCGGCCGCGACAACCGTATCCACGGTCATGCTGCGCTCGGCGGCGATCCGCAGGACAAGAAATTCGCCGGCGAGCGCACCTCGCTGGAGATCGGCGACGGCAACACCATCCGCGAATTCGTCACCATCAATCGCGGCACCGGCGGCGGTGGCGGCGTCACCCGCATCGGCAGCCACAACTGGTTTCTCGCCTACACCCATGTCGCGCACGACTGCCGAGTCGGCGATCACTGCGTGTTCTCGAACAACGCCACGCTCGCCGGCCATGTCGAAGTGGGCGACCACGTGATCCTGAGCGGTTTCACCGGTGTGCACCAGTTCTGCCGGATCGGTGCGCATGCGTTCATCGGCATGGGCGCGTTCGTCAATGGCGATGTGCCGCCGTATCTGATGGTGGCACAGGAAGATTACGGCCGTCCGCGCGGCATCAACAGCGAAGGCCTCAAGCGTCGCGGCTTCGACACCGAACGCGTGGCCGCGATCAAACGCGCCTACCGCGCGTTGTACATGTCCGGTGCGAATCTGGTCGACGCCAAACAGCAGCTCGCCGCGCTGGCCGAGTCCAGCGACGACGTGCGCGCGTTTCTCGATTTCATCGAGCGCGGCGAACGGCCGCTGCTGCGCTGATCCGACCATGCGTATCGCGCTCGTCGCGGGTGAAGCGTCTGGTGACCAACTCGGCGCAGGTCTGATCGCAGAATTGCGGATACGTTTCCCTGAAGCACAGTTCGCCGGCATCGGCGGGCCGGCGATGCGTGCAGCGGGTTTGGATGCATGGCACGACAGTCAGGAACTCGCAGTGATGGGACTGACCGAAGTACTGGCGCATCTGCCGCGCCTGCTCCGACTGCGCCGGCGTCTGCGAAGACGCGTGCTGGCCTGGAAGCCCGACGTGTTCATCGGCATCGACGCGCCCGATTTCAATCTCGGCGTCGAGAAATGGCTGAAGCATCGCGGAATCCGCACCGTGCATTACGTCAGCCCATCGGTCTGGGCCTGGCGCGAAGATCGCGCCGCGAAGATAGGCGAAAGCGCGGACCGTGTGCTCTGCCTGTTCCCGATGGAACCGCCGATCTACGCAAAGCATGCGGTGGATGCGCGTTTCGTCGGCCATCCGCTGGCCGATACGATTCCGCTGGAACCCGATCGTCGCGCCGCACGGGATACGCTAGCAATACCCGAGCACGGGCCGGTGCTGGCCCTGCTGCCGGGTAGCCGGCTCGGCGAAATCGCGAAGATGCTGCCGGTATTCCTGGACGCTGCGGACCTGATCGCGCAGCGGATTCCGTCGCTGCTGATCCTGTTGCCGGCAGCGAACCCGCAATGCGATGCCGCGATCCGCGAACAACTACTTCTGCAACCGAGACTCGCGGCGCGCGTGCGGGTGCTGGACGGCGACGCGCAGCGCGCGATGATCGCCAGCGACGTGGTGCTGCTGGCGTCGGGCACCGCTGCGCTGGAAGGCATGCTCTGCAAGCGACCGATGGTGGTCGGCCACAGGATTTCGCCGACGACCTACCGCATCGTGACTCGACTCGGCCTGCTCAAATCGCGCTTCGTCAGTTTGCCGAACGTCCTGGCGGATGCGCCGCTGATCCCGGAATTGCTGCAGCACGACTGCACGCCGGAAAAGCTGGCCGCCGCCTGCCTGCGCTGGTTCGGTCAACCGGACAGCGTGGATGCGCTGCTGCCGCGTTTCGTCGACATCCACATGCAACTACGCTGCGATGCGTCCGCCCGCGCCGCCGATGCGGTGGCCGAATTGATCGTTTCGACATCGATCGACCTGGCGTCTGCCGCCGTCACGGTATGAGCCGGCGCAGGGGACCACGCGATGCAGGCCCCGGCACGTTGTTCGAAGATCCGCTCGTGGCCATCGCAAACACGCGCCCGCTCCGAATCGCAGGCGTCGACGAGGCCGGCCGCGGTCCCTTGGCAGGCCCGGTGTCGGTGGCGGCCGTCATCCTCGATCCGCAGCGTCCGATCGAAGGCCTGAACGATTCGAAGCAGTTGAGCGAAGCGCGGCGCGAAGCGCTCTATCCACTGATCGTCGAGCGCGCGCTGGCGTGGCGGATCGAATTCGTGGAATGCGACGAGATCGACCGGCTCAATATCCTGCAGGCGACCCTCACCGGCATGCGTCGCGCGCTCGACGGGCTGTCGCCGTCCGCAGACATCGCACGCATCGACGGCAACCGGCTGCCACAGGGTCTGCCCTGCCCGGCGGAAGCGTTGATCGGCGGCGATGCGATCGAACCGGCGATCATGGCCGCCTCGATTCTCGCCAAGGTCGCACGCGACCGGCGCATGCTGGAATTGCACGCGCTGTATCCACAATACGGCTTCGATCGCCACAAGGGCTACCCAAGCCCCGTGCATCTGGCCGCACTCGCCGCGCATGGGCCTTGCCCGCAGCACCGTCGGAGTTACGCGCCGGTGCGTGCGCTGCTTGAACGCAAATACAGTCCGTCGAATTGAAACAACACGGCACAAGTCCACCCTGAGGATCAAGCCCGGGACGAGCCTTGGACTTGTTCAGCGGCCGCGAGTTCGGTCGAACCGGACTCGCTCCCTCCTGATCAATCACCTGCGTGATTGATCACTCGGAGTGCCGCACCTCGCCCGGGTCGGCTTCGCAGTTCCGCCTGCAGCGTGACTTAACGCGCTGCTTTTCGGTTACCGAACGTCAGATGCAGCGGCCATTGCGGTTCGCGAGGCAGACCAAGCGCTTCGCGGTAGTCCAATGCTTCGGCGCAGT
Organism: Lysobacteraceae bacterium; assembly: GCA_040079515.1. Classification (GTDB taxonomy): domain Bacteria; phylum Pseudomonadota; class Gammaproteobacteria; order Xanthomonadales; family Xanthomonadaceae; genus Lysobacter_I. The sequence goes on from JBEBKD010000006.1 coordinate 186,515, forward strand.
CCACCGGAAAGAACACATATTCATCGATTTCCTGAGGTGGCAGCCGATACTCGAAGGCCATCGTCCACCCTTCCAATGCCTTCCATCGTGTCGGATCGGGAGGTATCTCGTTCTGCACGATGGAAACATGCGCTCCCCACAACGGATCGCTCAATTTTCGAGTGCGGTGAGTATCCAGCGCGTACAAGTGACGGAGATAACGGCCGATATCCGGATCGCAGTGCAGGATCAACCACCAGTCGGTGGTACTGCCGTCGCGGCGGGTACGACCGCCAGCGGAATCCAGCGGCGGGGCGAAACGGCAAATTCCAGTCAACGAAGGCATCGATCAGGCAAGGGCAGGGATGGATGCGGCCCATTATCCAGTGGCTGGGACAGCACATGTCTTTACCCCGGAAAACTCCTCCGTCAAGCCTTGCCGTAACGTCTCCCGCGACCTACCCTGCGGGTCTGCGCTCTCCGGCCCGCCGATGTCATCCCGCTTCGTCCATCTCCACCTGCACAGCGAGTATTCGCTCGCCGATTCGACGATCCGCATCCCGGAACTCGTCGGCCGCTGCGTGGCCCAAGGGCAGCCGTCGGTGGCGATGACCGACCGCAACAACCTGTTCGCGCTGGTCAAGTTCTACAAGGCCGCCGAGGGGGCGGGCATCAAGCCCATCGCCGGCGCTGACATCAGCGTCGCGGAAGGCGACGAGACGCCCTGGAAGCTGACCCTGCTGTGCCGCGATCGCAGCGGCTACCTGTCGCTGTCCCGGCTGCTCAGCCGGGCATGGATGGAAGGCCAGCGCCACGACGGCGTCATGGTCCGGCCGCAGTGGCTGCAGGAAGCCAACGCCGGGCTGTTCGCACTGGCAGGACGTCACAGTCAGGCCGGGCAACTGCTCGCCGGTAACCGCCCCGATCTCGCGCTGCAATCGTTGGCCGACTGGCAGCAGCATTTCGACGACCGCTTCCACCTTGAACTGACCCGCTGCGGCTTCGAAGCCGAAACGCCGTTCAACGCTTTCGCGCTGCACGCGGCAGCGGAGCGCGGATTGCCGGTGATCGCCAGCAACGATGTGCGCTTTCTCGACGCCGACGGCTTCGAAGCCCACGAAGCGCGCGTGTGCATTTCGTCGGGGCGCGTGCTCGACGACCCGAAACGTCCCCGCGACTACACCGCACAGCAATATCTCAAGACCACCGAAGAGATGGCCGCGCTGTTCGAGGATGCGCCGGACGCGATCGACAACGCGGTAGATCTGGCCAAACGCTGCAATCTCGAACTCTCGCTCGGCAAGTACTACCTGCCCGCATTTCCTGTACCCAGCGACCACACGCTGGACAGCTGGATCCGCAAGGAAGCGCGGGATGGCCTGGAAAAACGCCTGCAGAAATATCCGATGGCCGCAGGTCACGACCGCGCCAGCTACGACGCGCGCCTGGACATCGAGCTTGGCGTGATCGTGTCGATGGGCTTCCCGGGCTACTTCCTGATCGTGGCCGACTTCATCAACTGGGGCAAAGCGCAGGGCATCCCGGTCGGTCCGGGCCGCGGCTCCGGCGCCGGCTCGCTGGTCGCCTGGGCGCTGGGCATCACCGATCTGGACCCGCTGCCGTACGACTTGCTGTTCGAGCGTTTCCTCAACCCCGAACGCGTGTCGATGCCCGACTTCGACATCGACTTCTGCATGGACCGCCGCGACGAGGTGATCGACTACGTCGCCGCGAAATACGGCCGCGACCGGGTCAGTCAGATCATCACCTACGGCACGATGTCGGCGAAGGCGGTGGTGCGCGACACCGGACGCGTGCTGGGCTATCCATACGGCTTCGTCGACGGCATCGCCAAGCTCATTCCGCTGCAGCCCGCCGACCCGCTGTCGCTGGAAGACGTGCTGGGCCGCAGCGAAAAGGCCAGGAAGGACCCGGACCGCGCGATCGGCGAGTTCGTGGAACGCTACAACACCGAGGACGATTTCCGCGAACTCATCGATCTCGCGCTGGACCTGGAGGATCTGACCCGCAACGCCGGCAAGCACGCCGGTGGCGTGGTGATCGCGCCCGAGCCGCTGTCGGACTTCTGCCCGCTGTTCGCCGAACATGACGGCCAGGGCGGCGGCAGGAACCCGGTCACCCAGTTCGACAAGGACGACGTCGAAACGATCGGCCTGGTGAAGTTCGACTTCCTCGGCCTGCGCACGCTGACGATCATCGACTGGGCGGTCAAGGCGATCAACGCGCGCCGCACGCAGAAAAGCGAAACGCCGCTCGATATCACCGATCTGCCGCTCAACGACAAACCGACCTACGAACTGTTCGCACGCGGCGACACCGTCGCGGTGTTCCAGTTCGAATCGCGCGGCATGCGCGAACTGCTCAAACGCGCCAAGCCCGACACCTTCGAAGACATCATCGCGCTCGCCGCGCTGTTCCGGCCGGGCCCGCTGGGATCGGGGATGGATCGGGAATGGGTGGACCGCAAGCACGGTCGCACCGAGGTGAGTTATCCGCACCCGGCGCTGGAGCCGGTGCTGAAGCCGACCTACGGCGTGATCGTGTACCAGGAACAGGTGATGCAGATCGCCCAGGTGCTGGCCGGCTATTCGCTGGGCGGCGCCGACCTGCTGCGCCGCGCGATGGGCAAAAAGAAGGCCGAGGAAATGGCCAAGGAGCGCGCGAAATTCGAAGCGGGTTCGGCCGAACGCGGCGTCGATCCGCGCACCGCGACGCAGATCTTCGATCTGATGGAAAAATTCGCCGAATACGGCTTCAACAAGTCGCACTCGGCCGCTTACGCGCTGGTCGCCTACCAGACGGCATGGCTGAAGGTGCACTACCCGGCAGAATTCATGGCTGCGGTGCTGTCCTCGGACATGGACAATACCGACAAGGTCGTCGGTTTTCTCGACGAAGCGCGCACGCTGGGGCTCCTGGTCATGCCGCCGGACGTGAATGCGTCGGGCTTCATGTTCGAGGCCATGGACGACCATACGATCCGCTATGGACTGGGCGCGGTGAAAGGCGTCGGTCGCGGCGCCTGCGACGCCATCGCAGAAGAACGCCAGCGCGGTGGCGCATACGCCGATCTGCTCGACTTCTGCAAACGTGTCGACAGCAGCAAACTCAACCGGCGCACGCTCGAAGCGCTGGTCAGCGCAGGCGCGCTGGATGCGCTGGGCGGCAATCGGCCCTCGCTGCTGCTGCAACTGCCGGAAGTGCTGAAAGCGACCGAGCAGTTGGCGCGCGAACGCGACGCGGGACAGGTGTCGTTGTTCGGCAGCTTCGCCGAAGCCGCGCCGGAGCTGAAACTCGAACTGCCGCAAACGTCGGACTGGCCGCTGTCGCAGAAGCTTGCGGGCGAACGCGAAACCCTTGGCCATTACCTCAGCGGCCATCCGCTCGACCCTTATCGGGAAGAATTGAACGCGCTGGTCGGCACCGATCTGGGCAAGCTCGATCAGCTGTGGGAAGTCGCACAGTCTTCGCGCGGCCGCGGTCAGCGTGCCGGTGGCGATTCCGACGGTGGCGGGCGTCAATGGCGCGCCGAAGCGATCGTGATCCTCGCGGGTCAAGTGGTTGCAATGCGCAAACGCGGCGATTCGCAGGCGTTCGTCCATCTGGAGGACGGCCGCGGACGGATCGAATGCGCCTTCTTCGCCGAGGCGTTTTTCGAATACCAGGCGCTGCTCACGCGGGACCGCATTCTGGTGGTCGAAGGCGGTCTGCGTGAGGACGAATTCAGCGGTGGTTTCTCGCTGCGCGCCCGGCGCTGTTGGGACTATCGCCATATCTGCGAACAACAAGCGCAGCGACTGTCGCTGCGGCTGGATCTGCGCGAACCAGGGCTGATGCAGAAGATCGAGGAACTGCTCGCACAGCACCGCCCGGGACATACTCCACTGCGCTTCGACATGCTGCTGCCGCAGGGGACTGCTGGAACGCTGGACCTCAACGGCCCCCAAACGGTCCGCGTGGAAGCCGACCTGCCAAGCGGCCTTCGCGCCCTTCCCGGAATACGTACCGTCAAAGTGGCGATGGGCAAGCCCTGGGTGTCGTGAACCCGGCGAGCCACCCTACTCCCAGGTACGGTGTTTCAGTCATTCCTCGGCTAGACTTGGGCTCCTTCCGCCCCCGACCCTGTCCCCCAACCGCGCATGAACCCGAATTACCTCGACTTTGAACGGCCGATCGCGGACTTGGAGGCCAAAATCCAGGAGCTGCGCCACGCCAGTACAGGCCCAGCAGTCAATATCGATACCGAAATCCGCGCACTGGAAGAAAAACTGCGCAAGCGGACTGCGCAGATCTTCCGCGACCTCAGTGCATGGCAGGTTTCGCAGCTGGCACGGCATCCGGCACGACCATACACGCTCGATTATCTGCGGGTGATCTGCGACGAATTCCAGGAGCTCGCCGGCGACCGCGCCTTCGCCAACGACAACGCCATCGTCGGCGGACTCGCCCGAATCGGAGGTCGCAGCGTGATGGTGATCGGCCACGAAAAAGGTCGCGACACCAAAGCCAAGGTCCGTCGCAATTTCGGCATGCCCAAACCAGAGGGCTACCGCAAAGCGCTGCGCCTGATGAAGATGGCCGAACGCTTCCACTTGCCGGTACTCACTTTCATCGACACTGCCGGCGCATGGCCGGGTATCGACGCCGAAGAGCGCGGCCAGTCCGAGGCCATCGCCCGAAATCTGCTGGAAATGTCGGAACTGAGGGTCCCGATCCTATGCACCGTGATCGGCGAAGGCGGCTCCGGCGGCGCGCTGGCCATCGGCGTCGGCGACCGCACCCTGATGCTCGAATACAGCACCTATTCGGTCATATCGCCGGAAGGTTGCGCCTCGATCCTGTGGAAAACCGCTGACAAGAAACAGGAAGCGGCACAGGCCATGGCAATCACCGCAAAGCGCCTGCACGAACTCGGTCTGATCGACAAGATCGTCCGCGAACCGATCGGAGGCGCCCATCGCAACCCGGTACAAATGGCAAAACGCCTGAAACCGATCCTGATCAACGAGCTTGATGCCCTGGCGGCATTGCCAACCGAGGATCTGCTCGATCGACGTTACCGGCGCCTGCGCGGCTACGGCGCCTACGAGGCGGCCTGACAGCACGACGCTCACGGCTTCTGTCAGGCCGAAACTTGACTCCGCTCAAGCGCGGCGCGTTCGGTCGACGGACGATGGTGTCGGTTTCCCGGTACCGGGTCTGGTGCCGGGCATCTTCATCACCAGGAGCCTAGCCCGTGCCCCGTCCCCGCAGCGTCCCAGCGCCCCGCAAATCGAATCCGCCGCTTGAAACACGTGCACGCAAGTCCGCGCAGGCCACGGTCGAAACCAGTCCGCTCCAGGAGAGCGTGCACCTTGCAGCGATATCCGAGCTCGAACCCGGCCTGTCGGTCGAAGCCGCACAGCGGATGGACGCGGTACCGCTGACCGACGAAGACAGCACCAGTGCACCGCTGCCCGCAGGCTATCCCTACCGCACGCGTCTACGCCGTAGCGAATACGAGGCCGAAAAGAACAGGCTGCAGATCGAACTGTTGAAGGTTCAGAATTGGGTCAAGACCACAGGTCAGCGCATCATCATCCTGTTTGAAGGCCGAGATGCCGCAGGCAAGGGCGGCGCCATCAAACGCTTCACAGAACATCTCAACCCTCGCGGCGCACGCGTGGTCGCCTTGGAAAAACCGAACGACCAGGAGCGCGGCCAATGGTATTTCCAGCGCTATATCGAACACTTGCCGACCGTGGGCGAAATCGTGTTCTTCGACCGCAGCTGGTACAACCGCGCCGGCGTCGAACGCGTGATGGGTTTCTGTTCGTCGGCAGAATACCTGGAATTCCTGCGCGAAACGCCTGAATTCGAGCGCATGCTCGTCCGCAGCGGCATCCGCCTCTACAAGTTCTGGTTCTCCGTCAGCCGCGAGGAGCAGTTGCGACGGTTCAAAGCCCGTCGGAGCGACCCGCTCAAGCATTGGAAACTCTCGCCGATAGACTTGGCATCACTGGACAAATGGTCCGAGTACACCGAAGCCAAGAATGCGATGTTCTTCCATACCGATACTGCGGACTCGCCTTGGCTGGTCATCAAATCCGACGACAAGAAGCGCGCGCGACTGAACTGCATGCGTCACTTCCTCGACACATTGCCTTACCCGGAGAAAAACCCGCGTATCGCACGCAAGGCAGACCCGTTGATCGTCGGCACAACGGAGAACGCGCTTTCGAATGGAGATGGTCAATAGCGCTGGGCCACTGAGGCCCGGGCATGCACGAAAGTGATGCCAGATGTGCCTACGCAGCCTTCGATCGATGTGATACACAAACCGAAATGAAGCTTGGAAGCCGTTTGAAACACCATCCTGCAGCGAACCCGCATACGTTCTGTCGCCTGATATCCGCCCGGGCGTCAGCTTTCGTTTTCCCGCAGGCCAAACCACAAAATCGCACACACGCCATGGGCCAGCCCCTTGATTACACGACTCAACGAGGCCGGAAACGCAAAAAAGCCTGAAAAAAAGCTGTCTGGGGGCTTGGCGTCAGAGCAACCTTGGCCTACAGTGTTCAGGCCGGCATGTCGTCCGGCCAAGACACAGTTCAACTCCATTCGACGAGGAAATCGAACTCTCATGGCAACCAAAAAGAAAACTGCCGCCAAGAAGGCCGCTGCCAAACCGGCCGCCCTGAAGCCGATCAAGGACGTGATGAGCAAGTCCGCGCTGGCTGCCCATATCGCTGGCGCGACGGACATCGCAGCGAAGGATGTGCGCGCCGTCATGGCCGCTCTCGAAGCAGCCATTCACGCTTCGATCGGCAAGAAGGGTGCCGGTATGTTCGTGTTGCCGGGCGTGCTGAAGATCACTGCCGTCAGCGTTGCCGCCAAACCGAAGCGCAAGGGCATCAACCCGTTCACCGGACAGGAAACCACGTTCGCCGCCAAACCGGCTACCGTGAAGGTCAAAGTCCGTCCCATGAAGAAACTCAAGGACGCAGCCACAGCCTGACAGGCTCCGCATCGCGTCTGTGTGAATGCACGGAAGGCCGGATTTCCACAGGGAATCCGGCCTTCTTTTTTACCGTCGCCCCTCGCATGCTGCAGATGACCACGGCAGCCCATGCCTCTGCTGTCCGCCGCTTCACCGTCATGCCGAACATCGACCCCACGGCTGCGGACGATTCCGAATAACAAGGCTATGCTCACCGGTCGCACTGTCGCGATGGGACACGTACGCGCTCCATTGCCGACTCTGCGACGCCACGGGCATCTGTCACGACCTTTGCGTCATCGATGCATTCTTCTGCATTATCACTTTCATGACGCGCACCAGCGGCTTCCATGATCAACACACGACACGCCCTTGCGGTGTGCTCCGTCGTCGTGTTCAGCACAGTCGTCCCGTTGCCCGGTTGTAGTGGTCCGAATACCGCAGGCGCCTTGCCTGGCCATCAGGTCAGTATCTCCGTACCCCAATGGGCTATCCCGACGAAATCTGCCCGCGGACATAAAAGCCACTCGGTGGCTTGGCCGCAATCAGCATGATGAATCTGGAGCTCGCTTTGCCGCAGGACATTACCCGACTGTACCTGGACTTCGACGTGGGCATCGATCGTCTTCAGGCCGGGTGAATGAATTTCAGCGTCGGATCACAACCTCAGATTTCAAACCTGTAGGACAGCTTCACCAACAGCTGCTCGCTGTCGCGCAGGTCGAACGCACCGCTGAGTTCATCGCCTGCCGAATACGGGCCGGTACCTGCAACGTACAGCGACCCGCCGCGGACATAGGCGAGGTACAGATACGACAGCGGCGCGAATTCGTAGCGGTAGCGCACCTGGAACCCGAGATTGCGCAACGCGAAACTCTCGGCCGGACCGTTGCTGCGGACCGGCGTGCCGTCGGCCGCCACGACCCAGGCGCGCTTCGCCTCGGCATCCAATCCCAAAGCTTCCAGGCGCACCCGCAATTCCTGCTTCGAGCCGATCAACCAGACGCTACCGGCACTGATGAATGCGTGCTCTGACCGATATCCGATGAGACGCCGGCTATCGCGATCCCAAATGACAAGGTCGGGACTATGCTGCAACTCAAGGCCGAGGAAGAATGTGAGATTGTCGTTGATCGCATACTCGGGCTGGGCATAGGTGGTCCATGCGCCGTGATCGAGCCCCTCCAGGCCTTCGGCGTTGTAGTTCAGGCTTCCATACAAAGACCAGTGCTTTTTTTTCGGGAAAAATCGCTCGACGAACGCATACAGCCGCCCCGGATGATCGACCACGCCGTTGCCGCGGGTGATCAGATCGTCGTGGCCCGGGGTCCATGCCGCAATCTCGAAAAATTCGTTGCCGCCATCGCGGCGCTCGCTGCCGCGGTTGACGGCGAAGGCGTTGCCGATATGCACGCCATCGTCGTTGCTGCGACGCGAGGTCGCGAACCGCCACTGGTGGGATGCGTACGGCGAGCCGTCCGGCAATGCTGTGATGCGGCGCGAAATCTCGTAGCGCGCGTAGTTGAAATTGTTGCGATCCAGGAACCCGAAATCGTTCAGCTGCAGACTGCCACCGGTGTGCAGCAGATACAGCTGTTGCCGCCAACCGTCGCCGATCTCGTGGTCGATCCGCATCTGAGCGCCGGTGTCGCGCACGGTCTCTCCATGCTGGTCGATGCTCGACCCGACCAGGTTGGTGCGGATATTCCAGGCAGGATCCGGCGCCCATTGATGATCGATCGAATAGACGGTGGCCTCGCGACCCAGGAAAGGACGATCCACCCGCGTCACCATCGCACCGAGGCTTTGCTTCCCGAATCCGCGAGTCGCACGCAGGGCATAGAAATCCCGACCGGCGCTGTCGCCTTCGGTCGCCGCGAACACGCCGTAACCGAATCCACCTGCACTGCCATTGATCTTGACCGCGGCAGCGACGTCGCCCGAGCCGCTTCCATCGTCGGCAGGCGCACCGACGCGACGGGTGTAAACCAGCTGTTGGGCATTGCCCAGCGAGCCGAACGGCACCTCGAAGTAGCCTTGATTTTCCGTAAAAAACGGACGCTTGTCGCCGAAGAACGTTTCGATCGCACTGAAATTGACGACGATACCGTCGCTTTCGACCTGGCCGAAATCCGGATTCAGCGTGGCGCTCAATTGGAACTGGCCGTTGGGCTTCCAGAAAAGATCGACGCCGGAATCGATATCCGTTTTGCCACCGATGTTGTCGTAGAGGCCTACGACATACGGTGTGACCGCCAGCAGCGACTGGCTGAATTGCGGCACCTCCACTTTCTGAAGTGCGCTGAGATAACGCTGCTCGGAGAAAGTAACCGCCGGCCATGCCATGCGCTCGCCGGTGTCGCCGACCACACGGTCGAGCGAAAGACCGATGGTGCGGGTATCGCCCTCCGTGCGCCGCATCGGTGCGATGTGCCAGGGGATCAAGATCTCGGCGGACCAGCCGTCGTCATCCTCAGACACCGCATGCCTCCATGCGCCATCCCAGTCGGCATTGAACTGGTTCTCGTTGGCGATCGTGCCGTCTCCGATTCCATCGGACAGCGCCAGCATGAAGTTGTAGCCGCTGCGTCCATCACCGTCGAAATCGACGTACACATTCACGCGATCGACATTGCCGTTGTTGTCGCGCTGAAAGCGCTGGCGCGTGCGGGGAATCCCGACGGGTTGCAGATTCCGGAACGCTACGGCGAGTCCGTCCGCAGTCGCCATGTACCAAGCTTCGGTCGTGTGCCTGCTCGGCTCTCGCGTCAGCGGTTGGACCATGCGGAAGTCCTCGACACGCTGTGCGCCCGACCATTCCGTTGAATCGATCCTGCCATCGATATCGAGAGCCAACGCCGGCAGCGGTATCGAAACGACCAATGCCAACAGCAAAGCGCGCATGGAGTGGCCCCGGATTCGAAGAGTGCGCGCATCGTGCAACAGTCGCCGGTCTCGGACGACTGTCTTAAGTCATGGGAACTCTCCGTCCGGCGCATCCGCTGTCACTGCGGCTTTGCCGAATCTGGCGGCAGCGCCGCCGCTGCTCAACGCTTGGGTTGCAGCATCGTGCCCGTGCACTTCCCTGCGCCGCATTTGCAGCCCCATATCTTCTTCAACTTCGCGGTATGCGGCTCGTCCAGCACTATCCCGTAGTTGTAGGTCAGCTCCTCGCCGGGTTCGATATCGCGGATCGCCTCGATGAAGACTTTGTCCTTGCGGCCCTTGCCTTTGCTGTTCTCTTCGAGGACCGCCTCGCAGTTCGGTGCGCAGCTGTGGTTGATCCAGCGCGCGATATTGCCGTCGACATTGGCATCGATCACGTAGTCGTCGTTGAGGGTGAACAGGAACGTGTGGCCGTTCTCGTCGATTTCGCCATACGCCTCGTCCACTTCGTCGTGCGACCTCACCTCGCCTTTGTAACGCACGATACGGTCGCCCTTGTGGATCATTTCGTCGGCGAACACGCCGTTGCCGTGGATGGGCGACAAGCGGGCAACGATCTTCTTCTTCGACATGGCGATGGGACTCTCGAATGCATTGGAATTCGCGGCGATTATCTCCGATTCCGTAAGGTTTGTGGCATTCGCGCACAGCCCGCCCCGGAACTCACAGCGTCCCGGTCGCCCACATCGCGGCGCAGATCATCGCGCTGATGGCGAACAGGCCTATCGCAGAACGGCAAGCAATACCCATGGTGGTTCCGATCAAGGTGTGCCCGGTATCGCGATGTGCGCTCCATGGTTCCGGCATGGACTGGACAAAGCCTGCGACCAGACTGCCGCCTGCCAGCAGGATCGCCATTGACACGAAGCCATCGCAGGAGAAGCGGGCGATGAGCCAGGCGAGGATGAGAAACGCCGGGGTAAGCAGGGAGATCGTGCTGGAGCGATCCACGGAAGCTCCCGGATTGCGAATGAGGCCAGAACACACGATCGGCGCCTGCAACGGCCGGGACTGGGGGCTGGCGGTGGTGTTCATGATCGTGCTCCTGCGTCCGGGAGTGGACGATGCGTATTCTTCCCGGCACCGATGATTCGACCATTGGCCGTCGTCGGATGCGATGACAGTCGTCACCCATGGCCTGCAGCGCACGGATTGAGCGCTTCCGGCCGAAAGCGTACAATTTCAGTCCTGTATTCAATCATGCGCCCGCCCCCAACGGCTGGACGCCACCGTAACCATGCTTCGAGTCACCAAACTCACCGATTACGCGACTGTGGTGTTGACCGTTCTGGCCAGCGCAACCGAGCCGGTGCTCAGCGCAAGCGGCTTGGCCGAGCGCGCCGGGCTTGAGGCACCGACGGTCGCCAAAGTCCTGAAGCCGCTGGCTCAGGCCGGACTCGTGCAAGCCTTCAGGGGCGCGACCGGCGGTTACCGGTTGGCGCGTCCCGCCGCGGGCATCTCGCTGGTGGAGATCGTCGAAGCGATGGAAGGCCCGCTGGCGATGACCGAATGCAGCATCCACGACGGCCACTGCGGTATCGAAGCGTCCTGCGGCGCCCGCGCCAACTGGCGACGCATCAACGATGTCGTCGCCGACGCCCTGCGCCGCGTCACGCTGGCCGACATGGCGTTGCCTGTGCCGGTGTCGGATACGCGCAAAACCATTCCTGTCGCACTGTCGGTCCGTTGAGGAACTCCCATGAATCACCCCGACCCTCAAATCGTGCAGAACGCACTCATCCCGAACGCCGGGATCCTCGAACAGCTCGGGCGTCGCTACGACGCCGGTTTCGTCACCGACATCGAATCCGACACCCTGCCCCCGGGCCTGAACGAAGATGTCGTGCGCTTCCTGTCGGCCAAGAAGAACGAGCCCGAGTGGATGACCGAATGGCGGCTCACCGCGTACCGGCACTGGCTGACCATGACGCCACCGCATTGGGCAAAACTCGACATCGCGCCGATCGATTTCCAGTCGATCAGCTACTACTCGGCCCCCAAAGCGAAATACGCGTCTCTCGACGAGGTGCCGCAGGAGCTGCTCGACACCTACGACAAACTCGGCGTGCCGCTGCATGAACGCGCACGACTGGCGGGCGTCGCCGTCGATGCGGTGTTCGATTCGGTCAGCGTCGGCACCACATATCGCAAGGAACTGGCCGAAAAAGGCGTGATTTTCTGCTCGATATCCGAAGCGCTGCACGACTATCCGGAGCTGGTCCGCCAGTACCTCGGCAGCGTGGTGCCAACCGGCGACAACTATTTCGCCGCGTTGAATTCAGCGGTGTTCTCCGACGGCAGCTTCGTGTTCATTCCCAAGGGCGTGCGCTGCCCGATGGAACTCAGCACTTACTTCCGGATCAATGCGATCAACACCGGCCAGTTCGAGCGGACGCTGATCATCGCCGAAGAAAAATCCTACGTCAGCTATCTCGAAGGCTGCACCGCGCCGATGCGCGACGAAAACCAGCTGCACGCGGCGGTGGTCGAGCTGGTGGTGCTGGACGATGCCGAGATCAAGTATTCGACGGTGCAGAACTGGTATCCGGGCGACGAAAACGGCATCGGCGGCATCTACAATTTCGTCACCAAGCGCGGCGAATGCCGCGGTGCGCGCAGCAAGATCAGCTGGACCCAGGTCGAAACCGGTTCCGCGATCACCTGGAAATACCCGTCCTGCGTGCTGCTGGGCGACGATTCCACCGGCGAATTCCATTCGGTCGCGCTCACTCATCATCGGCAGCAGGCCGACACCGGCACCAAGATGATTCACATCGGCAAACGCACCAAGTCGAAGATCGTCAGCAAAGGCATCAGCGCCGGCCGTGGGCAGAACAGCTATCGCGGTCTGGTGAAAGTCGAACGCGGCGCCGACGGTGCGCGCAACCACACCCAGTGCGACAGCCTGCTGATCGGCAAACGCTGCGGCGCACATACGTTTCCGTATATCGAAGTGAAAAATCCCAGCGCGACCGTCGAGCACGAAGCCACGACATCGAAGATCAGCGACGACCAGTTGTTCTATTGCCGCAGCCGCGGAATTTCCGAGGAAAACGCTGTCTCACTGATCGTCGACGGCTTCTGCAAGACAGTGTTCCGCGAACTGCCGATGGAATTCGCGGTGGAAGCAAAGAAACTGCTGGAAGTCTCGCTCGAAGGTGCGGTCGGATGAACGCGGTCGCTGGCGGCGAAACCGATCTGCAGCGACTGCTGGCCGGGCTTGCGCCCGAGCTGGCCGCGCGTCCGCGCGCGATCCGCTCGCTGCCGGTGGGCGAAGCGGTTCCCGCCGACGCGATCATGCTGTTCCGGGAAGAGGAAGGCACCACAGTCATTGCCGCAGTCGATGACATCGCGGTAAATCACGCCCGGGACGAAACCTTGTGGGCGCAGATCACCCTGCGTATCCACTCCAGCCTCGAAGCCGTCGGCATGCTCGCGGCGATCGCAGCCGCGCTGGCGGCCCGTGAGATTCCGTGCAATGCCGTGTCCGCTTATCACCACGATCACCTGTTCGTACCATGGGCGCGTCGCGACGATGCGCTGAGTGCGCTTCGCGCAATCACTGGAGAGTCCGCATGACCACCAGCGACTTCATTGGCACGATCGGCGTGTCCATCCTCTTGATCGCCTTCGTGCTCAACCAGCGGCGCACCATCTCGGAACACTCGCGCGCATTCCTGGCGATGAATCTCATCGGCGCACTGATGTGCGGCTACTCCGCATGGCTGGTGCATTTCATGCCATTCGTGGTGCTTGAAAACGTCTGGGCTCTGGTGGCGGCTTGGGGTTTGCTGCACTGGTCGCCCGAGCGGCAAAACTGAAGGATATCGACCCTGCCATGAAGCCATTGCTGTTCGTACTGACCTTATTGTTGACCGTTGCCGCCTGCACGGAAAAAACCGGAACCCGAGGCGGAACCCGAACCGAGACCGCGCCGCAAGCGAACGTTCCATCTGCCGCATCGATGGCGCAACCGGCCGCGACGCCACCCGAGATATCGGCACCCTCCCGCGTGCCCGCGCCAACTGCGGCCGAAACGACTGCATCCTTCGAGTTCGCATTTTCCAGCACCAACGCCGACGGCAAGGAAGGCGACGACCCGCGCATCCTGCGCTGGAACGACGGCCCGTGCGGCGGCAGCCCGGTGGTGCGCGTGTCGCGGATGCCCTTGAACGATTCTGCGCTGCTGCCCGACTACGTCGTCGAGTACGACGACAACGGCAAGGAGCTGAAGCGCTGGGGCAAACCCTACGAAGCCGAAGTGCTGGGCATCGACGGCGACCTGCTGAAGTTCCGCGTCCATGGCGAGCCTCCACGCGCATTCTGGACCGATCTGCAAGGCCGTATCGGCACGATCGCAGGCGACGCGGCGGCGATTCCGGAACTCGATGCGCCGACGTTCGAGTGTCCGAAACTACCGACGTTCGCGAATTCGGACTACACCTTCTGCTCCATCGTCAGCGATGCCGCCGGCCGGCCGCGCAAGCTCGCATGGGAAGGCCCCTGCACATGAGCGTCAGCCCCTTCACGAATCGCCGCCAGGCAAACAAGACGAACCCGACATGCTGAAAATCCACAACCTCCACGCCCGCGTCTCAGGCAAAGACATCCTCAATGGCCTCACGCTGGAAGTGAAGCCCGGCGAAGTGCACGCCATCATGGGCCCCAACGGCGCCGGAAAATCGACGCTGGGAAACATCATTGCCGGCCGCGACGGTTACGAGATCACCGAGGGCAGCGTCGTGTTCGAAGATCGCGATCTGCTGGCGCTGGCGCCCGAAGAACGCGCCGCGCTCGGCGTGTTCCTGGCGTTCCAGTATCCGGTCGAAATTCCTGGCGTGAACAACACCTATTTCCTGCGTAGCGCGCTCAACGCGCAGCGCAAGGCACGTGGGGAAAGCGAACTGGATTCGATGCAGTTCCTGAAGCTGGTACGAGAGAAGCTGGCGGTACTGCATCTCAAGGACGAACTTCTGCATCGCGGCGTCAACGAAGGCTTCAGCGGCGGCGAGAAGAAGCGCAACGAGATCTTCCAGCTTGCGGTGCTGGAGCCGAAGCTGGCGATCCTCGACGAAACCGACTCCGGCCTCGATATCGATGCACTGAAAGCCGTCGCCGATGGCGTGAATGCACTGCGCAGCGTGAACCGTGCGTTCGTGGTCATCACTCACTACCAGCGGCTGCTCGATTACATCAAGCCGGATGTCGTGCACGTGCTTGCTGACGGCAGAATCGTCGAAACCGGCGGCCCGGAGCTTGCGTTGGAACTCGAAGAGCATGGCTACGCCTGGATCAAGGATCGTGTCGCGCCGGAGACGACTGCACGATGAACGCCCTGCTGGACTCATTCGCATCCATCTACGACGGCCTCGCCCAGAGAGAGGCTGCGGGTCTCCGCGCGCAACGGCGCGAAGCCCTGGATGCTGCGCTGCGCGACGGACTGCCCGGCTCGCGCAGCGAAGCCTGGAAGTACACGTCACTGCGTGCGCTGGAGCGACGTGCCTTCGTGCCGGCGACCGCCGTGAGCGTCGACGAAGATATGCTCGATGCGCGCCTCGCGCAGATCCCGACGCCGCGCATGGTATTCGTGGACGGTCGCATCGATACCGGGCGCAGCGACATCTCCAAGCTGCCGACTGGCATCGAAGCCATGCCGTTGTCCTGGGTGCTGCGCAACCTGGAAGCCCGCGATGCGAATTTCCTGCAGCGCCGCTATACGGGCGCGGACGAAGTGTTCTCCGTGCTCAATGCAGCACTGGCCGAGGACGGCGCGGTGGTGCGCGTCGACCATGCTGTCGATAGCTCTGCGACGACGCTGCATCTCGTCTTCATCGCCAGCGGTGCCGCCGCTGAAACGGCGGTGGCGCTGCGCCATTTCATCGATCTTCGCAACGATGCGGCTCTGCATCTGATCGAGCATCACATCGCGCTCGGAGAACACCGCGGCCTCGCGAACCATGTGAGCCATGTGCATCTCGGCCAGCGCGCACGCCTGACCCATGTGCGCGTGCAGGCGGATGCCGAAGGCGCGAGCGTTTTCGCACGTACCGATGCGGTACTGGCACGCGATGCCGAGTATCGACGCACCGATCTCGAACTCGGCGCCGCGCTGTCGCGACACGAACTGAACGTGCGCCTTGAAGGTGAAGGCGCGGCGCTGACCGCCAACGGCGTGCTGTTCGCCGACGGCAAGCGTCATCTCGATACGCGGCTGGGCATCGAACACATCGCCCGCAACACGTCCTGTGATCTGCTGTGGCGCGGACTCGGCGCCGGGCGCGGGCGCGCCGTGTTCCACGGCGGCATCGTGATCCGCGAAGGCGCGGATGGCGCCAATGCGAATCTCTCGAACAAGAATCTGCTGCTCTCGGCGCAGGCGGAGATCGACACCCAGCCGGTACTGGTCATCCATGCCGACGAAGTCCAGGCTGCGCACGGCGCGACCGTTGGCCAGCTCGACCCGACGGCGCTGTTCTATCTGCGTTCGCGCGGCTTGCCAGAAGCGGACGCGCGCGCACTGCTCACCGCCGCGTTCTGTCGCGAGGTGCTGGCCGGCATCGACGACAGCACGCTGCGCGAATCGCTGACGACCGTACTCGATGCGCATCTCGCGCGAGTGACTCCTGCATGAGTACCCCTGCCATCGACACTGTCCACGACTGGAACGCGGTCCGCGCGGACTTTCCGCTGCTGACCCGAGAAGTCCACGGCAAACCGCTGATCTATCTCGATTCCGCCAACACCGGGCAGAAGCCCGCGTCGGTGATAGACACCGTCGATGATTTCTATCGTCATCACAACGCCAACGTCAGCCGCGCGGTGCATGCGCTGGGCACCGAAGCCACCGAAGCCTACGAAGCGTCGCGCACGAAGCTCGCGGGTTTTCTCAAAGCGCATCGCGACGAGCTGGTGCTGTGCAGCGGTACCACATTCGCGCTCAATCTCGTCGCTTATTCCTGGGCGCTGCCGCGACTGAAACCCGGCGACGCGATCCTGCTGTCGCGGATGGAGCATCACGCCAACATCGTGCCGTGGCAGCTGGTGGCCGAGCGCACCGGCGCGAAGATCAAGGTCGCCGAGATCCGCGAAGACGGCTCGCTCGATCTCGACGCGCTGTATGCGGCGATGACGCCGGAGGTGAAGATCCTCGGTCTGACCCACGTCAGCAATGTGCTGGGCACGGTCAATCCGGTGCGCGAGATCTGCCGGGAAGCGCGTCGGCGCGGCATCATCACCGTGATCGACGGTTCGCAGGCCGCGCCGCATCGCGCCATCGACATTCCTTCGCTCGGCTGCGATTTCTACGCGATCACCGGCCACAAGATGTGCGGCCCGACCGGCACCGGCGCGCTGTGGGCGCGCCGCGAGCACATCGCCGCGATGCCGCCGTTCCTCGGCGGCGGCGAGATGATCAAGGAAGTGCGCTTCGATGGCACGGTCTTCAACGATGGTCCGCATCGCTTCGAAGCGGGCACGCCGAACATCGCCGGCCATATCGGTCTGGGCGCGGCGGTCGATTACCTCACCGCCATCGGCATGAATGCGATCGAAGCGCGCGAGGCCGAACTGCTGACCCATGCGACCGAGGCATTGCGAAAGATCGACGGCCTGCGCATTCTCGGCACCGCCTCGGAGAAGGCTGCCGTCATCAGCTTTCTGGTCGAAGGCGCGCACGCGCACGATCTGGCGACGCTGCTCGATCTGGAAGGCGTCGCCGTGCGCTCCGGCCACCATTGCGCGCACCCGCTGATGCAGTTCTTCGGCGTGGCCGCCACTTGCCGCGCGTCGTTCGCGTTCTATAACACTCACGACGAAATCGAACGCTTCGCCGCTGCGCTCAGCAAAGTCCGTCGTCTGCTGGGCTGATCGCAACCACCGCGCAGAAGGAATCCACCGTTTGTCTCTCATGCTCAGTTTCCGCACCGCCACCCACGACGATATTCCGGCGCTGATCGCACTGGTCACGTCCGCCTATCGCGGCGATGTCAGCCGTCAGGGCTGGACCACCGAGGCCGATCTGCTCGATGGTCAGCGCATCGACGCCGACATGCTGCGCGCCGATCTGGACACGCCGGGCAGCATCGTGTTGCTGGCGATCGACAGCACAGACGAGGACGCACCACGTCTGGTCGCCTGCGCCAATATCGCAAGGCAACCGAGCGACGACGGCATCACCACGGCGTATTTCGGGATGTTCTCGGTCAGCCCCGATGTGCAGGGCGGAGGCGTCGGCAAGATCGTGCTTGCGGAAGCCGAGCGCATTGCGTACTACACGCTGGGCTGCGCGCGCATGCGCATGACCGTGATCGATGCGCGCGAGGAACTGATCGCTTACTACGTGCGTCGGGGCTATCTGCGCACCGGGATCAAGAAACCGTTCCCGTACGGCGATCCGCGCTACGGCCTGCCCAAGCGCGATGATCTGCAGTTCGAGGTACTCGAGAAAACGCTGGAGACCACACCGTGAGCGATTGGACTTTCGTCTGCGCAACCGCGCAGTTGCTCCCGGGTGAGAAGACCGTAGTCTGGGCCGACGACACGCCTATTCTGGTGATCAATCTCGATGGCGAACTCTATGCGCTCGAAGACCGGTGCACGCACGACGAATTCGAATTGTCGTCCGGCGACATCGATACGGTCGAGGGCAGCATCGCCTGTGTGCTGCATGGTGCACGCTTCGACATCCGCGAGGGCACCGCGCTGTGCGCGCCTGCCTACGAGCCGGTCGCGAAGTTTCCGGTCAAGATCGAACACGGCGGCATCTGGGTGCGCGACGATCGCTGAACATCGCATAGGGTGCGCGTGTCGCGCACCGGCTTTTCGCATTCATGGGCTGAGGGCGGTGCGCGACACGCGCACCCCATGAAAGCTCTTCTGCTCACGCCGACACGGCGCCAAGCATCAACCCAATGCGTCCAACCCCAATGTCGCCAGCATTTCGACCATGCGCCCGGCCTGTACAGCCTGTTCGCTCGATGCATTGCCCTGCTCCGCACGCTTGGCCACGCCTTGCGCGATCGCAGCGAGACGAAAGAAACTGAACGCCAGCACGAACGGCCAGTCTTCGGGAATCGGTCGGCCGGTCAACTGCGAATAGCGCGCGAGCAATGCGGCTTCGTCCGGAATCCCCAGCGCGACGCGATCCAACCCGGCCAATCCCGGCAGCGCGGGATTGCGTGGCAGTCGCAACGCCATGCAGAAATAGCCGAGGTCCGCGAGCGGATGGCCGAGCGTCGACAGTTCCCAATCGACGATGGCGATTACGCACGGTTCGCCGGGATGGAACATCAGATTGTCGATGCGGAAGTCGCCGTGCGCCAGCGCGATCACGCCATCATCGGCCGGGCAGCGCGCGGGCAATGCGCCGATCAGGGCATCCATCGCCGCGATCGGTCGGGTTTCACTGGCGCGGTATTGCTCCGTCCAGCGCTTGATCTGACGCTCGAAGTAATTGCCGGGTTTGCCGTAGTCGCCCAAGCCGACCGCGATCGGATCGATGGTGTGCAGCGCGGCCATGGCGTCGATGATGCCGATATAGACATCGGCGCGACCGGCCATATCCATATCGGGCAGCGACGGGTCCCAGAAGATGCGACCATCGACGAACGACATCACATAGAACATCGAACCGATGATCGTTTCGTCGCTGCACAGATGCAGAGGCTGCGCCACCGGCACCGATGTGCCGTGCAGTGCCTGCAACACGCGGAACTCGCGGTCCACGGCATGCGCGGAAGGCAGCAGCTGGCCAGGCGGCTTGCGCCGAAGCACGTAGGTGCCGCTTGCGGCATCGATACGATAGGTCGGGTTGGACTGGCCGCCCTTGAATTTGGTGGCGGTCAGCGGGCCGCGAAAACCGGCGACATGGGCTTCCAGATAAGCAGCCAGCGTATCGGCGGGAAGATCGAGCGGGTGCGCCATGGTCACTCCTTTGATTTCATGCCTTCAACATCGAACGCGCCAACGACGCGATATGCACCTCGTCGGGACCGTCGGCAAGGCGCAGCGAACGCGCGCCGGCGTAGGCCTGCGCCAGAAAATAATCCTGCGACAGACCGCCGCCGCCGTGGATCTGCATCGCACGATCGAGCACCGCGCATGCCATGCGCGGCGCGACGATCTTGATCATGCCGATCAGATCCTTCGCACCCTTGTTGCCGTGAGCATCCAGCGCAGCGGCGGCCTGCAGCGTGAGCAGACGCGCCTGTTCGATCTCGCAGCGCGACAGCGCGATCGCTTCCTGCGCCATGCCGTGCCCGCCCAGCGGTCGGCCGAAGGCTTCGCGGCTGCGCGCGCGCTGGACCATCAGCTCCAGCGCGCGCTGCGCCAGACCGATCGAACGCATGCAGTGATGAATGCGCCCCGGGCCCAACCGTGCCTGCGCGATCTCGAAACCACTGCCGGATTCGCGCAGCAGGTTCGCGACCGGCACGCGCACATCCGCGAATTCGATCTCGACGTGGCCATGCGGCGCGTCGTCGTAACCGAACACGGTCAACGGCCGCAGCACGCGCACGCCTGGAGTGTTCATGGGCACCAGCACCATCGACTGGCGGCGATGCATCGGCGCATCGGGGTCGGTCACGCCCATCACGATCAGGATTTCGCAGCGCGGATCGCCGGCGCCGGTCGTCCACCACTTGCGGCCGTTGATGACGAATTCGTCGCCATCGCGCACGATCGGCAGCGCGATATTGGTGGCGTCGGAGCTGGCGACATCCGGCTCGGTCATCGCGAACGCCGAGCGGATCTCGCCTGCCAGCAGCCGCGGCAGCCAGGGCGCTTGCTGTTCCGGCGTGGCGAAGTGCAGCAGCACTTCCATGTTGCCCGTATCGGGCGCGCTGCAATTGAACACTTCAGGCGCGAACAGGCTGCGACCGGTGAGTTCGGCGATCGGCGCGTAATCGAGATTGCTCAAACCGGCGCCGAGAACGGGATCGGGTAGGAACAGATTCCACAGTCCCCGCGCTTTCGCCTCGGATTTCAGCGATTCGAGCAGCGGCGGAATCGTCCATCGCGTCTGCGGATCGGCCGCATGCGTCTGGAACGCGACTTCCGCAGGGATGATTCTTTCGGCCATGAACCCCGCGACGGCGGCCTGCAGTTCGCGCGAGCGTCCGGAGAAGGGGAACAGGGTGGCGGCGCGTTCAGTGCTCATCGGATTCTCGTAAAAGCTTATGCGGCGGCGACATCAATAGTACGTCCACAGCGCGCGTTCGCCGTGCAGGTGCGGCAACGCGTTCCACGACCCCATCCTCAGCCGGCCGCCATGCGGGTGGAACTCCGACAATGCGGTGTTGCGCAGCGAAAGATTCAGCTCGACCGCGCGCGCATCGGGCACCTCCAGCGCGATCTGCGCCAGCCGCGAGATCACGCCGCCGGAGCTGAGCACCAGCACCTCCTCGCCGCCTGCCAGCGCTTCGAGCCGCTCGCCCGCCGACCGCACGCGCTGGCCGAACACACCCCAGCTTTCCGGCAGACCCGGCAATTCATCGCCTGCCCACGCCAGGAGCGCGGCCTGCAGCATGGCACCGACATCGCGCGGCTGGCCGCTGCGGCTGGCGACCGCGATCGGGTGCTCGGGGTCGCGATCGAGGAATGCGCTGAAGACCGCGTGGTGATCGAATTCGGCGAAACCGGTGTCGACCACCGGCTCCGGCAGCGACAGGCCCTGTTCCACGAATGCGGCAGCCACGCCCTCGGCGGTCTGCCGATGTCGGCGCATCCCGCCGACCACCACTGCCTCGAACCGGTGTCCGCCGCGTGCCAGCCAGTCGCCCAGCCGGCGCGCCTGCAGATGCCCGCGTTCGGACAGATTGTCGTAGTCGGCGGCGCCGAAACTCGCCTGCCCGTGGCGGACCAGCAGCAGGCTCACCGGAAGGTGCCTTCGCCGATGCGATGGTTCTCGAAGCTGTTCTGGAAGCGGGTGCCGCAGGTGCAATCAGGGTTCACGTAAGCCTCGTCCAAAGCATGGTCGCGGCATCGTACGCGGTGGGCACTGCCGATCAAAGCATCGATGCTGGGCCGCTCAACGCCTGTTGCTGCCATTTATGCGAATGAATTGCATTTGAGAACTATTATCATTAACATGCGCCCACGGTGCCTCCCCACGGCACACATCATGGATTCTTCACTGTCGTGACGCATCGTCTGCCTCATCCCACTCCGTTGGCCCTCGTGTGTCTGGTGGTCCTCGCTGGCCTCGTTTCAGGCCCGACTTCCGCAGCAGTGGACACGCCCGCTGGCGAAAAGGAAGCCGTGGATCTGGACACCGTCCGCGTCCGTGGTCAACGTCTGAATACCTACCGGACCGACCGCAGCACCAGTGCGACCAGGACCGATACGCCGCTGCGCGATGTGCCGCAGGCGATCACCGTGGTCACCGAAAAGCAGATGCATGACCAAGGCGTGCAAGGCATGGCCGACGCCGTGCGCTACGTGCCGGGAATCAACACCACCCAGGGCGAAGGCAATCGCGACGGACTGGTGTTTCGCGGCAACAGTTCGACCGCGGATTTCTTCGTCGACGGCATGCGCGACGATGTGCAGTACTACCGCGACACCTACAACATCGAGCGCATCGAAGCTTTCAAGGGCCCGAACGCGATGATCTTCGGTCGCGGCAGCCCCGGTGGTCTGTTGAACCGTGTCACCAAGACTGCCGATTGGCGCGAGACGCTGATTCTCGGCCTGCAGTTGGGCTCGTGGCAGAAGCGACGCGCGACCGCCGACTTGGCGCATCCCTTCAGCGATGCCTTCGCGTTCCGGGTCACCAGCGTGCACGAGGATTCGGAAGGATTCCGCGATGGCTACGAAGTGAAGCGCCGGGGTCTGAACCCGACCGCCGCGATCCGTGCCGGCGACAACACGCTGATCACGTTGGGCTACGAATATTTCCGCGACAAGCGCACCGCCGACCGTGGTATTCCGTCGTACGCGAACGCGTTCGACGGCACGCGTGTCCCGGTCGCGACCGATCGCCGGACCTTCTTCGGCGATCCCGATGCCAGCCACAGCGATACCGAAATCGATGCATTCAGCGCGCTGATCGAACACGATTTCGGCGACGGCACCGTGTTGCGCAATCGCACCCGTGTCGCCGACTACGACAAGACCTATCAGAACGTCTTCCCCGGCAACGTCGATGCGGCAGCGACCACCGTCGCGCTCTCGGCCTACCTCCAGGACACCGGCCGCAAGAATCTGTTCAACCAGACCGATCTGATCTTCTCGACAAACACCGGCACGCTGGAGCACAAGTTCATGACCGGCATCGAGTTCGGCCGCCAGGAAACCGACAACCTGCGTCGCAGCGGGCTGTTCGTGCTCGGCGCGGGCTCGCCCTGCCGGAACATCGCCGGCCCGATCACTTGCACGGTACCGCTCACGGCGCCGACGGTGGCGCCGGCCGTGGTCTACGCCAACAACAGCGCCGGCGGCAGTGGCGATGCCCGCAACACCGGGGTCACGAAATTCGCGGCGGTGTATGCGCAGGACCAGATCGAGTTCTCGCCGCAATGGTCGGCCATCGTCGGCTTGCGCTACGACCGGTTCGATGTCGACTTCACCGACCTGCGCACGGGCGTGGCTGCGGATCGTCGACAGTTGTCTTCGGCGGACGACCTCTGGTCGCCGCGCATGGGCGTGGTGTTCAAGCCGATAGAACAACTGTCGCTGTACGCGAGCTACGGCGTGACCTATCTGCCGCGTTCTGGCGAACAGCTCGGCGCGCTCGCCTTCAACAGCCAGTCGCTCGATTCCGAAGAATTCAAGAACACCGAGATCGGCGCCAAGTGGGAGATCCGTCCGGGCCTCACCGCCGAAGCCGCCGTATTCCGCCTCGACCGCAGCAATACCGCGATCACCGACCCCAACGATTCCACCCGCCTGATCCTGCTCGCAGGCGACAGCCAGCGCGTGGACGGCGTCGAACTGTCGATGGCCGGCAACTTCACCGAGCGCTGGCAGATCATCGGCAGCTATGCGTGGCTGGATGCGCGCACCGTGCGCACCGTCGGTACCACGCCTGCCGGCCGGGTGCTGGCGCAGACGCCGGAGACTTCGATCGGTCTGTGGAATCGCTACGATTTCAACGACCGCTGGGGGGTCGCGCTCGGAGCCACGTATCGCAGCGAGTCCTATGCCACGATCAGCAACGCGGTCACACTGAAGAGCTATGCGCGCTACGATGCTGCGATGTATTACAAGTTCGATGACCGCTTCTCGGCGCAGCTCAATGTCGAGAATCTGTTCGACAAGGCGTATTACCCGTCGGCGCACACCGACAACAACATCACGCCCGGGGCGCCGCGATCTGCCCATGTGACGTTGAACTTCAAATTCTGACGATGGAAATCGCGAAATTCCTCACGTCCACAAGATCGCAGCCTCCCAATGTCAGCATCCATCATCGCTCCCGCCACACGTCGCCCCCGCGCCAATCTCCATCGCTGGATCAGGCAACTTCATTTGTGGATCGGCGCATGGGGCGCGTTGGCGGCAGTGTTGTACGGCAGCACCGGCCTGATCATGAGCCACCGCTTCGGCGACGGCGCGTGGCCGCAGGGAAACAGCGAGGAACTCGGCAAGCGCGCATTGACCGTGCCTGCCGAAGCGCGAACGAGCGCGGAAGCCCTGTCGCTGTGGTTGGAGAAATCCGAAGGACTGGGTGCGCAGATGATCCGCAAGCCTTCTCCGGACGAACCAGCGAAAGGCCCGCCGCGCTGGACGCTGAGCGGCGGCACTGCCAGCGACAGCTGGTCGCTGGACTACAAGGTCGGCACCGGGACCGCGGAATTGAAACGGTCTCATCACAGCACGCTTGCCGCACTCACCCGTCTGCACAAAGCGGTGAGCGGCGGCCCCGGCTGGCGTATTCTCGGCGACAGTTTCGCGATCGGCATGATCCTGTTGGGATTGTCCGGCCTGTGGCTATGGGCGCGCGGACGTACGCCGAAACAGATGATCGTCAGCATCGCGGGCGTGTCGGCGACGGTGATGATCGTGGTTCTGGTCGCGAATCTGTTCTGATGCCGACCGCCGCCCGACGACAGCCGATTCAACGGAGAGCGGACAACGCGGGGCGCATCACTTGAGGTCGGTAATGCTCCTGCCTCATCAGATCCGCACCGCATTCCAGCCGATCCAGCCAATCGAGCAGCGCGTGCTGCGCGTCGCCACGGAACGGCATGCCGTGCTGCGGCACGATCATCGCCGGGTCCAGTTCGCGCACCATGTCCACCCAGAAGCGCACCACGCGGTTGCCCGCCATGTAGCGTCGATGGAAGCCTTCCATGCATGGACGATAGGCCTCGAAATCCTCGACGAAGCCATAGTCGCCGCCGCTGGTCACCAGTCCCGAGCAGATGTCGCCGGAAAACAGGATCCGGCTGGTTTCGTCGAAGAACGAAAGATTGCCGACCGAATGCATGAAATGCGCCGGCAGCGCAAGCACATCGGCATCGCCCAGAGGAATGCGCGCACCTTCGTCCTCGACCAGCAGATAGCGTTCGCTGCCGGCGTTCTCCATGTAATGGGGGACGAGATGCGGAACGAAGCGACCCCACAGCCGCGAACACACGACTTTCGCCTGCGTGTACAGCAGCCATTTGTCGACCGAACCGATCACATCCGGATCCTGATGCGAACACAGGATCAGATCGATCTGATGCGGACGCACCTTGCGTCCGAGCGCGAGCAGCAACGGCGTGTACAGCAGCGAACCGCCGGGGTCGATCAATGCGGAATGCGCGCCGTGCCTGATCAGGAACTGGTTGGCCTGGACACCGTCGTCGCCGCGAACGAGGTTGTTGTAGGCGATGCAACTGTGTTCGCCGGATTCATACAGCACGAATCCCATGAGGGACATCCTTGCGCAGGGGGAAGTGGCGCGCAGGTTAGGGACGCGAACCTCGGCGCTTCTTGATCATTCTCAACATTCGCGAATTCTGCGGGGGTTTCACGGTATTCGCGTACCCGTGTCGCGAATGCGAACCGCTCCCGGTCACACTTCAGGACGCTCTTTACGGCGAAGACGGATGACGAGCAGCTCGCCACCGCCGTCCAGCGCGTAACGCGCGCGCTCCGAGTCCGTGCTCAACAGAAAGGTATCGCCCAACGAAGCGCTGATGCGATTCATCCCGTCAATCGCCAGTGCATGACCCGACAACACGTATACCGCCCACTGCTCACCGGGTTCGACGAACAGCACCATCGAACCCACCAGCGGCCGATGCCAGAGTTCGGCGTCGATGCGGTCGCGTCGCCACATCAGGTTGAAATCGTGGGTCGGTCCGTCGATCAATTCACCGAAGACGACCCGTTCACCTGCGAAACGCACCCGCCCGTGCGGCGGCTCGACTTCGCGCACTTCGCCGTCGTCGAAACGCAGGCGGACGCCGTTGCCGTGCAACAAGATCAGCTCCCGTTCGATGCCGCAGAACGAGGAAAACGGCCCGTCCCGCTCGATTTCGGCGATCGACAGCCGCCAGTCCCAGTCGTCGCCGGTCTGGGGCGACCGCAGGATCTCGCGGGTCCAGCCGAAACCGTTGCGCCAACGTTCGCGGCGGTATTCGTGGGCGGGAATCAACTGCAGGCAGGCGGACATGCGGGGCTCCGGGGCGAACGGCGCGAGTGTAGCGGAGGCCGCTCCCCTCACCCTCGCTCGCTGCGCTCTTCCCTCTCCCCGAATGCGGGGAGAGGGTGCCCGAAGCGCGGATGAGGCGCCTCAGCGCTTCTTCGGCGCGGCTGCAACCGGAGTCTTCGCCGCCGTCGGCGCAGTGACACCACCGCCGCCGATCAGGATCATCTCGCGGTTCTTCTCGACCGTCTTCAGACCGATGCCATCGACCTGGGCCAGCTGCTCGGCGCTGCGGAATGCCCCATGCGCTTTGCGGTAGGCGACGATGGCTTCGGCCTTGCTCGGACCGACGTTGACCAGCACGCGGTCGAGGGTGGCGGCGTCGGCGGTGTTGATGTTGACCTTTTCCGCAGCGAAAGCGGTGCCAAACAGGGCCAGCGACAGAGCGGAAGCAGCGATCAGGGACTTGAGGTTGAACAGATTCATGGCGATGTTCCTTGTGTGAAAGAGGGGTTGTTTTGACGGTGTCGACCGGTTCCGGTCTTCGCTGTCGGCGTTGTTTCGTCGACAGGGACAGTCTCCGGATTCGCACCCACCGGCCACATCGCCGAACCTCCCGCCCGCATGCCAGTCCACTCCGCATGCCGGTGTAGGGAAATCCCTACGGACGCGGGCGTACAATGTCGCCACCTCTCCCGTTGACTCTTCGCGCCATGGATATCAGCAAAGTCGAAAGTTTCGTCGGCGACAAATGGGACGACGAGATCGTTCCGCAGCTCGTCGAATACATCCGCATTCCCAACAAGTCGCCGATGTTCGACAGCGATTGGGTTGCGCACGGTTACATGGATGCTGCCGTCGCACTCATGGAAACCTGGGCGCGCGCGCAGAACGTGCAGGGCATGCAGATCGAAGTGGTGCGTCTCGAAGGCCGCACGCCGCTGATCTTCGTCGAGATTCCGGCCAGCGCAGATGCCGGCACCGGCGACGATTGCGTGCTGCTCTACGGCCATCTCGACAAGCAACCGGAAATGACCGGCTGGGACGACGATCTCGGCCCATGGACGCCAGTGATCAAGGGCGACCGTCTGTATGGCCGCGGCGGCGCCGACGACGGCTACGCTATCTTCGGTTCGATCGCCGCGATCCAGGCGTTGCAGACGCAGGGCGTGCCGCACGCGCGCTGCGTGTTGATGATCGAAGCCTGCGAGGAATCCGGCAGCTACGATCTGCCCGCCTACGTCGACCATCTCGCCGCGCGCATCGGCAAACCGTCGCTGGTGGTCTGTCTGGACTCCGGCTGCGGCAACTACGAACAACTGTGGTGCACCACCTCGCTGCGCGGCCTTGCCGGCGGCAACCTCACCGTCAAAGTCCTGAACGAAGGCGTGCATTCCGGCGACGCCTCCGGCGTGGTGCCATCGAGCTTCCGGATCCTGCGCCAACTGCTATCGCGAATCGAAGACGAAAATACCGGCCGCATCCTGCTCGAAGGTCTTCATGTCGAAGTTCCTGCCGACCGCATGCTGCAGGCGGAAACCTGCGCAGCGGTGCTGGACACGGCGGTCTACGACAAATTCCCGTTCCTGCCCGGGATGACGCCGATGAATCCGGATCTCACCGAATTGGTGCTCAACCGCACCTGGCGGCCGGCACTGTCGATCACCGGCGTGGACGGCATGCCGCCGCTGTCGTCGGCGGGCAATGTGCTGCGCCCCCACACCTCGGTGAAACTGAGTCTGCGCCTGCCGCCGACGCTGGACGGCAAACATGCGGGTGAACTCTTGACCGAAGCGCTGCTGCGCGACCCGCCGAACGGCGCTCAAGTCACGTTGAATCTCGAAAAAGATTCGACCGGTTGGAATGCACCGACAATGATGCCGTGGCTGGAGCAGGCGATCGACACCGCCAGCCGCAACTTCTTCGGCAAGCCTGCCATGTACATGGGCGAAGGCGGCACCATCCCGTTCATGGGCATGCTCGGCGAGAAATTCCCGGGTGCGCAGTTCATGATCACCGGCGTGCTCGGCCCGCACTCCAACGCGCACGGTCCCAACGAATTCCTGCACATCCCGATGGGCAAACGCGTCACCTCGTGCGTGGCCCGGGTGATCGCCGAACACCGCAATGCCAGCGTCCGTGGCGAAACCACCGGCGTGGCCGCCGTCGCCGGCGGGCATCACCACGGCGAGCACGGCTGCTGCTAGGATGCGGACGCGTCGATTCGACGCACTGCCATCGAGGGGACATCTCCATGTTTGAAGGCATCCTGGGTTACATCATCGGCGGCGCGCTCATCGGCCTGCTGGCGCGTCTGTTCAAGCCCGGCGCGGACGCGATGGGTTGGATCATGACGATCCTGCTCGGCATCGGCGGCGCGGTGATCGGCGGTTACTTCTACCCCGGCCACGGCATCATGACCTGGGTGGTGGCGATCGTTGCCGCAGTCGTGCTGTTGTTCGTATTCGAGATGATCCGCAAGAAGAAATAAGCGCCCACCTGCCGCAACGCAACGATTGCGATACGACGACGCCCGGCTCCGCGCCGGGCGTTTTGTTTGCCGCGTCAGCCGCCCAGCAATCGTTCTACCGCACGCTCTGCGAGCGCCTCCGGCGCTTCGGCCTGGGTATCCAGACGCAGCTCCGGCGCTTCGGGCACTTCGTACGGCGAATCGATGCCGGTGAAGTTCGGAATCTTGCCTGCGCGCGCTTTCGCGTAAAGACCTTTCACATCTCGGCTTTCGGCGACCGCAAGCGGCGTGTCGACGAAGACCTCGATGAACTCGCCGTCGTCGAACAACTCGCGCGCCATCCGCCGCTCGGCGCGGAACGGCGAGATGAAGCTGACCAGCACGATGAGGCCGGCATCGACCATCAATCTGGCGACCTCGGCGACGCGGCGGATGTTCTCGACGCGGTCCTCGTCGCTGAAACCAAGGTCCTTGTTGAGGCCGTGGCGGACGTTGTCGCCATCGAGAAGATAGGTGCGCAGTCCCATCGCCATCAGCCGCTTTTCGACCAGATTGGCGACCGTCGATTTGCCCGAGCCCGACAGACCGGTGAACCAGAGGCAGCGCGGCGTCTGTCCCATGCTGCGCGCGCGCGCCGCCTTGTCCACTTCCAGATGCTGCCAGTGGATATTGGCGGCGCGACGCAATGCGAAATCGAGCGTACCGGCCGCGACCGTGGCGTGGGTCTGGCGGTCGATCAGGATGAAGCCACCGAGTTCGCGGCTGTCGGCGTAGGCCTCGAACGGTACCGGCTGATCGAGATGCAGGTTGCAGTAGCCGACCTCGTTGAGATCGAGCGACTTCGCGGCAAGATGGTCCTGCGTGTTCACATCGACGCGGTGCTTGATCTCGGTGATCGACGCGCCGACGGTGCGGGCGCCGATCTTCAACCAATACGGGCGCCCCGGCAGCAATGCGTGCTCGCCCATCCACAGCACATGCGCAGCGAACTGGTCGGCGACTTCCGGCGGCGCATCCGCTGCAGCGATCACGTCACCGCGACTGATGTCGATTTCGTCTTCCAGCGTCAGCTGGATCGCCTGACCGGCGGCGGCGTTTGCAAGATCGCCGCCGTCGCCAGCGACGATGCGGGCGACGCGCGAACGCCGGCCGGACGGCAGCGCGACGATTTCGTCGCCGGGCGCCACCGCGCCGGACACGATCGTGCCCGCGAAACCGCGAAAATTCTGGTCCGGGCGGCACACCCACTGCACGGGCATGCGTAGGCCAAAATCGCGGCGGATGTCGCCGATATCGACCGGATTCATTTCGACGCTTTCCAGATGCTCCAGCAGCGTCGTGCCGGTGTACCAGGGCATGCGCGCCGAAGGTTCCAGCATGTTGTCGCCGTTGAGTGCGGACAGCGGAATGCAGGTCACCTGCGCGATGCCGAGCTGCGCGGCCAGCGCGCGATAGTCGTCGACGATCCGCGTGAACACGGCTTCGTCGTAGCCGACGAGGTCCATCTTGTTGATCGCCAGCACCACATGGCGGATGCCGAGCAGCGACACGATGTAACTGTGCCGACGCGTCTGCGTCAGCAACCCCTTGCGCGCATCGACCAGCACGATCGCGAGATCGGCGGTGGACGCGCCGGTGGCCATGTTGCGGGTGTACTGCTCGTGGCCCGGGCAATCGGCGACGATGAATTTTCGCCGGTCGGTATTGAAGAACCGGTAGGCGACATCGATGGTGATGCCCTGCTCGCGCTCCGCCTGCAGGCCATCGACCAGCAGCGCGAAATCGATCTGCCCGTTCTGGGTGCCGTGGCGCAGGCTGTCGGCTTCCAGCGCTGCCAGTTGGTCGTCCAGCAGCAGTTTGGTGTCGTGCAGCAGACGGCCGATCAGCGTGCTCTTGCCGTCGTCGACGCTGCCGCAGGTGATGAAGCGCAGCAGCTGTTTGTGTTCGTGCTGCTGCAGATAGGCTGCGACGGCGGCACCGGCCTCATGGTGTTGGACATCGGCAGTCATCAGAAATAGCCCTCCTGCTTCTTCTTCTCCATCGAAGCGGAAGGGTCGTGGTCGATCACCCGGCCCTGGCGTTCGGACGTAGTCGCGACCAGCATCTCGGCGATGATTTTCTCCAGCGTGTCGGCCTCGGATTCGATCGCACCGGTCAGCGGATAGCAGCCGAGGGTGCGGAAGCGCACGCGCTTGAGCGACGCTGTTTCGCCCTCGCGCATCGGCAGGCGATCGTCGTCGACCATGATCAGCGCGCCGTCGCGCTCGACCACCGGCCGTTCGGCCGCCAGATACAGCGACGGCACCGCGATCTTCTCGCGGTAGATGTACAGCCACACATCGAGTTCGGTCCAGTTCGAGATCGGAAACACACGCACCGATTCGCCCTTGTGGATGCGGGTGTTGTACAGGCTCCACAGCTCCGGGCGCTGGTTCTTCGGGTCCCAGCGGTGCTGGGCGGAGCGGAACGAGAAGATCCGCTCCTTGGCGCGCGATTTCTCCTCGTCGCGCCGCGCGCCGCCGATCGCAGCGTCGAAGCCGCCAAGATCCAGCGCCTGTTTCAGCGCCTGGGTCTTCATCACATCGGTGTGCACGGTGGCGCCGTGCGTGATCGGGCCGATGCCCTGCGCCACGCCGTCGGGATTGGTGTGCACGCGCAGCGCGATGCCGGTTTCCGCAGCACGGCGATCGCGGAACGCGATCATCTCGCGGAACTTCCAACCCGTATCGACATGCAGCAGCGGGATGGGCGAGCGCGCCGGGGCGAACGCTTTCTGCAGCAGATGCAGCAACACCGAGCTGTCCTTGCCGATCGAATACAGCATGACCGGGTTGCGGAACTCGGCTGCGACTTCGCGCAGGATGTGGATGCTCTCTGCTTCGAGACGATCGAGGTGACTCAACGCGGGATAGGACATGACTTCCGGAATGTATGGGCTGGGCGGAAATGCGCCTGTATTCGTCCTGATGGACTGTAACCGGTCAGGGGCGCATCAGCCGGCGAAGGTATGGTAAAGGGTGCGGGCGCTGAGGCCGATCACCAGCACGCCGACGACCGGCATCAACAGCCGCGGGCGGACGAAGCGCACCAGCCAGGCACCGAACGGTGCCGCAACCACACCGCCCAGCGCCAGACCGAGGACGATGCCGAGATGGCCGGTCCCCATCGTCAGCAGGAACACGACGGATGCGGTCAGCGTGACGAAAAACTCCACGGCATTGACGCTGCCCACAGTCAGTCGCAGCTCGTGGCCACGCGCGATCAGATTGCTGGCGACGATCGGTCCCCAGCCGCCGCCGCCGATGGCGTCCACCAGCGCGCCGAAGAACCCCAGGATCGACACGTGCGAGGTGACTTCTTTCGGGACCAGTTCGCGGAAAGATTTGAACAGGATCATGGCGCCCATCAGCAGCAGGTAGCCGGCGATCCAGGGCTTGAGCATGTCGCCATCGATGGTGGTGAGCAGGTAAGCGCCGACGCCAGCGCCGAGCATCCCCGGCAGCAGCAGCCGCCGGAACAGCTTGCGGTCGATGTTGCCGAAGGCGTGATGGGAGATCGCCGAGGTGCCGGTGGTGAAACACTCGGCAGCGTGGACGGTCGCGCTGCTGACCGCTGGCGGCACGCCGAAGCCGAGCAACAGACTGGACGCAGTGACGCCATACGCCATACCCAACGCGCCATCAATGAGCTGCGCAGCGAAGCCGATCACGATGTAGAGGATGAAATCCGGGGGCAGATCCATGCGGGGGATGATCCTCTCGGTAGGTTTCCAGTATCTGCGACCGTCTCCTGCGCCGAAAGTGCGGCTGCGGGCATAAGCGCATAACGACCGCTCCTTTCCGCGACGAAATACTGGCGCCTAGGCTGGATCGTCGCTCGGACCCCCTCCGCACGGACCGCAGGCCGCAGAAATGTCCCCCGCCAACCCCGCCACAACGCTGTCGACACTCCCGCAGATCCCCTTGTCGGCGGAGCCCTATGCCCAGATCGCCCGCCTGGTCGAAGGTCTGGACAGTGCAGGCCTGTGGTGGCTGTCCGGCTATACCGCCGGATTGGCGCGGGCGCAGGCGACCTCAGCCCCACCTACGTCCGTCGGCGCGAACACCGACAGCGCCGAGCGCACGCGGTTGACGGTGGTCTACGGCAGCCAGACCGGCAACGCCCGCCGCGTCGCCGAAGCGCTGGTCGCGAAACTCGAAGCCGACGGCCTGCCCGTGCGATTGCTGCGCGCCGACGCCTACCCGACCCGCGAACTGAAGGACGAACGCTTCCTCGCCATCGTCATCAGCACGCAGGGCGACGGCGATCCGCCGGACGATGCCCGCGCACTGGTCGAATTCATCGACGGCAAACGCGCTCCGCAGTTGCCACAGCTGCGTTTCGCGGTACTCGGTCTGGGCGATTCCAGTTATCCGCAGTTCTGCGCCATCGGCCAGCGCCTCGACGCGCGCCTCGAAGCTTTGGGCGCGCAGCGCTGGGTAGACCGCGCCGATGCCGATCTCGACATCGACAGCGTGGCCGCACCTTGGTCATCGCAGTTGTATTCCGAAGCAAAAGAAGCGCTGAAGCCGCGCCCACAGCTCGCCAGCGTCACCGCGCTGCGTCCACACACCGCTCCGATCGTCTGGACGCGCGAGCGCCCGTTCGCGGCGGAACTGTTGGCGAACCAGCGCATCACCGGTCGCGGCTCGGATCGCGACATCCGCCATCTCGAACTCTCGCTCGAAGGTGCGGGCCTCGACTACGAACCCGGCGATGCGCTCGGCGTGTGGATCGAGAATCCGCCTGCGCTGGTGCAGGCGATCGCGGAAACGCTCGATCTCGATCTCGATGCGGCCGTCGGCCATGGCGGCGATACGCGGACGCTGCGCGAATGGCTGGGCGGCAAACGCGAGATCACGCGCCTGAGCCGGCCATTCATCGCGACCCATGCCGCGCATGCCGGCAGCGACACCCTGAATCGCCTGCTCGCGCCCGATCAGCGCGAAGGTTTGACCGCATTGATGGCGCAGTCGCAGATCATCGACCTGCTCCACGAGCATCCGGGTAAATGGACAGCCGAAGCGCTGGTCGAAGCGCTGCGCCCGCTGCAGCCGCGTCTGTATTCCATCGCTTCCAGCCGAAAGGTCGTCGGCGATGAGGCGCATCTTACGGTCGCGCATGTCGAATACCGCCGTGGCGATGCAATCCGCTGGGGTGCCGCCTCGCACTTCCTCGCGAGCCGGGAAGAAGGCGCGTCGCTGCCGGTGTTCATCGAACGCAACGAACGCTTCCGCCTGCCTGCCGACCCCGCGCGCGACGTGATCATGATCGGCCCCGGCACCGGCGTCGCGCCGTTCCGCGGCTTCGTGCAGGAACGTGCGGTCATCGGAGCCACGGGTCGGCAGTGGCTGCTGTTCGGCAACCCGCATGCGCGCAGCGATTTCCTTTACCAGCTCGGATGGCAGGACGCGCTGAAGCGCGGTGAACTGGATCGCCTCGATCTCGCGTTCTCGCGCGATCAGGCGCACAAAATCTATGTCCAACACAAATTGCGCGAACACGGCCGGGAACTGTTCTCGTGGCTGGAGAATGGCGCGCATCTGTACGTCTGCGGCGATGCCACACGAATGGCCAAGGATGTGCACGCGGCGCTGCTGGACGTGATCGCCGAGCACGGCGGCAAGTCGGCGGAAGACGCGACCGAGTATCTGAACGACCTGCAGTCGCAGGGTCGCTACGCACGGGACGTGTACTGATGTCTACCCATTCGGTCGAAGACATCAAACAGCAGAGCGGCCGCCTGCGCGGCACGCTGCAGCAGTCGCTCGCGAACCAGATCAGCGGCGCGCTCGCCGACGACGACCAGACCCTGATCAAGTATCACGGCAGCTATCAGCAAGACGACCGCGACGTGCGCGACGAACGTCGTCGGCAGAAACTTGAGCCCGACATCTCGTTCATGATCCGCACCCGCACCCCGGGCGGCGTGGTCACTCCCGCGCAGTGGCTCAAGCTCGACGCCATCGCAACCACCCATGCCGAGCGCGGCCTGCGCATCACCACCCGCCAGGCATTCCAGTTCCACGGTGTGATCAAGGGCAGACTCAAGCCGACGATGCAGGCGATCAACGCCGCGCTGATCGACACCCTTGCCGCCTGCGGCGACGTGAACCGCAATATCGCGGTCGCCTCCAATCCCTATCTGTCCGGAGTGCATGCGACCGTGCAGGCCCAGGCCGAGGCGCTGTCGAAACATCTGCTGCCCAACAGCCGCGCCTACTACGAAATCTGGCTCGACGAGGAAAAAGTCGCCGGCAGCGGCGAAGAAGACGAGCCGATCTACGGCGCGACCTATCTGCCGCGCAAGTTCAAGATCGGCTTCGCGGTGCCGCCAAGCAACGATGTCGACGTGTTCGCGCAGGATCTGGGCTTCATCGCGGTCATAGGCAATAACGGCAGCGGCGATGACGGCGCGCTGCTCGGCTACAACGTCAGCGTCGGCGGTGGCATGGGCGCGACCCACGGCGACGCCGAAACCTATCCGCGCATCGGCGATGTGATCGGTTTCATCGCCCCGGAGCACGTCATCGCGGTGGCCGAAGCGGTGGTCACGACCCAGCGCGACTGGGGCAACCGCGCGGTGCGCAAGCGCGCGCGATTGAAATACACCATCGACGACCGCGGTCTCGACGCATTCAAGTCGGAAGTCGAACGCCGCGCGGGCGTGCGCTTCGCTCCGGCGCGTGCGTTCGAATTCGCGCACAACGCCGACGAGTTCGGCTGGCATCAGGGCGACGACGGCCGCTGGCACCTGACCCTGCGCATCGTCGCCGGACGGATCTGGGACCGCGATGGTGTCCGTCACCTCAGCGGTCTACGCGAAATCGCGACACGGCTCGACGCTGCGGGCGGCACGTCGGAATTCCGCCTCACTGCGAACCAGAATCTGTTGATCGCAAATCTCGACGACGCGCAGCGCGACGCGATCGACGCACTGGTGACGGAATACGCGCTCGATACCCATCGCGCCGCGTCGCCGCTGCGCAAGGCCGCGCTGGCCTGCGTCGCACTGCCGACCTGCGGCCTGGCGATGGCCGAAGCCGAGCGCTATCTGCCGGCATTCGTCGACCGCCTCGAAGCGAGACTCGCGACGCATGGCCTCGATGGCGCCGATCTGCATCTGCGCATCAGCGGCTGCCCGAACGGCTGCTCGCGGCCGTATCTCGCCGAAATCGCGCTGATCGGCAAGGCACCCGGCCGCTACAACCTGATGCTCGGCGGCGACCATCGCGGCCAGCGCCTGAACACGTTGTATCGCGAAAATATCGACGAAACCACCCTCCTCGACAGCCTCGACCCGCTGTTCCGGCAATACGCCGAACAGCGCGACGCAGGCGAACGCTTCGGCGATTTTCTAGTCCGCAGCGGTGTCGTGACTTTTGAAAACACGGGCAGCAGGACGCTGCCACTGGAGTTGATCGCATGAGCCTCCCCGACCCGATCACCGCGGCCGAATCGCCGCAGGCGCTCGCCGACCTCAACCGCTGGCTCGGCACGAAAACGGCGCCCGAACGCGTGCAGTGGGCGGTCGAACATCTCGCCGGCCATCATGCGCTGTCATCGAGCTTCGGCGCGCAGGCGGCGGTCGCACTGCACATGACCACACAGGCGAAGCCGGACATTCCGGTGATCCTGATCGACACCGGCTATCTGTTTCCGGAAACCTACCGGTTCGTCGACGAACTGACCCAGCGCCTGTCGCTGAATCTCAAGGTCTACCGCCCGCAGGTCGGCATCGCGTGGATGGAAGCGCGCCACGGGCGCCTTTGGGAAAACGGCATCGAAGGCATCCAACGCTACAACCAGCTGCGCAAGGTCGAACCGATGCAGCGCGCGCTGCGCGAACTCGGCGTGCGCACGTGGATCGCCGGTTTACGCCGCAGCCAGACCAGCACACGCGCCGAGATCGATTTCCTTGAACTTCGCGACGGCCGCTGGAAACTGCACCCCATCGCCGACTGGAACGACCACGACGTGTGGAAATATCTCGAAACCAACGGCCTGCCCTACCACCCGCTGTGGGATCAGGGTTACGTTTCGATCGGCGACATCCACACCACCCGCCGCCTCGAAGACGGCATGAGCGAAGAAGACACGCGTTTCTTCGGTCTCAAGCGCGAATGCGGTCTGCACGAGGACTGGACGGAGTTGGCGAAAAGCGCGTGAGAAACAAGGTAAAAAAATATTCCTGGCCCGCGCCTGCAACGCAACAATTTATATTGCCATGACCTGTTATATCTTGATCCACTTATACAATCGATATCCACTGTAGCCAGCGACTGCTACTGCAGCAGCCGGCCACGCAGCTGCAACTGCCACGGTCATGACACCGGCCATCATGCCGCCGCCACCTGCCGCAACAGCACCACCGCCTAATGTTGCCAAAGCTGAACTGGTCGCCGCTGCCCCAGAAAGGCCGGCCGCGTTTGCAGTAGCCACTGCGCTAGTGAAAACCCATGATGCATTTGCCACTCCAGCAACAGCGCCTGTAGCGACAGCACTTCCAGCGGCAGTCTTGCTTTCGATCCCCATGGTGTTATATGCCCTTGACGTCAGTTGGTTACAGGCATATTCAGCTCACCCGGTGTTTTACACCGAACCACCATCGTCTGATTGGCGCCCGACCAAAAAGTCACCGGCTTATTGTTTTGGTCGTAAATTTGATACCCATTGGAACCGCACAATTCGCCTGCCTTTTTGTAGCACTGGCCAATATCATTCAATGCAGAACAATTGAGCGTAAAACCTTGCTGACCGGACGGCGTGATAACTGGCGTGGCCGTGACGCAGCCACCGATAGTAATAAGCATGGCAGCGGCTGAAATAACGCGCAAAAAAGAAAACTTGTACAAGTCGATCCCCTGTTGTTCAACGCACACTCGGCGCGGCTCGCAGTTTGTCGCCATTTCCCGTATGCAGTCAACGCGATCATTTCTTTTAGAAACAATGGAGTATGCACACACTGTCATAAATGACAGGTGCATTTTTTCTCGATAATTAAACAAATCCGCGCAACTACACACTCACGCATCAAGCGCATACGAACAGCGCATCTCTCAGCTCGTAATCACCTGACTCAGTTCCGCCCACGTCGGCGGAGCCGGCCAATCGGCCACAAGATTTCCGGCCAGCACACGGCGCAGATCGTGGCGATCGAGCTGCGGCGCGAGCGCCACCAGCAGTTCGACGGTGTAGTCGCGCAGCACGCGTTCGCGCGGCAGCATCGCCCATGCGATGCACTCCGGAATCGAGTCCGGCGCCGGCAGGGCGACCAGGTCGGCATCGTGGATCGCGCTGACCGCCATCTCGGCGAGCAGCCCGATGCCGATGCCGGCGCGCACATAGGTCTTGATCAGATCCGCATCGCGCGCGGTCATCGCCAGTTGCGGTTCCAATCCGCGCTCCGCGAACGCCCGACGCAGCGAAGAATCCGGGCGGATCGAGGATTCGTAACTCACCAGCGGGAAACCGGCAAGGTCCGCCAGCGTCGGCCGCACGCCGGTCTGCGCCAGCGGGTGCGCGCGCGGCAGCAGCACCACGCGCCGCCAGCGGAACATCGGGATCGCGATGCCGTCGGCGGGCGCGTCGCCAGCGGTGCTGATCAACGCGAGATCGGCTTCGCCGCGCGCCAGCTGGATCAGCACGTCGCCATCGGCGCTGGGCTGCAGGTGGATGCTCAGCTGCGGATAGGACTGATGCACCTGCGAGATGACCGGCGGCAACACGAAACGCGCCTGGGTATGGGTGGTGGCGATCAGCAACTGGCCTTGGCCATCGCGGCGCTGGTTGGCGGCGAAGGCACGGATGTTCGCCGCTTCGCCCAGCAGCTTGCGTGCATGCGCGAGTACCTGCGTGCCCGCAGGCGTGAGTCCTTCCAGGCTGCGGCCCTTGCGTACGAACAGCAGGAAGCCGAGTTCGTCCTCCAATTGCTTCAGCTGCTTCGACAGGCCGGGCTGGGTCGCATGCACGTGTTCGGCGGCCAACGTGATGTTGAAGCCGGCGTCGGCGATCGCGACGAAATAGCGCAGCTGGACCAGGGTCATATCGGTCGTTCCGGGAAACGTATTTTCTGTGGGGTCGGCAGCGATCCGGTCGGCTGCCGGATGACATCGGCAGTTTGACATCTCTTTATTCGGATCAAGCGATACAAATATCAGATAGCGCTTCGGAATATCGATATCCGCTTATGCCAAACAAGCATATAGCCAAGCCCCGACGTCATTTCCCGTGATTCCGTCCCGGAACTACGGTGAGCCGACCCTCTTCCATCGGCGGCAGGCCATGTCCGACCCCGTCCCGACCCTGTTCCCCGCCTTCCTCGACCTCCGCGACCGCCCGGTGCTGGTTGTCGGTGGTGGCGCAGTGGCCCGCCGAAAGATCGCCGCCCTCCTCCCGGCCGGGGCGCAGGTGCGGGTGGGCGCGCCGGCCTTGGATCCCGAAATCGCTGCATTGGTCGCCGAAGGCCGGATCGAACATCTGGAAGGCCGCTTCGAC
The DNA here is from genome assembly GCA_040079515.1 of Lysobacteraceae bacterium. GTDB lineage: Bacteria > Pseudomonadota > Gammaproteobacteria > Xanthomonadales > Xanthomonadaceae > Lysobacter_I. The sequence continues at coordinate 226,025 of JBEBKD010000006.1, forward strand.
CCGGCCTGGCTCGACGGGGTCTGGCTGGTCATCGCCGCCACCAATGAAGCCGAAACCAATCGTGCCGTCGCCGATGCCGCCCAAGCGCGTCGGATCTGGGCGAACGTGGTCGACGACGCGCCTCTGTGCAGCTTCCAGGTGCCAGCGCGGATCGAGCGCGGTCCGCTGCAGATCGCGATCTCCAGCGGCGGTGGCGCGCCGATGCTGGCGCGGCATCTGCGCGAACGTCTGGAAACCGAACTCGACGAATCGCTCGGAACCCTGGGCCATCTGCTGGTCCAACATCGTCGGCGGATTCGCGCACGGATACCGGATACCAGCGCGCGCCGCCGTTTCTTCGACACCGTCATGCGCAGCGACATCCAGAGCTTGCTGCGTCGCGGCGACTACGCGTCCGCCGAGCGCAGTCTGCTGACGATCATCGACATGGCGAAGCACGCCGCACCCCAGGGCCGCGTCGCGCTGATCGGCGCGGGTCCCGGCGACGCCGGCCTGCTCACCCTGCGCGGTCTGCGCCTGCTCAACGAAGCCGATGTGATCCTGCACGACCGTCTGGTCAGCGCCGAGGTGCTCGATCTGGCGCGTCGCGATGCAGAGCGTATCGAAGTCGGCAAGGAAGCCGGGCATCACCATGTCCCGCAGGAACAGATCCACGCGCTGATGCTCGAACATGCGCGCGCCGGAAAGCGCGTGGTGCGGCTGAAAGGCGGCGACGGTTTCATCTTCGGCCGCGGCGGCGAGGAACTCGAATTCCTGCATGCGCACGACATCGGCTACGAGGTCGTGCCCGGCATCACCGCGGCGCTGGCGTGCGCCGCGTATGCCGGCATTCCGCTCACCCATCGCGACCATGCGCAGTCGGTGCGCTTCGTCACCGCGCATGCGAAAGCCGAAGACGACGGTCTGGATTGGGCCGGTTTCGCCCGGGAAAAGCAGACGCTCGCGTTCTACATGGGCGTATCGGGGCTGGAGCGCGTACGTACGCGTCTGCTCGCGCACGGCCGCGCCGCATCCACGCCATGCGCGCTGGTCGAGAACGGCTCGCGGCCCGAACAGCGCGTGGTGCTCGGCACGCTCGAGGATCTGCCTGCGCTCGCGCGCCGCCACGACGTGCGCTCGCCCGCGCTGCTGTTCGTCGGCGAAGTCGCCGCGCTTGCCACGCAACTGCACTGGTTCGGCGCAGCGCCGCTCGGCACGTCGACGCAGACCGCATCGGAGCCGCCAACGACCGCACTGGCGGAGGCTGCATGAAAGGGTGCAGTCTCGTACCGCTACGATGTCGATGACCGCTCCGGTCATCGCAGCACGTCGACTCTTCGTCCCCGCACCATTCAGAACCCGATTCCACCCAGGAACTCCCATGGCTCTCTACGACAACATCCTCGACACCATCGGCCGCACACCGATCGTCAAACTGCATCGCATCGCACCGAAACACGTCACGCTGTACGCGAAAGTCGAATCCTTCAATCCCGGCGGCTCGGTCAAGGACCGTCTCGCACTGGCGATCGTGCTCGACGCCGAGCGCCGCGGCACGCTGAAACCCGGGCAGACCATCATCGAAGCGACTTCGGGCAATACCGGCGTCGCGCTGGCGATGGTGGCGGCCGCGCGCGGGTATCCGTTCGTCGCGATCATGACCGAGACCTTCTCGATCGAGCGCCGCAAACTGATGCGCGCCTATGGCGCCAAGGTCATCCTCACGCCCGCCGCCGAACGCGGCAGCGGCATGGTCCGCAAAGCGAAGGAACTGGCGGAAAAACACGGTTGGTTCCTCGCCCGCCAGTTCGAGAACGAAGCCAATCCGGCTTATCACCGCAGCACCACCGGGCCGGAGATCCTGCAGGATTTCGCAGGCAAGCGGCTAGACTATTTCGTCAGCGGCTGGGGCACGGGCGGCACGATTACGGGAGCCGGCGAAGTGCTGAAACTCGCGCGCCCCGACATCAAAATCATCAGCAGCGAACCCGCAGGCGCGGCGCTGCTTTCCGGCGACGAGTGGAAACCGCACAAGATCCAGGGCTGGACCCCGGACTTCCTGCCGGCGGTGCTCAGCCGCACCATCGCCGACGAGATCATTCCGATCGACGACGTGCTCGCCCGCGATACCGCACGTCGACTCGCCGCCGAGGAAGGCATTTTCGTCGGCATCTCCGCAGGCGCGACCGCCGCCGCCGCGATCAAGGCCGCCGAATCCGCACCCGAAGGTTCGGTGCTGCTGACGATGCTGCCCGACACCGGCGAACGCTATCTCTCGACCTTCCTGTTCGAAGGCGTGAACGAAGGCTCGGACGACGAGTGGTTGGCGACGCTCGGCTGAGCATGTGAATTGCATCAGGTGCGCCTGAGGCGCACCGGCTTTACCCCGGCGATCGTCAACACGGTGCGCCACAGGCGCACCCTATGACTGCCCGACATCGGCGAGCGCTATCTCCCGACCTGTTGGAAGGCGTGAACGAAGGCTCGAACGACGAGTGGTTGGCGACGCTCGGCTGAGCATGTGAATTGCATCAGGTGCGCCTGAGGCGCACCGGCTTTACCCCGGCGATCGTCAACACGGTGCGCC
>JBEBKD010000007.1:0-208485 GCA_040079515.1 Lysobacteraceae bacterium
CCCCAGACCGCGGGTTTGAATTGGACTTGGAATGTTTTCTTTGGTTACTTTCTTTGCGCCAAAGAAAGTAACTCGCGCACCAGCGCGAAAAAGATTCCAGGCTTTACCCTATAACGCTACGACATCGAGACGAAAGACGTTCGTCAATGCGGCCACTACAGCTCGCAGAACCGGGATGCGGATGCAAAAACGGTAGATCACACCCCAAACGTCAACGTCGCAATCACCCCATGCTCCTGCCCCGGCACCACGCGCACGCGCCAACCGTACAGCGCACAAAGACGACGCACGATCGACAGACCGATACCGCCGCCCTGCGTATGTTCGGCATGACTGCCGCGATACCCACGCTCGAACAACCGCGCGGCATCTTCGGCGCTGAGACCCGGACCGCTGTCGATCACGTCAACGGCATTGTCGCCGAGCCGCACGACGACTTCGCCCTGCTGCGTGTATTTCACCGCGTTGCCGATCAGATTGCTGAGCGCCACGGTCACGGCGGCATCCGGCGCATCGACGACCACTTGGCCGACAGCGCCTTCCATGCGCAGCGTCAGCGGTTTGCCGCCGAGCTGGGTGCGATGCGCGTCGAGCAGTTGCTCCGCAAGACGACCGACATCGGCGGCACCATGGCCGCGCTCGTTGCGCGACAGGAGCAATAACGCACTGATCAGATCGGTACATTGCTGCTCGGCGCGTTGAACGCGTTGCAGACGTGCCCGCGTCTTGTCTTCCATGTCGGGCTTGGCAAGCAAGAGCTCCGATGCCCCGCGAATCACCGCCAGCGGCGTGCGCAACTCGTGACTCACGTCGGCGTTGAACTCGCGGTCGCGCTTGACCACGTCGGTCAGGCGTTCGGCGTAATCATCCAGCGCTTTCGCAAGCTCGCCGACCTCGTCCTCGGCGAAATGCGAGGCCAGCGCTTCGGGTTCGGCACTGCGACCAGAGCGACGAAGACGCTGCGCAAGCTCGGTCACCGGGCTCATGACTCGCGAGGCGGCCCACCATCCGACCAGAAGCGAGAACAGCGTGAAGACGACCACGCTCAGCATCAACGCCTGATTCAAGCGCGCCTGGCTCTCGCGCTCTTCGGCGATGTCGTAGGTGAGGAAAAACCAGTATTCGGGATCCTTCCGAACCGCGATCTTGTAGACGCGGGTGTCTCCCGTCAGAGGGTCGGTATTCGTCAATTCGTGTACGCCGTTGGATAGCTCCCGCCACTCCGGCGGCACGCGATCGACCTTGCGCGTACTGAACTGGCGACCCTGGATTTTTTCGAACGGAATACCGATCGCGTCCGGGTTACGGTAATAACCGTTTGCGAAAGCGTCGTTGTTCTTGATGAGCGCCGAGGCGATCACTGCATTTTCGACGCGATTGCGAAGATAGACAGTGCTTGCCGCGATCAAAGCCGTCAGTCCAAACCCCAGCCACAGGAACGACAGGATGATGCGGCTGCGCAGCCGCCGACGGTAGGCAGGTCTACGGCGCCGCGATGGCGTTCCCTCAGGCGCTGGCATCGGGCACGGCGATGCGATAGCCGATGCCGTGGCGGGTCTGGATCAGCGGCACCGGGAACGGCTTGTCGACCATCGCGCGCAGGCCGTGGATGTGCACACGCAGGCTGTCGGAATCGGGCAGTTCTTCGCCCCATACGCGCGTTTCCAGCTCCTGTCGGGTCACGACGGCCGGCGACGCTTCCATCAGCGACTGCAGAATCTTGAGCGCGGTCGGATTGAGCTGCAGCAGCTTGCCCTGACGACGCACTTCCAGCGTGTCCAGGTTGTATTCCAGATCGCCCACTTCCAGCACCCGGCTCTGCTTGCCCTTGCCGCGTCGCGCCAAGGCATTGAGGCGGACTTCGACTTCCTGCAGCGCGAATGGTTTGATCAGGTAATCGTCGGCGCCGGACTCGAAGCCGGCGACCTTGTTGTCGAGGGTGTCGCGGGCGGTGAGCATCAACACCGGTGTCTGCTTGCGGGCTTCGCCGCGCAACTTGCGGCAGACCTCCAGACCATCCATGCCGGGCAGATTGAGGTCGAGCACGATCGCGTCGAATTCGTGAACGATGGCCAGATGCAGGCCGGTGATGCCGTCGGCGGCGAAATCGACGGTGTGGCCGCGTTCTTCGAGGTAATCGCCCAGATTGGCGGCGATGTCCTGGTTGTCTTCGATCACGAGTATGCGCATGGGCGGTGGATCCTCAAAGGTGCAGCTGTGACCGGTCGGCGTGCGTTCGGTTCCCGATGGCCCCCGGCGCGTGCCGTGGGCAGCGCACCTCCAATTCTGGCACATGGCACTCATGCGGCAGCGCCCACAGCGGGCGCGTCGGCGCGATGCCCATCGAATGTCAGGGAAGTCCGCCCGTATCGCGATCGAAAAAAAATGGCCCGGACGGCATGGGCCGCCCGGGCCGAACAATTGGGTGTAACCCCGATTACCGGTTCTGCATCGCCCTGACGAGGGTGGGTGTGGTGACAGAAGTCGGTCAGGACACGCTACGCCCGGGGCGATTAAAGGGCCGTTAAAACCAGATGACAGAACGCCTCCATGGGCGTCATCACCGTTTTGTATTTTTGCAAGATATGTTCTTTTCAGCCCCATTTTGCAGAAGATCAATGATTTTCCGCGCGATATCCACCCCTGTCGCTGCCTCGATCCCCTCCAGGCCCGGGGAGGCATTGACCTCCAGCACCAACGGGCCGCGCTTGGCGCGGATCAGATCCACACCGGCGACGCCCAGGCCGAGCACCTTGGCGGCACGGATCGCGACCGCGCGTTCGTCGTCGCTGGCCTGCACCGCTTCGGCTGTGCCGCCACGATGCAGATTGGAGCGGAAGTCGCCCTTCGGCGCCTGCCGACGCATCGATGCAACCACTTCATCGCCGACCACGAAACAGCGCAGGTCGGCGCCTTCGGCCTCGGCGATGAACTCCTGCACCAGGAAATTGGCATAGAGCCCGCGCAGGGTCTCGACCACACTGCGGGACGCCGATGGCTTCTCGGTCAGGATCACTCCTGCGCCCTGCGAGCTTTCATTGAGCTTGATCACGTGCGGCGGCGCACCGAGCATCGACAGCAGGTCGACGGTGTCGTCCGGGTTGTCGCCGAACACCGTGGTCGGCATGCCGATGCCCTGCGCCCCCAGCAACTGGTGCGCGCGCAGCTTGTCGCGGGCACGGGCGATGGCGTCGGCCGTGTTCGGGGTGTAGCTGCCCATCAGCTCGAACTGGTGAAGCACCGCCGCCCCGTAACGGGTGATCGACGCGCCGATCCGCGGCAGCACCGCCTGATAGCCGGCCAACGGCCGGCCCTTGTAATGCATGTCGAAGCCGTCCGACGCGATCCGCATGTAGCAGCGCAGCGGATCGAGCACCCGCACGGTGTGTCCCTGCGCGCGCGCGGCCTCCACCAGCCGGCGGGTCGAATAGAGTTTGCTGTTGCGGGACAGGATGGCGAGCTTCATGCGGCGCTCCGGGCGCAGGCGAACGGCAGCGACAGCGTGCCGCAGCGATGATGACAGAACCGGGACACCCACAAAGCTTCGACAGAACGCCCTTGTCGATTGGCAGCGCGAATGCGGTCACCGCTACGCGCCGCTGTCCGCCGGCCGGATACAGGCGCGGTGAGCCTTTGTCGTCTGTTGCACCGCAACATCTAGGCAAGCTCAGCGCTGCGTGCTATTCAATGGGGCGAAGGGTCCGCCTTCCCTGCCCGGGGCCGCTGCATGACGCAACGATTCGACGAGATGCACGACGACGCTGGCGTGCCGCGTCCGCATTACCGGGTTTTCGACGAATGGCTGCGCAACACGCCCGAGCCGGTGATCGCCAGCAAGCGGCAGGAGGCGGAGATCGCCTTCCACCGGGTCGGCATCACCTTCTCGGTCTACGGCGAGGAATCCGGCAACGAGCGCCTGATCCCCTTCGACATGGTCCCGAGGATCGTGCCCGCCGCCGAATGGCGGATGCTGGAAGCCGGCCTGCGCCAGCGCGTGCATGCGCTGAATCTGTTCCTCGGCGATGTCTACGGCGAACAGCGCATCCTCCACGACGGCCGCGTGCCGACCGATCTGGTGCTGGGCAACGAAGAATTCCGCCGCAAAATGTGCGGCCTGCGCGTGCCCGGCGGCGTGTATTCGCACATCTCGGGCATCGACCTGGTCCGCGCTGGCGACGGCGAGTACTACGTGCTGGAAGACAATCTTCGGGTGCCGTCCGGCGTGTCGTACATGCTGGAAAACCGGCGGATGATGGCGCGGCTGATTCCCGAACTGTTCGCGCGCCAGCAGATCGCGCCGGTCGAACGCTATCCCGATGCATTGCTCAGCACATTGCGCGAGGCCGCACCGGAAGGCATCGACGACCCGGTGGTCGCGGTACTCACACCGGGTTCCGCCAATTCCGCATATTTCGAACACGCCTTCCTCGCCCAGCAGATGGGCGTTGAACTGGTGGAAGGCGCCGACCTGTTCGTGCGCGACGACACCGTCTACGCGCGCACCACGCGCGGCCCGCAGCGCGTGCACGTGATCTACCGGCGGATCAACGACGACTATCTCGACCCCACCGTGTTCCGCTCCGAATCGATGCTCGGCGTGCCCGGGCTGTTCGGCGCCTACCGCGCCGGGCGCGTGACCTTGGCGAATGCACCCGGCACCGGCGTCGGCGACGACAAATCGGTGTATCCGTACGTACCGGAGATGATCCGTTTCTATCTCAGCGAAGAACCGATCCTGCACAACGTGCCGACGTGGCAACTGCGGAAAGAAGACGACCTGCGCTACGTGCTGGACCATCTGCCGGAGCTGGTGGTGAAGGAAGTCCACGGCGCTGGCGGCTACGGCATGCTGGTCGGGCCGGCGTCGACGAAAGCCGAAATCGAAGAATTCCGTCTGCGCATCCTCGCCAACCCATCGAACTACATCGCACAGCCGACACTGTCGCTGTCGACATGCCCCACCTTCGTCGAAAGCGGACTGGCCCCGCGCCATATCGATCTGCGTCCGTACGTGCTGTCGGGCAAGCGCATCCAGGCGATGCCGGGCGGCCTCACCCGGGTCGCGCTGCGCGAGGGCTCGCTGGTGGTGAACTCGTCGCAGGGCGGCGGCACCAAAGACACCTGGGTGTTGGAGAGCTGAGCATGCTGTGCAGAACCGCCAACGATCTCTACTGGGTGTCGCGCCACATGGAACGCGCGGAAAACACCGCGCGCCTGATCGATGTCACCACCCGCATCGCGATGCTGCCCGAGCGGCTGGATCGCGGCAAAGCCGAAGCCGCACCGTGGCGGCGCGCGCTCGATGCACTGGGCGCGGTCGAGACCTGCCAGAAACGCTACGGCAGCATCGACGCCGACAGCGTGCTCGATCATCTGCTGCTGTCGCCCGACAACCCGTCTTCGATCCTCAGCTGCCTGCGCGCCGCGCGCGAATCCGCGCGCGCGCAGCGGGTCGCGATCACCTCGGAAATGTACGAAGACCTCAACGCCTCTTGGCTGGAAATGCGCGGGCTCGGCACCGCCAGCATCGGCCGCGAAGGGCTGAGCAATATCCTCGAACGCGTGAAAAGCCGCTCGGCGTCGTTCCGTGGCGTCACCATCGGCACACTGGGACGGGGCGAGGGCTATCACTTCATGCAACTGGGCGTGTTCATCGAACGCGCCGAATGGGCGATCCGTCTGCTCGACGTGGTCGGCAGCGACCGCGACCTGCCCGAAAGCGGCGAAGCGCGCGACACCGTCGAATACTTCCAGTGGAGCGCGCTGCTGCAGTCGCTGTCGGCATTCGAGACCTATCGTCGCCTGCACCGGCAGTCGGTCACGCCTGCGGGTGTGGCTGAAGTGATGCTGCTGCACGAAGCCAACCCGCGCTCGCTGCAGACCTGCACGCACCAACTGCATCAGGTGCTGCTCACCCTCGCGGGCGGGCAGACGCTGGAAGTGGTGCGTCAGGCCGGCGCACTGTCGGCGCACACGCGCTATGCTCGGATCGACGAAATCATCACCGACGGACTGGAGCCCTGGCTGCAGAACGCGATGGAACGACTGGACCGCCTCGGCAGCGCGATCCATCGGCAATTCATGACCGCTGTCGATGCCGCCGAGACGCGACCGCCGCCCAAGATCGTGCCGCTGTCACCATCGCAACCCCAATTCCAGGCGCAGACACCGACCTGATCCGCTTCACACCACAGCGCTGTTGCGGGCAAAATCGACGCTGCATTCGCAGGCTCACGTTTCCATGACTTATTGCATCGGTCTGAATCTCGACCATGGCCTCATCCTGGCCTCCGATTCGCGCACCAACGCGGGCGTCGACGATATCCGCCGCACCGGCAAGATGCGGCTGTTCGTCTCCGAAGGCGAGTACGTGGTCGCGGCGCTGTCGGCTGGCAACCTCTCGCTGACCCAGAACGCGCTCAACCTCATCGACCAGCGCTCCACGCTGGACGGCGGTCGGCCGGGCATCGGCAAAGCCACCTCGATGTTCGACGTGGCGAAACTCGTCGGCGACGCACTGCGCGAAATCCGCAAACGCGACGAAGCCTATCTGCGCGACAGCGGCATCGACCCCAACGGCAGCTTCATCGTCGGCGGCCAGATCCGCGGCGAAGCCCCGCGCCTGTTCCTGGTGTACTCGGAAGGCAACTTCATCGAAAGCTCGCCGGAGATGCCCTACTTCCAGACCGGCGAAAGCAAATTCGGCAAACCCATCCTCGACCGCGTCATCACCCCGCAGACCTCGCTGAGCGAAGCCTGCAAATGCGTGCTGGTGTCGTTCGACTCGACGATGCGCTCCAACCTCTCCGTCGGCCCACCGCTCGACCTGCTGCTCTACCGCCGCGACAGCTTCACCGCCAACCTGCGCCAGCGCCTGGACGAAGACGACCCGTATCTGCAAACCATCCGCCGCGAATGGAACGAAACCCTGCGTCGCGGCGTCCGCGAACTGCCGGGACCGGAGTGGTTGCGGGATGCGGAGGGTTGAGCGAAACGCGCATCGTGCTCTTTCCTTCTCTCCGCTTGCGGGGAGAAGGTGGCCGAAGGCCGGATGAGGGGCTGCCTGCCGCGAGCATCATCCTTTCAAACGCATAGGGCGTGCTCAAGCACGCCGAATGGAATCCACACCGCATCTTGCTCTCTCAAGTTCGATCGCCAACCGCGCACAAGCTCCCCGCATCACCAATAGGGTGCTGCCTCGGCGCACCGCTCGCTCTCGTCGCGACTTCGGCGAGAAACGAGCATTGCGCAACCAACCGCGAGCAGGCTTTTAGTGGCCCGGGTCTCGCCATCGGCGAGAGCCGGGATGACGGCATGTAGGTGTTTGGTGGCAAGGGCGGCTTGGGCCGGGACAAGCGTCCGAAAGTCACTCTGACCCGAATGGCACTTACTTAAGCCCCGTCATCCCCGCGAAAGCGGGGATCCAGCGACTTTGCTTGGTCAAGAAAACCTGAAGTCACTGGATGACCAGCCTACGGCTGTTGGGAACCCCGCCTACGCGGGAATGACGAAAATCTGGATGCCGCGCTTAAGTAAGTGCCATTCCACTCTGACCCCGTTTATGGCGGGATCAAACCGGTGCCGCCGGCGGCATCAGAAAACGCAGACCGACGCCCGGCTCGGTCGCGATCCAGCGCGGGGCGGAGGCGTCGTCGCCGAGTTTCTGCCGGAGTTTGCCGACCAGGATCCGCAGGTAATGGGTGTCCTGTTCGTGGGTCGGCCCCCACAGCTCGCGCAGCAGCTGCGGCTGGGTGACCACGCGCCCGGCGTGGCCCACGAGATGCGCGAGCAGCGCGTATTCCTTGCGCGACAGCACCAGCGGCGCGCCGTCGAGCATCACCTGCCGCTGCGCCAGATCGACGCGTAGACGACCGTCGTCGTACACCGCAGGCGTTTCCGTCGATGTCGCGCGCGCGCGCAGCAACGCGCGGATACGCGCCATCAGTTCCTGCACGCCGAAGGGTTTGGTCACGTAATCGTTCGCGCCCGCGTCGAGCGCGGCGACTTTCTCGCTCTCGTCCGCGCGCACGGTGAGCACGATTACCGGCAACTGCGACCACTGGCGCAGTTCGCGCAGCACCGACAGGCCATCGCGATCGGGCAATCCCATGTCGAGCACCAGCAGATCCGCGCCGCGCAGCGCCAACGCTTCCAGTCCGCTGCGCGCATCCTCGGCCGATTCGACGTGATACCCCTGTGCACGCAGACTGATGTCGAGGAAGCGACGGATCTGCGGCTCGTCGTCCACCACCAGTACGTGCGCGGGCGGCGCGCCGGACGCGGCACTGTGCGGCGCGTCGGTCACGTCGATCCCTCGATATCGGCATGCGCGGGCAAAGCGATACGCAGATGGGCGCCGCGCGCATCTTTGCCGACGGGCAGCGCTTCGACCCGTCCGCCGTGCGCTTCGACAATACCGCGGGCGATGGCAAGCCCCAACCCGGTGCCGTGACGGCCGCGATCGCCGCGTTCGACGCTGTAAAACATGTCGAAGACACGCTCGCGTTCGTCCTCCGGAATGCCCGGCCCGCAGTCGCGGACATCGAGCACCAGCGCCGCATCGGCATCGCGTCGTGCCTGCACTGTCACCGCTTCGCCAGCGGGCGAGAATTTCGCCGCGTTGTCGATCAGATTGAACAGCGCCTGTTCGAACAGCGCGGGATTGACCCGGATGCTGCCGACATCCGGATCGATGGCGACCACGAACCGCGAATCCGCGCGATAGCGGCGCACGCGTCCGGTCGCCGCGCCGATCAATTCGTCGACACCGATCCAATCCCGTTCCGGCGACAGCGCGCCATGGCCCAGCCGGGTCATGTCGAGCAGATTCTGGATATACCGGTCGAGGCGTTCGCCTTCCAGTTTGACCGTGTCGAGCAGCGCACGCCGGTCCTCTGCATTCATGCGATCGCCGTAACTGTCCAGACTGCCGGCGGCGCCGAGAATCGCCGCCAGCGGCGTGCGCAGATCGTGCGAGACCGACGACAGCAGCGCGGCGCGCAGCCGGTCGCGCTCGTGCGCGAAACGCGACGCTTCCAGCGCCTGCGCGAGGCGCACGCGCTGCAGTGCCTGCGCCAGATCGTCCGCCATCGCGCGGGCGAGATCGCGCTGCGCCTCATCCAGGCCATCGACATAGGCCGGCAGTTTGAGCCCGATCGCACCGAGCGGCCCTTCCGGCGCACGCAGCGGGAGAAACCACCAGCCGTGCTGCTGCGCGCTTTCACTGCGCACACCATGCGCCGTGTTCGCGTCCGGCGCATCCGGCCGGAACCAGATGTCGGTATCGAGACTCCGGTGGAACGCCGCTTCGGCCGCATGCAGGATCTCGCCCTCGTCGACCGCGACCGCCAGATGCTGGGCCAAGGTCTGGCGTGCCAGCGCATGCCGATGCGCACTGCGCAGCGCGTCGACCTGCATCGCCAACCGCGAAGCGAGCCCACCGGCGATCAACGCGGCGGCGAGGAACAGCAGCACCGTCGCGACCCCATGCTGCGCATCGATGTAGAACGTGTAGCGCGGGTCGATGAAGAAAAAATTGTAGGCAAGGAAGCACAGGACGGCGGTCAGCACCGCAGGCCCGGTGCGGGTCTTCGATGCCACCACCAGGACCGCCAGCATGAACACCAGCGAGACATCCGCCAGACCCAGCCAGCGTTCGGCCGCCATCGCCACCGCCACCGCCGACAGCGCGCCGCACACCGCCAACAGCACACCCGCCGCGGGATCGAACCGCCGCCGGTATTCCTGGTGCCGCTGAGCGTCGATGGGCATCGGCAGTGGTCTCGTGTGCGCATGCGGATTGTGCCCGAATGCGGACGCATGGATGCGATGCGCATGCGCCCGCCGCACGTTGTCGCAGTGGAGTTCACGCAGAATTTACGCAGAATTTACGCAAACCCGCGGCGCGATGGCTTCCGGCTTTATGCCCTTGGCGAGGACACTGCGCCTCCCGTCGCACCGCTATCCGACCATGCACGCCCTCGCATCGCACGACACGCAGCACCACGAACACCCCCGCACCGGATTCGGCGCGCTCATGCTCGGCGCGATCGGCATCGTCTACGGCGATATCGGCACCAGCCCGCTGTACACCATCAAGGAAGCGTTTTCTCCGCACTATGGCCTGACCCCCGATTACGCCAGCGTGCTCGGCATCCTGTCGCTGATCTTCTGGTCGCTGGTGATCGTGATCACGGTCAAGTACGTGGTCGTGATCATGCGCGCCGACAACGATGGCGAAGGCGGGATCATGGCGTTGACCGCACTCACCGGCCACAGCCTGCGCGCCAACCCGAAGGCGGTGTACCTCGTCGGAATCTTCGGCGTGTTCGGCGCCGCGCTGTTCTTCGGCGATGGCGTGCTCACGCCCGCGATTTCGGTGCTGTCCGCGGTGGAAGGTCTCGGCGTGGCCGCGCCCGCACTGGCGCACTGGGTGGTGCCGGTCACCATCGCGGTGCTGATCGTGCTGTTCTTCGCCCAGCAATTCGGCACCGCGCTGGTCGGCCGCGCATTCGGGCCGATCGTACTGCTGTGGTTCCTGGCGCTGGCGATCATCGGCGTACACAACATCGCGAAGAATCCTGAAGTCCTGTACGCGCTCAATCCGTGGTGGGGCATGCACTTTTTCGCCGAACACGGTTGGCACGGCATGCTGATCCTCGGCGCAGTGGTGCTGGCGGTCACCGGCGGCGAAGCGCTGTACGCGGACATGGGCCATTTCGGACGGCGACCGATCCAGTACGCGTGGAACTTCCTGGTGCTGCCGGCGCTGACCATCAACTATCTCGGCCAGGGCGCGCTGCTGCTCGCCGACCCGGCGGCGGTTGAGAATCCGTTCTATCTCGGCGTGCCTGCGTGGGCGCTGTATCCAATGATCGCACTGGCCACAGCCGCCACGGTGATCGCATCGCAGGCGGTGATCAGCGGCGGCTATTCGGCCGCGCGCCAGGCGATGCTGCTGGGCTATCTGCCGAGAATGCGCATCCGCCACACCTCGCGCGAGACCATCGGCCAGATCTACGTGCCCACCATCAACTGGCTGCTGATGTTCGGCGTGATCTTCACGGTGCTGGGATTCGGCAGCTCGACCGCGCTGGCCACCGCCTACGGCGTGTCGGTCACCGGCACGATGCTGATCACCAGCCTGTTGCTGATCGCGCATCTGCGCAGCAGCCGCACGATTCCCGCGTACGTGTTCTGGCCTCTGGCGACCGCGTTCGTGCTGGTGGATGTGGCCTTCCTGTCCGCCAATCTGGTCAAGTTCATGGACGGCGCCTGGTTCCCGATCGCGCTCGGCATTTGCATCTTCGTCGCGATGCGGACCTGGTCGCGCGGCCGCGGCATGCTGCGAGCCGAGATCCTCAAGGACGGCACGCCGCTGGGCGCCTTTCTGCCGGGACTGATGCTGGCGCCGCCCACACGCGTCCCCGGCACGGCGGTGTTCCTCACCGCGCAGCCGAACATCGTGCCCAAGGCGCTGCTGCACAACCTCAAGCACAACAAGGTGCTGCACGAGCGCAATGTGCTGCTGACGGTCGAAACCCTCGATGCACCGTATCTGGACGACGCGAAACGTCTGTCGTTCGAGCGCATCGGCGACGACTTCCATCGCGTCACCCTGCGCTACGGTTTCATGGAAAACCCGGACGTCCCACTCGCGCTGATGCGCTCCGCCGACCGCAATGGCCCATGCTTCGATCCGATGGACACCACGTATTTCGCCAGTCGCGAGAGCGTACTCGCCGCACCCCGACGCGGCATGCCGCTGTGGCGCGACCACGTGTTCGCCTTCATGCACCGCAACGCCGCGCCCGCGACCGATTTCTTCCGTATCCCTTGCACGCGACTGGTCGAACTGGGCGCGCCGGTCGAGATCTGACCGGCAGCAGCCGGGTTGCGATGCGAGGCAAGCGGTTGCCGCGCGTCGCCGCCCGCGCGAAGATCGGGAAAACCTCCCGGATCCACGCATGTCCCATCCCGTTAGCGGCTGGCGCGAAGCCCTGATCGTTGCGCTGCAGCGCACGCCGGGCGACGAATGCAGCGCCGGGCAGGTGCCGCGGGCGCTGCGCGAGATCCCCGGCGATCGCCTGCCTGCACTGGAAGAATCCATCAGCCGCCAGTACTGGCATGCCGAGCTTCCCGGTTTCGCATGACCGCTGGGGGCGAAGCCGGACGCGGCGTCGATCGATGCGCAGCTGTTCTGCGCGGGGTGCCACCACGACGGCCGCATCCGCGAACGCGCGCTGCGGCCGATGCGGGACCGTCGAGGGCGGCTTGCCACTAAAAAATGAGGTCAGATTCGAATGGCACTTACTTAAGCCTCGCCACTCCAAAAAAGACGGGGATCCAATGTATTTGCTGGTCGTAAACAACTGAAATAATTTATTTGGACACCCGCTATGGGACGAAAGTAGTCATCCAAAATCGAATTCATTCTCCCTCAGGCCTCAGCCTAACCCCCTGTCGCAGCTCCCGCCGCTCCTACGAAAAGCGCATAGGGCGTGCTCAAGCACGCCGAATGGAATCCACCCCGCATCTGTCTCTATCAATTTCGATCGCCAACCGCGCACAAGCTCCCCGCATCACCAATAGGGTGCTGCCTTGGCGCACCGCTCTCTCTCGTCGCGACTTCGGCGAGAAGCGAGCATTACGCAACGAACCACGAGCAGGCTTTTCGTAGCCCGGGTCTCGCCACCGGCGAGACCCGGGATGACGGCAAGGAATTGCTTAACGGCAAGAACGGGATTCGACCAGAAACGAAATTGAAAGCGATCATTCGTAGGGTGGGCTTTATGCCCACCATTGCCCATGCCGACTGTCGGGAGCAATGATCTGAGCTGAGTCACGATGACGAAACCGTTTTTCGTCATTATCCAAATTCAGAAATGGTGGGCATAAAGCCCACCCTACGGTCCTTGCCCGTCTTCATGCAAATCTCACCTCAGGAAGTGCATCCTCACTCGCCTCCGCCACGACTCGAAGCAATTCGGCGTCTTTTTCGACACTTGCATCAAGAATATCCCTCGACAGCTTATGACATGCCGTTCGGATCAGCGAAGCCGTGACCGACTCTGTGCTCGATGGTGCGATATTGTGATAACTGGCAGCATCGAATATCACTGGAACGATTTCAGCTAGCACCTTAGCATCCTCCTCCGATAGAAGTTTCTTTACAAATAGCTCATTCGCCGTCCACAACAACGCAGGAAGCGCAACAGCCCTTCCCGAACCGACAAGATGAATCAATCTCTGAACAAGCCTATCTGTCGAAGGCGATCTCTCCAACTCTCTCCATTTCAAAATCGAATAGGATCCATAGGCAACGTCGTCAGATTTCCTGCTTTGCATAACACGTCGGATCAATTTCTCCGTCCGTTCCGCAAACGAATCATCAACAGCAGCAAAGCAGGCAAACGCCGTGATGATTTCCGGCGCAGATACCTCGCTATGGAATGACAGCATTTTATTAAAACGCTCTTCGCTTAGCGCGTCAGCGGCCATAGCAGGAACTGCGGACTCTGCTATTGCAAGACCGGCCCATCTAGCGAGCCCCTGTTCATGCTGACCCGAAATTTCAAACGGCTCTCTTGAGCTTTCCTTTGGCCTCCAGACTACAAGCTTGTCGAATAACTCAAGCGCTCGATCAGTAGAAGGCAGCACATGATGCTTTTTTGCTTCTGCCGCACAAACAACATCATTCAGAAAGTCTGAGCTCAATAACTTGCCATCATAATCTTCGAACAAATATTTCCTGACCGCAGTGTTTGCCAAATCAATATTTTTAGTGGGAAGAACAAGTAGCAGATAGGTTAAAAGTCCTGTCTGTGGAAGTTTTTTATATTCTGGAGCAATGCCCCATATTTTTTCTGACAGCTTTTTCGTCTCCGCTTCTCGGAGAAACCCTGATCTGACCATCGGCAATAACCGCAGCAAGGCGGGCAGGCTTTTTTTCGAGCAAGGCGCCACAAGATCGATGATTTCATCGATGCGGCGATCCAGCGCTGTATTTGCGCCTCTTGCACCAGGATTTTCAATGATCGGATTCGGCCATCTGTCATGGCTTTCGACACCAATCTCTTGCTCGAGTGGGAATGACAATGCATCTGACAACAGCTCGAATTGCTCGTGCGCAGGGACACTTTTGAGCGTGTACTTGATCAAATGGTCAAGTGGACCAAAAAGCCAAAAATGTCTGAACTCCATCCTTTTTCCAAGCTCCAGCGCCAACCGGAAAATATCTTTTGCCTGGCTCGACGTCGCTCTTACAGAAACCCTTGCAAGCACCTCCATGAACACCCGCAGTCTTTCCATTGCATTTGCGGTATCGCTTCGCGCCCCGTTCGCCAACTTCCGGCTCCAGTATTCGACCGCATTTCTGCAATTGATCAGCAACCATTCCGCATCCTTTCTGGTCAGTTTCGCTACCTCGCTGCGCGAAAAAACTCGTTTCAAGACGTCAGAGGTATCGCTGCTGGCTGCTCGAATGGCAAGAGAAAATCTATGAGCACCATCAATGTCTTCCAGCATAGCCAACCTTGATGCTTCCTCTGCAAGCAAATTGACATTACTCCAGCGGATAGGCATACCAGATAAATCGCAAACACCTTCAAGCAAGAGAAGAGGATGTAGTTGGCCACTGAACGTTATCGATTTCGAATTGTCTTGATAGCTCCCAGGCTCAAACAAAGGTTCAATCGACTTGCTTTTCTGCTGTTTTTCCAACGCACTCGAAACACGATCTCGTATGCATTCGATATGATGCCACGGGCTACACTTTGAATCCTGGTAATACGAAGGTAATTCTATTATTTCTTTGTCTAACTTCAAGATTTCGGTTGCTCGCAGCATCCAATGCGCCCATGCCAAACGCGAAATACAATAAATCGATCCGCGATTCTTCCGATATCTCCCTAAAAGTTCTCTGTATGCATTCGCAACGAGCGACCCACCTTCCTCGAAACGCCCGATTTCAGACAGCATGGATGCCTTTCTCAGCTTCCAAACGGGGTCGGCAGTCGAGATATTTTCAACAATTTCCTCCATAGAGATATAGTCGAAACTGTCTCGGGCAGAGATAGCACGGCAATACGCAAGCTCATTCGCACTTTCCGGCCAGTGCTTGGTATTACGCTCCAGAATGTGAACTGCTGTTCGCTTAATAGATTCAGCATCAGCACCATTGACCCAGCGAGAATTTCGCAGCAGCAGTAATGCCATACGCATTTGCTGTTGTTTGGCAAGAAAGCTTGGTTTATCAGGATCGCAGACATTTATCATCAATTCCGCGAGCCACTGTGGCATCGCCTCGAACGTGACCTCATGCCGCCAGGCCAGTTCGTAAAGAAGAATCGCTCGGCTTTCTTCCGAAAGCTCTAAGAGATTATTGCGCGTCGGGTAAGGATCGTTTACCTGCGTCTGGAGTTGCCAGCGCTGCCGTTCCGGACAAACCAACCACTCCGGGTACGATACTCTGTCCTTCACTAGGGCAGGCAACTGCTGCTCAAGCAAACCGGCCGCATAGCTTTTGTCGCGATATGTCCTATCAATGTCATCGTTGGACATTGTTGTCCGATGTAATTGGACGGGCACCCATTCCCAAGCATGCTTTGGCTTTAAATTTTTCAGAGCGGACAGGAACGCCTTCGTAGCCTCCTGATGCCTCGCGTCCAGATTGTCGAAGTCGTCTACCAGTGCAGCCAGATCTATCGGCGCAATATTGATCGATTCGAAATACTTTCTTTTCGCCGCTGTCAACCCCAAATCGCCCACCAGATAGATGCGTCTCGCGTGGGACCCCAAGTGATCCCTGACCCAACCGACCCATTGCAGGAAATTCGGATCATCGCCAGAAAATCCTAGCAGGCAAAGTTCGTTCTCAATGAAAACATGGCGCGCGAAGTTGACGAATGCGGCATGTTGTTGTGGATACTTCCGAAAATCCTCCTGCGTGAATACAAGATCATCCGTTACATTTACGGTCCCATGCAGCTTCACTATTCTTGGTGAATGCATACTTGAGAGATCTTCCTGCCTGGAAACTACGCTGTATACCCGTTGAGCGACGTCGGTCGAAGCGCGCTCAAGCAGAGTGTCCCAGTTGGTCGTCAAAACCTCGGACCATGGCAGCTCAAGCAATTTGCCATGCAAATCTCCTGGCATCCAAGCAACATCATTCAGTTCTTTTTTCAGCGTATCCAGAAGAGATTGCCTACCGAAATATGCGCTGTACTCCTCCGCGAGGCGTAGCGGGTCCACCATGTGCTCTATGCCTAGATCCTTGGAAAGGACTTTGGAGAGATCACGCCAGATCGGCATTCTTTCTTCTGGATTCCCAGTTGAAGCCGCACTTCGGCTGAATCCTGAGCCCACCATGACTCCTGCACCATGGTAAGCACTGTCTTCTTGCCAGAGGGCCGCTGCGAGTTTTTTCATCGCAGCGTAGTCATTCAATTGTTCGATCCGCATTCGTTCCGTCCGAATTTTTCTGTTCTTTAACTAAAAGACAATATCTCGCAGATACATGGCGAAATTCGCAGTCTGCAGGACGAAAACCCGCGCAGCGAACGCTGCCAACGAATGATGCGGCGGCATCGCGCGATGGCGGATCCCTTTCGGCGGCTCCGCATCGCGTAATGCCCGCTTCGGGTCGAAAGCAGCTATCCCCACATCTATTACCTCGGCCTAACCGCAACGCTCACCTCCTGTCGCGGCTCCCGCCGCTCCCACAAAAACGCACACCTGCCGCCGAACGCGATGGCAATCGATATTTGCATTTCGATTGATCAAGCCGATCGAAAAAAGCCTTCAGCGCATGCATAGACCCAAGCCAGGCAGAAGATCGCAGGTTGCACGAAGCCCCCGCCAATCACTCCAAGACCATCCGCTCCTGAAAACCCATCAAAGCGCCGAAAGACAAAAGCATCGGGACTGAAGCCCCTCCCACAAACACGATGGCGTCGCAGAATGCGCGGCGCCTGTGGCTGTCGAAAATCAGCATTGCGATGAAGGGCGAGAGCGTCGCGCCTTCCGGCGCTTCTGCAAGAGCAAAGGCTTCGGGACTGAAGTCCCCCTACAAAGCCTGAAGGCATCGGGGCTAAAGCCCCTCCCACAAACCCGATGGCATCCGCAGCTCAGACGAGCCTTGCACCCTGATTCACCTGTCCGCCCTGATCCACGGTTTGCTGTTGCGCAGGCTGTCCGATCCGCTGCGCCATGTCCTGCGTGCGGTCGAGCTGCGCGACCCGCTGTGTGCTGTCGGCGACGCTCAGCTGCAGCGCCTGTCCGACATCGCCAACGACGGTTCTGGCCGTGGGCGATGTGGGATCGCGCATATCCGAGATGTAGAACCGTTGGCCATCGGGGCTGAACTGCGCGAAGGCGATCGTCTCGAGTCCGCGCTCGCGCGCCGCGGCGGTCATGCCGGCTGCGAGTCGCACGCTGGCATCGTCCGATGCGCGCCCCAGTTCGGCATCGCGCATCAGCACAGGCGCCAGTGCCTGCTGAAACATCCCGTTGCGCGGATGCGCGCCATCGTCGAGCGCGGCACGATCGGAAGTTGGTGCGCCCGGCGGTTGTGTCGGCTGTGAAGGCACCGTTGTGGGCGGCGGCGTTTCCGTCGGCATCGCGCCTTGCGTGCGCGCCTGTTCGATCTCGGCCGCCGTGGTGACGCTCTTGACCTCGAGGCTACGATCATTGTGACCGACCAGTGTTTCGATGGAACCATCGGGCCGAACTGCAAGACTGTAGGGAGACTGGCCGACGCCGTCGCGCGCGTGGTCCTGCGCCACCGCGCGCGTGGCCGCATCGATATCGGCATCGCTGCGCACGACGCCTGCACTGGCGTAGGCCCCCGCCACCATGCTGCGCATATCGCTCTGCGTTGGTGTGGGAGTGGCCAGCGCCTGGGCGGCATAGGCGCCCATTTCCTGCAAACCCGCCTGCTGGCTTTGCCAGGTACGATTCAATTCTTCGCGGATGTTGCCGGTCGCCTGACTGGTTCCCAGCATGCCCGGCGTCGCCCATTCGCCGTCGGCGGCACGCGTGTAGGTATTGCCGTCGGAAGCCTGCAGCGTGTCCGTTCGCGTACTCGCGTTGCGGATCGCTCCGGGCACCGGCTCCATGGATGCGAATTCGTTCCAGCCGAACTGGTTGTAGGCGATCTGATAGCGCGCCGCGGTCGACGCGGGGCTGTTGGCCGCGTTCTGCGCAACGATCAATGCCGACTGCCGTTCGAGTTCGGCGGTTTGCGCAGGCGTGGCGGCGTCCTCCCTCATTTCGGGGATAATCTGCAGTTCCGGGAGCATGCCCTCGGCCGCCAGCGTCCTAGACCATGCGCCTGTCTCCGCGCTGCGCTGCCACGGCCCGGCGACCCAGCCCGGCTGATCCTGCGCGCCGGTGATCGTGAAAGGATCCTGCGGCCTTGGCGGGCTTCCCAGACCGAGCGAGTAGGAATCGTTGGCGGCCCTGTAATTCAATTCGTCGACCAGACGGCCGGCCGCGACGAAACGCGTTTCATCCAAACCGCCCGTTGCATTCGGACTGCTGGCCGTTCGCGACCACGGCGCCTGCGGATCCTCCGGATTGCGCGACCATTCGTTGCCATTGCGATCGGTCTGGGTGAAGACACGCTCCACGTCTTTCTGATCCGCCCAGCGTTCGCCCAGATAGGCGCCGACACCGGCACCGATAAATCCCGTCACCAGCGCACCGGGGCCGGTTTCGGAACCCGCCACCGCGCCATACAAGAAGCCCGCACCGATGCCACCCAAAACGCCGCCCGCATTGCGGCCGACCCAGTGCGTTTGCGCCGACGCTGCGGCGGCTTCGTTGCCTTCGGCGCGCAGCTCGAGCACGCGATGGCCGGTGGTGACGAAGTCGTAGGCCATCAGCGCAACGCCTGCGGCACCGACGACACGCACCGCGCGACTCGAACCGGGTGTACCGGTTTCCGGCACCGTTCCTCCTTCGAGCAGCGGTCCACGCACTTCCGGAAGCGCGGGCGGACGCGCGAGCATCGGCGGCATTTCCGCGGGGAATGCCGCGCGCAATCGCACCTCGATGGGCTCCGACAACGGCAGCCGCCCCGCTTCGTTCGCCTGCGCGATCGCGGTTCCCAGCGACTGCCTGCCCGCTGCGCGTTCGCCTGCGACCGGCTTCGCACCCGGCTGTTCGATCGCATCGAGCGCCGCCGTCACGTTGCCTTCCGTTCGGGTGACGGCGGCCCAACGCGCTTCGTTCGCCG
This sequence comes from Lysobacteraceae bacterium, assembly GCA_040079515.1. GTDB lineage: Bacteria > Pseudomonadota > Gammaproteobacteria > Xanthomonadales > Xanthomonadaceae > Lysobacter_I. The sequence continues at coordinate 19,241 of JBEBKD010000007.1, forward strand.
GCATTCTGCCGATCTCGGCGACCTGCGTTGCGTGGGTTTGACGGTAGCCGTCCAAATCGCCGAAGAAATTCCTGATTTTCCGGTTCGCCTGCTCCCGGGTCATGCCCTCCGGCGTGTTGGTGACCAGATCGCCGTTGACCAGTCCTGTTTTCAGCGTGTCGGTGAGTTCGCCCACCCGGAGGGCCATGCGTTCTGCTGCGGCACGGTCGCCGCGTAGCGTCGCTTGGCCGTCGGGGGTTCGTTGCAGATCGATCAGTTCCTGCTGCAGCGCGCTCGAATATCCGCTGAGCGGACCGCCAGGATGCGGCGACACGCCGAGTCTCGTCGCCAATGCCTGATCGGCCGGCAGATTCAATATGTTGCGTGGACCATGCAGATCGAAAAGCCCCTGTTCCGACAAGGCCTTGAGCAGTCGGCTTTGCGCGTAAGCCTCCTGCTCGATGACGTGGTGTCCCTGAAATACCGGCGTATCGGCCATTGGTAGTTTCCCTTGGCGAATGGGGAATTAAGACGATCAGTAATCGGCGGCATCATGTAACGCAACACCCTTCACATCCGCGACCTTCACCGCATCGCGCAAGGCGCGGTCGCAGAAGACGGTGTCCGTGAAGGGTGTAAGGAAGATATGCGCCGATCCGACGACTTCTTCCCTGAACACCAGGTTCGCCCCGCCTGAAAGGCTGTAGAACTTGCCGTTGACATAATCGCCGACCTTGATCTTCAGCCGCGACGCGGCTTCGTCCAGCGCATCAAGCGTCCGCAGGACGCCGCAGAAGTAATACTGCGGGCCGGGCGTGCCATCGGCGAGTGTGAAATCGCAGGCGGCGAAGGCGAAGCCTTCCGGGTCAACGGACTCGAACACGCGCTTGAGTGCTTCGGAGACGATCCACATGCCGAATAGATTTTCAAAATCGCGCGGCATGCCGCCCATCTTCGGCACGTGCACCAGATGCGGTCGCTCGGGGTATTGCCCGGGATCGCCGTTGGGCGATTCGATGATGTACGTGCCCGGAAGCCTGAGCCTGTCCTCATTGACGACCTCCACGCCTGGGATCTTGCCCCCGCCCCAGAAGCTCGGCTCGATGACGAAGAACTTGCCCTTCGGGAACGCGCTCCCGGCCGTGACCGGAACTGGAGTCTCGCTGGCCATGGCGGCTTCCTTGTTTTGGATATTGCGGCACTGTACAGGCCGGAAGATTTCCCGGGCAACCGGATCGATCCTGTTTTCGACTCGGGCGCTGGCTTGGCGCACCGTTCGATTCGCCCTTGTGCAGGGTGACGCGACAGGTCAACCCGACCGCGTCAGTCTGGTCATATGCGATATCGATATACACCATGCCGAAGTGACCGCACATCGCACAGAACGCCGTTTTATGGGAGGCCTGCCGCCCCAATCGCAGCGCGCAAGCCAGCGTCACCACTCCTCATACGAACGGCTCAAGGAAAAGAACGATGAACACCAGAAGACTCATGGCCACGTTGTGTACTGCCGCGCTATTCGCATCTTCGGGCCTGGTCATGGCCGGATTGCGCTTCACTTCCGAGGTGTACGTCAGCGACGCCTTCCGGGGCGCCGGCGGCAGCATGACCGACGCACGCGGTTCGGCCGACAGCCGCCAATTCATCGGCTGCTATCACTACTACGACAGCCTGGGCGCTACCCCGTATCTCGGCTTTTGCCAAGCTACCAATTCCACCGGACTGACACGTTCGTGCTCCACCACCAACTCCGCCATCGTGCAATCGATACGCAGCATCAGTGCCGAATCCAACATCAGTTTTTCATGGTATGCCGATGGCACCTGCCGCTATGTCGTGGTCGACAACAACTCCTACTACAAGCCGGCTTCGGCGACCGGGTTCTGATCATGTCGAGAACAACGACGGCACTGATCGTGGCCCTGCTGGGTGTCATCGGCATACAAGGATGGCTTTTGCATCAAGCGAACAAACCTGCCGGTCGAACGAATAATGTGCCGGCTTCTACCAACGCCGTCGATGGCCCTGACCCTGCCGTCGCACGACATGTCGACGCGAACCGGATCGATGCGAGCCAGATCGATGCTAACCAGTTGGCGCGCATCGATGCGCGTTTGTCGGCACTGGAAACCGCCAGTGCCACCACACCTTCACCGCCGCAGCGGGAGATCGTTCTGGGAAGCCCCGAAGCCCTGGCCGCCGACCGGAAAATCGCCGCACTGTTACCCGACGGACCGATGACCCCGCAGGAATTGTTCCTGCTTCAATTGCAGATCGCGCGATCCCCTTCGCGCGATCAGGCCCAACTGTCCGCCGCCCTCGCCCGCACCATCAACAACGGGCAGGTGCAGATCGGTTTGAAACCCTAGGGCGATTTCGTCGAGCGGGTCTTGTCATTGGCGAGACCCGGGATGAATGCAGGCAGGCGCTCGGCAGCGGGGCGCCTTTCCGCCAGGAACAGATACTGCGACCCGGAACATCCATCTTTAGGCTGTTGTCGATTTCCGGACTGCTCATTCGTCGATACAGGACAGGCGGCGGGGCAATCAGCCAATCTGACTCCCTCAGTTCAGGAAGACCGATCAGCAATCGGCAACCTCGGCGAATTCCGCTTCCTTCGGATCGGCGGAGAGCACTGCATCGTGCAGGCGCGGAACCTTCACGCGATGACGCCCGCGCATCGCGTGAAGGAGTCGGCGACGCAGCCTCGGTCAAGTCAGCTGATGATGGACCTGTCGCTCTGCGGCACGACCTTGTCCGCGCGCATGTCGGCCTGCTTGTCGGACTCGGCGTTCTTCTGCTGGGCCAGTCCGGACAGGTTCGCCTGCAGATCCTGTCCAAGCGCATCCTCGATCCGGATCTGGGTGCGTTCGTACTGACCGGTGGATGGATTTTTCTCGGTCGCGAACAACAAGCGTCCGTCGGTGCTTTCGATGATCGATTCCGGCGACACGTTGTCGCGGCGGGCGGCCAAGAGCAGCGACGCCGTCAATTTTTCATGATCTTGCCCGGTTTTCGCCTCAGGGAGATTCAGCGCCTTGATCGCTGCCAACGTGCTGGCGAATTCCGTCGATCGGTGGATCGATTCCGGCGTCGAAAGCTCCGAACGCTGACCGGAATTGGCGGCATCGAAATACTTCTTCTGCTGGCGAAGGAACTCTTCGGCCTGGGGCTTGAGACCCAGCGCATTGCCAATCTCGATCACCGCTTTCCTGATGTCCTTGACGAATTCCTCGTTGCCTGCCCCCTGCTGCAGCGCTTTTCCGAAGGCGTCGACGAACGCCTTCGAGGCGGCGGTCCCCAGCGCGGTCCTGAGCTCGTTCGAGTACGTCAGGTTCGGGTTCTCGTTGATGCGCTTGTTGGCGGCAGCCGCTTCGATCATGAAATTGTTGGTCAGGCTCTTGCCGAATTCCGTATACGCGCTGCTGACCGGGCCGGAGGGCATCATGTCCTTGTATTTCGTGGAGAGCGCGAGATCCACGCCATCCTTGAACGTGCGCGCCACCAGTCCGTAGCCATCGATATCACCGCTGGCCCAGCGGTGCAGGGTCATCATCTCGTTGATCGAGAACTTGGCGGCCTTCGCCATCGGGAACGGAAATGCCCCTAGCGCATCCGCGACCACCTTGCCGTGCTGATAGCCGGCCTCTCGCATCTCCTCCAGCTCGCCGACGATCTGTGCGCCGGTCTTGTTCCTGGAATCCTTGGTCAGGCCCTTCAGGAGTTCTTCGCCGCGTTCGACCGCACTGTACAGGGCCGCCGCGCCGCCCTTGCCGGCCATCGCTTCGCGCAGATCGTTGGCCGAGGCACCCGCGATCTCCACTCCGGAATATATCTTTCCCAAAGCGTAGACGCCGTTGTGCTTCTTCAGCCAGGCATCCACGGCTTCGAGCTTGCCGAGCAGCTCCCGGTTGTAGGCATCCTTCTTTTCGTGCTCGGTGACCGCAACGCCATAAGTCTTGGCATCCGGATCGAAACCCATCGTCTTCATCGGGATCGTGTGCCCCGATGGCGTGAAGTCCTTGTTGAGCACGACGATCGTGCCGTCCGATACCGCGTAGTTGAGATCCTTGGACAACTTCTGCGAATACTCGCGCAGTTTTTCGAGATCGCGGGGATTGAGCAGACGATCCGAATCCTTGCTGTTGCGGTCGTGAGCCTCGATCGTGGCGATCAACGCTGGCAGCGTTACCGCCGCGCGATAGGCATCGTCGCCATATGTTCCCGGCTTCGCCGCCATATCCATGGCAAGAAGCACATCGCGGACCAGACCATGCTCGCCCTTCTGGAACTTGTCGCACTTCCAGTATTTCTCATCGTATGTGTTCGCTGCGTGGATGGCTTCGGTCCTGCCGGATCGCACGCGTTCGAACGTGTCGGAAAAGCCATCGCGCGCTTCCTTCAGAACTTCATTCTGCTTGGCCGCGATATCTTTCTGGTAGCCATTGATGGACTCGACCAGCGCAGCGTAGCGCGGCGACGATTTGAGCTCGGGAATATCGGCATCCGCGAGCGACTTCAGGGTGCTCTCCTGAAACTGTTTGGCAGCCCTCGGATCGCCTTCGCGCAACGCTTTCTGCATGTCCATCGCGTATTGTCCGGCCCAATCCATACGCGTGACATCGCGATCCTGGGAATGCAGATTGTTCCGGATCGACGTCATCTCGTTCCGGAACCTCGACCCACTGGCGGTGGGGTTGCCCGCAAGCTCCCAATTATCACGATCGATCACCAGAGACATGAGACTGAAATAGGCGCTGACAGCATCTTGTCTCGCTTTTTCGTCTGTCGTTTTTTCATCCGACTTCATCTGGTCCGCTGGCCTGCCCATATGTTCTCTCCCGTCGTAGGATTCCATCACAGCACCCCGGGAATGTCGGCCATACCCCGACAACGCAGATACGTCTGCACTCCCCCTTTCGACATTTACACTACCACCATTCTGCGGCGGTTCAAGATGCTGCACAGGCGTGCGCTGGGCATACTCCCGAAAACGGAAAAACGGGGTCAGGTTCGGAGCATCGCGACTTGACCAGCCTTCGGCTGTTGAACGCCGTCGCTCCTGCAAAAGCGAAAATAGCATCGGGGCTGAAGCCTCTTCTACAGAGGCCGAAAAGCATCGCGGCTTGCGCCGCTCCTGCAGAATTGCGGTCAGGCGAGTTTCACGCGCACCGTGTCGTCTTTCACGCTGACGGGGTAGGTCTTCAGGGCTTTTTCGCCGCGGACGACGTTGAGCAGTTGGATGCCGGGCGGGAAGTTGGCCCAATCGACCACTTCGCCGGTGCGGATGTCGAAGCGGGCGCGGTGCAGCGGGCATTGGACTTTGCAGTCGTCGATGATCTTGCCGAGGGCCAGCGGGCCGTACATGTGGCTGCAGTTCAACTGGGTGGCGAAGAAACCGTCTTCGAGGTGGTAGAGCACGATTTTCGTGCCGTCCACGTCGAAGCCTTTCATGTTGCCGACGGGCAGTTCGTCGACCTTGCAGACATCGTGCAGCGTCATGGCGCAGTCCTTCCGTCGGGTTCGCGCCGAGTATAGGCCGATCGCGGCCGGTCGACGGAATGCGGCGATGCCGCGTGCGCCGGCTTACCTCCTTTGCCGCGGAGGCCGACGATCGCGCAGCGGTCGGCGGAGGGATTTGGTGTCCGCGCGATCGATGCGGTGCGACGCATGCATCAGTCCTCGCGCCGATCCTCCGTGCGCTGATCTTCCGTGCGCCCGCCCTCCGCATCTCCGGCGGCGGGCAGGTGCGCTGTGCGGATGCGCTGCCGTTTGGCGATGCGTTTGCCGCGCGTGGAATCGTTGCGCGCGCGTTTGCGTTTGAAAGCGAGCAGTCGCAGGGTTTCGAGCTGTCGGGTGATGTCGCGGGCGGTGCGGTTGCGGAGGACGCCGTCGAGGCCGTAGTGGCCGCTGCGGATGTCGATCGCTTCGACCGGTACCCGGTCGGTCAGCAGGCGCATGAATTCGGCACCCAGTCCCAGTTGCCGGACGTGGTCCTGCACGCGCAGCAGGCGCAGGGTATTGCCCGCGAGCACGGCCATGCCGAGCGTGGTGTCCGGGATGCGGGTGCCGGTGCGCGAGAGCACCGTGGTCCAGCGCAGGCGCAGCAGGAACAGCTGCGTCGGCTGCGCATCTGCGTTGCTGAGCATCGCGTCCGACACCAGGATGCCGTGTTCGACATGATTGATCCGGCCGTCGTCCGCGAGCCGGTCGCAGTGTTGCGCCCAGGTGGTACCGGCGGCGGGCGATGCTTCTTCGATCCGCACTGCGCGGTGATCCTTGTCGTCGTTGTCGAGCCGCGGAAGTTGCAGGCGCTGTTCGCAGAACGCAACAAAGCGTGCACCGAAAGTGGGTGCGCCCACCGCCCAGGTGACGCGGAACATCGGCGCGCTGCTCCAGTGCCGGAACGCGTTCATCCAGCCGCGGTTGTCGGGATGGCTCCATGCGTGTTCGAGATCGAGATCGTGGTAGACCGATTCCATCAGCCGCACCAGTTCCTGGCAGAAGTAGAAGCAGGCGCGGAAGTCCGCCGCCGCCGGCATGCGCGTGCGGCGGCCAATGGGTTTCGCCGCGTCGGTGCCGGCGACGGACGGGTCGGCGGCGACGAGGTCGGTCCACGCCGGATAGAACTGCGCGTCCAGCACCGACAGCGCGGGCGTGTCGCGCAGTTGTCCGAACAGCCGCGACATCGCCGCGGCGTGCTGCGCGAAGCGTTCGGCGCCGCCGGGAATCGATGGCGCCCATTGATGGCGGAGCGCGATCAGGATTTTTTCCTTCAGCTCGGAATCGTGCACGCCCAATTCATCGTGACGCACCGCGCCGACTTCGGCGCCGGCGCGTTCCAGTACCGGTTCCAGCGCGCGGCTCATCACGTCCTGGCCGAGCCTGCGATAACTCTCGAACTGCGCTTCGTCGAAATACTGGTCCGCGGTCGGTTCGTGCGGGAAGCTGGGGTGGGCGCTTGCGTAGTGCTGGATGTCGGTCGGCTCTTCGCCGGTCAGGGTGGGCTTCACATACAGCAGCGTGCCGCGACTGCCGTCGGGATATTCGATGCTGCCCACTGCGCAGCTGCGCAGCGACCGGCCATCCGCCTGCGGCCGCAGCGCGCTGACGTCGATGTTGATATCGACGCCGAAATCGACGCGGCATTTCTGCACTGCGTTGCCGAGGTCGGCGAAACCGCGTGCGGGATCGGCGGCGGCATCGACGCTGAGGATGAAGCGGCAGCGCCTGCGCACCAGTTCGTACAGTCCGAGATTCTCGAAATGACCGCCGTCGGAAAGATGCACGTATTTGCCGCCGTCGTGCGTGCGGCCCAGCATCTCGGCGATCAGCCAGCGGCCGAAGAACGGCGTGCTGTCGGCCTGCGGACGCATCGGGTGGCACGGGTTCGGCAACCACCAGCCCAGGCGCGCGTCGAACAGCGTCAACAGGAACGTCACCGCCGGCGAACTGTGGTAACCCATGTTGGGATTCACGGCCGCACCCGAGATCGCGATCGCGCTGCCCAATGTGAGCGACGACGCCAGCGAATCGCCCGCATGACCGGTGAACGCGGTGCCGGCCACATCCGCATACAGATCGCCGACCACCGGCGCACCGCTGCGCGAGGCCGGCGGCAGATAGCCGCAGAAACCCGGTGACAGACAGAACGACGCTGCCTTGCGATCCTGCCAATCCAGCTGTTTGGCCGCGACCAGATTCAAGGCCGTGCCGACCAGCGGGAACAGCGGGCGCGCGCCGTTGAGCCGTTGCATTTCGACCAGATCGGCGAGGACCAGATCGTCCTGCACGTCGAAGTTGGTGGTCGGTTCGGGATTGCGCGCGTCGTTGCTCGCGCCGAGATAGCAGCGCACCAGCCGGTTGCGATAGAAGGCGTTGAGACTGAACTCGTTGACGTTCACCGCCCAGCCGAACAGCAGCCACGTCGCCAGCGCGACGACGGTCACCCAGATCAGCGAATCCAGATGCATCGTGGCATTGAGATCCAGCCAGAACAGATGGTCGCGCAGCGATCCCTGCCAGGGCGAATACAACTGCGCTGTGGGTTCGAGAGTCGAGCGCGCATGCCAGTCGATGAGCATCTGCCCGGCGAGACTCAACGCGACCAGCAGCCCGAGGATGAACACCCACGGCGCGATCCGCGCGACCAGATCCAGCAGGCGTCCGCGCTTCGATACACCCTCGCTGCCACCGGCACTACGGCCAACCAGCAGACCGACACCGGTGGTCGACAGCCATGCCAATCCGCCCGCCCAACCCATGCCACTCAACGTCGCGTCGCTCAGCTTCACCGAGTGCATCAGCAGCCACGGGCCGTACACCGTCAGCGCAAGCGTCAAGGTCACGCCGAGCACGACCAGACCGGCGGTCTTGCCGCCGACGCGCGCCCAGATCTCGCGCTGCAGATCGCTCAATGCCGGTCCGGCCAGACCCAGATGCAGGATGCCGGTCAGCACTACCGCCACCATCACCACGGTCGGGCCGAGGATCATCACGTGCCAGTCGTTGTGGTCGTCCACAAGGCGGTGTTGCAACACCGCGTGGACGACGACGATGGCGACGCCGGCGAAGATCGCGGCGCCCACGGTGGACATCAGGAAACGGCCGATGTGCAGCTGCATCGTCGACGGCGGCATATCGTCGGCGGCGATCCGCGCCTGCCAGCGGTCGAACAGCAGCCACGCCACCCACATCAGCACGTACAGCACGCCGCTGGCCACGCCCAGCCGCATCACCGGTTCCAACTGCAGCGGTGCCAACACGTACTCCAGCAGCGCCGGCAGGCGGTCGTAGTGCGCCAGACCGATCGCACCGACGAACGACGCCGCCGCGAGCAGCACGATCGTCGCCATCGCCGCCATCGCGATGCGCGCAGGCGGCGTTTCCACCATCGCGCCGGGCGCGCGCGGACGCCGATTGACGTAGGTGGTCACGTAGGCCAGCAGCGCTACCGCCAGCATGCCCAGCAGACCGGCCAGCGTCGGCGTCAGCACCGGCTGCGCACGCGCCACGCCGATGAAAGCGGCGTACAGCAGCAGCGGCAGCAGCGTCATCGCCACGATCAACGCGCACAACTGCAGTTGGATGAGCAGCACGTTGCGCACATAGGTGCCGACCATGCCGAGCGTGTCGCCGGACAACGGCGACTTCCGTGGACTCAGATAATTGCTGTACTCGCGCAGATGCCGGATCGGCTGGCGGATCCGCGCCGCCGCGCGCGCCGCCTCATCGGGTTCGGTCTCTGGCGTCGCCGGACGCTCGTCCAGACGCGAGCGCAGTACCGCGAACGCTTCATCGAAACCGCGCCGACGGATCAGCCCCTGCAGGAACGCGCCGATATAACCGCCACCGGAGACCGTGGACTGGTAGTGGAAGCACCCCAGCAGATCGTGCCGCGCCAACGCCTGCAACACGCCCAGGCCGAAGGTCGCGCTGCGGATGCCGCCGCCGGACAGTGCCAGCCCCCACAGCTCGACATCCTTGGGATCGTAATGCGCCTCCTGGCCGAGGATGACATCCAGCTCCGCCGCCTTGACCGCTTCCACATCCGGCGGCGCATCCGGCGGCGCGCGGCCCAGCCGCGCTTTCAACGACGACACCATGGCCTGTATCTGCACGACAGCCTCCCGCTTTCAGCGCTGCCGTTACTGTCCTGCCGTTGTGGCGCCAGCGTCAATCGACGGCGACCGGGAATGCTGGATTTGATGCGGATTCGAGCGCGACTGTGCTGCCTTGACAGCCGGCTGCGATGAAGCCTTGTGCGAGGGCGATTTTCGGCCGGTAACGGGCATCCGAAACGTCGTGGCTCGAATGGCATTCACGGCTGGCTCGCCATGCCCGCGACGGCCGTAGCCAGGGACCTTTCCCGGTCTCGAAGAGCCGAAGCCGCCCGATTCCCATGCGCGCGGATGGCGAAAAGTCGTGGACGGGTGCCGAGGTCCGTGCCGTCCAGCTCCGACCTTACCCGTCTTCCGTCGCTCTTTGGAACCGGCCATCGATGGGTTATTCACATCATTGCGGGACCGCCTGTCCGCACATATGATACCGGTGTCATGAGTCCAACTCTCCTGCAGATCCATCCCGAGGACAGCGTCGCCGTGGTGCTGGCCGATCTGTCGCCCGGCCATGAGGTGGCGCTGCCGGATGGAAAGTCGTTGTTGGCACGGGAAGCAATACCGGCCGGCCACAAGATCGCCCTGTACGCGCATGCCAATGGCGATCTTGTGCGCAAATACGGTCAGGCCATCGGCATCGCCACCCGGCCGATCGCCGCTGGCGACTGGGTGCACAGCCACAATCTGGCCACGCGTCTGGCCCAGGACAACGCCGTGATCTGGCAGCCGGAGGCATCGGCGGGTGTCGCCGCCTCGGACCTGATCTGGCACGGATACGACCGCGGCGACGGCGCGACCGCTGGTACGCGCAATGAAATCTGGATCCTGCCGACCGTGGGCTGTGTGGCCCGCACCGCCCAACGCATCGCATCACTCGCGGCCACGCGTCATCCCGGTCGGGTCGACGGCATCCACGCCTTCGTGCATCCCTTCGGCTGTTCGCAGCTCGGCGACGATCTGGCGGGAACCCGGGCGATCCTGGCGCAATTGGCGGCCAATCCCAATGCGGCCGGTGTGCTGCTGATCGGCCTCGGCTGCGAATCCAACCAGATGGCGGCGTTGCTGGAGTCGATGCCGGTCGCGGTGCGTGCACGCGTGCGCAGCGTGATCGCCCAGGACATGGCGGACGAAACCGCTGCGGGTCTGGCGGCGATCGACGATCTGGTCGCCACCGCAGCCGCAGTGACGCGCACCCCGCTGCCCCTGTCGCGACTGCGCGTCGGCCTCAAATGCGGCGGTTCGGACGGTTTCTCCGGCCTGACCGCCAATCCCCTGTTGGGTCGTTTCACCGAGACGCTGGTAGCGTCCGGGGGCAGCGCCATCCTGACCGAAATCCCGGAAATCTTCGGCGCGGAGCAGTTGTTGATGCAGCGCGCCGACAGCGAGGCGGTGTTCCTTGCCGGTCTGCGATTGGTCGCCGATTTCAAGGCCTATTTCCGGCGCCACGACCAGCCGGTATCGGAGAATCCGTCGCCTGGCAACCTCAAGGGCGGCATCACCACGCTGGAAGAAAAGTCGCTCGGAGCGATCCAGAAAGCCGGGCGCGCGCCGATCGGTGGCGTTGTGCGCTACGGTCAAGCCGCCACTGCGGCGGGCGTCACCCTGCTCGAAGCGCCGGGCAACGATGCGGTCTCGTCCACCGCGCTGGCCGCGGCGGGCGCCAATCTGTTGCTGTTCACGACCGGACGCGGCACGCCACTCGGCTTTCCGGTGCCCACCATCAAAGTCGCCTCCAACAGCGATCTGGCGCGGCGCAAGCCCGATTGGATCGATTTCGACGCCGGTGCGGCGCTGGCGCAACCATTGACCGAACTCGACACCGCCTTCCTGCGGCGGATCGTGGCGATCGCCTCCGGAGAGCCGACCGCCGCCGAGCGCTCGGGCGAGCGCGAAATCGCGATCTGGAAGCGCGGTGTGACCCTGTGAAGGGGTGGCCAGTCGCCCGCGCCGATGGACGGCAATCCGGCGGAGTCGTCCCTGACGATCGCTGACACCGGTTTCCTTCAACCCTATTCCGCCATTCGCACGGCGCCTCATCGCCCACCGGGAGAGACCAATGCCCACTTCCCAGGACATCCCCGAACAGGTCACAGCCCGCAGCGGGCGCTACCGCTGGGTCATCGTCGCTCTGTTGTTCTCCGCCACCGCGATCAACTATGTCGATCGCCAGATGATCGGTGTGCTGAAACCGACGCTGGCAGCCGAACTGCATTGGACCGAGACCGATTTCGCGCAGATCGTGTTCTGGTTCCAGGTGGCCTACGCGCTCGGTTACATCAGCTTCGGCAGGATCGTCGACATGGTCGGTGCGCGCCTCGGCTATGCCATCGCGATCGTCATCTGGACGCTGTCGCACATGGCCCATGGCCTCGCCAGCAGCGTGACTTCGTTCGCGATGGCCCGTTTCGGCCTGGGAATCGGCGAGTCCGGCAATTTTCCCGCCGGTATCCGCGCGGTGACCGACTGGTTTCCGCAACGCGAACGCGCGTTCGCGATCGGGCTGTTCAACGCCGGGGCCAATGTCGGCGCGATCATCACACCGCTGCTGGTGCCGTTTCTGGTCCTGATGTTCGATTGGCGCGCAGCCTTTTACATCACCGGCGTACTCGGTGTGCTCTGGCTGATCGCGTGGTGGCTGGTCTATCGCCACCCGAGCGAGCATCCGCGCGTCAGCCCCGCCGAGCTGGCCTGGATACAGCGCGATCCAGCGGATTCGTCCGAGCGCATGCGCTGGCGGCGCCTGCTGAAAGTGCGCGAGACGTGGGCCTATGCGCTCGGCAAGTTCTTCATCGATCCGATCTGGTGGTTCTTCCTGTTCTGGCTGCCGGGTTATCTTTTCGAGCGCTATCACCTCGACCTCAAGACTTTCGGCCTGCCGCTGGCGGCGATCTATCTGATTTCCGATCTCGGCAGCATCGCCGGCGGCTGGCTGTCGTCGCGCCTGATCGCCCGTGGCTGGCCGGTCAACCGTGCGCGCAAACTGACATTGTTCGTCTGTGCGCTCTGCGTCGTGCCGATCTACTTCGCCCAGAGCATCGACAATGTGTGGGCGGCGGTGCTGGTCATCGGCTTGGCCACGGCAGCCCACCAGGCATTCTCCGCCAACCTCTACACCTTCCCCTCGGATGTATTCCCGCGCAGCGCAGTCGGCTCGGTGGTCGGTATCGGCGGCACGGTCGGCGCCATCGGCGGCATGTCCATGGCGCTGTTCACCGGCTACATCCTGGAAAGCACCGGCAGCTACAGCCTGTTGTTCGCGATCTGCGCCTCGGCCTATTTCGTCGCACTCGGCGCGCTGCATCTGTTGTCGCCGAAGCTGGCGCCGGTCGCGATCCGTTGATATCGCGGTAGCGCATCGATCGCACGAAAGCGCGATCGAAGGCCCAGCCCACTCCTGCACCTGTCAAGGACCTCCCCGATGCCACGTCCACTGATCCTGCATCCCGACCGCTTGTTCGCGTCCGATCCGGCGATCCGGTCGGTCACGCGGGATCTGTATGCGACCGTCGCCGATCTGCCGATCCTGAGCCCGCACGGCCACACCGATCCGCAGTGGTTCGCCAGCAATGCGCCGTTCGGCAACGCCACCGAACTGCTGCTGAAACCGGACCATTATCTGTTCCGCATGCTCTACAGCCACGGTGTGCAATTGGAACAACTGGGTATCGGCAACGGGCATGTCGACCCGCGCGAGGCCTGGCGTCTGTTGGCCGGGCACTATCACCTGTTCCGCGGAACGCCATCGCGGATCTGGCTGGACTGGGTGTTCGCAAGCGCGTTCGGGATCGACGTGCAACTCGACGCCACGACATCCGATCGGTACTACGACCACATCACCGCGGCGCTGACCACCGACGCGTTCCGCCCGCGCGCGCTGTTCGACCGCTACGGCATCGAGGTACTGGCCACCACCGAATCGCCGATCGACACGCTGGAACATCACGCGGCGATCCGTGCCAGCGGCTGGAATGGCAGGGTCATCACCGCCTATCGTCCGGATCCCGTGGTCGACCCCGAATTCGAGGGCTTCGTCGACAACCTGGCGCGCTTGTCGGAACTGACGGGCGAAGATGCGTTGAGCTGGACCGGATATCTCACCGCCCACCGCAAACGCCGCGCGTATTTCGCCGCGATGGGCGCGACCTCCACCGATCACGGCCATCCGACCGCCGCTACCGCCGATTTGTCCCCGCACGAGGCTGCAGCCTTGTTCCAGCGCGTGCTGCGCGCCGATGTCGGCGCCGCCGACGCCGAGTTGTTCCGCGCACAGATGCTGACCGAGATGGCGACCATGAGCGTCGACGACGGATTGGTCATGCAGATCCATCCAGGCGCGCTGCGCAACCACAATCCAGCGCTGTTCGCGCGCTTCGGCCGCGATCGCGGCGCCGACATCCCCACAGCGACCGAGTATGTCCGTGCGCTGAAACCGCTGTTGGCACGGCACGGCAATAACCCGGACCTGACCATCATCCTGTTCACGCTAGACGAGACCAGTTATGCGCGCGAACTGGCACCACTGGCGGGCCATTATCCAGCGCTGCGGCTGGGGCCGGCCTGGTGGTTCCACGACGCGCCCGAGGGCATGCGCCGCTTCCGCCAGCAGGTGACCGAAACCGCCGGCTTCTACAACACCGTCGGCTTCAACGACGACACCCGCGCCTTCCTGTCGATCCCGGCCCGCCACGATGTCGCGCGACGCATCGATTGCGGATTCCTGGCGCAGTTGGTGGTCGAGCACCGGATCGAGGATTGGGAGGCTCACGAGTTGGCTCACGAACTGAGCTATGGCCTGGCCAAGCGGGCTTACCGGCTGTGAGGCTTTCCGCCGCCAACCTGCACGCGCTGCCTGCGGACATCGTCCACCCGACCTATGCACGTTCGGCGCAGAGCGTCGGCATCGTGCATTTCGGCATTGGTGCTTTTCACCGCGCTCATCAAGCCGTGTATGCCGACGACGCCATGATCCGCGGCGAACACGGCTGGGGCATCATCGGCGTGTCGCTACGCTCGGCTGCGGTCGCAGAGCAGTTGAATCCGCAGGACGGGTTCTACACCCTGATCACGCGTTCGGCAGCGGGCGATGCGCTACGGCCGATCGCCGCGGTGCAGTGCGTACTCGTGGCGAGCGCGCAAGCGCAGGCGGTGATCGACGCCATCGCCGCGCCGGGCACCCACATCATCAGCTTCACGATTACCGAAAAGGGTTATTGCCGCGGCACCGACGGTAGTCTCGATCCGACCCTGGCCGACGCCGGCAGCATCTATCCCTTCCTGCATCGCGGACTGGCCGCGCGTCGGCGCGCCGGACTGCCCGGCTTGACTCTGCTCAGCTGCGACAATCTGTCGGACAACGGCGTGCAGTTGTCGCGACTGCTGGGCGAGTATCTGGCGCGGCATGATCCGGCGGTCCTCGACTGGTTTCAGACCCGATGCAGTTGTCCATCGAGCATGGTCGATCGCATCGTTCCGGCCACCACGCCAGCGGATCGGGAGACGCTGGCGCAGCGGTTGGGCATGCGCGACGAGGCCGTCGTCGTGACCGAGCCTTACAGCCAGTGGGTGATCGAAGACCGCTTCGCCGGGCCGCGCCCGCAATGGCAACACTCCGGCGTCCAGTTGGTCGAGGATGTCGCACCGTGGGAGGCAGCCAAACTGAGGATGCTCAACGGCGCCCATTCTGCGCTCGCGTATCTCGGCCTCGCGCACGGCCACGAGTTCGTCCACCAGGCCGTGGCCGACCCGCTCATCGCGCCATCGATCCGGCAGTTGATGCTGGACGAAGCGGCACCGACGCTGCCGCCGATGCCGGGCTTCGACGCGCAGATTTATGCGACGGCGCTGTTGGCGCGTTTCGCCAACCCTGCGCTGCGGCACCGGCTCGCACAGATCGCGATGGATGGCAGCCAGAAGATTCCGCAGCGCTGGCTGCAGACCACGCTGAGCGCTGCGCACAGTGGCCGCGACACCCCGGCCATCCTGACCGCGCTTGCCGCCTGGATACGCCACAGTCAGGGCGCCAACGGCCCGATCGACGACCCGCTGGCGGCCAACTTCGCCGCCCTGTGGAAAAACGCCAGTCTGGAACAAGGCATCGCTGCCCTTTTCGGCGCCGGATCGTCCTCACTCATCGCATCATTGCCGGACGCATCGCTGCAGCGCCTGTCGGCGATCTTGCGAACGTAGCGGAACACTGGCCTCGCGACTTCGTCGCCGTGGGTGTCCACAGCTTCTGCGGATCGTCAGTGGTCGAAACGGATGTAGTGCGGGAGCTGGATGCTGTTGCCCATCGCGTCTTTTTCGTTGGTATAGCCGCCGGCGACCCACTCGTTTCCTTTCGACCCCGAACGGCGGGCGGTGCTGTAATCGCCCCAGCGGCTGGTCGCGCGCGTGCTCAGCCTCGGGTAGTAAACGACGAAATCGCCCCACACGCCGACCGCATGACTGGCGTAGTACGGCCCGCCGCCGAACCCGATCGACATACCGAGTTCCTCTTCCGAGTTGGTCGACAGATAGGGATCGAGGAACGCGAAGTCCGGATTCCAGACCTGCACCTGTTCTTCGAACGCGAACGTCGACGTATTGATCCTGACCAGTTGCACATGCGGCTTGGGAAAACCACCGCCGCTCGACGCCAGCCAGCCGAACCAGACGCTGCCGCGCTGGCGCGCATTGCCGTACACGTAATGCTTCCACGACTCGAACGTCAGCCAGTCGGTGCCGTCGGGCGCAGCATCGGTGTTGGTGCCGTTCGGCCAGCTGTTGATGGTGACGTTGCGCCACGAATAGAAGCCATCGGCATCGCGCATGCTGTACACGCGCAATTCGCTGTTGCTGGCGTGACCCGCCCAGAACACCGCATCGGTCGCGTTGTGGGTGACGTGCGACCACAGTGCGTCGGTGCCAGCGGTGTATCCGAAATTCACCGTGCCCATTGCGGCCAGCTGATTCAGCGGAACGCGCACGACAACGCGCCCATCGGCCTGCTGGCTTGTCCAGTAGAGATTGGCTTTGCCGAACGACATGTCGTTGTAATCCAGCGTGCCGGTGGGATGGAAGACATCACTGACGAAATCCCAGTACGTCCAGGCGGTGCCTCCGGACGCGACGACGTCCGCGGTCTTCTGCACGGCGATGCGGATCCTGTTGTCGTCGCCGCTCTGCCAGTACTGCATCAGCCAGACGAACATGTCGTATTGCGGCACGTACTGCACCACCTGATCGCAGCACAGGCCGCCATCGTCCTGCGGAAAGATCGTGGTCGGATTGATCACGTTGAAATTCGCGCCGCCATCGGTCGACAGTCCCATCCAGGTATTGCCGGTCATCATCACCGTCTGCCCGTTTTCGGCGACGCTGATTTCCGGGCAGCATGAACTCGTCGAACCGACCGCCTCGTCGAGTTCCGAATAAAAGGTGTAGCGCAGGCTTTGTCCGCGCCGATCGCGCGCCACCGGCGCATCCGGCTTCGGCGGCCGCATGTCATCCGCTCCGGCGACACCCTTCGGATCGATCGCGATCATTCGGCTCGCCTTGCTGAGCGGCCGCATCGAGCCGACCTTCGGCCCCGTCGGCACCGGCTCGAAGCGGTCGCCGAGGTTCGGATCGCGTTCGATCCGGGGCGCGGCCGGATACGGCGCGCCCGATGTCTTCTGCGGCTTGACCGTACCGGTCTTGAGCGCCTCGCGCTGCTCCTTGCCGACCACGCCAGGCCGGCCGCCGATGCCCGACTTCGGATTGCCGTCGACAGGAGGCGTGGCGCAGGCAGCGAGCAGTATCGCGAAGGCCGCTGCAAACGCGCACTTTGTCCATGCTGCGCACAGCGGGCGGGTGATGGCGAAAATATCGGTCTTCATGGCGCTCTCCTCGACTCGGCCTCAGGCCGGACGTTCGGATGCACATATCGTCGCCACCAGGGCGACGCGCTGCGGGAAGCGGTGCCAGCGATGTCCCTCAACCGAGCAAACGCGAGACATCCGCAGCAGCGGTCACGGGATGGCGGAATCGCGCGGCGCACGCACTGGGGCGCTGATGGCATCGCACCTTCCGGGGCGGCCGATCGATTCGGCCGATCGATTCGGCCGATCGGGCGCCCTGGCGCCGGCAAAGCGGCAGGGCGCCACGCAGCATCGATCATCCGGGATACATCTTCTTGATCATGGTGCGATCGGTCGTGGACAACTGCGTGTTCTCGTTGGTCGGCCCTTTGCCGTCCGCGAACAGCTCGGCATCGAACGCGTACAACATGATCGATTTCGGATCGAAGGCCGTCGCCTTGATGCCGAAGGGCGAATATTTCTTCAGCACGTTGTGCTCGATATCGCCCTTGTCCCAAAAATTCGGCGGCCCCTGGAAATACTGCAGCACGGCCGCCTTGTTCCATTTGCGGTCGAAGGTGGGCGACTGGTGCTCGTGGACGCAGCCCAGCGCATGGCCGAATTCGTGAAGGATGACCGCGCGGTCCTCCTCGGGATCGGAATCGTCGCGGACCCAGCCGAAGTTCATCGTCGGCAGATGCGGCGGAAAATAGCTGGTGTTCAACGCATCGCGGCCGACCGCAGACCAGGACCCGTCGTCCGCGTAGAAGGAGATACGAATCTCGGCCGGCGCGCTGCTCACGAACTTGATCTTGATGTTGGCGTGCTTTTCCCATTCCTTGGCCAGTGTGCGCACCTTGTTCTGCATCTTCGCGCTGCCGTCCAGGAAACGGCAACGCAGCACGAAGCCGGCGCTCCAGCGCTTGGATGCCACCAGCGCCATCCGCGCAAGATGTCCCACCTCGTCGGCGCTGAGCGTCCTGCCTGCGGCGGCGACCATCTCGGTGCGCATCGCCCTGCGCACATGCTGCTCAGGATCCTGGGCGTCGGGAATGATGCGCTCGAAGCAGATGTGCGGCCGGCGCTGCGGCAGCTGCGTTGACGCACCGCCCTTCGGCGCTGACTCGACGTTCTTGGCTTTCTTCTTTTTCTTGACCATGGCGTTCTCCTGTGACGGGCATGTCTGCGATATTCAACCCATGCATGCAGCCGGCTTGGGATCACTTCGGTATGTCCGCCCCCGATGGAAATCGTTCCGGTGCATCAGGCTCAAACGTCAATCGCCGGCCGCATCGGCCAGCGAAATTCGCACCATGGGAAACCGGGAAAGTCCGCAATACGGGCGATGACCTCGCTGGTGGCGCGCTGATGCGGCACCAGGAGGACTACAGGACTGTAACAGGGCACGTGTAGCCTCCTGCCGGAATATGCATCGAAACCCCCGATTCCTTGACGTGGACGTCATGAAAACATTACCGATATCGGAATATCAAAAGCGCTTCTTCCTCGAGTGGGCCATTCGGCCGAAAGAAGACACGTACAACATTTTCGGCGTTTACCGGATCAGCGGACATCTGGACACGGACAGATTCAAGCGTGCGTGCGAGCTGTTCGTCGAACAGCACGAGGAAGTGCATGTCAGATACCGTCAGGATGGCAGCGAGTGCTACTGGTCGAATTACGGCATCGACGATTTCTACAGTCGCATCGCAGCGGACTCGGATGAGGACGCTTTCCAGCGCTTGAAGGATGTCCTGAGAACTCCGTTCCATCTTGAACAGCAACCGCTGCTGAGATTGCGCCTGATTTCCAACGGAAACGAAGGCGAATTCTATTTCGTGCATGTCGCGCACCACATCATCTGCGACGCCGAAATGCTGAAGATCATCGGCGAACAAATCTCCGACCACTACAATGCCTTGGCCGATGGATGCCAAAACGATATCGCCGAAGTGGATTCGCCGTTCAGCGCTGCGGTCGAAGCCGAAAAGCTGCTTCTCACGCAGCAATACAACGACGACGCAAAGCGGTATTGGCTCGACTTCATCGGAGACGTGCCGATTCGCGTGAAGCTGCCCTTCAAGTCCAACGCCGACCCCAACATCATCAGCAACAGGACCGACAACAAGCTGGGAGAAAGCATCTATTTTGGCCTGTCGAGCGAACAGACAGGAAAGATACGAAGCTACGCCGAGGCACGCGGAACGACCGTGTTCGTCGTCCTTGCAGCGATCTATGCGCTCGTCCTGTCGAAGTATTGCAATCAACCGCGATTCTTCATCAGCTACCCGGTCAACGTTCGACCGCCCGGCCATGCGAACGCTGGCGGCAGTTTCGTGAACAATGTCCCTTTGAAGATCGAAATCGACAGATACGAGGCACTGGGCGACCTGATCGAAGGCCTGAAAACGCAAAGAACATCGGTAAAGGCCTACCAGCAGTATTCGTTCACGAGGATCGTCCGCGATCAGGCCATCGAAAACGGTGCGGACATCGACAATTGTCTGAATGTCGGATTCGTGTCCACGAACCTGCGCGCCAGGAATGCGCTCAGATTGAACGGCCTCGAAACCGAAGTGGTCGACGTCCCCAGGAAAAACTCGATATTCAACGTCTCCTTGCTGTACGACAGTCGCGATGCCGGAGGCATCAAGTTCAGGCTCGACTACATGACGGCGCTGCTCGATGAACAATTCGCGCAGAGCTTCATCGCATCGTTTCGTCAACTGCTCTCCGACGCTGTCGATTCCGGGACCAGAATCGTTCTGAGGAAATATTGCGTCCTGGACGACGCGGCGCACGCCAGCCTGTCCCGCTCTTCGGGATCGGACGACCGGGACTATGAGACCGATTCGCCCATCCACGCGCTGTTCGATCGGCAGGCGCTACGTACTCCGAACGCGATCGCAGCCATCGACGGCAACAATATCGGGCATACCTACGCCGATTTGCGGTTCGACGTCGACCGGCTGGCAATGCGCTTGATCGCGAGCGAAGGCGCCTTGATCGGTGTGTTGAGCGAAAAAGGCTACAACCACGCCGTCTCGACGCTTGCCATCATGAAATCCGGGCACGGCTATCTGCCGTTGAATGTGGATTGGCCGGCGGCGAGAATCGCGGACGTGCTGGACTGCGGGAACGTGAAAACATTGCTGGTGTCGCGTCGGCAACGATCGGCTGTGGAATCCGAACACAATCTGTTCAAACGATACGAGATCGTCGAAATCGAAGCGGTGCTCGATGCTCCGGATCGCATGTCTGCAAGCGCCGCAGCGGCCTATCCAGCGGTTGCGGCGCATGCAATCGCGTATGTGATCTTCACATCAGGTTCGACCGGAAAACCCAAAGGCGTCACGATCAGTCACGCCGGCGCATTGAATACCATCCATGCTGTCAACGAGCGGTTTTCCGTCGGCAGCACCGACCGGGTGCTTGCCCTGTCCGACCTGAGTTTCGATCTGTCCGTCTACGATCTGTTCGGGCCGCTGCTTGTCGGCGGAGCCGTCGTCTTTCCTGAGCAATCGGAAACCAGAAACTGCGAATACCTGGCCGGGCTCATCCATCGATGCCGGGTCACGATCTGGAATTCCGTACCGCAACTGGCGGATCTTCTGGTGAACTCCACTCCGCTGCGGTACGGCCAACTGGATTCGTTGCGAGCACTGTTGCTGAGCGGCGATTGGATACCCGTCGGCTTGCCTGCGGACATCAGGAGGCATTGCGCAGGGGAGCACGTCGAGATCATGAGCCTGGGTGGCGCGACGGAGGGCAGCATCTGGTCGATCTGGTATCCGATCCAGGATGTCGATCCCGAATGGACAAGCATCCCCTACGGCCATGCGATGCCGAACCAGAGAATGTACGTTCTGGATTCCAACGATGCGATTCTTCCGCCCGGGACGCTTGGCGACATCTGCATCGGCGGCGCTGGCGTTGCGGTCGGCTACTGGAAGGATGAAGAAAGAACGGACAAGAGCTTCTTCGATCACGAAACACTGGGCAGGCTGTACCGTACCGGAGACCTGGGAAAAGCGAGCCATCAGGGCTATATCGAATTCGGGGGCAGAAACGATTTCCAGGTCAAGATTCGTGGCTACAGGGTCGAGCTGGGCGATGTGGAAGCGCATTTGGCTGCGTACCCGGGAATCCGACAGTCGGTCGTCCTGGCGAGAAGCAATCCCGGAAGCAGGAACAACTATCTGGTCGCCTATTACGTGTCCGATCAGAGACTGGACGAGAAAGCACTCTTCGCATACATGAGCGACAGACTGCCGGACTACATGCTTCCGGGCATGTTCGTTCATTTGCTGCAGCTGCCGCTCACGAACAACGGAAAACTCGATCGAGAAAGTTTGCCGATCCAGGCATTCGTCGATCGCGATGACGAACATCATGGCCCTGAAAGCAAGACCGAAGAAACGCTTGTGCATTTATTTTCGGCAGTGCTGTCGACCGACCCGGCAAGCGTCTCCGTGCATTCCGACTTCTTCAGGCGGGGCGGCGATTCCATTTCCGCGGTCAAACTGGTCGGAAAGATCAATCATGCATTCCCGGAATCCGGTATCAAGGTCATCGATGTATTCAAATACAAGACCGTCAGACATCTATCCGATTACATCGACAGGCACTGCGACGAGAGAAATTCGATCATCAAATCGATGAACGATTCATCGGCGGATCGATTGTTGTTCATGATCCATCCGGCCACCGGCGGGTGCGAGGTGTACTTCGGTTTGGCCGAACTGCTGGTCGATCAGTACAAATGCTACGGCATCGATAACTACAACCTGCACAACGCCGAGCAGATATCCGACCTGTACGAACTGGCGGGCATCTATCTGTCCTGCATGAAATCGGTCCGGCGCGGGATGAACATTCCCGATGACGCCGGATACCACATGACCGGCTGGTCTCTGGGCGGGCAATTGGCGTTCGCGATCGCCGCCATCCTGGAGTCGGAGGGCGCGACCGATATCAACATCATCAGTCTGGACGCCATTCTCAACGATGGCGACGAGGTGCTGCAGAGGATCAGGCGCGATATCGAAATCGACAGGAACGGTTTCCGCAAGGGACTGGAAGCCAGAAGACTGGAAAGCAGCAACTACGAAAGCAACGACCACATCGAAAAAATACTGAACATGATCCACACGGAGAAAGCGCTTGCACTCAGCCCGATCAATCGCGAACTGCGACACACCAACGTACTCTTGTTCAAAACGATGAAACCGTACCTCAACATCGACATCAACCCGAATGCGGCCGAACTGAGCGACCATGTTTCCGGACTGCCCAACAACAACGTCCAAAATGTCGTGCGCGACCGCAGGAAAATCCGCGTTTTCAATATGGACTGCGACCATGGCACGCTGCTGCGTGAATGGGACTACATCGCGAAAACGATCCGGCGAGTGGATTGGTCACAACGCGTCGAAAACGAACTGTCGCCGATGTTGTTGTAAGCGTCAACCGGGCGCAGCGACTGGTCTGGCAATCCATCACCCGGACCTCGCCATCGGAGAAATCCAGCAGCATCGCCCGGGTAAGCGAAGCGCACCCGGGGATCTTCGTCGTTCATTCCGGGTGCGCTTCGCTTATCCGGGCTACTTGCTGTCGTCTACAACACCCGCTGCAATTGCGTCGCCACCGCGACACCGATCTTGTTCGCATCGCTGACCATCAGAAACACGCAGTGGCCATTGCTGGCATCTGCCCAGACATTTCCGATCTCCCGTTTCTCGCGCGAGTCGGCGTTGTCGTACAGATGCGCGCCTTTGTACTCGACCACCAACAAACGTCCATCATCCAGCTCGGCGACGAAATCCGGGTAGAAGCGGTCGGTCGATGTCGGCAACCAGAACGCGTATTCCGGCTGGCGCTCAAGATTGCGCACCCAATGCCGCACCTGTGGCAACCGATCCAACGCGATGGCGCACGCCGTTTCTTCGCCGTCGATCTCCGATTTCAATTCGCCCGGTTTCGGGTAATAGTGCTTCCGGAACTCGTAACGACCGTTGTAATGCCAGCGCGCCGGGTACTGCTGCGGCTCGAAGCGGAATGTGAACCGTGTATCCAGACGCGGCCGCTCCGCTGGCGTGATCAGCGCATGCTGGAACGCCTCGCGACGCTGCGCACGCAGTAACGCATCCAGTCGATCGGCAGAGGCGTCCGCCACGTCGTTGAAATGCCGCGCGAGATAGGTCAGCTCGAAATCGCGCGCCAACAATCCATCCAGCATGCGCCCCAGCCAAGCGATCATGTCCGGCTGCAGAATCGCATCACGGCGCAGGCGGCGGTCAAGTTCGCGGATCAGGCCTTCGCGACTGATACCTTCCTCGGCAGCATCCAGATCCAGCGTGTACTGCGCCGAGTCTTCCTGCACTCGCAATTTCCCGCGCTCGATGTCGATCAGATACGGTCGCACCGTGTCCACGCGCGCGAAGTCGGGCAATTCCGCAGGCAAGCCGGCCAGCGAGTAATCCGCGAACTCGGCCAACAGCTCCGGTTCGTACAGCGCCAACTCGCCCTGCAGCGGCAGCGCCAACAGCGGTACCTCGGCGAACGCTTCGCCGCGCTGGCTGGGTGCGGCGGCGGTGACGACCCGGGTCTGGTGGCGCTGCAACAGATGCGCGACCTGGTCGCGCACATCGGCTTTGCGCGAAATACCGGCCACCACCGCTTCGATGGCTTCGGCCGTCAATGGCCCGCGCACCGACAGTGTGCCTGCTTCGCCGTTGCTGCCTTTGGGTTGCACCTGCACATGCTCCGGCAGTGCCACCGCCAAGGCGGTGGCGACCACACCGAAGGCTTCATCAATCTCGAACACCGATTCCACTGCGGTAGCCGGTGCCTGCGGGGGCAACAGATCACCGGTCAACAGCGGCTGCACGAATTGCGCAACTTCGATTTCCTCGAAACCCATCGCCACCAGTCGGTCCGCCAACTGGTCGGCCACTTGCGCCGTGCTTTGCCCGCACACATGCGCATAGGCGCGATTGAGCGTCTCCGCCTGCCGGCGCACCGCATAAGGCATGCGCAGCACGCGCCCCAGCAACTGTTCCATCTTGGTGTTGGAGCGGATGTTCTGCGCGGTGCAGAACACATACGCAAACGAGCAGTCCCAGCCTTCCTTCAAGGCTTCGACGGTGATGATGAATTCGATGGCGCAGTCGCGACGAAACAGGTCCAGGCCTTCCAGATCACGGCGGTCGCCGGTATGCACGGCGATCCGCGTTTTGTCGATGCCCAATTGTTCGATCAGATGCGTCTCCAGCACCTCGAAGGTGACTTCGCCACCCTTGTTCTCGGCCTGGAAGAGCACGATCGGGCGCACGTAGTCCGGCTCTTTCGCCGCATCCTCGGCCAGACGCGCGCGGGTCAGCACTGCGTCGCGCACCGCTTCCTGCCAATTGGGATGCGGCGCCAGCACGATCGGCAGCTTGATCATGTGTTCGGATTTCAGCGCCTGCGCGGAGACGTGATACAGCAGGTTCTGCGCCGGCTCGGGCGTTGCGGTCCATTCGATCACGCACGCGGGGCGGATGCGCTCCAGAACGGTCAGCGACAGCTTGCTTTGTGCGTTGTGCGCCTCGTCCATGATCACGATGGGCCGGTGCCAGGCCAGCAGATTCGCGAAGCTGCGTTTGATCTTGCCCAGGTCTGCGGCCGACAGATACGGCTGCGCGTCCAGATCCGCCTGGCTCACGCGCTCGAAGAACGTTGCGTCCGGCGCGTTGGCGAAATGCGGCTCGAAGTCTTCGCGATACGCATAGACATTGCGGCCCTGGGTCTTGTCCACGCGCAAGGTCTGCAGCGTGCCCACGGCGACGATGGCGCGGCCGCCGAAATCGTGCGCGCGCAACTGCGCGCAATCGGCGATGTCCAGCACGGTCAGGCGATCGTCGGGCCAGTAGCGCAGCAGGGCATCGCGATACGGATGCCCCGGCGTCTTCAATGCCTCCAGTGTCTGCGTGCGGATGGCGTCGCTGGGGACCAGCCACAAGACCAGCGGTGCGGCGCTGCCGATGTAGAGACGCGCCGCGCGCTCCACCGCGTGGGCGGCCATCAGGGTTTTGCCGCCGCCGGTGGGGATGCGCAGACAAGCGGCAGGAATCTCCGGCATGGTGGTGCTGAACGGGCGATACGGCAACAGCGGCGCGCTGTCGCCCAGCGCTTCGCGGCGTGCTGCGGTGAAGGCGCTCTGCATCTGTTCGGCGGTCTGTTGGCCGCGCGCGGCGATCAGGAACGCATCCAGCGCCGCCAAGGCATCCTGCTGATACTGCTTGAGAGTCAGGTCCATCGTCAGCGTCCGCGAATATCGTAGGGAATCTGTTTGAACGCGATGCCGCAGCGCTTCAGCGTGGCCGGACTGAGACGGCAGGCTTCGCCGTAGATCAGCCACGGCCCGGCGTGATCAGGCTTCAGCGCACACAGTTGATCGAAGACCGCATGAGTCAGCACATTGCCGCCCTGCGGGCGACGGTCGCCGAGGATGCCGTTGTACAACAACACCACGGCGGTTTCGCCGTGCAAGCCAAGCAGCGGGGAAAGGTTTTTGCGCGACCCGGGCGCGGGCGCGTCCGGCCACGGCGTGCGCGCATGCAGGAACCACAGATACGCGGCCAGCGGTGCGAAGCGCACGCTGTCGCGGATGCGGCCGTCGGCGTCGAACACCGGCTCGCCCAACTGCATGAAGCGGAAGCCGCCGCCGCCCTGCCAGCCGACGGCTTCGGAAATGCCGCCCTGCTCGCCTTCGACGACTTTCTGCAGACGCGGCAGGCAGTGGGTGCGCGCATGCTCGCCCATCTCAATGCCGATCCAGCGCCGGCCCATCTTGTGCGCGACAGCGGCGGTGGTACCAGAGCCCAGGAAGCTGTCAAGAACTATATCGTTTGGCGTAGTGGCGATTTGAATCACTCTTTCTATCAACTTCTCTGGCTTCGGCGTTCCAAAAGACTCTTCACCGGGGAATAGCGCTCGCATTTCATTCTTTGATGTTCGGTTGCTTCCTACAGCATCTTTGAGCCAAAGAGTACGAGGAACCAAGTCACTGACCTCTGTGAGGTAGCGCTTGATACTTGGGCGCGCATCGCCCTTTGGTCCCCACCAAATTCTCCCCTCCTTATCGAGCTCTCGTAATTTTTGTTCTGAAATACGCCAATACCTACCCGGCGGCGGTGAAAATTCACGCCCTGTTGGACCAGCAATGGTGTACAGACCCTTCGAGTAGGGTTTATTAGCGTAAGGATCTCCAGGAATCCAAGGACCACGCTCATCTCCATCTGGATTCGAGTAAATCGCATCAGACTCATCTGAGCGAGGGAGGCGCAAGGGAACCCAATCTTGCTTTTTTGAATAAATAAAGACGTGATCGTGATCGCTTGAAAATTGGCGCGCTGAATTTCTTGGTGAATCTGCTTTTTGCCAAATCGCATTCGCCACAAAATTTACTCGCCCAAACACCTCATCCATCAACACCTTGAGGTAATGCGCCTCGTTGTCGTCGATGGTCACCCAGATACTGCCGTCCTCGCTCATCAGCTCGCGCAGCAGCACCAGCCGTGGATACATCATCGACAGCCACTGGCTGTGTTCGAGGTTGTCATCGTAGTGCTCGAACGCACTTTTGGTGTTGTAGGGGGGATCGATGAACACGCACTTCACCCGCCCGGCGTACAGCGGCAGCAGGCTTTTCAGCGCATCGAGGTTGTCGCCCTGGATCAGCAGATTCTCCGCCGCCGGATCGCCCACTTCGGCCACCGGCTGCAGCAGACGGTATTGCACATGACGCGAGGCCTGACGCGCCTTGCGGTCGCCGAGCCAGTTCAATTCAGGCATTGCGGTGTCTTCCTTCGTCCAGCTCGTCGCCGGCATCGGTGGGCATTTCGATGGCGCGCAGCACATCGCGCGCAAGATATTGGCGGCCCCATTGGCGGCCGCTGGTTTCCACGATCAGACCCGCCTGCTCCAGCGCGGCCAGTGCGCTGCGCGCGGTGGGGTCGGTGACGCCCAGCAGATGTTTCACCCGCGCGGTGTCCAGATACGGATTGACGAACAGCTCATCCACCAGCGCCAGCGCGCGCGGCGCATCGGCGACACGGCGGCGCATGCTTTCGCGCAGGTCCATCAGCTCGCGCGCCTGACGCGCGGCGCGGGTGGCGCTCCAGGCCACGCCGTCGAGGAAGTAACGCAACCAGCCGGCCCAGTCGCCGTGCGTGCGCGTGCGCTGCAGGCATTCGTAGTAGCCGGTCTTGCGCGCTTCGATGTATTCGGAGAGATACAGCAGCGGCTGCGGCATGCGCTCGCGTTCGATCATGAACAGCGTGACCAGCAGGCGGCCGACGCGGCCGTTGCCGTCCAGAAACGGATGGATGGTCTCGAACTGCGCGTGCATCAGCGCGCACTGCACCAGATCGGGCAGTTCTTCGCGCCGATGCAGGTAGGTTTCCCATTCGACCAGCGCCGCCTGCATCTCCATCACCGGCGGCGGCACGTATACGGCTTCGGCCTGGGTACTGCCGGGCGGGCCGATCCAGTTCTGGCGGCGGCGGAATTCGCCCGGTGTGGCCTGATCGCCGCGCACGCCTTCCATCAGCTGTGCATGCAGTTCGCGCACCAGGCGCAGCGACAGCGGCAGGGTGGCGAGCCGCTGGATGCCGGATTCCAATGCCGCCACATAGTTGCGCACCTCGCGCACGTCGTCGGGGCGGGCCTGCGAGGGTTGCCCGGCTTCTTGTGCCAGCAAGTCGGCCAGACTGGCCTGGGTGCCTTCGATGCGCGACGACAGCACGGCTTCGCGGCGCAGATACGGTGCGATCAGCAGATGCGGGTTGGGCAGGACGCGGCCAAGGCCGGCCAGCTCGCTGAGCGCGGCATCGGCCTTGGACAGCCGCAGCACCAGGTCGGTATCGAACAGCAGCTCGGGCGGCAACGGCGCCGGCACGAACGCGGGATGGCCTTCGACGCTGCGGACGACACGACCTGACTGGGGTGCCTGGAAATCATCCGGGTGCAAAGCGGCTCCGGCTTTGAAAGTCTGGCTTCAGACTCTAAACAGCCTTGAAAGAAACGGCAAACTTTTTTTCAATAGTGCCGTAACCGGCTAACCAGCCATGCCCCGGTCAGCGCTTCCAAGCCGTGTTGCCAAGACCTACATCGATCTAGGACTGTGCGTTTCCGCCACCACCGGAGCATCGCTCTGCGCCACCACCGGCACGCTGGGTTGCGCGACGACCACCGGCGCCATCGCGCGATGCAGATCGCCAGCTTCGCGGCTGCTGGAGCGGAGCGGTGTGTCTTCGACCTGACCCATTTCGATGAAGGCCGACCTGCCGGCATCGGCGCTGCCCTTGAGCAGGAACAAGCGGTCGCTGTTGCCACCCGCGCCCAGACTGACTTCGTCGACACCGTCGATGCCTTTGCGCAATGCGCGTACGGTCAATGCAGCGGCCATGCCGGCCTTGTCGCCGAAGTCTTCCGCTTCATCGGGAATCTTGGCGAGGATCGATCGATACAGGCCATTGGCCGGATGTTCGCCATTGGTCAACATCGGCCCGGCGTAATCCCTGTCGGCCTGCGATGGATGCGGCAGGCCGGCGGCTTTGGCGTCGCCGGATAACTTGCTGCGCAGCAGCATGCCCTCGGATTCGTCGGTGGAAGTCTTGAACCCGTAGCGATACAGATCAGGGTCGACATCCTTCTTGAGCGTGCAGGTCAAGGGGCCGTCGGCGGCGGACATCGTGCAGCCGTTGTCTTTCCGGATCGAAACTTCCGCGCCCTTTTCTTCGAGCCACGCTTTGAGTTTTTGCGGCAGGTAGGCGCTGCTGCCATCGGTGATGTCGCCCTGCGAACAGACCAGCACCGCTTTGCTGCCGTGCAGGTCACCCATTCCCGAAGCGGTGAGCGCGGCGTCGAGCTTGCCTTTGTAGGCATCCCAGTTGTCGGCGGTGCAGTTCGAGTAGACGTGAGAGAGCGAGACCTTGTCGCCCTTGGCCAAGCCCACCGCGACGCAGCCGGAAAGGCCGTCGGTCATCAGATCGGTTTTGGTGCGGTCGGCGACGATCCATTCGTCCAGACCGACTTTGACTTTCTCGTTCATGGTGAAGCTCCCTGTCGAAGTGCGAGCGCTCGATCGCGACGTGGGCCATCATCGGATGGCGATGGGCGGTTGTCGAATGCGATCAGCGATGCTGAAAAAGCGCCGCACGTGAGCGCGGTGGCGTGCTGTTGTCCTGTTCTGTTTCGAGGCCATCGGCGCTTCGCCCCTCATCCGCCCTTCGGGCTGTCTCCCCGCCGCTGGCGGGGAGAAGGAATGAAGCACGGCGGCGGGCGACTATTTCGCTGCTGGTTGCGTCACTGGTACCGCTTCGGTCGGCTTCGCGTTCTTCACATATTGATCCAGCCATGCGTCGGTTTCCGCCAGCATGTGCAGGATCGATTCGCGTGCGCGGTAGCCGTGGCTTTCCTTCGGCAGCATCACCAGACGCGCGGTGCCGCCGAGGCCTTTGACCGCGGCGAACATGCGTTCGCTCTGGATCGGGAAGGTGCCGGAGTTGTTGTCTTCCTCGCCGTGGATCATCAGCAGCGCGTCCTTGATCTGGTTGGCGTAGTTGAACGGCGACATGGTCTGGTAGGTGTCGCGGGCGTCCCAGAAGTTGCGCTCTTCGGCCTGGAAGCCGAACGGCGTAAGCGTGCGGTTGTATGCACCGCTGCGGGCGATGCCGGCCTTGAACAGCCGCGTGTGCGCGAGCAGGTTGCCGGTCATGAAGGCGCCGTAGGAATGGCCGCCGATGGCGACGCGGTTGCGGTCGGCCACACCGCGACGCACCACTTCATCGATGGCGGCTTCGGCGCTGGCGATGAGCTGCGGCCGATAGGTGTCGTTGGGTTCCTTGTCGCCTTCGCCGACGATCGGCATCGACGGGTTGTCGAGAACCGCATAGCCGCGCGCGAGGAATGGATGCGGGCCCCAGTAGCTGATCGCGTTGAAGCGGTAGGGCGAGTCGGTGACCTGCGATGCGGCCTCGGCGGATTTGAACTCGGCCGGATAGGCCCACATCAGCAGCGGCAGCGGTTTGTCGCGGCCCGGCTCGAAGCCCGGCGGCAGATACAGCGTGCCGGTGAGTTCGACGCCATCCTTGCGCTTGTAGCGGATCTGCTCTTTCTTGACATCTTTCAACTGCGGCGTGGGATGCGGGAACTGCGTCAGCGCGACCGGCGCGGCTTTCGTCGCAAGATCGACGCGATAGAAATTCACCGGCTCGGTCGGCGATTCGCGGGTGATGAGGATCCTGCCGGCGTTGTCGTCGAGGACTGCCGCGACGGACGAGTATTGCGGGGCTTCGGAACGGAACAGTCGCTGCTTGCTGTTGTCGTCGAGATTCCAGCGGTCCAGGAACGGGCGGTCGCCTTCGGACGAGGCGCCGTCGCCGATCAGATAGATGCTCTTGCCGTCTGGGCTGAACTGCAGCCGCGAGAAACCGTGGTCGTCGCGCACGCTCACCGGGCTGCCGGGATCGTTGTAGCGGTCTTCGCTGGAGCCTTCGAACATCAACTTCGGCGCAGTGGCGGGCGCATCGGGCGCGATCTTCCAGGTCCGCACCTTGCGCGTCTTCCACCAGTATTCGCCAACCAACGCGACATCGCCGCGACCCCACTCGGATCCGGCGTAGCGGGTGGCGAGTTTCGCCAACACCGTCGGTGTCTTGTCGAACGGCGCGGCCTGCATCAGCACGTGATCGCGGATGTCGACGGCTTTCGATGGGTCGCCGCCGTCCTGCGCTTCGGCCCACACCAGCGTGGCCGGTGCGTCGCTGCGCCACTCGATGTCGCGCACGCCGGTGGTGGTGGCATCGTTGCCGCTGGGCAGTCCGTCGAACAGGGGCAATGCGGCGACGCTGTGTTCGAGCTTGCCGGACAGATCCAGCACTTCGATGCGACGCGGGAAGAAGTACTGCGGCACCTGGTAGGAGAACGGGCGTTCGATGCGCTGCGACAGCAGATGGCGGCCGTCGGGCGACGGCGACAGGCCGACGTAGAGATCGGGCTTGCCGATGTTGGCGACCTTGCCGTCCACGCCCACCAGCGCGGGCTGCACGCGCAGGTAGTGCTCCAGCGTGCGGGCATCGCCCTCGTTGCGCAGCATGTCCTGATAGGTGCGCAGCTGGCGCACGCTGCCGGTGCCGCTGGTTTCCTGGGTGTTGGGCCCGGAGGGAATGATGTCCGCCGCCGGTGCGCCGCCCTGCCCCACGCGCAGACTCACCAGCAGGCGTTTGCTGTCGGGCATCCAGCGCGGAGCGCCGCTGATGGTGTTCAACGGCTGATCCAGCAGCTTCCGCGCCTTGCGCGCGCCTACATCGACCAGCCACAGCGCATTGCCGCCAGTGCTCGGATCCAACTGGTTCAGCGCGAGGAATTTCTGATCCGGCGACCACACCACCGAGGCCAGCGACAGCGGCTGCGGCAGGCCGTCGATGCGGATTTCCTTGCCGGTGGCGACATCCATCAGCCACAGATCGCTGACGAACGAGAAGCGGCTGGGTGAGTAACTGCGCGGATTCAGACGCAGGCCGGCGAGCTTCAGCTCCGGCTGCGCGACAAGCGCGATCGACGGCAGCGGCGGCACCTGCTGCAGCGCGACCAGATCGCGGTGCGGGCTGAGCGACAGCTGCGGCGGGCGCGCGGCGTCGACGATGGCCTTGAGTTCGGCGACGGGCTCGCGGTAGCCGGTAGCGGACTGGGCCTGCGGCGCGGCGGGCTGCTGGGCGAAACCGACCGGTGCGGTCAGGGCGAGGGCGAGCAGCGCCGGCAGGGCGAGCGGACGGATTGCGGAACGGCGTGAAGTCATGACGGCGACAGCTCCTGGAAACAGCCAACAGGCAGTCGCCCATCATGGCCCCGGACCCGTGGCGGCGGATGCGCCACAGGTCATGGCCTGCGCGGTTCAATGCTCGCGGTGGAGATTCCGCTGCAGCCGCGCCGAGACCATCGAGTTCTCGTGCCAGGCCGCGTCCTGGATGTGTTTCGGCTGGCTCCGCAGCCAGCGTCGCTGCGCGGCGAGCCGGTTCTTGCTGCCGACGTGCTTGGCGATGGCGTAGCGCACTTCGCCCTCGGACGAAACGACGATGGTGGAGCCGCCGAGGAACCAGCCTTCGCGCACCCGTGCCTTCTGCACCACTTCGGCGACCAGATCGAAGGCGACATCGCCGCGCAGCGACACCCGGCGCAGGGTGCGCAGCGACAGCAACCGCGGCGGTGCGAACGCGCCACCGGGTTCGACCAGTCCGAAATCGTGCGCGTGCTGCGGCGTGCAGATGGTATTGCCCAGCGCCTGCGCTGCGCGGCGCACGGATGTGCCGTCGTCGTCCTGCGGCCAGTCGCAGAAGCCATCGTCGAAGGTCAGCCCCAGATTACGGAAGCGCAGCTGCGGAATCACGATCCGCCCGGACTGCGGCGGCTTCCACAGCAGACTTTCGACGCTGAGCGTGGGCACGTCGGGCACGGTCACGCCGTAGCGCCGGAACGAGTCGACGATGATCTCGCGGTACGTCGTGCCTTCTTCGCCGACGAGGTCGTAGTCCGCAGTGATCAGCGCGCGCAGGTATTCGCCGAAGGTGCAGTGGAACGGCGGGCAGTAGTCGATCGCGCGGATGACGATGTTGAGGAACTTCCGCGCCAGCGCCGAGGCCTGCTGCGCCAGCCAGTGGATGCCCTCGTGCGACAGCCGGCCCTGATAGGTCGCCAGCGAGCGCTTGATCCTGCCGGTGCGGCGCTCGAATACTTCGCAGAACGCATCGAACACCGCCGACAGCAGCACGGCGCCGAGGTCGTGCTCCTCGTCGTAATGCATGTACATGTCGCTCTGGGCGATGGCCACGTCCGGGCCCGGCGTGGTGATCGCGGTGCGCAGCGGATTGTGGCCGTCGATCTGGGTGAAGCCGAATTCCCTGCCGATCGACACCAGCAGATCGTCCTTGAGTCCACCCTGGGTCTTCTCGATCGCACGCTCCACCATCTCGCGCTGCGAGAAACGCATGAACACCGCGACCAGATCGGAAAAACCCTCGTGCAGCGCCGACACATCCGGGTGCGTCGGGCGCATGAAATTCGGGCGCAGGCCATCGAGCAGCGCATGGCTCATCTCGTGCGCCACGATCTCGCGCGACAGCGCGGTGTAGACCAGCGCGCCGGGCTGGCTCGGGCCTTTGGCGAAACGTTCGGCGGTGGCGTAGCCGAATTTCAGCGCGCCGCTTTCGCGATCGTAATAGGCGTTGGCATCCTTGAACGCGGCAGGCAGGACGCGTAGCCTGCCATCGGCGTGGCCTGCGCCGCCCAGCGGTCCGAACCCGGGATCGCGTCCGAGCGCACGCACGAAGCGTTCATAGGTTTCCATGCCCACGGCGTACACCATCTGCTGGATGAAGGCGCGGTTGGTGCTGCTCGGCGGCAAGCCGTTCTCCATCAGCACCGCCGGGCGATCCAGATCGACGCCGTCGTAGGGCGTCTGCGTGTCTTCGTCGATGTCCTGCACCACCAGCACCGCGCCCTGCGGCCCGGGCTGCAGGGGTTCGTATGGAATCGACACGGTGTAGATCGCGCCATCCTCGGTGCCGAGGCTCGGATCCTGCGCGAACACGCGCAGCTTGCGCCGCGCCGGCATCTCGCGGTTCTGCATCGCCAGCCGCGCGCGTTTTCGGCTGAGGCTGTCGTGGACTTGGAATGGCCACGGCTTGTCGGAAACTCTACGTTTCATGAAGAATTCTTCTTGGTCGAAGAGGATCAAAACGGTGAGACGTGTTTTCTTATATGTTCAGAGCATTTCTCAACCTGATCACGAATTTCATGTGAAATCAATTTTAATTTGTCTTGAGCAAAATCTTCTTTTCTACCGTCACTGGTAAAATCGAGTTCAAGGAAAAATCGTGTTATTTTTTCCTTCAATTCTTCGCTGGCAATTCTAATTTCAGCAGGATAGTCAATAGTCTTTTCTTTGTTGGTAGCTTTAAAGAAATTAGAAACAATCGCCAAAGTATGCACGGCTTCTTGAGTAAGTCGTGCGTCATCAAACTTTCCCGAATCTTCGACAAAGTTTCGGACTGCAACGTCCATCTCCCCCATCAAAGCTGCCAACTCCCTGAGTCGGGACCTCACCTCTTTTTGCTCATCCGCAAAGATGCCAACATGGACTAGCTTTTGATTGAATTTGACAGTCTGTCGCAAAGTCAACAGAGCAACCAGAGCAGCAACAAGGGAAGCCACAACAGTGGCGGTTGGCGGATCAAACATGGAGATCTCCTTTCTTTTCGATCACTAGTAGAAAGCAACCTTAATATCTGGAAACCATGGCGTGCTCTATTCTCCCAGCAGACGACGCGTGGACAGCCCGGTTGCGGGCTTCAGCAGCAGCGGATGCTGGCGGGGACGCGTGCCGAACTTGGCCACGACCGCATCCATGAACGCGCGATTGCTGCTGCCGTCGCGCGCCGCCTTCGCCAGCAACGCACTGGCATGCCGGGTGAAGTCGCCCTGACCGTTGCTCTCCCACGCGTATTCGTCGTCGCGGCAGGCGGCGAAGTGGACCACGCCGGGCAGCGCGAGACGCTCTCCGGCGCCGCGCGCGCGCGCCGACTTGCCCTTGCGCAACGACAGGAACTTGCGGCGCACATCGTCGCTGAGCTGCAGAAAACGCACGCGTTCGTCGCTGCCGCGCTTGCCGGTGGCGGCGAGTCGCGGCGCGAAGCGGCTGTTGCTGCCGGAATGGCAGCAGTCCATGAACATCGTGAGGAACGCGCCTTTCGGCAACGCTTCGGTCTGCAGATAGAAATCGTCGTCGATCAGCAGCGCGCCCTTGTCGTAATCGATCGGCACGAAGGCCTGGTCGAAACCGCTGGACTCGTCGCCGTCGTCGTCATCGACCTGGGTGCCGTGGCCGGCGTACTGGAACACCAGTTCGTCGCCATCGCGCGCATTGACGATCAGCTCGCGCAGGCCCTGCACGATCGCGCTGCGCGTCGCATCGCGGTCGATGATGCGCTTGACCTGGAAGCCGAGGCCGTCGAGCGTGTCGGCCCAGCGCTTGCTGTCGTTGACGCAGCCGCTCAGCGGCTGGCCGGCGTAGCTGTCGATACCGATGCACAGCGCGAGCTTGCGGGTGGCGCGCTTGCGATTGCCGGCACCGCTGCCGCCCAGCGTCGGCGGGTCCGGCGGCGCAGCGGAACCACTGTCGTCTGCGGGTTCCGGTCGATCGTCATCCGTACTGTCGCCGGGTTCGACATCGTCGCCGAAACGTTCCGGCGGCATGCCGTCGCCGCCGCATTTGCAACAGCAGGAACAACCGCCACGCGTGGCGTCATCGTCGAGCGTGAAGTCGCGCTCCTTGTCGTTGAGACCGCAGCGGTCGAAGGCGTCTTCGCTCGGGAACTGGTGTTTGCCTTCGGATACCTTCGGCTTTTCGCCGAGCACGCGCTCCAGCACCGCGAACATGGTGCTGGCGTCGTTGTCGAAACCGCCGTGTTTCGTCGCCGCAGTGTTGGCGTTGATCTGCCCGGAATCCCTGGCCGGCGAGAATTCGACGCCGATGTTGCCGCTGCGGTACGACAGCGCCGACGTGTCTTTTCCGATGCCGAACAGCGCAGCCAGCGATTTGCGCTCGCGCAGATCCCTGGCCAGACCGAGGATGCGACCGTCGGTGTGGTCTTCGCAGGCGTTGCGCACGTAGTACAGCAGCGACTTGCGATAGATCCACGCCACGTTGTCCTGACGCTCGGCCGCGTCGGTCATGGTGTACATCGTCAGGTCTTCGATCTTCGGTGGTGCGCCGGCTGCGGGTTTGAGCAGCGGCAGCACGCGCGTTTCGAAGCGGTCGGTACGGATCGCAGGCGCGAGATAGCTCATGGTCTTGAAGCGGTAACCGGCGCCGGTGAGCAGCGGCATGAACGCGGACAGCAGGATCGGGCCGGTGCTGTGACCGACGGCGTGCAACCGCAGATCCGGTTGCTGCGCGAGCAGCGGCTTCAGCATTTCGGCGAAGAGATACGCGCCGCCGGCGCGGTTGTCCTGGCTTTCGATGCGCGGGCTGGATCCGTCTTCGGCGTGTTTTTTCATCCGTGCCCAGACCGGCCGGGCAGCGAGCTGCGTCGCCCATTCCAATGCGGTGTCGGTGGGCGCCGCGCGCGGCGCCAGCGCACGCTTGGTCGCCCACGAAGGCAGCATCGTTTCGAGCAGCCCGGATTCCCAGATGAACAGGATCGGATACACGCCATGCGCCAGCCACCACGGCACGATGCTGCGCGCGTAGCACAGGGCCGCGCCTTCATCGACCAGTCCGCCGTGGCAATAGAACAGCAGGTGCGCCGGCTTTTTTTCCTGTTTGCGTGCGGCGATATAGGCGGGCAGATGCTGTTCGACGATCGCGCGCAGCGATGATCGGGTGCAGGAGAACTGACCCGGGCTGCTGGAAATCTCGCCTTCGCTGGACAGCACGCCGCGCGAGAGATTGATCACGTACGGCAGCAGCGGATGGACGCTGAAGTCCACGCCGCGCGCCGCTGCGCCGCGACTGCCGTCGCTGTCGCCGCGTTCGATCAGATCGGCGAAGAGCTCCTGCTCGATCGCAGCGGATGCGGTTTCCGGTACCTCGGCGTAATCCTGCTCCAGCTGCGTCTCGTCGTCGGCATCGGCCTCGAACGCGCGCGCGGTCTGCGCCCATCCGCGCACCGCCGCCGGATCGAGCACTGCAGTCGAACGCCTGGGCAGTTCGATCGTTTGCCGGCCAGCGAGCAAGGCTTCGATGTCGCTGCGGAACGGCTTCAGCGCGATCGCGTTGCCCGGGCAGGTCTTGCCGCTCATCTGGTTGTGGAAGCGGACCGCGTCGGCATCCAGGCCGAACTTGCGCAGCACCGCGACGATCACCGCATAGGCCACGCGCTTCTGGTCGCCGTCGAACGGGTCCTGTCCCGCGTCGAAGTCGCCGATCATCTCGATCATGAACGGGCCGGCATGCGCGTTGCCGTTGTGACCACGAGCACTGGCCGGCGGCTTGTCGAAGGGCCGCCCGGTCCAGATGCCGCCGAAGGGATCGATGGTGAGGTGCTGGGCGATATCGCTCATGCCCGCGCGCTCGATGTGATAGCGGCGCATCGCCTCGATGGTGGCCAGGCCGCGGAAGTCGCGATGCCGGGGCCGCCAGGTGTGGTGCACGTGGAATTCGGTGATCCTGCGCCGGGGCTCCCAGGCCGCCAGCAGACGTTCGAAATCGGCGAAACCGACCTTCTGGATCGTGCCCATACATCCTCCCTCTGTCCTTGCCCGGTGGATCATCACGACAACGTCATGTGACGACAGTCGCGGTCATCATGACCCCGGCCATCCAGGCACGCGGACTCCCAGCGGGATCATCTCGGGATCGCGCTGCCGGCCCCCGCCCCGACTGATTCATCCTTTCATCGCGAGATAGAGATACAATGCCGCCCTCCCCGCCGAGGGGCGCTGCAAGCCCGGCTTTCTGGTCCGGGATCAGGCTCGGTGGAGGCTTCACTCTGGAACGGCGCCCGTTCACTGCGCACCCGGCCATTCGCCCGGGCGCACTCGACGGAAGAACCATCGCCATGAACGCACAAGTCAAAACCCTCCCCGATTACAAAGTCTCCGACATGCAGCTCGGCGAAGCCGAGTGGGGCCGCAAGGAAATCGATATCGCCGAACACGAAATGCCGGGCCTGATGTCGATCCGCAAGAAGCACGCCGCCGCCAAGCCGCTCAAGGGCGTGCGCGTGACCGGTTCGCTGCACATGACCATCCAGACCGCCGTGCTGATCGAAACCCTGAAGGACATCGGCGCCGACGTGCGCTGGGCCTCCTGCAACATCTTCTCGACCCAGAACCACGCCGCGCAGGCGATCGCCGCCACCGGCACCCCGGTGTTCGCGTGGAAGGGCGAGACGCTGGAAGAATATTGGGACTGCACCCTCGACGCGGTGACCTTCCCGGGCGGCAAAGGCCCGGAGCTGGTGGTCGACGACGGTGGCGACGTCACCCTGCTGATCCACAAGGGCTATGAGCTGGAACAGGGCTCCAAGTGGGTCGATGAACCGGCCTCTTCGCACGAAGAAGGCGTCATCAAGAACCTGCTCAAGCGCGTCGCGAAAGAGCGCCCCGGGTTCTGGACCAATGTGGTCAAGGACTGGAAGGGCGTTTCTGAAGAAACCACCACCGGCGTGCATCGCCTG
This sequence comes from Lysobacteraceae bacterium, assembly GCA_040079515.1. GTDB lineage: Bacteria > Pseudomonadota > Gammaproteobacteria > Xanthomonadales > Xanthomonadaceae > Lysobacter_I. Next base: position 57,878 of record JBEBKD010000007.1, read on the forward strand.
TACCAGATCGCCGAGCAGGGCAAGCTGCTGATCCCGGCGATCAACGTCAACGACTCGGTCACCAAGTCGAAGTTCGACAACCTGTACGGCTGCCGCGAGTCGCTGGCCGATGGCCTGAAGCGCGCGATGGACGTGATGCTGGCCGGCAAGGTCGCGGTGGTCTGCGGCTACGGCGACGTCGGCAAGGGCTCGGCGCATTCGCTGCGCGCGTACGGCGCCCGCGTCGTGGTCACCGAGATCGACCCGATCAATGCGCTGCAGGCGTCGATGGAAGGCTTCGAGGTCAACACCGTCGAATCCACCCTCGGCCGTGGCGACATCTACGTCACCACCACCGGCAACAAGGACGTGCTGACGCTCGAGCACATCTCGCAGATGAAGGATCAAGCCATCGTCTGCAACATCGGCCACTTCGACAACGAGATCCAGGTCGACAAACTCAACAACTCGGACGCCGTGCGTCTGAACATCAAGCCGCAGGTGGACAAGTACACCTTCAAGAATGGCAACTCGATCTACCTGCTGGCCGAAGGCCGTCTGGTGAACCTCGGCTGCGCCACCGGCCACCCGAGCTTCGTGATGTCGAATTCGTTCGCCAACCAGACCCTCGCGCAGATCGACCTGTGGGCCAACAAGGACACGTACGAAGCCAAGGTCTACATCCTGCCGAAGAAGCTGGACGAAGAAGTGGCGCGCCTGCATCTGGAAAAGATCGGCGTGGTGCTGACCGAACTGACCACCGAACAGGCCGAGTATCTGGGCGTGTCGAAAGACGGCCCGTACAAGCCGGAGCATTACCGCTACTGATCCACGGCGGTTGTAAGCAACACAAAAAAACGGGCGCTTCGGCGCCCGTTTTTTTTGCGGTCTTTCGCGAAGGGAAGCGAAGATGATCTTTCCGCATACCCGGGTCGCTTGTCATTGACCCGCAAGGAAAATACCGAATGCCGCCATTGGACGTGCCGTCCGGATGATGCTAATAAAGCCGTGCGCCACCAGGCACTGGGTGTCTCGGAAAGACTTCTGAGAAAGACTGGGCGTTTCATTCACCGGAGCAGGAAGTTTCTGCCATGGATATTGCACAGAGCCAGCAACATTATCAGCGCTTCGTCGGCGGCCTCGACGCTGCGGCGCGGACCCAGGACGAGGTGCTGGCCCGCCTGATCGAGCGTGGTCGCGGCACCGCTTTCGGTCGCGAGCACGGCTTCGAACGCATCGACAGTCTGGCCGATTTCCGCAGCCGGGTGCCCTTGCGCAATTACGAAGATCTGCGTCCTTATGTCGACCGCATCGTCGCTGGGGAACGCGACGTGCTGTTCCCCGGCGATGTCTTCCGCTTCATCTCCAGCAGCGGCAGCACCGCAGGCCGCGCCAAGGTGCTGCCGTTGCCGCGCGTCTATTTCGAGGAAGCGTTCAACCCGTTCTACCTGACCTACCTCCAGGGCACGATGCGCGCCCATCCGGGCGTGATGGCCAGTCGCGACCTCACCATCAACTTCAAGTGGGATCCGCTGCGCGACACATCGGTGCTGACCGGCGGCATGCCGCACGTCGGTCTGAGCCAGGTGAACCTGGCGAACGAGTTCGGCAGCGAGGCCCTGCTGGAGCCGGGCACGCAAGGTCCTTGGGCCTCGGTGCCGGCCGATATCCCGGCCGATCTCGACCGCCTGTACTTCCGCATCCGCATGGCGGCGGGCCATGACATCCGCCAGTTCGTCGGCATCAATCCCGCCATCCTGGCTGCGATCCCGCATCTGCTGGACACCAACGCCGAGCGCCTGTGCGCCGACATCGCGGCCGGTACGTTCGCAGGCCGCCCTGTGGTCGCGCCCGATCCCGAACTCGCCAAGCAGCTCGCCGCGCGCCGTGCCGCACGCGGACGCCTGCTGCCATCGGATGTGTGGCCGCACGTGGAGCGCCTGATCTGCTGGGACGAAGGCATCGCCGGGGTCTATCTGCCGCAGCTGGTCGCGGATTACGGCGCCGACGTCGTCGTGGTGCCGGCGCCGCTGGCCGCGTCGGAGGCGCCGCTGGCCCTGCATCTGTTGCCGGAAGGCCTGCGCGGGGTCATGGCCTACAACGCCGCATTTTTCGAATTCCTCGATGTGCAGGCCGGCGCGACGCAAGCGCCACTGCGGCTCGATGAGCTGCGCGAAGGTGCTTCCTACGCCGTCGTGGTTACCCAGGCCGGCGGCTTCTGCCGATACGTACTGGGCGATCTGCTCGATGTCACCGGTCACGCGGGCCAGACGCCGATGGTGGCCTACGCCGGGCGCATCACCGCGTCCGCGGCCGTGCCCGAGTCGGCGCTGCTGCGCTTCATGCGTCGCTACGGCGCCGAGCACGGTCTGCGCGTGCGCAACTTCACGTTCGTACCTGCGGCGGGAGGCGCGCTCGATCTGCTGTTGGCCTGCGACAACATGGAAGACGCCGGCATCGACGACGCACTGCTGCGCCAAGCCTATGCCGCAGATCCAGCACTGGCCGGTACGCCGCTGGGAGAGATACGACGGGTACCGCCGACTTACTTCGCCCAGGACTGGTGCGACCGCGTCGCTGCCGGCCTGCGTCCGCCGCAGGTCAAAGACCGCATCGTGAGCCCCGCGCGGTGATCCTGTTCGTGCTCGGCATCGTTGCATGCTGTCTGTTCGGCGACATCGTGCATCGCTTCGGCGCCCCTGCGGAGATCTCGCGCAAATCCGTGCACGTCAGCACGTGCCTGCTCATCGCTGCGTTCCCGCTGTTCGGCATCGACCATCACCAGCTCCTGCTGATCGCGGTGGGCAGCTTCATTGCACTCGCACTGTTGCGCCGCACGGTGTTGATGCGCTCGGTCATGTCGGTGGAGCGGACCTCCTACGGCGATCTCCTGCTGCCGCTGTCGGTGGCGGCGGTCGCAGCGATCGGCTTCTCGTATCCCGCGTTCCTCGCCGCCTATCTCGTCCTGTGCATCTCCGACACCTTGGCCAGCCTGATCGGCACCGCTTATGGGCGTCGTCGCTACACGCTGCTCAATCATTCCAAATCCTATCTCGGCAGCACAGCGTTCTTCCTGTCCGCCTTGGCCATCCTGTGGCCGACAGCGCAGTTCGCAGGCCTGCCGCCGATGACGGCGCTGCTGACCGGAGTCGCAGTGGGCGCCGCGTTGACCCTGGTCGAAGCGGCCTCGCACAAAGGCGTGGACAACTTCTTCGTGCCCGTCGTCGCAGTGATCTCGCTGCAACCCTTGCTGCCCACGTGAGCCCATGATGTCCAAGATACTGGTGGTGATCGGTCCTTCCGGCGTCGGCAAAAGCACGCTGTTCGCCCCGCTGCGCCAGGAAGGCCTTGTCAGGCTGGTGCCGACATGGACCACGCGCAAGTCGCGACATTACGAGGACCCGGCCAACGCCGATCACGTCTTCATCGACGACGAAGAATTCACGGCGCGCGAGCAGGCGGGCTTTTTCCTCGAAACAGTGCAGCTGTTCGGCCTTGAGGCGCGTTACGGCCTGCCCCGTGAAGCGCTGGAGGACGATGGCCACAGCATTCGCGTTTTGATGCTGCGCGCGATGCTGCTGCAGCGCCTGCCGCATTATTTTCCTGCGCATATCGTCTACCAGGTCGAGGCGCCGCGCGAACGCGTCGAGGCACATCTGCGTGCGCGCATCGAACGCGACGGCGACATCGGCTCGCGGCTCGCCAGCTTCGAGGACGAGCTGCTGTTGGGACGGCGCCTGGCGCACCGCATCATCGACAACGGCGCGGCGCCGGAGGCAGCGCTGGCACAGTTGCGCGATGGGTTGCGCGAAGACTTCGCAGACGATCGCAGGGCGGAATGAGCACGCTCTACGCGCCCGTCGGCATCACGCCCACCAAGCCGCTGACGCCATCGCATCTCAAAGGCGTATTGCAGCTGGATTTCATGCACCGCTTCGAAGGCTTGTTCACGCCCGGCACGATCTGGCACAACCGCCGCCCCTGGGATATCTCGCTGCAGACCATCCGCTTCTGGGACTATCTCGACCGCGAACACAGCGGTGTCGATTTCAGCACCATGGGCGAAGGCGACATCGGCGCGCTGTACATCGACTGTCACCGCAGCGGCGGACTGCCCGCCGCCGATCGGGTCGTCGCCTACGCCGGCCGCATCGAGGCGGAAGGCTATGTGCACCCGGCCTCGCATCGCATTCTCACGCTGTGGGGCGAGGTCTTCGCCACGCTCGGTCTGGCGCAGGACGCGTTGTTCCATTCGGCGCCTTTCGGCCTCGATCAGGAGGCCGTACTTGCACGGCTGCGTGCGCAGGACATCGTGCTGGACCAGCGCCACTTCGGCGGCGGCATCTACCTCGATCTCACCGACGAAGGCCGCCCGCTGCGCGTGCTGGTGTCCGAGGATGGCCTGCCCAACTACATCCTCGCCATCCTGCGCGATCTGCTCGATTGCGCGCCGCGCTACGACCACGTGTGTCTCTACCACGACGCCAACATCCAGCGCGATTACGAAGCACTGGCGCGGGTGCTCGAACGGTTGGGCATGCGCTGTCGCCGTATCGGATTCATGCGCGTGCCGATCGATGGGCAGGTGCTGAGCGCCAAACAGGGCGGTTGGGAGCAGTACACCGGCGCGCGCCTGCTCAAGCGGGTGGCCAGCGGCGCCAGCGAAGCCGAAATCCGGCTGGGATTCCGCCTCTACTTCCTGCATGCGCTGGGCCTGCGCCAACCGGACAGTTATTCCGATGCAGGCCTCGGCGAATGTCTGGAGCACGCACGACGCCTGCTCGCCGTACACGAACCTGGCCCGCCGACGGCTGCGGACCAGACCGCGCTCGCCGGACTCATCAAGCGCGACGGCAGTGCGAATGTGTACGCTGCCCTCGGAGTGCTGGATCAGAAAAAGGCCACACCCGGCCTTCGTCACGCGGTGATGCAATGTCTGCTGTGACGCCATCCCTGCATGAGGTCATGATGCTCCGGCGCCTGGCAGCGGTGGCGCGCGCCGGTGCGGAAACCACTGCGCGCCGCACGCTGTTCGTGGTGGTGCGCGAACCCGACATGCCTGCCCTGGCGCGCGGCCTCGCCCGCCTGTTGGCGTCAATGCCCGCGAACGATCGCTCGGTCTGGTGGGCCAACTTCACCAAGGTGCGACTGTTCGCGGGCCACCCTGCGCGCGCCGCCGTGGCGCCGCTGTTGGCGTGCATCGAGTCGGATGCCGTGGGCTTTGCGCTGGTGGATGCCGAGACGCGCTATCCACGTCTGGGGGACCTGCTGGTTCCACTGCGTACCCACGGCGGCCCCGTGCCAGGCACCGAGATGGACATGCTCTGGGACGAGGGCGATGGACGCTGGGAACTTGAAATAGACGTGATCGGACTCGACTGGCCGCGCTATCTGGTGCATGTGCTGCATCTACTGGCCGAAGCCGCGTTGGACGATCCCGGTTTCGGCGGACGGATCACGCTTCTGCACCGGGCCGCACCGCCTGTCTGCACTGAAGATGTCGTGCAGTTGCGTCTGGATCTTGAGACATCGCCACCGATCTGTCGCGCTGTGCTGCGTCCGTGCCGAGTGGCGGATAGCGACTGAAGATGGCTTTTTCGTAGCCCGGGTGTGCGCAAAGCGCATACCCGGGATGACCGCACGCATTCCTTTCTGAAGTTTCCTAGGTATGGCCTTCGGCTGTGCCCGGGATTTATTGCTGATCGTAGCCTTCATCCGGGGAAGAAACGGGCGCTTAGGCGCGCGTTTCTTTTGTGGTCACATGGCAGGCCATACCCGCCACACGCCAGCCTTTCATCACATTCGCAAGTGCAAAGCTCACATTTCGGCCTTAACAACTTATCGGCTAATTACAGTTATTACTTTCGAGTCAGATTGACTGGAAGATTGGATGCCCGCACTAACAGCTATACCGACAAGTACAAAATACCCTAATAATAAAAATAAGATTCCACAAATCAAAGTTCTCTTCGCTATTTTTTTTGTTTTTTTGTAACCCTCTTCGCCATCTCGAACAGTGACCCAAGTTGACTTCAGAATCGGCGCCGCTTTATCTCTAATATCTTGGCAGCTAAATATTGCTTCTTTATATTTTGTCAAATTTATTAATTCTTTTGATGCAACAACAGCCCTGAAGAAGACAGCCTCGTCGCTATCTGGAAATAGTGAAATTTTTTCCGGGTTCAGGCGGAGCTGTATTTTAGAAAGATTGACGACAGCACGGTCAAACGCATCTTTTCTCAATTTATAGCGATCTGTTTTTCTTTCCTCTTCCGACTTGTTTTCCACTTTTTCATTGCCTGAAATTGAAGATTCCAGCCGCTGCAGCCTAGCAAGATCTTGCACCGCAGATGTGTAGTCTGCGATTTCATTACGAAGTTCGTTTAGCCACGACAACCTGAACTCAGATACTTTGTTTTCTTTAGAGCTGATTATGTTTGAATATGAAAAAAAGCCAGCAATTAAAGCAGCAGTGACCGCAGCCAATGCAGCTGTTATCGCGACAAGAATGCTCATGCTACCCCTCCATGATTAGCGTATCGACTATAAGCACCCCCAAGCAGGCACTGCAAGAAGTTTCCATCTCCAATAAGAAACATGTCAAACACGCCTCACCAAGAGGGTATCAGCCTTCAGAATAACTCATCGACTAAACCATTCAGCTATCGATCGATTAGCCTAGATCTACAATCCAGCCTACGCATTTCGCCTTAAGGCCTCCATCCCGCGTTGGTCTCCCAAAACCCTACACTCCGCAGATACGCGCCCCGATCCAGCGGCACCCCCGACCCACCCTCCTCCACACCCAACGCATTGCGCATCATCGTGATCGGAGCCATCGGAGTTTCTTCGGGCGTCATCGTGTACAGGCAGCCGACCACGCCCCAGTCGGCGTCGACGGGCGTACCTTCCTTCGCCATCTGCTCGCGGCTGTAGAGAATCGGGATCAGGTATTCCGCGATCGGCGGCTGCACGCCCTCGAACCAGCGCACCAGCACCGGTAGTTCGTCCTTCGTGCGCGCTTCGTAGGCGGTGCGCAGGCGATGGCGATTGTCGTCGTCGATCGGGATGGTCATGCAGCGCGTCGATGTCCAGTTGCGATGCACGTGCAACTTGCAGAACGGCGCATAGCCATCCAGCACCGCCAGCGGCGTCTCCGCGTTGAGGCGATGCTCGAACGCTTCGGGCGTGCAGTCCTGGATGGTGTTGCTGCGGGGTTCGCGCGGAAACAGACGCGGGCGGGCGAATTCGGTGAGGACGATGGACATCGCGGCGGTCATGAATGAAATGCGACTGGATGAAGTGCGGCGAGTGTAACGCCGCACCGCAACCGTTCGCGCTCACCAGTCGAACGACACCGACAGCGCGAGGCTGCGGCCCGGGCGCGTGTAGAAGTCGATATCGCTGGCGGTCGCGGGCACACCGCGCGCCGTGCTCCAGTCCCAGTGGCGGCGGTCGAAGGCGTTGAGTAGCGACAGATTCACGCGCACTTCCTGCGCCGGTCGCCACCACGCGTGGAGATCGAACAAGGCATGTCCTGGCGCATGGAACAGCGGCCCGGCGGTTTCGTCGAGACGCGACTGCCCGGCGACGCCGGTCGCCACCGCTTCCACACCGAAGTCCGCGCGCACCGGCGCCCAGCTCGCGCCCAGCACGATACGCGCGGGCGCGACGCTGTTGAGAGGCCGGTCGCGGGCGAGATCGCGTCCGCGCGCCCACGCGGCGGCGGCGCGGAATTCCCAGTCGCTGCTGAAGGCGGGCGTCCACTGCCATTCGCCTTCGATGCCTTCGATGCGCGCGCGGCTTCGGTTCACCGATTGGAAGATCAGCGCGCCGCTGACCGGATCGATGCCGAGATTGGCGCGCGAATCGATCAGATCGCGATAGCGGTTGCGGTACACCGACACGCTGGCGCGCATGCCGTCGCGCTGCCAGCGCCAACCCGCTTCGAGCCCGTGGCTGGTTTCGGGGCGCAGATCCGGGTTCGGCCGCACTTCGTAATTCAGCAGGGTCAGCGACAGGCCGATGTTCACGTCGCCGAACGGCGGTGCGCGGAAGCCGCGCGCGTACTGTGCGAAGAAGGTCGAATGCTCGCCCGTCTGCCAGCGCAGACCGAGCTTCGGCGTCCATGCCGAACGACGTATGTCGGCGACGCGTACGGTCGGATAATCCTCGCGGAACATCGCGTCGGCGGTGGCGTCGAGTTCGTAACGCTCCCAGCGCAGCCCCGGCACCACAGCGAAGCGCTCGCCGATCGCGATCTCGTCCTGCCAGAACACGCCGGTTTCGCGCGCCTCGCTGTTCGGAAAATCGCGGACCGGAAAACGTTCGCCCAGCACCACGTTGCTGCTGGCGCCGGTGAGCAGATTGATTTCGCTGCCGTCGCGCTGCCCGGTGTCATCGGTGCGCGCGAGTTCGACGCCGAACACCTGCCGGTGACGGATCGCGCCTTCGCCGCTGCGCACTTCGCCCAGCCATTCGATGCCGCTGTTGCGCTGCTCCAGCTCGAAACGACGCAGACGCAGCGACGGGAAGCGCGTCGTGCGATCGGCCAGACGCGTCTGCGCGGTGTCCTGCTGCGTTTCGCTGCGCTGCGTGTACAGCAGCAGTTCGGCGCGATCGAGCCAACCCAGCCACGATGTCGATTCCGGCGACCACTCCGCACCGAGGCTGACGCGAATGCGGCGGTAACGGTCGTCGCCGCGCAGGTCGGTGGTGGTCGAGAAACGTCCGGGGCCGAAACGCAGCGAACGCACATCGGTCTGCGCCTCGCCTTCGCCGTGATCGAACGTCGCGACCCAACGTCCATACTGCTGCCCGTTCCACACGGCTTTCGCCAGCACACCATCGCGGCGGTAATCCAGCGGATTGGCGGGATGCGCGGACGATGCGTTGTCGGCTTGGTGACCGTCGCGGCGCGTCGCCATCAGCATGCCTTCGAAACGGTCGTCGGCATCGCGCAACGCGAATGCGGCGGACGCGCCGAGGCTGTCGTCGCGTCCCGACCAGCCGAGGCGCGAGGAGAATTGATGGTCGTCATCGCCGCGTGCGATCAGGTCGCCGGGGTCGCGGGTGCGATACGCGACCACGCCGGCCAATGCATCGCTGCCGTACAGCGTGGAAGCCGGGCCGCGCAGGATTTCGACGCGCTGCAGCGCATCCAGTTCGACCAGATCGCGGCCAGCCGCAGCGAACTGGCCGACGCTGAAGGCTTCGGCCACCGGCACGCCGTCGATCTCCATACCCACGCGATTGCCGTCGAGGCCACGGATCGAGAAACCCTGCCAGCCGAAGCGCGTGCTGTCGCCCAACGCATCGATGCCCGGCTGGTAGCGCACCAGATCGGCGATGTCCTGCACCTGATAGCGTTCCAACGCATCGCGCTCGATCGCGGCGACCGTGCCGACCACGCGGCCGGCCGGCTCCGGCGCCTTGCTGGCGATCACCACCACCCGGTCCAGCTCCTGCGGCTGCGGCGCCACGGTATTGGCGTCGGCATGCGCCTGCTGACACCACAGCGAGCACAACACAGCCAGCGGCATGGTGACGGAAAGTCTGGGCATGGCAGGACTCATCGGAAGGACGACCCGAATTGTAGGAAGCCGCGCCGCGCGCTTCGACCGGAAACTGCGACCTGCTTGACCTAGGTCATGCGTCGGCGAAAAACCGCGCCGGACAATCCTCTCCAGACCACCGCAGCTCGCGGTTTCACGCCTCCTTCCGTGTCCGGGGAATCTCCATGAAGAAAACACTCATCGCCTCCGCACTTGTCCTCGTCGCGGCCGCCTCCGCAATCGCGATCGCGGACGAGGTCGTCAACGAGCGTCCGCCCAAATCGACAATGGAAGCCGGCGAAGCCGCCTACCTCGCCAACTGTGCGGCCTGTCATCAGCCCGACGGCAAAGGCCTGACCGGCGCGTTTCCGCCGCTGGCGGATTCCGACTACATCCGCAGCGTGCCCAAGGACCGGCTGGTCGACGTGGTGCTGAAGGGCTTCAGCGGCAAGATCAAGGTCAACGGCGTCGACTACGATGGCGTGATGCCGGCGCTGAACCATCTCAGCGACACCGACATCGCCAACGTGCTGTCGTACGTGACCAACAGCTGGGGCAATGCCGGCGTCAGTGTGGCCGCAGCGGATATCACTGCACGACGCGGTACGCAGACCACAGAAGCTGCGAAAGCGGGCGCGAAAACACCGGAAGCGAAATACCAGGGCGCACCCACCGCGATTCCTGCGCCGACCACGCTCGCCGGCAATGCCGGGCCGCTGCCGCCACTGAGCGACGACGAACGCAAGCATGCGACGCAGATCTTTTTCGAGCGCTGCGCCGGCTGCCATGGCGTGCTGCGCAAGGGCGCTACCGGCAAACCGCTGACGCCGGACATCACCCGCGCCAAAGGCACCGAATATCTGCGCGCGCTGATCAACTTCGGCTCGCCCGCAGGCATGCCCAACTGGGGCACGTCCGGCGAACTCAGCGCCAGCGACATCGACATCATGGCGCGCTTCCTGCAGCACGATCCGCCTTCGCCGCCCGAATGGGGCATGAAGGAAATGAAGCAGAGCATGGTCACCTTCGTGCCGGTGGACAAGCGTCCGAAGAAGAAGATGAACGATTTCAACATCGACAACATCTTCGCTGTCACGCTGCGCGACAGCGGCGAAGTCGCGCTGATCGACGGCGACACCAAACAGATCATCAACATCATCAAGACCGGTTATGCCGTGCACATTTCGCGCACGTCGCACTCGGGTCGCTACATCTACACCATCGGCCGCGACGCGCGCATCGACCTGATCGACCTGTGGATGCCGAAGCCGGACAAGGTCGCCGAAATCAAGATCGGCCTCGAAGCGCGTTCGGTGGAAACGTCCAAGTACAAGGGCTACGAGGACAAGTACGCGATCGCCGGTTCCTACTGGCCGCCGCAATTCGTGATCATGAACGGCGAAACCCTCGAACCGTTGAAGGTGGTCGGCACCCGCGGCATGACCGTGGACACGCAGGAATACCATCCGGAACCGCGCGTGGCCGCGATCGTGGCCTCGCACGAACATCCCGAGTTCATCGTCAACGTGAAGGAAACCGGACAGATCCTGCTGGTCAATTACGAGGACATCGACAACCTCAAAGTGACCACGATCGGCGCGGCGCGCTTTCTGCACGACGGCGGCTGGGACATCACCAAGCGTTATTTCCTCACCGCCGCCAACCAGTCCAACAAGATCGCGGTGGTCGATTCGCGCGAGCAGAAACTGACCGCGCTGATCGATGTCGACAAGATCCCGCACCCGGGTCGCGGCGCCAACTTCATGCATCCGAAATGCGGTCCGGTCTGGGGCACCTCGGCGCTGGGCAACGCCAAGATCACCCTGGTCGGCACCGATCCGGCGAAGCACAAGGCGTTCGCCTGGAAAGTCTGCGAAGTGCTCACCGGCCAGGGCGGCGGTTCGTTGTTCATCAAGACCCATCCGAAGTCGACGAACCTGTGGGTCGACACCCCGCTCAACCCCGATCCGAAGATGAGCCAGTCGATCGCGGTGTTCGACATCCACCATCTCGACAAGGGCTTCGTGGTGCTGCCGATCGCGGAATGGGCCAATCTCGGCCCGGGCCCGAAACGCGTGGTCCAGCCCGAGTACAACGCAGCCGGCGACGAAGTCTGGTTCTCGGTGTGGAACGGCAAGACCGAGCGCTCGGCGATCGTAGTTGTGGACGACAAGACCCGCACGCTGAAGGCGGTGATCGACGACAAGCGCATCATCACCCCGACCGGCAAGTTCAACGTGCACAACACCGTCGGCGACGTGTACTGACCGCGCATCGCACAGCAGCGATGACGGACAGCCCGGGAGCGATCCCGGACTGTCCGCGTTCCGGGCGGGAACCGCAATCGACGGACGATCTTTTACATTGATCGCGATGAAGAGATATTATTGCCGCTGAATCGACCAGGCCATCGCGATGCCCTCCATTTCGTTCGAGTTCTATCCGCCGAAAACCGACGAGCAGCGTGCGCTGCTGGACCGTACCGCGCAAAAGCTCAAGCCGTACGCGCCCGACTACGTCTCCTGCACGTTCGGCGCCGGTGGCTCCACGCTCAGCTACACCTCAGAAACCGTGCGTCACCTCAAGCAGGAACACGGCTTCGACGCCGCGCCGCACGTTTCGTGCATGGGCGGCAGTCGCGAGGAAATCCGCGAGTTGTTGCGGCTGTACCGCGCGCTCGGCTGCAGGCGTATCGTCGCACTGCGCGGCGACCTGCCCTCGGGCATGGGCCACCACGGCGATCTGCGCTACGCCTCGGATCTGATCGCCTTCATCCGCGCCGAACACGGCGACCATTTCCACATCGAAGTCGGCGCGTATCCGGAAACGCATCCGCAAGCCGAGGACGCGCTCGCCGATCTGCGTCACTTCAAGACCAAGGTCGACGCCGGCGCGAATGGCGCGATCACCCAGTATTTCTACAACCCGGATGCGTATTTCCGCTTCGTCGACGACGTGCGCAAGCTCGGCGTGACCGTGCCGGTGGTGCCGGGGATCATGCCGATCTCCAATTTCACCCAGCTCAAACGTTTCTCCGAAAGCTGCGGTGCGGAGATTCCGCGCTGGATGGGCAAGCGCATGCAGGCGCTGGGCGACGATGCCGACGGCATTCGCGAATTCGCTGCGGATCTGGTGGCGACGATGTGCAGGCGCCTGATCGACGGCGGTGCGCCGTCGCTGCACTTTTACACGTTGAATCTGGCGAAGCCGACGCAGGCGGTGTTGGCGCGGATGTGATCGCTTTGCGTAGGAGCGACGGAAGTCGCGACAGGCTGCGGAAAAATCACTGGCGCTTCGTCGCGACTTCCGTCGCTCCTACAAAATCGACCCGATGCGGTGCGAACAGCCTCAAATCATCCGGCCCAGCGCAGCGCGCCGGGTGTTCGTTGAGGCCGCGCGGCAGTGCCGCGCAAGTGCACGCTGCATTCGATCGGCTCGACTTTGCCATCCATGGCGCAACTTGGCGGACTTCGGATCGCCCTGCCCGACCATCCATGGTCGGGCGTTCGCTGACGCGCGCGGCAGTGCCGCGCAAGTGCATCAGCTCACCCAACCAGCCACGACGAAGAGAGCGAGGATCGCGAGCCACAGCAGCAGGATCCGCCACACCAGACTCATCGCGTCGCGCAGTTCCGGGGAGTCTCCGAGTTGCGCCCAGGCGTTGCCGGGCGTGGCACCCTCTTCGATGAACTCCTGCGTTTCTTCGGCGATCTCGCAGCGCACGCTGGCACGGGCGGCAGCACCGAGATGGGCGTGATCCAGTTGCAATGAGGCGCCGTTGGCGTCGCGCCAGACGCCCAGTACCGTGTCGAAGTTGCCGACCAGCGCCAGCGAAAGCGTCATCGCCTGCGCGACCGGCCAATTCAACAGTGCGAAGAAACGGCGCGCGCCGTCGCGGGTGGACGCGGGCAGTGCGTCGGCGTATTCGCCCTCGGCCGCAAGCGCCACGAGACGGTACAGCACAGCACCGACAGCACCCAAGAGCAGGAACCAGAACAGCACGCCGAACCAGCGGCGCAACGCACTCGCGAATACACCCTCGACCATTGCGGCGGCTTCGCCGAGGCCGCTGTCGGGATTCGCACCCAGCCTGACCGCAGTGGCGCGACGCGCGGCCGCGTCCTCGGCGTCGACCACTGCCAAGACATCCGCATCGAGGTCGCGCGGACCCCAGACATGGAACAACACCGCGACGCCGAACAACAGGCCGACCACGCCGGCCAGCGGCGAATGCAGCGCGAACTGGAACAGGCCGACCAGGAGTAGCGGCGGCAAGAGCGCAAGCACGATTCCGTAACGGCCGCGCCAGAACCCCGTACGTTCCTCAGCATCGTCGCCGGAGCCGCCACTGCGGGCGCTCAGCCAACGCAACCACACGCCGTACCAGTCGTATTGGCGCACGGACGTCGCCAGACCCGGCGCGAGATGGCCGAGGGCAAGCGCGAAGATCACGGCGATGAGTGTCGCGGACATGGCCGCAGTCTAGGGCTTGTTAACGCTATCGGCATCGATGCCGGCGTGCCAGCACTCGATCAACCAGCGCGAGATCGAAATCGATGGCGACACCAGCAGGCCCGTGTCGATGTTTTCCCCCCGCAGCGCCGCGCCCACCTCCTCGCGGGTGAACCAGCGCGCGTCTTCGAGCTCTTCGTTGGCCTGCGGCGGATCGGGCTCGGCATCGGCGATGAATCCGAGCATCAACGACGACGGGAACGGCCACGGCTGCGAAGCGAGGTAGCGACTGCCGCGCACGCGCACACCGGACTCTTCCATCACCTCGCGCGCGACGGTCTGCTCCAGGGTTTCGCCGGGCTCGACGAATCCGGCCAGCGTGGAATAACGCCGCGCCGGCCAGCTCGCCTGACGGCCGAGCAGAAGACGCTCGCCATCGGTGACGGCGACGATCACCGCAGGATCGGTACGCGGGTAATGTTCGAGCCCGCACTGCGCGCATCGGCCCTGCCAACCGCCGCGCTGGAACGCGAGCGCGCCGCCGCAGGCGCCGCAGAACCGATGGCGCTGTTGCCAGTGCAGCACCGCACGCGCCTGAGCGAAGACCGTTGCCTCGAACGGCGCCCATCGCGCCGCGGCGGTACGCAGATCGACGCGGTCGCCGGCCGCGCTTTTCGACTCGAAAGATGCGGGCGCTGTGGACATGGCAGCGACACCCGCTTCGGCTTGCGCGAACCACGCCTCATCGCCGCGCATGCCGAGAAAGATCGCATGGCCGTGCTCGGCCGCGACTTCACTGCCGCGTGGCGTCGACAGACTTCCTTGCGGATCGACCCGGGTTCTGCCCTCGCCATCGACCAGCAGCACCCGCGCGTTCGGCCAGTAGGCATGCAGCGCATCCGTGTTGTCGCGCAATGCATCGGCGCGATCGAGCGCGCCCTCGACGAACGCGAAACGAGGCGGCGGCAGTGGATCGCCCGACATCGTCCGGTCAGGCGCTGAAGCTGCTGCCGCAGCCGCAGGTGGTCTTCGCGTTCGGATTGCGGATCACGAACTGCGCGCCGTGCAGGCTCTCGGTGTAGTCGACCTGGGCGCCGACCAGATACTGCAGACTCAGCGGATCGACCAGCAGCGTCACCTCGTCGGTGGCGACCGCGAAGTCGTCCTCGTTCTGCTGTTCGTCGAATTCGAATCCGTACTGGAACCCCGAACAACCGCCGCCCTGGATATAGACCCGAAGCTTGAGCGCGGGATTGCCCTCTTCGCGGATCAACTCGCGCACTTTGGCGGCAGCGGCAGGAGTGAAGTCGAGCAACTGCGTCGGGGAGTCGCCTGCAGGAGAGATGGGAGCGGAAGTTTGGATGTCCATGACGACAGGATGGAGGGATGCGACCCGGGGTTCAAGGAGCAGACGCGAATGGATGCCTGAAGGCACGACGGACGGCTTCAGCGACCGCCGCGCACGGTCTCCGGCCATGGAAAGGATTGTTCCACTGCGCTGCCGCCCGCCGGGACCAGACGCACCGTCACCCGCAGCGGCTTGAAGTCCTTCGGCAGCATGACTTCGCCTTCCACCTGCTGGAAATATTTGAAGGAATAGTTTTCGCCGGGCGCGTTGTTCTGCTTGCGCAGGCTCGACCACGACAGCTTTTCGAGGCGGTCGTTGCGGGTGCCTTCGACCGACAGCGTCACCCGGCCGGTATTGACCGCCCCCCGGTTGAGGTTCTGGGTGAGCGTGGCGACGAAATGCCAGGCATCGCCGCCCTGCACCTGCATTTCGAGATCGTGGACGCTCAGGCCGCGACGCTGACCGGTGGCGCCGACGAAGCGCTCGTAGAAGGCGATATCGGCGCGCAGACCAGCGATTTCCTCGTCGCGCTCTGCAAGGGCGCGTTCGAGATCGCGATTGGCGTCGCGGCTGATCTGGTCGGAACGGCGCAGTGTGGACACTTCTTGACGCAGCCTGTCGCTGCTCGCGCGCAGCGCGGCCGCGTTCTGGTTCGAGGTCCCGTCGCCAGCGAGCCAGGTCGTCCACACGCCCCACAGGCCAAAACCCAGCGCGAGCAGGAACAGCGCGAGCGCGAGGTACACCCAATGGTGATGGGTGGGCTCCCGGTCGATATCCAGCGCCGGTGGATGACCATCGTCGGGCGGCGCGTGGTCGGTAGGCGGCGGATCGACGAAGGCGCGGTTGTCGTTTCCGTCGACATCGTCAGGTTCCGCCGGCCCGGGGTCAACGAGGTCTCCGGACGCGGGTTCAACGGACTCTTGAATGGTCGCGACGATTTCGACGATCGCCTGGGCGGCGGCGGGGGGCGAGATGGGCTCCGGCGCTTGTATCGGTTCAGATACCGCTTGCCCAATTTCGGCCACCTGCAGCGGCTTTGTTTTCGCTGCGCGCTTGCGCGGCGGGCGACGCTTGGCCGCCGGCTTCGGCGACTCCGGCACGGCCGCGATGTCCGCCACCACCATGGTTTCGGTATGAAGCGCCTGTTCGAGGATCGCCTGAACCGCCGGTGCTTGGACCGCGACCGGCGCCTTCGCCGCCTTGCGGGGCGCGCTGGGTCGACGTCTGGGCAGGGTGTCGTCGGGCGTGTCGTTCATTGTGTCCATCCTAACGTGAGGACCTTAAGGCTTCGTCAAGGAAGGCTTCTGATACTGTCCTCCCGTGCGGCCCGTTTGGCCGTGGCCCGCGCTCCGGCTACCGTACCGCCGGGCGCGCTGTTGGGGAAAAACAATGGTCATTTCCGAAGCTCATGTGTTCGCCATCGGGATCATGCTGGCCTGGCTGGCCGGCGTGCGCGCCTATCTCACGGTGTTCGGCGTGGGTATCGCCGGCTTTTTCGGCTGGCTGGATCTGCCGCCCGCCCTGGAAGCCACCACCTCGCCGTGGGTCCTGGGTGTCTCGGGCGCGCTGGCACTGGCGGAATTCTTCGCAGACAAGATTCCGGGCGTGGATTCGGGCTGGGATCTGCTGCAGACCCTGCTTCGGGTGCCGGCCGGCGCGTTTCTCGCGGCGGCGGCGATGTCGCCCGATGGCAACCTCGGCGCCGGGATGATGGCCGCTGGCGCCGGCGCGGCGCTGACCAGCCATGTACTGAAATCCGGCACCCGGGCGCTGCTCAACACCTCACCGGAACCGATCAGCAACTGGACCGCTTCGGTCGCCGAAGACACTGCAGTGATCGGCGGATTGGCGCTGGTGTGGTCGCATCCGTGGATCGCGCTGACGGTCGCGGTCGGCACAGGCCTGACCATTGCCATCGTCGTCTGGTGGCTCTGGCGCAAGCTGTATCGCGGGGTCTCGCGGATCCTCTCGACCGGATGACCGTTCACCGGCACCACCGACCGCTTCTGTAGAGGAGGTGCGTCGCGGGCTTCCCAACATGGAGTGAACACGCATAATGCGCGTTCAAGCAGGGAGCTTCGATGTCTTTCGTTCCTCATGAGCGCAATTCCTCAGCATCCGGTGGCCGGACAGGCGGCCCCGGCGTGCAGTTGCGCGCAGAATCGCCACCGGCCGGCTACTGGCGCCGCTGGTCCGAGGACGCACCGCCGCCGGCCATACCCCAGCTCGGCGACCCGACGGCGGCGGAAACCGCAGCGGTCGAAGCCACGCCGCAAGTGGTGCCAGCCGAACAGGGCGAACCCGCCTACCGCATCCTCATCGTCGAAGACGACCGCAGCCAGTCGATGTTCGCGCAGGGCGTGCTCAAGGGCTCCGGCATGGACACGGAAGTCGTGCAGGTGGCCAGCGAAACCATGGCCACGCTCGATCGTTTCCATCCCGATCTGGTGCTGATGGATCTGCACATGCCAGGCATGAGCGGCACCGAACTGACCGCGCTGATCCGCAGCCACGCCGCATACGCGAACATGCCGGTGGTGTTCCTGACCGGCGACACTGATCCCGAAAGTCATCTCGAAGTACTCGACAGCGGCGCCGACGATTACCTCAGCAAACCGGTACGTCCGCGGCACCTGATCGCTGCGGTGGAGAACCGCGTGCGCCGCGCCCGCGCGCTCAAACTGCAGCGCGAACAGGAAGTGCGCCGGCATCCGGCCACCGGCCTGCTGACCCGTACCTACATGCTGCAGCAGTTGGCCCTGGCATTCCCGCAACAAAGCGTGGGCGCTCTGCATTTCGTGGTGATCGAAGGCACCTCCGCACTGCGCGAGCACTACGGCTATGCCGCGCTCGACGCGATCCTCACCGACGCCGGGCGGCTCATCGCAGCGGTGGCCGGCGAGCATCCGGCGTCGCGGCTCAACGACAACACCTTCGTGGTGTATTGGCCGGGCCTGCCGCCCGACCGTCATGCGATCTGGGCGCGGCAGTTGCGCGATGTCTTCGTCGGCCAGAATCTCGCGATCAACGGCGACAACATCCGGTTGCGCGCCTGCGTCGGCTACGTCGATCTGGCGCTCGGCTTCAAGGATGCCGGCAGCGCGCTCAGTGCTGCCGAGGAAGCGCTGCGTCTGGCGCGCAACGAACCGAACGCGATCGCCGCGTACCGGCCGCAATCCGACGCCGTTTCGGAACACGCCACGAAACTGCTCGCCCAGTTGCAGGATGCATTGAAGAACGAACGCCTCGAACTGGCGTTCCAGCCGATCGTCTCGGTGGTCGGCGGCGATCACGTCCAGTACCAGACGCTGGTCCGGCTGCGAGATGGCAGCGGGCAGTTGCATACCGCGGCGGAAATCGTGCCGCTGGCCGAACGCGCCGGCCTGGTGCACGAAATCGACCGGCGGGTCATGACCCGGGCCATCGCGATCCTCGGCGAGCAGCGCGGCACCAAATCGGCACGGCTGTTCGTACCGCAGGCGGCGCGCAGTCTCGGCCAGGACGGCTATGCGCAGTGGCTGCTGACCTCGCTCGGCGATCTCGGCATCGAAGGCAAACAGTTGGTGGTCGATGTCCGCTTGGCCGACGCGCTGGTGCATTCGGTACTGCTGCGCGAGTTCTGCCAGCGCATGGTGAACGCCGGTGTCCGCCTATGCCTGGGCCAGTACCGGACCAATGCAGAGGCCGACGCGCTGCTGTCGCAGTTGCCGCTGAGCTATGTCCGCCTGTCGCCGCATTACACCGGCAAGATCGACCAGCAGGCGATCCAGGATGAGATGCGGTTGGCGATCGAGCGCGCGCATCTGCTCGGCCTGCAGGTCATCGGCCAGCATGTCGAGGACCCGCAGACAGCAGCGACGCTGTGGCTGAGCGGAATCGATTTCATCCAGGGAGATCTGGTCCAGCGCGCGGCCGACGCGATGGATTTCGACTTCCAGCACTCGCTGCTCTGACGGATTGCCGGCACGCAGCATCGCTGTCGGCAGGTCGACGCGCTGGTCAAGCCGGCGCCTGGTGCGGCATCATCGGGGTTCGGCCTACTGTCGGCCAGGCGCATCGCGGTCCGGGGCGGACCGGATGCAGGACACCGTTCCCAACCCAGGTATCCCGATTTGAACGATCCGAAGCCCTCGCTGCTGACCTTCCGCTGGCTGGCGCTGGCCACCGCAGTCGGCGCCACCCTCGCCCTGGCGCTCGATGTCGCCATCGGGTCGGGCCCTTGGCGGATCGTCGCGCTGACTCTGGCCGCAATCACCGCCGCCGTCGTCGGCTTCCTCGCCTACGCCTCGCGCCACTACGAACAGCACATGGGCGAAGCGGCCGAGATCGCCGCCCGCAGCGACGCCGAGCGCAGCGAACTGCAGCGCGAGCTGCAGCGCCGCAACCAGTTGGAGCAGCAACTGCGGCAGGCCAAGCAGGACGCCGAATCGGCGGTGATGGCCAAAGGCGAATTTCTGGCCACCATGAGCCACGAAATCCGCACGCCGCTCAACGGCATCGTGCCGATGCTCGACCTGCTGATGCACAACAAACTGCCGGCCGACCAGGCCGAGATGGTGCATACCGCCTTTCTATCGTCGCAGCAGATGCTGCGGATCGTCGACGACATTCTCGATTACTCGAAGCTCGAAGCGTCGAAGCTCCAGCTCGAATCGACCACCTTCAATCTGCGCGAAACGCTGGAATCGGTGATCCAACTGATGGAGCGCCCGGCGCAGAGCAAAGGCCTGCGCCTGAGCCTGCAGATCGACCCGTCGGTGCGATTGCCGGTGCGCGGTGACCCGGTGCGGTTACGCCAAGTGTTGTCCAACTTGATCAGCAATGCGGTGAAGTTCACCGAGCGCGGCAGCATCTCGCTCAACGTGCGCAAGATCGGCGACACCAGCGCGCAGCACCAGTTGCGTTTCGAAGTACGCGACACAGGCATCGGCATTCCGCTCGCAGCGCAAGAGCGACTGTTCCAGGCGTTCAGTCAGGCCGACGCTTCGACTACGCGGCTCTACGGCGGGACTGGCCTGGGGCTGGCGATCTCAAAACGCATCATCGACCTGATGGGCGGCCGCATCGGCGTGGAATCCGACGCCGGCCAGGGCGCGATGTTCTGGTTCGAGATTCCGTTGCTGAAAGTACAGGGCGATATCACCCCCGCCAAACAGGCCGAGCCCACCACTGGCCGCGTGTTGCTGCTGACCAGCGACCAGCGCCTGCGCCTGCGCCTGAGCATGCTGCTGCCGAACTGGGGCCTGCGCATCACCAGCGTCGAAACCACGCAGGAAGCCCTGGAGCGCATCCGCTCGGCCGTCAGTCAGGGCCCGACCTGGGCCTACACCACGGTCATCGCCGACCTCGCCGGCGTGCGCAGTACAGCCGTGGCCCTGCAGCGCAATCTCGAACGCCAGACCATCTATGGCCAAGTGCGGCTGATCTGTCTGCAGGGCGACGAGCCCGTGCCGGAAGAATTGCTGCAGGTCGTCACGCTGCTGCAGCGCCAGGCGCCCGACGCCGACCTGCGCGCCGCCCTGCTCGGCACGGTCGAGCCCACCGCCGACCCGACAGCGCAGGATTTCAGCAGTTACGCGGCATCCACGGAGGCGGCAAACAACCATGCCGCCAACGTGGGCGAAACCGCCGCAACACCGGGTTCCGAACCAGCGCGCCCGATGCGGATCCTGCTGGTCGAGGACAACCCGGTCAACCTGATGGTCGGCCAACGACTCCTCAGTGTGCTCGGCACGCACTGCGACAGCGCCACCAATGGCGAAGCCGCGCTGCTGCGGATGTCCGCTTCACGCTACGATCTGGTTCTGATGGATTGCCAGATGCCGGTGATGGACGGCTACACCGCAACCCGGCGTTGGCGCGAACACGAAGCCGCCAGCGGCGGCCGCCGCCTGCCGATCGTGGCGATGACCGCCAACGCCATGGCCGGCGACCGCCAGAAATGCCTCGACGCCGGCATGGACGACTATCTTGCCAAACCGGTCACCCGCGGCGAATTGGAACGCTGCCTGTTCCACTGGCACCAGATCTCGTCGCAGCAAGCGCATGCCGAACCCGCTGCGCCCATCCCGGCAAGCGTTGAACAGACCGCCGCCACACCGACGCCCGCACCGATCACTGCGATCCCACCGGCTGCGACCCCCGATGCCACGCTGGAAGCCGCCGCCAATCGTCCCGCCATCGCCGCGAATCCTTTCGTGACGCCGGCTCCGACCGCAAAAAACGCCGCGCCAGCGCCCACGGCGCCCGCGCGTCGGACCGAACCGCTGCCGCCGATCATCGATCCCGAAGTGCTCGAAGAACTGCGGAGCATTCTCGGTACGGAAGTCGACCGGCTCATCGAAGTCTTCCTCGACGACACCCCGCGGTT
The DNA here is from genome assembly GCA_040079515.1 of Lysobacteraceae bacterium. Classification (GTDB taxonomy): domain Bacteria; phylum Pseudomonadota; class Gammaproteobacteria; order Xanthomonadales; family Xanthomonadaceae; genus Lysobacter_I. The sequence goes on from JBEBKD010000007.1 coordinate 79,581, forward strand.
GATCGCTGCGCTGGAAGCCGCTGCGGTCGGCCCCGACTACGAGATGCTGCGCAATGCATCGCATACGCTGAAATCGTCCAGCGCCAATCTCGGCGCGATGTCGCTTTCGAACGCGGCGAAGAAACTAGAATTGGCCACCCGCACTCAGACCCTGGAGCGCCCCGCGGTAGCGGTGGCGCTGATCGCGAACGAGTTCGCCCGCGCCCGTCAGGCACTGCGCGCGAACATGTCGCAAAACGCCTAGGGGCTGACACGAAGCGGCGGCATTTGCCGCAGACTGACGCTGAGGCGTGTCGACCGGGCAGGTCAATGCGCCCGGCCCTGCAAGCTTGAATGCAAATCGGCCCGGAATCGTCGATGCCGTTGCACCGTCGGGCGGATCGGGACCTTGCGACGAGTCGATCCGGCCCAGTAGGCATGGTTCTTGCTTGATAGTGCTCACTGTCAGACGAACGCGGACTCTCAGGCGAGAAGAACAATGGGACTATTCGATTTCCTCAAGGGCTTCGGCTCCAAGAAAGAACAGGAAAAAGCACGGCAAGATGTCAATCAGGCATTGACCGCACTCGATCTCGATGTCGCGATCGGCGCGCACAGAAACTGGAAAGACCGGCTGAACAATTATCTCGAAGGTCATTCAAGCGAAGATCTCCGGCCCGAGGTCATTTGCCATGACGATCGCTGCGACCTGGGCAAGTGGATCTATTCGGACGGGCAGAAACAGCTCGGGCAATACTCGATGTTCATCGAACTGCGCGCGGTGCACAAGATCTTCCACCAGCAGGCCTCCAGCGTGGTCGCCCTGCATCAATCCGGAAAGATCGATGCCGCGAAATGGCTGCTCGACGGCGAATACACCAAGACATCGGATCGGATCGTGAATCGACTCGAAGACCTGAAACTGATGAACAGCAGTATCGGCTGACCGGGCGCGTATCGACCCGACCTTTCCGCGATGCGGATGCGAAAACGGCGGCTTCGAAGCCGCCGTTTTTCTGCGGTGTCGACAGATCAGCTCGCCAGCTTGCTCTGCAGATAATTCTGTTCGCCCAATCGCTGGATGAGCGACAACTGGGTTTCGATCCAGTCGATATGCTCTTCCTCGGAATCGAGGATATCGGCGAACAATTGGCGACTGCCGAAATCGCCGATCTTCTCGCAGTGCGCGATCGCGTCGCGCAGCAGCGGCACGGCATCCAGTTCCAGCGCGAGATCGCATTCGAGCAGTTCCCGCGGGGTCTCGCCGATGCGCAGTTTGCCCAGCGCCTGGAAATTCGGCAGACCCTCGAGAAAAAGAATGCGCTCCGCCAATTTATCGGCGTGCTTCATCTCGTCGATCGACTCATGATATTCGTGATCGGCGAGTTCCTTCAGCCCCCAGTTCTTCAGCATCTTGGCGTGCAGAAAATACTGGTTGATCGCGGTCAGCTCGTTGTAGAGCGCCCTGTTGAGGAATTCGATGGTCTTGGGGTCGCCTTTCATGGCAGGCTCCGTGTCTTCGATGCGCCACTGTAGCGCGCAAACCACGACTGGTGCAGCGATGGCATCAGGCCGCGTGCGCGAAGTCACCGTCCACCGTGGCATGAGCATGAACCTCTTCCAGCAGCGCGGTCGCCATGCAGACACAACTGCCGCAACCCGCGCCGCAGCCGGTACGCATGGTCAACTCGGCCATCGTCGAGCAGCCCGCCACCGCCGTCTGTCGGATCTCGCGCTCGGTCACGCCATTGCAAAGGCACACATACATGGCAGGAAATGATTGTCGGGAATTGCTCTCATTTAGCCATTGATGAGAATGATTGTCAATTCCACTCTAGCCTGAATCCGAGCCTTCCCCGCTTCTGGGCATTATCGGGTTCTGATGGCCGCGAGATCGCGACCAGCGTCGAGGCTCGATCGATACTGGGGGCACCGCCTGTGCGCCTGCGACCTGTCTCGCGAAGGGCGCCAGATGATGCAGCGCATGGGTGTAGACGATCCGCTTGAAATTGACCACATGCTCCAGCGGATACCAGAAATCGACCCAACGCCAATGATCGAATTCCGGTGAGTCGGTCAGGTCCAGTTGCAGATCGCTTTCATCCCCCATGAACTGCAATAGAAACCAGACCTGCTTCTGGCCGATGCAGACCATTCGATCCTGGCGGCGCACCGCGCGCGGCGGCAACCGGTACCGCAACCAACCCGGCGTACTCCCCAGCACATCGACATGCTCCGGCCGCAGCCCGGTTTCTTCGCGCAGCTCGCGGTACATCGCCTCGGTCGGCGTCTCGTCGCTGTTCATCCCGCCCTGTGGGAACTGCCAGCCATCACGACGCACACGGCGCGCCCAGAACACCCGGCCATCCGGGCGCATCAGGACAATCGCGACATTCGGTCGAAAACCGTCCGGATCGATCACGATGCGGACTCCTGAAATCTTTGGCCTTAAGGCCGCTGTTACCGACTCTGCCATGGGCGCCCGGCAAGGACAAGCGCGGACAGAGGTACACGGGTCTGATTGACGCGGACGCCCCGGACATGGACAATTTCCGGCTCGCCGCATCTGCGGTGGCGTCTTGGCTATGTAGCTCAGCCGGTTAGAGCACAGCACTCATAATGCTGGGGTCGGTGGTTCGAGTCCACCCATAGCCACCATCCCTGTCCAGGCCCGCACGCAGCTCAGATCGCGGCCCGCGATCCGCTGAGCCCGCCCATGGACATCTTCAAAGTCTTCACACTCGAAGCCGCGCATCGTCTACCCAACGTTCCCCCCGGGCACAAATGCGCACGCCTTCATGGGCATTCTTTCCGGATCGAGCTCCACGCCAGCGGCGATATCGATCCGCAGGCCGGCTGGGTGATGGACTTCGCCGATATCAAGAGCGCATTCAAACCACTGTACGACCGTCTTGATCACCATTACCTCAACGAAATCGAAGGCCTCGAAAACCCGACCAGCGAACAGCTGGCGGTATGGATCTGGGATCGCCTCAAACCGGCACTTCCGCTGTTGAGTGAAGTCGTGGTTCACGAAACCTGCACCTCGGGTTGCCGATTTCGCGGTTGAGGCTTGGGCCAGGTTTGAATCCGGGATGCACTGGCTTTATTTCTGGCGCCTGAACGGAGAGCCGCCGCTCGTCGGCTCATGTTGCACTGCAACAAAAACCGCGTTATGTTGCACCGCACAACACCGGCATTCCCTGCCGGCATCCCCAGCCTCAGGAGCCCGCCATGTACCAGCAGTTCAATGATCAGTTCACCAAGTCGACCCGCCAGTTCGCCGACACCTCGGCTCAGGTCGGTCGTCTCGCCCTCGAAAACACCGAGGCCGTGTTCGGCCTGCAGCTCGCTGCCATCGAAGAGAACATGAATGCCACGTTCGCTTTCTGGGGCCAACTGGCCGAAGCGCGCGATTTCGATGCCCTCAAGGCCGTCTGGCCGAAGGGTGTGCAGGTCGCCCGCCAGAATGTCGAGCGCAGCATCGGCGCAGGCCAGGAAGTCTTCGGCCGCACTGTGAAGACCAACGAAGCCATCGCCCAGATCGCCAAGGGCCAGTTCGAAACCGTCGCCGCCTCCGTGCAGGCTGACGCCGAGAATGTGGTCAAGGCCGCTGGCCGTAAGGCTTCGCGTTGATTTGAGCCGCGTCCGCGATCGCGGGTTGCTTCAGCTCTTTCGAACCCGGCAGCGCAGGCTGCCGGGTTTTTTGTCGTCTGAAACACCCGGGAACGACCTCTGATGGTCGATTGCATCCAAAAACGGCACGGGGCTATTAAAAAATAACTATTGCTCAAATTTTGAATTCAATTCAAAATTCGATCCCCAAACAGCCTTCGGCCGCGCCATGAGCACCAAAGACCGTCGACTGCGAGAACGCGCAGAACGCGAACAACGATTTCTCGACAAGGCCCAGGAGCTGATCCAGCGCGACGGCCTGCTGTCGCTGCAGATGTCCAGGATCGCCGAGGAATGCGATTACGCCATCGGCACGCTCTATCAACATTTCGCCAGCAAGGAAGACCTGCTGGTCACGCTCGCCACCCGCAACTGTCTGAGCCGCGTACACCTGTTCGAACGTGCCGCACGCTGGCACGGCTCCAGTCGCGAACGCATGTTGGCGATCGCATTGGCCGACCTCATGGTGATCCGTGCGCAACCCGAGCACTTCCGCCTCGCGCAATTCGTCTGGACCGACGTGATCTGGGGTGCGGCGTCGCTGCAGACCCGTCAACGTTCGCTGGAAGCCAGCGCACCGTTGGGCCTGCTGATCGACGGCATTGTCGAGGATGCGATCGCTGCGGGCGACCTGCGCGCCGATATCGGTTTATCGCCGCAGGCCGTGACCATCGGGCCTTGGACACTCGCTCTGGGGATGCATACCCTCACTCACGCCGAAGGAATGCTCGATGCGCATGCGCTGGGCGACCCGCACAGGTTGCTGGTGAAACATCTGCATTTCCTCCTCAACGGCTACGGATGGCAGCCCCTGTTCGACCCCGCCGACGACACCGCACTGGATGCGCTCAACGCACGCCTCTGCCAAGAAGTTTTCGACAGCGTGTGCCCACAGACATACCGCACAGCCACCTCATTGATCACCGCGACAACACTTCGCTCCGAGGTTTACCCATGATCGATCGCTACGACTCGACTCGCCACGACGAAACCAGCGCATCGCAGCGCAAGCCGTCCTCGAAAAAACGGATGACGTGGATGCTGATCGGCGCGACCGCGATCTTCGGCGGCGTGTTCGCAGTGAAGGCCGTGATGAATACCGGTATGAACGAATTCTTCGACAACATGCCGCAGCCGCCCGCATCGGTCAGTGTCGCAGTCGCGAAAGCCGAACGTTGGCGCGACGGTGCCGAGGCAGTGGGTACCTTCGTCGCGGTCAACGGTGCCGATGTCACTACCGAAGCCGGCGGAGTGATCCGCGAAATTCTGTTCGAGCCGGGTCAGCGGGTGAAGGCCGGCACTGTGCTGGCACGACTCAACACCGCCAATGAGGAAGCTACGCTGCGCGCGCTGGACGCAGCCGCGAAACTCGCGGTGTCGCAGCGCGATCGCTGGCGCGAACTTGGCCAGCAGAAGCTCGTATCGCTGGCCGATGTCGAACAGCGCGCTGCCGATGCCGCGTCGGCACTCGCCCAGGTCGAAGCGCAGCGCGCGCTGATCGCGCAGAAAACCATCCGCGCGCCTTTCGACGGTACCCTCGGCATCCGCAAGGCGAATCTGGGCCAGTTCATCGCGCCCGGCAGTCCAATCGTCAATCTGCAGTCGATCAGCCCGATCTTCCTCGACTTCACGCTACCGCAGCAACGCATGGACCAGCTCGTGGAAGGCACGATGATCCGCGCGACCGTCGACTCGCAACCCGGCCGCACGTTCGACGGCCGGATCACCGCGATCGAGCCGCTCATCGACGCGGAAACCCGGAGCGTCAGAGTGCAGGCGACATTCGTCAACGGCGACAACGCACTACGCCCTGGCACGTTCGCCAAGGTCGGTTTCGATCTCGGCGGCGAACAATCGGTGGTGGTGATTCCGCAGACCGCGGTGAGCTTCAACCCCTACGGCAACGCGGTGTACGTGATCCGCGAAACGCAGTACGGGCCCGACGAAAAAGACATGCAGGGCAAACCGCTCACCGGCGTCAAACTCGTGGTCCAACAGCGCTTCATCAAGACCGGTGCTACGCGCGGCGATCTGGTCGCGGTGACCGACGGTCTGAAACCCGGCGAACGCGTGGTGACGAGCGGTCTCTTGAAATTGCGCAACGACGCGACGGTGACGATCAACAACAAAGTCGAACCTGCGGCGGAAGCCGCACCGAAGCCCGACAACAGCTGACGCGCCCCCTCGCCCAAGCAATGCGCACGCCCTCTATCCCTATCCACCCTGCGCCGTCCGCGACGCATGGGAGAACGCGATGAAATTCACCGACATCTTCATCAACAAGCCCGTGCTCGCGGTCGTCGTCAGCCTGTTCATCCTGCTGTTCGGCCTGCGCGCGTTCAACGCGCTCAACGTGCGCGAATACCCGGAGCTGCAGAACGCGGTCATCAACGTCAGCACCACCTATTTCGGCGCCGACGCGGACCTCATCCAAGGCTTCATCACCACGCCTCTGGAGCGCGAGATCGCCAGCGCCGAGGGCATCGAATACCTGACCTCGTCCAGCGCGGCCGGCGTCAGCACGATCCAAGCCTACATCCGTCTCGATCAGGATCCGAACGAGGCGCTGACCCAGATCTCGGCCAAGATCAACAAGCTGCGCGGCCAGTTGCCGCAGGAGTCCGAAGACCCGGTCATCGATCTGCAGCAGGGCCAGCAGATCGCAGCGATGTATGTCTCATTCGCCAGCGAGCGGCTGGACAACAATCAGATCACCGACTATCTGACCCGGGTGATCCAACCGAAACTGGTCACCGTGCCGGGCGTGCAGCGCGCCGAGATTCTCGGCGCCGGCTCGTTCGCGATGCGGGTATGGCTGAAACCTGATCGCATGACCGCATTGAAAGTGACCGCAAGCGATGTCGATGCCGCGCTGCGCAACAACAATGTGCTGTCCGCGTTGGGTTCGACGAAAGGGCAGATGGTGTCGGTGGATCTCACAGCGCGCACCGATCTGCGCACGCCCGAGGAATTCCGGCAGTTGGTGATTCGCGAGCAGGACGGCAGCATCGTGCGCCTCGGCGACGTGGCCGATGTGGTGCTGGGCTCCGAGAACTATGGCACCTCCGTGCGCATCAACGGCCAGGCCGCGACGTTCATGGGCATCTATGTCTCGCCGGACGCCAATTCGCTGGACGTGATCAAGGCCGTGCGCAAGGTCTGGGATGCGGACATCATCCCGCAGTTGCCCGAAGGCATGGTCGGCACCATTCCCTACGACAGCACCGAAGCGATTCAGGATGCCATCGACGAGGTGATCACCACCATCATCGAGGCGGTCGTCATCGTGATCGTGGTGATCTACCTGTTCCTGGGGTCGTTTCGCAGCGTATTGATTCCGGCAGTCACGGTGCCACTGTCGCTGGTCGGCACGCTGTTCCTGATGTTGCTGATGGGCTTCACCATCAATCTGCTGACGCTGCTGGCGATGGTGCTGGCGATCGGCATCGTGGTCGACGACGCGATCATCGTGCTGGAAAACATCCACCGACATATCGAAGAGGGCATGTCCCCGCGCGACGCTGCTCTCCGCGGTGCGCGCGAACTGGCCTGGCCGGTGGTGGCGATGACCACCACGCTCGTCGCGGTGTATCTGCCGATCGGTTTCCAGGGCGGACTCACCGGCGTACTGTTCACCGAATTCGCGTTCACGCTCGCCGGCTCCGTGCTGTTGTCGGGCGTGATCGCGCTGACGCTGTCGCCGATGATGAGCGCGAAAATGCTCAGGCCGCACAGCGATGGCGGCAAGAGCCGGTTCGAAGCCTGGCTGGATGCGCGCTTCGACCGCCTGCGCCATGGTTATCAGCGCCGGCTGCATGGCGCGCTCGATACGAAGGGCGTGATCGGCGTCTTCGGCGCCATCGTGTTCGCCTCATGCATCTTCCTTTACATGCAGTCTCCGCAGGAACCGGCGCCGGCCGAAGACCAGGGCTTCATATTCTCGATCGGCAGCGCCGATCCGTCGTCGACGCTGGACTATGTCGAGCGTTACACCGAGGAAGTCACCAGAATCGCCAAGGGTGTACCCGAGGTCGAGAATTACTTCCTCTTCAACGGCGGCTTCGGTGGTGGCGGCGCCAGTAACAGCGCGATCGCGGGCTTCGTGCTCAAGCCATGGAGCGAGCGCACGCGCTCGACAAAACAGGTGCTTGAACAGGATCTGCAACCGAAGATCGCCGAAGTCACCGGCCTGAATGTGTTCGCGCTGATCCCGCCCGCGCTGCCCAGCGCCGGCGGCGACGGCGGCGGCGAATTCGTGATCGGCGGCATCGGCTCGTTGCAGCAGTTGCAGGAGCTGGCCGATGCCGTGCTCGCGAAAGCCTACGCCAGCAAGCGCTTCATCTTCCTCGACAAGGATCTGAAGATCGACAAGCCCCGGATCGAAGTGCAGATCGACCGCGACAAGGCCGCCGCGCTCGGCATCGATATGCGCACGCTGTCGGCGGACATGTCGGCGATGTTGTCGGGTGGTTACGCGAACCGCTTCGCGATGCAGAACCGCTCGTATCGGGTGATCGCACAAGTGCAGCGGAGCGATCGCATCAACGCCGATCAGCTCACCAACTACTACACCCGCACCCGCAGCGGCGAACTGATTCCGCTGTCGACCATCGTCACGCTGAAGGAATCGGCGCAGCCGCAGGTGCTGAAGCGCTTCCAACAGTTGAATGCGGTGTCGATCACTTTCGCGCCGCGCCCCGGCGTTTCCAAGGGCGATGCGCTGGCAGTGTTGGAACAGGCGGCGAAGGAAGTGCTGCCGCAGGGCTACAGCGTGGACTACGCGGGCGAGTCTCGGCAGTTCAAGCAGGAGGGCACGACCATGCTGGTCACCCTGCTGTTCGCGCTGATCATCATCTTCCTGGTGCTGTCGGCGCAGTTCGAGAGTTTCCGCGATGCGCTCATCATGCTGATCACCGTACCGATGGCGATCTGCGGCGCGTTGCTGGTCATGAATGTGCTGGCGATCATCAGCGGCATCCTCGGGTTCCAGGGCATCGAAGCCTTCCCCGGCATGAGCATCAACATCTACACCCAGGTCGGTCTGGTAACGTTGGTCGGTGTGATCACCAAACACGGCATCCTGATCGTGGAATTCGCCAACAAACTGCAGATCGAGAAGGGGCTGTCGAAGCGCGAAGCGATCGAAGAAGCCACCGCGATCCGTCTGCGCCCGGTATTGATGACCACCGCGGCGCTGGTGTTCGCGATGATTCCACTGCTGATGGCCAGCGGTCCCGGCGCGGCCGCGCGTTTTTCGATGGGTACGGTGATCGCCTCGGGTATGACCATCGGTACCGCGTTCACGCTGTTCGTGTTGCCTGCGTTCTATCTGTATCTCGCCCGCGATCATGCGCACGACAACGCGCATGCAGAAGCTGGCGACACCGTGTTGGAGACGCAGATGGCGTAGGGCGGGCCCTGGCCCGCCATGACAGTGTCGACACAACCGCGCCGCGCGATGGCCCAAGCGGTTTGGATCATCGCAATGTGACTCGAAAAAAACGGAGCGGCGGGCTTGAGCCCGCCCTACGGAAATCCCGGTGGCAGCGACAACGACGATGCCATCGCCGCCGCATCCGGCGATTCGGCGTACGGCAATACACCAAAGCATGGTGCCGGCAGCGCATCGCGCAGCAGTTCGACGTAGTCGTCGCGTTCGGCGAACGCCGGGGCTACGCAGTTGCCGATCCAGCCGATCAATCGCACGCCGTCCGTCTCGATCGCACGCGCAGTCAGCCGTGCATGGTTGAGACAACCCAGACGCAGGCCGACCACCAGCAACACCGGCAGATCGAGTGTCCGCGCCAGATCGACCTGGTCCAGTCCATCGTCCAGCGGCGCGGCCCAACCGCCGACGCCTTCGACCACCACTGCATCGGCCTGCGCAGCGAGACGCGCATACACATCGTTCAAACGCAGAATATCCACGCGCACGCCCATCGCGCGTGCAGCCAGCTGCGGCGCTGTCGCCAGTTCCAACGCATACGGATTGACGTCCCCGTACGCGGGTCGCGGATCGCTTGCCGCCTGCAGTTGCAGCGCGTCGTCGTTGCGCCAGCCCTCGGGCGTACGTTCGCAGCCGCTGGCGACCGGCTTCATGCCGACGACACGCAGGCCCGCAGCACGCAGACGCTGGATCAGCGCGACGCTCGCCACGGTTTTGCCCACGCCGGTATCGGTGCCGGTGACGTACATGCCACGTGGGACTTCGCAAACAGGAACCGTCATGAGTCCGCCGTTGGGGCTCGACCGGAAGATGATGTGCATGGTAATCGCAGCGGGGGTCGCTGCTACACTGCGCGCATGAGTTTCGCATCGATCACGCTCACCGGCGACAAGCCGGAACAGTACGCCCAGCTCGCCGCACAGGCCGATGCGCTGCTCGACGGCGAGCACGACCGCATCGCCAACGCCGCGAACCTGTCCGCACTGGTCTATCACGCACTACCCGATCTGAACTGGGCCGGCTTCTATTTCTTCGACGGTACCGAACTGGTCGTCGGCCCGTTCCAGGGGCTGCCCGCCTGTGTGCGCATCCCACTCGACAAGGGCGTCTGCGGCGCGGCCGCCAGCAGCCTGCAGACGCAACGCATCGCCGATGTCCACGACTTCCCCGGGCACATCGCCTGCGATGCAGCATCGCGTTCGGAGCTGGTGGTGCCGCTGGTGCTGGACGACGCGCTGATCGGCGTATTCGATCTCGACAGTCCGGTTCCCGGGCGATTCGACGTTGAAGATCAGGTAGGGCTCGAAACCATCGCCGCGCTGTTCGTACGCAGTCTGCGCACGAAGGCGTAAGCTTCGACAGTCGAGGTCCGCAACTCCTTTCCACGACGGAATCGCATGGCTACTCCGCTGAAACTCCGCAACATCGGTCCGAAAAGCGCAGCCTGGCTGCGTCAGGTCGGCCTACGCACCGAAGACGAATTGCGTGCGATCGGTGCGCTGGAAGCCTTCATGCGCGTCAAACGCGCCGGCTTCAAACCCAGTCTCAACCTGCTGTATGCGCTGGAAGGCGCGCTGCTCGACTGCCACTGGCAGGACGTGCCCAGCGAGCGCCGCAGCGAGCTGTTGATCGCGGCCGACGCCGCCATCGCGCTGTTGCCGCCACCGCGCGGCCGGCCGGCAGCCTCGCCGGTCACTACCACGCACACCACGCGTGAGGAAGACTCCGCGCCCGCATTCAACCTCTTCGACGAGCCCGACAGCGGCCACGCCGACTAATTCCGACGACGAGCCGGCCCGTGCACCGATGAGGTACACTGCGCGCGCTTCGAGGTGACCTGAGGACATTCGTCCGAAGGTTGAAACGGGAAGCCGGTGCGCGCCATTCATGGCGCAATGCCGGCGCTGCCCCCGCAACGGTAAGTGCGTCAAGCCATCGCATCCGCCACTGTGATCCGTCAGTTCGATGACGACATGGGAAGGCGCAATGGCCCGGCAGACATCGTCTGTCGCGCATGAGCCCGGAGACCGGCCACGGAGTCCACGGTTGCGATGCGGAGGGCATTGCGGCGACGTCGCCGCCTGAGTCTGTGTTCCGTCGGCCGCTCGCTGTTTCTCTCCGTCCGCGACTCCAATCCATCTCATCGCGCGCGGGTGTGCGCGACGGAGTCCGCATGTCTTTTTCGAAATACCCTCTTGTTCTCGCGATCGCGAGTACCCTCCCCTTCACCGCGCAGGCGCAATCGAGCAACGCCGACGATCTCGACGAAATCGTCGTCACCGCCACGCGCACCGCGATCACCACCGATGCCGCGCTGGCGCCGGTCGAAGTGATCGATCGCGAGGCGATCGCACGCAGCCAGGCCGGTTCGCTCGGCGAACTGCTGCGCGGTCGCGCCGGCATCAATCTCAGCAATCAGGGCGGCACCGGCAAACTCAGTGCGCTGTTCGTGCGTGGCAGCGAATCGGATCACGTCCTCGTGCTGGTCGATGGCGTACGCATCGGCTCGGCCACCTCCGGTCTCGCCTCGTTCCAGGACTTGCCTGTCGCGCTGATCGATCGCATCGAAATCGTGCGCGGCCCGCGCTCCAGTCTCTACGGCTCCGACGCCATCGGCGGCGTGATCCAGATCTTCACCCGTCGCGATCGCGGCAAAGCGAATTTCCATTTCCATGTCGGCGCCGGCAGCCACGGGCGCCGCGAGGGCGGCATGGGCATCGGCGGCAGTACGGATCGCGGCTGGTTCGGCATCGATACCGCGTTCCAGAGCACCGACGGCATCGACGCATGTCGCGGCGCTGGTTTTCCAATCTTCGCCGGTTGCTTCGTCGACGGCCAGACCGATCGCGACGGTTACGACAACCATTCGTTCTCGGCGCGCGGCGGCGTGGACATCGTCGATTCGGTGACGCTGGAAACGCATGCGCTGTACGTCAGCGGGCACAACGACTACGACGGCGACTTCGTCGACAACTCCGATATCCGGCAGCAGGCGCTGGGCGCGCAGTTGCGCTGGAAAGCCGGCGATCGCATCGACCTGCGCTTCAATGTCGGCAGCAACGAGGATGCCTCCGACAATTTCATCGGCAGCATCGCCAACGGCGATTTCGCCAGCCGTCGCGACAGTGCATCTGCGCAGGCGGATATCGCACTGGCCGACGCGCAATTGCTGACGCTCGGTGTCGACTGGCTGCGCGACCGCATCGACAGCGATACCGACTACGACAAGACCCGCCGCAGCGACCGCGCCGCATTCGCGCAATATCAGGGCCGGCTCGATACCGGTTCGCTCGGCACGCACGACGTACAGCTCGCGCTGCGCCGCGACGACAACGACCAGTTCGGCGGCGAAACCACCGGCACCGCCGCGTGGGGCCTGAACTTCGCCGACGCCTGGCGCATCACCGCCAGCTACGGCACCGCGTTCAAGGCGCCGACCTTCAACGAACTGTACTACCCGTTCTTCAGCAACCCGACGCTGCGCCCGGAATCGTCGAAGACCTACGAGATCGGCCTCGCCTGGCACGACGGGACCACCCGCGTGCGCCTGGACGCGTTCACCACCGATGTCGACGATCTGATCGCCTTCGATGCCACCGCGTTCGTGCCGAACAACATCACCCGCGCCCGCCTGCGGGGTGCGGAGTTGCGTGTGGACAGCGAGCTCTTCGGTTGGGACCTGGGTGCAAGCGCCAGTCGGCTCGACACGGAAGATCGCGCTTCCGGCCACGACCTGCCGCGCCGCGCCCGCGCGACCGCACGACTCGAATTGGATCGCGGCTTCGGCAAGTTCCGTCTGGGCTTCACCGGTATCGCCGAGGGCGGCCGCTACGACGACCTCGCCAATATCCGGCGAATGGGCGGCTTCGCAACGCTCGATGTCCGCGGCGAGTACACCTTCACGGCCGACTGGACCCTGCAGGCGCGGGTCGCCAACGTCTTCGACAAGAAGTACGAAACCGCGGCGTTCTACAACCAGCCGGGGCGCGAGTTCTTCGCGACGCTGCGCTTCCGCCCGACGCGCTGATCGATTCAAAGCGGAGGCCGGGAGGCGGCGCGCCGTCTCCCGGCCTCCGCCACCCGTTCAGCTGACGCCCGTGTCGCGGTTGCGCCTGCATCCCAGGCTATGATATCCAGTGTCCTGCGCCGACAAGCGGCGCTTTCAGCACTCTGCTCCTCCGAAGGGCGTCATGTCGTCCACCTCCGAACACATCAGCCCCGGTCTTTTCGTCGTCAGGCCCGTGGCCCCGACGACGCAGGCCGACGGTCTTTCCCGCTTGGATGGCCTGGCCAGCGTTGAACCGCTGGGCGGGCGCACGCCCGGCTGGGTCGTGAAACTGAACAAGTCGCCGAAAACCGCCCGCGAAGGCTGGCGCAATCTGCACCGCCTGCTCGGACCCGACTACGTGGTCCTGCCAGCGATGATCGACGAGGCCGGCCATTACCGCTATCCGACCGGCCTGCTGTCGCTGCGCTTCGACAACGATGCCAGCGAGCAGAAGCTGCAGAGCGTCGCCAGCACGTACGGCCTGGAGTTCGTCGGCCGCGCCAAGTTCACCAGACAACAGGCGCTGTTCAAACCCGCCGACGGCAGCGATGTCTTCCTGCCCGATGTCAGCGGCAAGATCGAAGACGACGAACAGATCAAAGCCGTCTGGTTCGACGCGGAAAGCGCGTTCAGTCGGTCATAAGTCACGCCCGTCACCGACTCCCTTACAGGACGTGAGGCCGCAATGAATTCGATCTTCTCCGCCCCGACGGAACTCGTTCCCTTGATCGTCGAAACCGCCACCCGCTCCGATGTCGGCCTGCGCATGGCCAACGGCGCATGGATCGAGCTCGACCGCCTGCCGCTGAGCCTCGAAGCCGTAGCTGGCGAAACCATCGCGCGCCTGTCGGGCACGCCGACCGCAGCGATGGCGACTGGACGCGTGATGCGCGCAGCGCAGACTTTTTTCGAAGTGCCGAGTCGCGGGGCCGCGAAAGCGCCGACCGCCGCACGCGCAAAATCGGCGACCAGAGCACTGGGCAACGTGCTCGAACGCAAGACCATCACCGCCTACATGGACCGCGAAACGCAGCTGATGCGGATTCTCTACAAGGAAATCGTGCTGCGCTTCAAACCACAGGCGTCGGCGAAAGTGCGCAGCGCGATCCTGCGCGAGAGCGGACTCTCGCTGCACGCGCGCAACGCGATCATCCCGGACCAGATGATCCTCACCGATACCGAGATGCGCCATCCCGGCGAAGAGCTCGTCCGGCTGGCCGCGCGACTGTGCACGCTGGACGAAGTGGCGTTCGCGGCGCCGAACTTCGTCTCCCAGTTCCGCCGCAGCGCACCTGCGGCCATGGGCACGCCGTCGTCGAAGCAGTGGCATCTGCGTCTGATCGGTGCCGGCAAAGCCTGGCAGACCACGCGCGGCAAGCGTGCGGTCACCATTGCCGTGCTCGACGACGGCATCGATGTCGAGCATCCCGAGCTGCGCGGCAATATCCTTCGCAACCCGGATCCGGACGAGCCGCGGGATCTCTGCGGCCGCGACTTCTATCTGCCCGACGACGATATCGACCATTTCAATCCGCGTCCGAAGCGATTCCGCGCACCGTTCGAGCAGATGAGCGGCAACGACATCCATGGCACCTGCTGCGCCGGCGTCGCGGTCGGTCGTGGTCCGCGCGGCTACGGCATCGCGCCGAATTGCCGACTGCTGCCGGTGAAGGTCTTCCACGCCGACGATCTGGCCAGCGAAAGCCAGGTCGCCGACGCGATCCGCTACGCCGCTGCATTCGCCGACGTGATCTCGTGCTCGTGGGGCGGCGCCAAGAGCCCCGACATCGAATTCGCGCTACAGGATGCGCGTCGCATGGGCCGCAAAGGACGCGGCACGGTGGTCGTGTGCGCGACCGGCAACGAAGCGCATGCGCGCGTCGACTATCCGGCCTCCGACCTCAACGCGATCGCGGTCGGCGCCTCCACCGACGCGGACGAACTCGCCGACTATTCCAATCGCGGCCCGCAGGTCTGCGTGGTCGCGCCATCGAACGGCGGCACGCGCGCGATCTTCACCACCGATGTGTCCACGCCCGGGCGCGGCTTCAATATCGGCGACACCGCCGCGGGCGGCGCCGACGGTCTGTTCACCAACGACTTCGGCGGCACGTCGTCGGCGACACCGCTGGTCGCCGGCCTCTGCGGCCTGTTGCTGTCGCTGAAACCGGAGATGACCGTCGAAGAGGTGCGCGCAGCGCTGATCGCGAGCACGAAGAAAATCGGCCCGGCGTCAGCGTACAAAGCGAACGGTCATTCGAACAAATTCGGCTATGGTCGGATCGACGCGGCGAAAGCGGTGGCGCAAGTGAAGGCGTCAAAGGCGAAAACGAAAAAACCGAAACCGGACCAGTAGAGCTAATGCCAGTCAGTTAAGCCTGAAGGGAATGATTCACGACGAGCGATTTTTCTCCCTCCCTTCAACCGCAGGTTGAGGGGAGGGTTGGGGAGGGGTGCTTTGGCGCCAAGAGCACCCCCTCCCAACCTCCCCCTGCGCTTCGCGCAAGGGGAGGAGAAATTCTGCAAACGCACAAACGCAACGGGGCTTAACTGACCGGCATTAACCGGTAGAGCGGCCTTCTGGCCGCTGCTCTTGCTTTTCTCCGGAAACACGGCAGCGGCCTGAAGGCCGCTCTACCGACGGGTCATAACGAAAACAACTCCGGCTGCGGCGGCAACACGTCGCGATCGCGAAAACCGCCGAGCCCCACGCCGACCAGGCGATAACGCGTGCTCAGCGGCAGCTCGACGCGATCGCGCAACATCAATGCGATCTCCACGAATTCCTCCAGCGACGCCGGCGGCGCATCCGGCGTATGGCTGCGGGTGAGGATGCGGAACTGCGCGGTCTTCAGTTTCAACACCACGGTGCGGCCGACGCGCTCGACCTTGCGCGACGCGTCCCAGGTTTTTTCCGCGAGCCGGCGGATCGCCGGCTCCAGTTCGTCGATCGGCACATCGCGCTCGAATGTGTCTTCGGATGAGATGGACTGCACCGGCTGATCGGATTCCACCGGCCGCTCGTCGATGCCCTGCGCGCGCTCGTGCAGACGCACGCCGAAGCTGCCGAACGCATGCTGCAATCGACCGATATCGATCGCGCGCAGGTCGCCCACGGTAGCGACACCCAGCGCCTCCAGTTTCTGCTGCGCCACCTTGCCAACGCCCGGAATGCAACCGATCGGCAGCGGCGTGAGGAAGTCGTAGACCTGATGCGGACGGATCACGAACTGCCCGTCGGGTTTGCGCCAGTCGGATGCGATCTTCGCCAGAAACTTGTTCGGCGCGATGCCTGCGGATGCGGTGAGCTGCGTTTCCTCGCGGATCTGCGCGCGAATGGTTTCGGCGATCGCGGTCGCGCTCATCGGTTCGCCATCATCGAGCCGGGTCTTCGGATCGGTCACATCGAGATACGCCTCATCCAACGACAGCGGCTCGATCAGATCGGTATGCCGTGAAAAAATTTCCCGCACCTGTCGCGACACCGCCTTGTAGCGCACGAAATCCGGCGGCACGAACACCGCCTGCGGACATAACCGCTCCGCGCGCACTGCCGGCATCGCCGACCTCACCCCGAACGTGCGCGCCTCGTACGACGCCGCGCACACCACCGACCGCGCACCGCGCCACGCCACCACCACCGGCTGGCCGCGCAGCGACGGATCGTCGCGCTGCTCCACCGACGCATAGAACGCGTCCATGTCGATGTGGATGATCTTGCGCGGCGTGGACGGCATGCGCCGATTGTCGCTGTTCCCCGTATCGGCGCAAGTCATGCCCTGTCAAGGCATCTCGGCAGATCTCAACTTTCGCGTTCGAGCAGCGCGCTCTGCGGCACACCCTGCCCCGCCGCCGCGCGCGCGATGACCGCATCGGACTCGACCGTGTCGATGCCCTGTTCCGCGTACCAAGCCGGGTTGTAGTAGCTGTGCGAATAACGCTCGCCGCCGTCGCAGAGGATCGTGACGATGGAGCCGCTGCGGCCTTCGCGGCGCATGCGCTCGGCGACGACCAGCACGCCGACGAAGTTGGTGCCGGTGGAACCGCCGACGCGGCGGCCCAGCGCCTCGCTGACGTGACGCATCGCGGCGAGACTCAGCGCGTCCGGCACTTTCACCATCGCATCGATGCAGGCGGCGATGAAGCTGCGTTCGACCTTCGGCCGGCCGATGCCCTCGATGCCGGAACCGCAGGGGTGGGTGAGGTCGTGGCGTGGGTCGCCGTTCAACGTGCCGGCGAAATGATCGAAAAACACCGAATGCTCGGGGTCGGCGCAGAGCACGCGGGTATCGTGGCGGCGATAGCGCACGTAGCGACCCAGCGTGGCGGCGGTACCGCCGGTACCGGGACTGCAGACGATCCATTCCGGCACAGGATGCGGCTCTTCGGCCATCTGCACGAAGATCGATTCGGCGATGTTGTTGTTCGCGCGCCAGTCGGTGGCGCGTTCGGCGTAGGTGAACTGATCGAGGAAGTGACCACCGGTTTCGCGCGCGAGACGCTCGGACTCGTCGTTGATCGCCGCCGGATCGTCGACCAGATGGCAGCGGCCACCGTGGAATTCGATCGCACGGATCTTGTCCGGCGAGGTGCAACTCGGCATCACCGCAATGAACGGCAGACCGAGCAGACGCGCGAAATACGCTTCCGACACCGCCGTGGACCCGCTCGACGCTTCGATCACCGGTCCGCCCTCGCGGAGCCAGCCGTTGGCCAATGCGTACAGGAAGAGCGAGCGCGCGAGCCGGTGCTTCAGACTGCCGGTGGGATGGCTGGACTCGTCCTTGAAATACAGATCGATACCGGGATAACCCGGCAACGCCATCGGAATCAGATGGGTGTCCGCCGACCGGTTGTAGTCGGCTTCGATCCTGCGGATGGCGGAGGCGGTCCAGGCGCGTTGCGGCATGACAGTTCTTCGACGAGATGTCTTGCGGTGGATGCTGTGGTCGTCGGTCACCAATGACTATTCGACGGTGACCGACTTCGCCAGATTGCGCGGCTTGTCGACATCGGTGCCGCGCGCCAGCGCCGCGTGATACGCCAGCAACTGCACCGGTATCGCGTGCACGATCGGCGAGAGCAGGCCGACGTGGCGCGGGGTGCGGATGACGTGGACGCCTTCGGATTCGGTGAAGTGGCTGTCGGCGTCGGCGAAGACGTACATCTCGCCGCCGCGCGCGCGCACTTCCTGGATGTTGGATTTCACTTTTTCCAGCAAGGTATCGTTCGGTGCGATCACTACCACCGGCATGTCCGCATCCACCAGCGCGAGCGGACCGTGTTTCAGTTCGCCGGCCGGATAGGCTTCGGCGTGGATGTAGGAGATTTCCTTGAGCTTCAATGCGCCTTCGAGTGCGATCGGGTAATGGATGCCGCGACCGAGGAACAGCGCGTGCTGCTTCGGCGCGAAGCGGTCCGACCACACCGCGATCTGCGGTTCGAGATTCAAGGCGTGCTGCACGCTGCCCGGCAGGTGACGCAGCGCTTCGATCAGTTCGGCTTCCTGTTCGGCCGACAGCTTGCCCTGCGCTTTCGCGACCGTGGCGGTGAGCACGAACAGCGCGACCAGCTGGGTGGTGAACGCTTTGGTCGACGCCACGCCGATCTCGGCGCCGGCGCGGGTGTAGAACACAAGCCTGCTGGCGCGCGGAATCGCGCTTTCGGGCACGTTGCAGATCGACAGGGTCTTGTCGTGGCCGAGCGATTTCGCGTACTTCAGCGCTTCCATCGTGTCGAGGGTTTCGCCCGACTGCGAGATGGTGACGATCAGCTGGCGCGGATTGGCCACGACCTTGCGGTAGCGGTATTCGCTGGCGATTTCGACATTGCACGGCAGGCCGGTGATGGCCTCGAACCAGTAGCGCGCGGTCAGGCCTGCGTAGTAGCTGGTGCCGCAGGCGAGGATCTGCAAACCGTCGATGTCGCGCAGGATCGCATCGGCTTCCTTGCCGAACAGTTCGGGCGTGAAGCTGCCGTGGTCGATGATCGCTTCGATGGTGTCGGCGATCGCGCGCGGCTGCTCGTGGATTTCCTTCTGCATGAAGTGGCGGTACGGGCCCAGCTCCAGCGACGCCAGCGACACATCGGACACATGCACATCGCGCTGGACTTCGGTGTCGGTCGCGTCGAAGACCCGCACGCCGGTACGCGCGACTTCGGCGGTGTCGCCTTCTTCGAGGAAGATCACACGACGGGTGGCCTGGATGATCGCGGAGACATCGGAGGCGATGAAATTCTCGCCCTCGCCCAGACCGATCAACAGCGGGCAGCCCATGCGCGCGCAGACCATGCGCTCGGGTTCCTTGCGACTGATCACCGCCAGCGCGTAGGCGCCTTCGAGTTCCTTGACCACGCGCTGCAGGGCGCGCAGCAGATCGTCGCCCTTCGTCAGATAGTGATGGATGAGATGGGCGATGACTTCGGTATCGGTCTGCGACTCGAAGGTGTAGCCGAGAGCGCGCAGGCGCTCGCGCTGCTGCTCGTGGTTCTCGATGATGCCGTTATGCACCAGCGCCACGCCGTGGCTGATATGCGGATGGGCGTTGGATTCGGTGACGCCGCCGTGGGTGGCCCAGCGGGTATGGCCGATGCCCAGGCCGGCGCTGAACGCATCGGACGCGGCTGCGGATTCCATCTCGACGACACGACCGGTGCGGCGCACGCGGCGCACGTCGCTGCCGTTGGCGCCGTTGCGATCGACGATGGCGATACCCGCCGAGTCGTAGCCGCGATATTCGAGCCGCTTCAGGCCTTCGATCAACACCGGTACCACATCGCGATCCGCGATCGCGCCGACAATGCCGCACATACGTTTGAAGTCCCCTGGAAGCTGGTGCGTGGTTCGGAGCGATACCTTCCGGAGAGCGGCGTCGCGAGGTCGCTAGTGTAACGGCGAAAGCGGACGGCACCGTCCGCGCGGACACGTCCGGACAGCCCGCGGACACTTTTTTCAAGACAAAAAACACATAAAAAACAACAGCTTGATCTTGGCACGCCGCTTGCGTTGAACAGCTTGTCCAACACCACAATCGGCATCGGCCACCCATGACCATCCGCGACACCTCCGGCCAGGATCAAGTCCTCAGGACCTCGCCCTTCACCGCGAAGCGGCGCCGCTGGCTGGTCGTCGGCGGCGTCGTGGTCGTGCTGTCGGTCGCTATCGGCGGCGTGCTGTCGTCGTGGCGCGGCGGCGGTCGTTCGGTCGATGCGGCGCGGGTGCGCATCGCGGCCGTGCAGCGCGGCGATCTGGTCCGCGATCTCTCCGCCGAGGGCCGCGTGATCTCCGCGAACAGCCCGACGCTCTACACCATCGCCGCCGGCACCGTGACCCTGAAAGTGGTCGCCGGTGACGTGGTGAAACAGGGGCAGACGCTGGCGGAGATCGACAGCCCCGAACTGCGCAGCCGGCTGGCGCAGGAAGCATCCACCCTCGCCAGTCTGGAGGCGGAAGCCAGCCGCGCCGGTCTGGATGGCGAATTGATTCGCGCCAATGCCCGCAAGCTGCTGGATCAGGCGACGATCGACCAGGTCGCCGCCCAGCGCGATCTCGAACGCAACCGTCGCGCCTTCGACGGCGGCGCGGTCGCGCAGATCGATGTCGCCCGCGCCCAGGATGCGCTGAAGAAAGCCGAGCTCGGCCTCGCCGCCGCGCGCCAGGAATTCGCGCTGCAGGGTCGCGGTGCCGGACTGGACACCCGCAACAAGCACTTGCAGGCCGACCGCCAACGCTCGGCGGTGACCGAACTGCAGCGCCAGGTCGATGCGCTGATCCTGCGCGCGCCGTTCGACGGCCAGGTCGGTCAGCTGATGATCGCGCAGCGCGCGAACGTCGCCGCGAATGCTGCGGTGTTGAGTCTGGTCGATCTGTCGGTGTTCGAGGTCGAGATCAAGGTGCCGGAAAGTTTCGCCCGCGATCTGGGTATCGGCATCCCGGCTGAAGTGACAAGCACCAGCCGCACCTTCGCAGCTGCGATTTCGGCGGTGTCGCCGGAAGTGGTGAACGGCGAAGTCGCCGCGCGCCTGCGCTTCACCGACATGCAGCCGCCGGGGCTGCGTCAGAACCAGCGGCTCAGCGCGCGGATCGTGCTCGATACCCGCAAGGACGTGCTCAACGTCGAGCGCGGCCCGTTCCTGGAACAGGGCGGCGGCCAGTTCGCCTATGTCATGGATGGCGGTATTGCAGTGAAGCGCCGGCTGCGCACCGGCGTCAGCAGCCTCGGCGCCGTGGAGATTCTCGACGGCGCGAAGGTCGGCGACCGCATCGTGGTCTCCGGCAGCGACCAGTTCGGCGACGCCGAACGTATCCGTATCACTGGAGAATGATCATGAAACCGTCTCTCGAAAAAGCCCGCGTCGACGCTGCACCGGATGTCGTATCCGATCCATTCCTGTTCGACCTGAACTGGTCCGCGCAGGAATTGACCGACGCGATGTGCCGCTCTCTCGCCTCGCTGCATCACTTCGTATCCGTGCCTTCCGCCAACGATGCAGCGATGCACCGGCCGCGTCGCCGCACGAGCTATGTCGCGATTGCGCCGCTGCCGGCGCGATTCCGCATCGGCGGTTGAACCCTCACCCGGCGCTTCGCGCCTCCCTCTCCCGCATGCGGGAGAGGGGAACCAACACCATTCATACCCGGAGTTTCCCATGCTGCACATGCAAGGCGTCACCAAGGTCTATCGCACCGAACTGGTCGAAACCCATGCGCTGCGTGCGCTGGATCTGCATGTGCGCGATGGCGAGTTCGTGGCGGTCACCGGGCCGTCGGGTTCGGGCAAGACCACATTCCTCAACATCGCGGGTCTGCTCGAAGAATTCACCAGCGGCACTTATCTGCTCGACGGCGAGGACGTGAGCAAGCTCGGCGACGATGCGCGCTCGAAGCTGCGCAACCGCAAGATCGGCTTCATTTTCCAGAGCTTCAATCTGATTCCCGATCTGAATCTGTTCGACAACGTCGACGCGCCGCTGCGCTATCGCGGCATGTCTGCCGCCGATCGCCGCAAACGCATCGAGGAGTCGCTGGCGCGGGTCGGCCTGGGCTCGCGCATGAAGCACTATCCGTCGGAACTCTCGGGCGGCCAGCAGCAACGCGCCGCGATCGCGCGCGCGCTCGCCGGCAGTCCGAAGCTGCTGCTCGCCGACGAGCCTACCGGCAACCTCGATTCGCAGATGGCGCGCAGCGTGCTGGAGCTGCTGGAAGAGATCAACGGTCAGGGCACCACCATCATCATGGTGACGCACGATCCGGAACTGGCCGCACGCGCGCAGCGCAACGTGCATATCGTCGACGGCATGGTCACCGACCTGCGCAGCGACGGCAGCCTGCTTCGGGCGCCGGGCACGCAGACTTCAATAACCGCCGACTGAGGGCATCGTCATGTCATCCGATACGATGTTCGCCTACTACGTTTCGCTGGCGATGCGCAGCTTCAAGCGCAACAAGGTCCTGACCGCGCTGATGGTGCTGGCGATCGCACTGGGCATCGGCGCCAGCATGACCACTTTGACCGTGTTTTATGTGCTGTCCGGGAACCCGATCCCGCAGAAGAGCGAAAAACTGTTCTATCCGCGCGTCGACCCGGCAAGCATGAATGGTTACCAGCCTGGTCAGGATCCCGAGTGGCAGATGACGCGCTTCGACGCCGAGTCGCTGCTGCGCGAGAAGCGCGGCGACCGTCAGGCGTTGATGACCGCAGGCGGCGTCGCGATCGAACCGGACCGCAACGGAATGAACCCGTTCGTCGCTGATGCGCGCTTCACGACTGCCGACTTTTTCCCGATGTTCGACGTGCCATTCGCCTACGGACGCGCCTGGACCAGTGAAGACGATCAGGCCCGGGCGCGGGTCGCGGTGATTTCGTCGGAGCTCAACGAAAAGCTGTTCGGCGGCGGCAACAGCGTCGGCAAGACCGTGCGGCTGGAACAGACCGCGTTCAAGATCATCGGCGTGCTGAAGCCCTGGCGGCTGAAGCCGAAGTTCTACGATCTGACCCAGAGCCGGTTCGGCACCGAAGAACAGGTATTCGTTCCGTTCTGGACCTCGCGTGCGTTGGATATGTCGCCGAACGGCAATATGAACTGTTGGGGCGGCGACGACCAGGACGAAGACAAGGAGGGCCAGCACGGCCTCAATGCGAATTGCGCCTGGCTGCAATACTGGGTCGAACTGGATTCGCCGGCCAAGGCCGAGGCATACCGTCAGTATCTGAGCAACTATTCCGACCAGCAGCGCGCAGCCGGTCGCTTCGAGCGCCCGACCAATGTGCGTCTCGACGATGTGATGGGTTGGATGGACGAGAACGGCGTAGTGCCGCAGGACGTGCGCCTGCAGGGCTGGTTGGCCTTCGGGTTCCTGTTCGTCTGTCTGGTCAACACCATCGGTCTGTTGCTGGCGAAATTCCTGCGGCGTTCGTCCGAGATCGGGGTGCGGCGTGCGCTCGGCGCGACCAAGCGCGCGATCTTCGTTCAATACCTGATCGAAGCCGGTGTGATCGGTCTCGCCGGCGGCGCGCTTGGCCTGTGTTTCGCGTTGCTCGGGCTGTGGGCGGTACGCCAGCAACCGGCCGACTATGCCGAACTCGCGCATCTCAACGGCACGATGCTGCTGACCGCAGTCGGGCTGAGTCTGGTGGCTAGCCTGGTCGCAGGATTGTTGCCGGCTTGGCGCGCATGCCAGATCGCACCGGCCATCCAGCTGAAATCGCAATAACGCCCTTTCGCGAAAGGGGCGATACCCCATCTCTCTCTCCGTATCGCCCCTTTCATTTTCATACGCATGCAAGTTCCGGAGCCCACCATGGACATCCGCCCCATCCTTTCCACGCTGCGCCGGCACAAGACCGCATCGGCGTTGATCGTGATCGAGATCGCGCTCAGCTGCGCCATCGTCTGCAATGCGCTGTTCCTGATCGGGAACCGTCTCGACCGCATGGGCCGCGATACCGGCATGGCCAACGACGAGATCGTGCGCATCAACATCGCCGGCATCGGCACCAACGACAATGCCGATGCGGCGGTGAAAACCGATCTCGCAGCAATACGCGCAGTGCCCGGCGTCAAGTACGCGACCAGCACCAATCATGTCCCTTTCGATAGCTCGTCGTGGAACTCCTCGGTCAGCATCAAGCCCGACCAGCGGAATCCCAGCATGAACGTGGGCGTTTATCTCGGCGACGAACAACTGCTCGAGACTTTCGGTCTGAAGCTCGTCGCCGGCCGCGATTTCCTGTCGGAAGAATATGCCGACATGGGATCGCTCACGAACGACTCGTCGATTCCATCCACGATCGTCACCCGCGCGATGGCCGAAAAACTCTTTCCCGGCGAGAATGCGCTCGGCAAACTTCTCTACGATTCCTGGGGCAGCAAACCGATCAAGATCGTCGGCGTGGTCGAATCGCTGATACGCCCGAACGACAATGGGGGTCCCTCTGAAGCGCAGTATTCCATGCTGCTGCCGATCCAGCCCACCGCAGGCCGTTTCGCGATCCGCACCAGCCCGGAACGGCGCGATGAAGTGCTCAAAGCCTCCGTCGCTGCGCTGGAAAAGGTCAACCGCAGCCGCATCATCATGGACCAGGGCACGTTCTCCGATGTCATCGCCGAGTATTACCGGCAGGACAAGGCGATGGCCTGGCTGCTCGGCGCGGTGTGCGTCGCGCTGATGGTGGTCACCGCGCTGGGTATCGTCGGACTCGCCAGTTTCTGGGTGCAGCAGCGGACCAAACAGATCGGCGTGCGCCGCGCGCTGGGTGCGACCCGCAGCCAGATCCTGCGCTATTTCCAGACCGAGAATTTCCTGCTGGCAACCATCGGCATCGTTCTCGGCATGCTCGGCGCGTTCGGCTTGAACCAGTTGTTGATGACGCACTACGAATTGCCGCGGCTGCCGGCGTTCTACCTGCCGATGGGTGCGGTCGCGCTGTGGCTGCTCGGTCAGATCGCGGTGTACGGCCCGGCCAAGCGCGCGGCGGCGGTGCCGCCTGCGGTGGCGACGCGTTCTGTGTAACGACACTCTTTTCCGATCTGGAGACTGCTGATGAAACGACCTGCCTTCCCCGTTGCTGCGCTCTTGCCGCTCGCCTGCGTACTGGCATTGCCGCTAACGGCATTCGCAGCCTCGAAGTCGTCCGTGACCAGCAGTCGCACCGTCTCGACCTATACCGACAGCATGTATACGGAACGCGACGACCAGCAGCTCCGCTTGCACAGCAGCGATCGGGGTGTCGTTGTCGAGCTGGCACGACCCGGCCCGCTCATCGGGCTGATCACCGGCGATGTCATCCAGTCCGTGGGCGCTGTGCGCGTGAATCATGTGCGCGCGCTGACCGATACCATTCGCAAGCGGGAAGCGGACAACGTCGTCCTGACCGTACAGCGCAACGGCCAGACCCGGCTGGTGCGCGTGTCGGCCCAGGACTGCGACGATTGGATCACGTCACAACCAGAGCCGCCGCCGGTTCCTGCCGGCAGATGATGTTCGCAAGATCATCGCCACATCCTGTATTGGTGTATGCCGGCACGATGGCCTGCGTTATGGCCTACCTTCGGGCATCGGGGAAAAGCGTGCGTGACATCGATGCCCACTGCGAACGACAATGGCGATGCCACGTCGAGTACATGACCTGATGAGCTGACCGAATGCCCACCATCCTCGTCATCGACGACAATCCTGCGGTCGCCACCGCGCTCGAGACCCTGTTCTCGTTGCACGATATCGACACCCGTACCGCCAGCGGCCCGGAAGAAGGCCTGGCGGCGCTCGCGCAGTCGCCGGTGGATCTGGTGGTGCAGGACATGAACTTCGAGACCGACACTACTTCAGGCGAGGAAGGCGAGGCGTTGTTCCGCGAGATCCGCGCACGGCACCCGGATCTGCCGGTGATTCTGCTGACCGCCTGGACGCATCTGGAATCGGCGGTGGAACTGGTCAAGGCCGGCGCCGCCGATTACCTCGCCAAACCGTGGGACGACCGCAAGCTGATGGTGACGGTCAACAATCTGCTGGAGTTGTCGCAGACGCGACAGCAGCTGGCGCGACGCGATGCGGGCGAGCGCCGTCGTCGTGCGGCGCTCGACGGATACGAGCTTCGCGGGTTCGTGCACGCCGATGCGCTGACCGAATCCGCGCTCGGCCTCGCCTGTCAGGTCGCGCGTTCGGATCTGCCGGTGCTGATCACCGGACCGAACGGCGCCGGCAAGGAAAAACTCGCAGAGATCGTGCATGCGAATTCAGCGGTGCGCAGCGGACCGTTCGTTGCGCTGAACTGCGGCGCGCTTCCGTCGGAGCTGGTCGAAGCCGAACTGTTCGGCGCGGACGCCGGCGCATACACCGGCGCGAATCGCGCGCGGGAAGGCAAGTTCGAGGCCGCCGACGGCGGGACGTTGTTTCTCGACGAAATCGGCACGCTGCCGTTGGCCGGCCAGATCAAACTGCTGCGCGTGCTCGAAACCGGCCAGTTCCAGCGGCTCGGCAGCAATCGCGAGCGCACGGTGAAAGTGCGCGTGCTCAGCGCGACCAATGCCGATCTGCCGACGCTGATCGCCGCCGGCCAGTTCCGCGAGGATCTGTTCTATCGCTTGAATGCGATCGAAGTACGACTGCCGGCGCTCGCCCAGCGGCCGGACGATATCCTGCCGTTGGCGCGACATTTCATGCCGCCGGACAAGTCGCTGGAGCCGGTCGCCGAACAGGCGCTGCTCGCGCACCGCTGGCCGGGCAACGTGCGCGAATTGCGCAACACCATCCAGCGCGCCGCGCTGCTCGCACGCGGTGCGCGCATCGGTGTCGGCGATCTTGGCTTACCGGCTGCGGTCGTGCAGGTTTCGACGCAGACCAACGACGTGGCCGAACCGGATCGCGCGACGATCGAGACTGCGCTGTCGCGCGCGGGCGGCGTACTCGCGCAGGCGGCGCACGAGCTGGGCATGTCGCGACAGGCGTTGTACCGCCGCCTCGATCGCCTCGGCATCAAACGCGATTGACCCTGGTTCTAACGGAGCATGTCGGACTGATTAAAACCTATGGAAGGTCTGAACAACTCGTCGCCCCGGCAGTCTTTAACAGTCGAATGGCTGATCAAGCCGGGGTCCAGCTCTTCAGTAAATTGTTGATAAAGCTGGATCCCGGCTTTCGCCGGGACGACAGCCATAAAGAACAACATTCGCTGATTTTGAGATAGGTTTTATGCAACTCCTGCGCATCCTGCCATTGGCGATACGCTTGATCGTGCTGGCGACGCTCTGCGTTGTATTGGCGGCCTCATCGACCGCGCTGCTGACGCAGTGGTTGCCCGCTTGGGCCGCCGCGGCCATCGCCGCGACCGTCGTCGGTACGCTCGTGGCCACGGTCATCTGGCGCACGGTCTCGCCGATGCGCGCACTGTTCCGTGCGCTGGCCGGAACGGTGGCGAGCTATCGCGACGGCGATTTCAGCTTCGGCATCACCTGGGACAAATACAGCGATCTGGTCGAACTGGTCAATGCGCACAACGCGCTCGGCGATGCGCTGCGCGAACAGCGGCTGGCGCTCGTACAGCGCGAACTGCTGCTCGACACCATGGTCCAGAACACGCCGGTGGCGATGGTGCTGGTGGACGAATCGCAGCGCATCGTGCTCGGCAACATCGCTGCGCGGAAACTGCTCGGCGAAGGCCGCCGACTGGAAGGCCGCAGCTTCGATTCGATTCTCGAAGCCACCCCGCAGGCGCTGCGCGATGCGTTCGAGCGCGGGGGCGACGGTATCTTCGCGGTCGGCGACGAAGACAATGAGGACATCTTCCATCTCTCGCGCCGCGGCTTCCGACTCAACGGCCGCCGCCACGAACTGGTGCTGTTGCGTCTGCTCACCGCCGAACTGCGGCGTCAGGAAGTGCAGACCTGGAAGAAGGTGATCCGCGTGATCAGCCACGAATTGAACAACTCGCTTGCGCCGATCGCATCGCTGGCCCATTCCAGCGCGGAGCTGTTGCGACGCGGACAACTCGAACGCCTGCCGACCGCGCTGGCGACCATCGAGGACCGCGCGCGCCATCTGGAAGGCTTCATCCGCGACTACGCCCGCTTCGCGAAATTGCCGGCGCCGCGTCTGGAACCGCAACAATGGGGCCGTTTCCTCGAACAATTGCGCAGCCAGGTCGAATTCGCCTGGAATGGGCAATACGACGACGGTGTAGTGTCGATCGATGCGGCACAGATGGAACAGTCGCTGCTGAATCTGATCAAGAACGCGCACGAATCCGGCTCGCCGGCGAATGAAGTACAGCTGATCCTGCGCAAGCTGCCGGAGGAATGGCGAATCGACATCCTCGATCGCGGCAGCGGCATGAGCGATGCGGTACTGGCGCAGGCGCTGCTGCCGTTCTATTCGACCAAGCGCCACGGCACCGGACTGGGACTGGCGCTGACCCGCGACATCATCGAGGCCCACGGCGGCCGCATCGCGCTGCAGAACCGCAATGGCGGCGGATTGTGGGTGAGCCTCACGCTGCCGGCACGGTGATGTGTTGGCAGGCCTGGCGGTAGAGCGGGCTTCAGCCCGCTGAAGCGTTTCCGCGAAAAGCAGCGGGCTGAAGTCCGCTCTACCGGACGATTACTTCGGTTGCTTCACCGGTCGCTTCCAGCCATCGAGCGTCACCTGCTTCGCACGCGCGACGGTGAGCTTGCCGTCCGGAGCCTCCTGGTTGATCACCGAGCCTGCGCCGATCGTGGCGCCCTTGCCGATGCGCACCGGCGCGACCAGCGCTGCATTCGATCCGATGAAGGCGCCGTCTTCGATCGTCGTGGTGAACTTGTTGGCGCCGTCGTAATTGCAGGTGATGGTGCCTGCGCCGACGTTGACGCCCGCGCCGATCACCGCATCGCCGAGATAGGTCAAGTGACTCGCCTTGCTGCCGACACCGATCTTCGCGTTCTTGGTCTCGACGAAATTACCGATGTGCACACCATCGGCGAGCACCGTCCCCGGACGCAGCCTCGCGAACGGGCCGATCGTCGCGGCACCCTCGGTCTTCGCGCCTTCGAGGTCGCAGTGCGCGCGCACTTCGGTGCCGGCGGCAAGCTCGACATTCTTCAACCGGCAGAACGGGCCGATGCGCACGCCGTCGCCGAGCACGACGCGACCTTCGAGAATCACATTCGCATCGATCTCGACATCGCGCCCGACGGTCACTTCGCCGCGCACGTCGACGCGGTTCACGTCGGCGAAGCGCGCGCCCGCCACGCACAGTGCACGCACCGCACGCAATTGGAACGCGCGTTCGAGCTGCGCGAGCTGCCACGGATCGTTCGCGCCCTCGGTTTCGATCGGGTCTTCCACCGCCACGATCTCCGCCGGCACGAATTCGCCCGCCGCCATCGCGAACACGTCGGTGAGGTAGTACTCGCCCTGCGCGTTGTCGCTGGACAACCGATGCAACCACGGCACCAGCGCGTTGGCGTCGGCGGCGATGATCCCGGAATTGACGATGCGGATCCGTCGGGTGTCGGTGTCGGCGTCCTTGTGCTCGACGATCGCGGCCACGCGGCCCTGCGCGTCGCGCACGATGCGGCCGTAGCCAGTGGGGTCGGCCAACTCGGCGGCAAGCACCGCAAGCCGACCCGGCGCATCGAGCAGGCGCCGCAGCGTCTCGCTTCTGATCAGCGGCACATCGCCGTACAGCACCAGCACGCGGGCATCGCCGGGCACGCCCGGAATCGCCTGCTGCACCGCGTGACCGGTACCGAGCTGCTCCGCCTGCTCGGCCCAGTTCAGATCGGGCTGATCGGCGAAGGCCGTCCGCACCTGATCGCCACCGTGGCCGTACACGACATGGATGCCGGCCGGCCCCAGCGCGCGCGCGCTGGCGATGACGTGGCCCAGCATCGGCACGCCCGCGATCGTCTGCAGCACTTTCGGCAGCGCGGACTTCATCCGCTTGCCTTCGCCTGCGGCCAGGACGATGACGTGAAGGGGTGCGCTCATGGGAACTCCGGGGCCGTGGATCGGGGCATTTTAGCGGCAGCGGCTGCTACGATGCCGACGATTCCGCTCCCGGCACCGCATGTCCGTCGCTTCGCCTCCCACCCTATCCGCATCATGGCCACGACTGCTGGTCGCTGCCGGCGTGCTCGCGACGCTCGCGGGCTTCGTCATCCATGGCACATGGCGTGCACTGCCGGCCGAACGCTTCGCGCTGTCGCTGGTCCTTGCGCTGATCGCCTCGGCCCTGGCATGGCCACTGCAACGATGGCTTCGCGTGTCGTGGGCCACTGCGCTCGTCGCCGTCTGGCTCGGCGCGCTGGTGGTCCATGCCGGCCCATTGCAGGTGCTTGCGGCATGCGTGCTCGGTCTTGGCGCGTTGTCGGTCGGATTGTGGCTGACACCGGATGCGTTACCCGCACGCGCGGCATTGGCGATCGTTATCGGCCTGATGAGCATCGCCGGATTGACCGGCTGGATCATTGCGCTGCCGATCCACACCGTGTGGCTGTGGGCGGCTGTGCTGCTGGCGCTGATCGCATTGCAGCGGCATGCGCTGCTGCGCACGATGCACGCGACGATGGCGGGCTGGACCCGAGCAGTCGCGACTTCACCCCGCGCGGCGATGCTGTGCGCGATGCTGCTCGGTCTGGCGTCGACCGCCTGCTGGCTGCCGGCGCTGCAGATGGACGACCTGACCTACCACCTCGGCCTGCCCACGCAGCTGATGCAACATGCCCGTTACTCGCCCATGCCGGCGTTCCAGATCTGGTCGTACGCACCGTGGGCCGGCGACGTGTTGCACGGCATCGCGTCCGTGTTGTCGCGTCGCGAGGCTCATGGCGCCGTCAATGCACTCTGGCTGACATCGGCTGCGGGCGCGGCATGGTCGATCGTGTCGAGCCTGCGCGCGAGCACGAGCGAACGCTGGGCATCGCTCGCGTTGTTCGCGAGTCTGCCGCCGCTGGTGTGGATCGCCGCCGGCATGCAGACCGAACTCGCCGGCACTGCCGTCACACTGGCGTTGGTGGCGATCCTCGTGGCGGATACGCCCGGCAGACTGTGGGCGGGCACTGCACTGGTCGCAGGCCTGTTCGCATTGAAGCCGGTGCACGGTGTCGCTGCGCTGCCGCTGTTGGTCTACGCCGCCTGGACATATTGGCCGCAGTGGACGTGGCGTCGGCTGGCGCTTGCCCTGGCTCTCTTCGCCGTGCTGGCGCTGTCGAGCTATACGCAATCGTGGCTGGCCACCGGCAATCCGGTGCTGCCGATCTTCAATTCGGTGTTCCAGTCGCCCTATTTTCCGTCGGAACAATTCGTCGACCCGCGTTGGCACGCCGGCTTCGGAGCAGACCTGCTCTGGCGAATGACATTCGATACCGACCGCTATGTCGAAGCTTGGGAAGGCGGATACGGCTTCGTGCTGATCGTGCTGTCGGGATTGTGGCTGCTGCAGCTGCTGCGTCCGGGACGACGTGCACTGATGCTTGCCGTCACGGCAACCGTCTTCCTTCCACTGATGCCGATGCAGTACGCGCGCTACGCATTTCCGGGTGTCGCAGTGCTGGCGGTACTGCTGCCGCTCGGCAGCGAAGCCGCGATCGGCCGCCGCGCCCTGCTGTGGCTCGTCGTCGGCGTGTGTGCGTTGAATCTTGCGTATCAGGCCAACGCGAGTTGGCTGCATCACTCCGCCGCGCTCAAACGCACGATCCGCAGTCCGTTCGACGACACCGCGACACTGCAGGCCTATCTGCCCGAACGTCTGCTGCTACGCCGACTGCCCGAGGGCGACACGGGCCTGGTGCTCGCCACCGATCCGGCACGCGGCTTCATCGCCGAGCTCGGCGGACGCGGGCGCACGGTGTCGCCGCATTCGCCGTATCTGCAGAAGATCTTCGCGCATGACGTCAGCGCGGGCTCACTCGGCCGGCTCTTCTTCACCCAACGGATTCGTTGGGTGTTGGTGAATACCGATGCTGCCGATCCAGCGCTGCGTGCAGGGCTGCAAGAAGCGAAGGCACGCCTGGTTGCGCGCGAAGGTCACATGGAACTGTGGCAGGTCGATCCGATCATTCCCGCTACGGAACGCACACCATGAGCCTGCGTCGACAAGGACGACACTACCTGCTGATCGGCATCGTGCAATGGCTGCTCGACTGGGGCGTGATGGTGCTGCTCAGCCATCTCGGTCTGGCGATCGAAATCGCGAACATCTGCGGACGCATCAGCGGCGCGGTGCTGGGATTCTGGCTCAACGGCAAATTCACCTTCGCCGGCGACGATACCCGCATCGGCGGTGTCCAGCTTTGGCGTTTCGTTCTGATGTGGCTCTGCACTACCTTCGCCAGTACCTGGGCGATGGGCCATATCGACGATGTCTTCGGCCTGCAATGGGCGTGGTTGGCGAAGCCCGCTGTGGAGATGGTGCTCGGCGCGTTCGGCTTCATGTTGTCGCGGCATTGGGTCTACAAAGCCTGAGCACCGCGCATTGCGATACCTCTGTGGAGCGACGGAAGTCGCGGCAGGCCGGTGAAAGGCTATCGGAAAGCGGTCGCGACTTCCGTCGCTCCTACAGAACGCAAACGAAGACGCCGGCTTTCGCCGGCGTTTCGATATCGCTCAATCGCGAGGATCTCAGTGCTTGAGATTCTTGCGCAGACGCTCCAGTGCGCTCAGCTGGGCGAGGCTCATCGCCAGCTGGGTCTGCGCTTCTTCGGCGCTCATCTTCGGATCCTTGTGCTCCAGCGCGCGCTGCGCTTCTTCCATCGCCGCGCGGACGGCCGCTTCGTCGATGTCCTGCGCACGTACCACCGTGTCGGCCAGCACGGTCACGACCTGCGGCTGCACCTCGAGAATGCCGCCGGAGATCGCGAAATCGAGCACTTCGCCGTTCGGCTGGGTGACGACAACCTTGCCCGGCTTCAGACGGGTGATCAGCGGGGCGTGACGCGGCGCGATGCCGAGTTCGCCCTGTTCGCCGGTGGCGACGACGAGCGTGGCCTCGCCGTGGAAGATCTCGGCTTCGGCGCTGACGATGTCGCAACGGATGGTGGCCATGTCTTTCGGTTCCTGTTGGGTGGGCCTTGTGCCCACCGCTTTTTCGCAACATCAGGCGTTCGCAAACACCTGATATCTCGCAATGGTGGGCACAAGGCCCACCCTACAACAGCTGCTTACGCCGCCAACTTCTTGGCTTTTTCCATCGCTTCTTCGATGCCGCCGACCATGTAGAAGGCCTGTTCCGGCATGTGGTCGCATTCGCCGTCGCAGATCATCTTGAAGCCGCGGATGGTGTCCTTCAGCGACACGTACTTGCCCTTGGAACCGGTGAACACTTCGGCGACGGTGAACGGCTGCGAGAAGAAGCGCTCGATCTTGCGGGCCCGGGCCACGGCCTGCTTGTCGTCTTCCGACAGCTCGTCCATACCGAGGATCGCGATGATGTCCTTCAGCTCTTTGTACTTCTGCAGCGTGGACTGCACGCGACGCGCGGTGTCGTAGTGTTCGTTGCCGATCACGTTCGGGTCGAGCTGACGGCTGGTGGAGTCCAGCGGGTCCACGGCCGGGTAGATACCCAGCGACGCGATGTTGCGGCTGAGCACGACGGTCGCGTCCAAGTGGGCGAACGTGGTGGCCGGCGACGGGTCGGTCAGGTCGTCCGCAGGCACGTACACGGCCTGGATCGAGGTGATCGAGCCGGACTTGGTCGAGGTGATGCGCTCCTGCAGCACGCCCATTTCTTCGGCGAGTGTGGGCTGGTAACCCACGGCCGACGGCATGCGGCCGAGCAGCGCCGACACTTCGGTACCGGCCAGCGTGTAGCGGTAGATGTTGTCGACGAACAGCAGCACGTCGCGGCCTTCGTCGCGGAAGTATTCGGCCATCGTCAGGCCGGTCAGCGCGACGCGCAGGCGGTTGCCCGGCGGCTCGTTCATCTGGCCGTAGACCATCGCCACTTTCGACTTGGCGTGCTCTTCGACGTTGACGACGCCCGATTCCTGCATCTCGTGATAGAAGTCGTTGCCTTCGCGGGTACGCTCGCCGACGCCGGCGAACACCGACAGACCCGAATGCTCGGTCGCGATGTTGTTGATGAGTTCCATCATGTTCACGGTCTTGCCGACGCCGGCGCCGCCGAACAGGCCGACTTTGCCGCCCTTCGCGAACGGGCACATCAGATCGATCACCTTGATGCCGGTTTCCAGCAGTTCAGTGGTCGAAGCCTGGTCTTCGTACGAAGGCGCCGCGCGGTGGATTTCCCACGTGGTATCGCACTTCACCGGACCGGCTTCGTCGATCGGACGACCCAGCACGTCCATGATCCGACCCAGCGTGCCGATGCCGACCGGCACCGAAATGCCGCGACCGGTGTTGTCGGCGATCAGGTTGCGCTTCAGGCCGTCGGTGGAACCGAGGGCGATGGTGCGCACCACGCCGTCGCCGAGCTGCTGCTGCACTTCCAGCGTGATCTCGGTGTTCTGCACCTTCAGCGCGTCGTACACCTTCGGCACGCTCTCGCGCGGGAATTCGACGTCGACGACGGCGCCGATGATCTGAACGATCTTGCCCTGGTTGCTCATCACTGTGTCCTCTGGAACTTCGATTGCTGTTTTTGCAGGAGCGACGGAAGTCGCGACAGGTACGCGTATTGCGTCGCGACTTCCGTCGCTCCTACAGGAATGTTGTTAAACCGCCGCGGCGCCGCCGACGATCTCGGAGATTTCCTGGGTGATCGCGGCCTGACGCGCCTTGTTGTAGATCAGGTTCAGGGTGTCGATCATCTTGGTCGCGTTGTCGCTGGCGGCCTTCATCGCCACCATGCGCGCCGCGTGCTCGGACGCCACGTTCTCCATCACCGCCTGGTACACCAGCGACTCGATGTAGCGCGTAAGCACGTGCTCCAGCACGATCTGCGCATCGGGTTCGTAGATGTAGTCCCAATCGTGGTGGGCGACGACGGTTTCGGACGCGGGCAGCGGCAGCAGCTGATCGAACGCCGCTCGCTGGGTCATGGTGTTCACGAAGTCGTTGTAGACGAGGAACACCTTGTCGACCTTGCCGCTGCTGTAGGCATCCAGCATCACTTTGATCACGCCGACCAGCTGGTCCACGTGCGGGGTATCGCCCAGATGCGTCACCGACGCGAGCATGTCGACCTTGATGCGACGGAAGAACACCGTCGCCTTCTGGCCGATGGTGACCACGTCGACTTCGACGCCCTGCTGCTGCCAATTGCGGATTTCGCCGAGCAGCTTGCGGAACAGATTGTTGTTCAGACCACCGGCCAGACCGCGATCGGACGACACGATGACGTAACCGACGCGCTTGATGTCCTTGCGCTCCACCAGATACGGATGGTGGAACTCGGAGTTCGCCTGCGCAAGGTGGCCGATGACCTGCTTCATCGCACGCGCGTACGGGCGCGAGGCCTTCATGCGGTCCTGCGCCTTGCGGATCTTGGAAGCCGAGACCATTTCCAGCGCGCGCGTCACCTTGCGGGTGTTCTGCACCGACTTGATCTTGGTTTTGATTTCTCTGCCGCCTGCCATCTCTTTCTTCCCGTAGGGTGGGCTTTATGCCCACCATCGTGACTTCAAACCGCCGCCATGATTTCGATCCCGCATGTGGTGGGCATAAAGCCCACCCTACGAACGCTTACCAGGAACCGGTCTTCACGAACTCTTCGATGCCGGCCTTGAACGCGGCTTCGAGCTCGTCGTTCCAGTCGCCGGCTTCGTTGATCTTCGCCAGCACATCGCCCTTGGTGTTGAAGAAGTGGGCGTGCAGGGCTTCCTCGAACGCGCCGATCTTGTTCACCGGCACTTCGTCCATGTAGCCCTTGTCCACGGCGTAGATCGACAGCGACTGCTCGGCGACCGACATCGGGGCGTACTGCTTCTGCTTCATCAGCTCGGTGACGCGCTGACCGCGTTCCAGCTGCTTGCGGGTGGCTTCGTCGAGGTCCGATGCGAACTGCGCGAACGCGGCCAGCTCACGGTACTGGGCGAGCGCGATACGGATGCCGCCCGACAGTTTCTTCATGATCTTGGTCTGCGCTGCGCCACCGACGCGCGAGACCGAGATGCCGGCGTTCACGGCCGGACGGATACCGGCGTTGAACAGGTCGGTTTCGAGGAAGATCTGGCCGTCCGTAATTGAAATCACATTCGTCGGCACGAACGCCGAGACGTCGCCGGCCTGGGTTTCGATGATCGGCAGCGCGGTCAGCGATCCGGTCTTGCCCTTCACCGCGCCGTTGGTGAACTTCTCGACGTAATCTTCGGACACGCGCGCGGCGCGTTCGAGCAGACGGCTGTGCAGGTAGAACACGTCGCCCGGATACGCTTCACGGCCCGGCGGACGGCGCAGCAGCAGCGAGATCTGGCGGTAGGCCACGGCCTGCTTCGACAGATCGTCGTAGATGATCAGCGCGTCTTCGCCGCGGTCGCGGAAGTATTCGCCCATGGTGCAGCCGGAGTAGGCGGCGATGTACTGCATCGCGGCCGATTCGGATGCCGAGGCGGCGACGACCGTGGTGTAGGCCATCGCGCCGTTGGCTTCGAGCTTGCGCACGATGTTGGAGATGGTCGAGTTCTTCTGACCGATCGCCACGTAGATGCATTTGATGCCGGAATGCTTCTGGTTGATGATCGCGTCGATCGCCAGCGCGGTCTTGCCGGTCTGGCGGTCGCCGATGATCAGTTCGCGCTGGCCGCGACCGATCGGAATCATCGCGTCGACCGACTTGTAACCGGTCTGCACCGGCTGCGACACCGACTTGCGCCAGATCACGCCCGGGGCGATGGCTTCCACCGGCGAGGAGGTCTTGGCTTCGATCGGGCCCTTGCCGTCGATGGCTTCGCCCAGTGCGTTGACGACGCGACCCAGCAGTTCCGGACCGGTCGGCACTTCGAGGATGCGGCCGGTGGTCTTGGCGGTATCGCCTTCGCGCAGCGTCTTGTAATCGCCGAGGACCACGGCGCCGACCGAGTCGCGCTCGAGGTTCAGCGCCAGCGCGGTGGTGTTGCCGGGCAGTTCGATCATTTCGCCCTGCATGACATCGGCCAGGCCGTGGATGCGCACGATGCCGTCGGACACCGATGTCACGGTGCCTTCGTTGCGCGATTCAGCGGAGAGCTTGACCTTCTCGATGCGGGTCTTGATCAGTTCGCTGATTTCGGACGGGTTGAGCTGGGTGGTAGCCATCGTTGTTTCCTGTGTAGGGTGGGCCTTGGCCCACCATTACGGATTTCGAAGATATCGCAGTGGTTTGTTGTTCAAACGGTGGGCCGGGGCCCACCCTGCAAATCGTTATTGCGTCAGTGCGGACTGCAGACGCGAAAGCTTGCTCTTGAGCGAACCATCGATGACCACGTCACCGGCGTCGATCACCGCACCGCCGATCAGACTCTCGTCGACCGCCGTCGTAAGTTCGACTTCACGGCCGAAGCGACGCTTCAGTGCGACCTTGATGCTCTCGAGCTCGGCCGCCGGCAACGTCGTCGCCGAAGTGATCCGGGCTTTGACGATACGTTCGGCGTCGGCGCGCAGCTGCTCGAACAACCCGGCGATTTCCGGCAGCAGCGGCAGGCGACGATTGTCGGCCAGCAGCGCGAGGAAATTGCCGAACAGATCGTTGCCGAAGAGGTCCGGAGCGCCCGATTTGCTCGCGGTCGGAGGCGACAGCAGGGCGACCGCGTCGCCGCGACTGAGCTGTGGGTGACCGAGCAGCGACTGCATGCGCGGATCGGCGGCGGCGCGCGCGGCGAAGCCGAGCGCATCGGACCACTGCGGTGCGGTACCGTTGTCGCGCGCGATCGCATAAGCGGCGCGGGCGTAGGGGCGTGCGAGGGTGAGAGCCTGGCTCATCGGTCGATTCGTCCGATCACAGCTGGGCGGCGAGTTCGTCGATCAGCGCCTTGTGGGCGCTGGCGTCGATCTCACGCTTGAGCAACTTCTCGGCACCGCTTACGGCCAGGAAGGACACCTGCTTGCGCAGATCTTCCTTGGCGCGATTGGCGGCGGCGGCGATGTCCGCCTCGGCCAACGCCTTCTGCCGGTTGGCTTCGGCGACGGCGTCGTTCTTGGCCTGATCGACGATCTGATTCGCGCGCTGGTGGGCCTGATCGATGATCTCGTTGGCCTTGGTGCGGGCGAGCTTCAGCTCTTCGTTGACCTTTTCCTCGGCCTGGGCGAGGTTTTTCTGCGCATTGTCGGCCGCAGCGAGGCCCTCAGCGATCTTCTGCTGGCGGTCTTCGATGGCGGCGATGATGTGCGGCCAGCCGAACTTCATCACCATCCAGGCCACCGCGAAGAACGCGAAGCCCTGGACGATGAAAGTGAGATTGATATCCATGACGTACTCCTGACGTCGACGCGCGTGGCGTCGGCGCTTGCCAAGACCGAATGCTTGATCAGCCCGCGATCGCGGACAGGAACGGATTGGCGAAGATCAGCAGCAGCGCGATGGCAACGCCGATGATCGGCACCGCGTCGAGCAGACCGGCGACGATGAACATCTTGGTCTGCAGCATCGGGGTCAGTTCCGGCTGGCGGGCCGCGCCTTCGAGGAACTTGCCGCCGAGGATGGCGAAGCCGATCGCGGTGCCGAGCGCGCCGAGACCGATGAGCAGGCCGGCCGCGATGACCGTGAACTTCGCGATTTCAGCGTAAAGGGCGACGTTTTCCATGGTGTTCTCCGTACAACGATTGAGGTGAAAAGAAAGATGATGAAAGGATGAAGCGAAACCGGATGACGCTGGATCAGTGGCTTTCCGCCGCCATGCTCAAATACACGATGGTCAGCATCATGAAAATGAAGGCCTGCAGGGTGATCACCAGAATGTGGAACGCGGTCCAGACGAAACCGGACACGAACTGCAGCGGCGCCATCACATAGGTCATGCCGCTGGACAGCGCGGCATTCCATGTCATCAATGCGATGAGGATGAAGATCAGCTCGCCGGCGTACATGTTGCCGAACAGTCGGAGGGTCAGCGACAGGGGGCGTACCAGCTCTTCGATCACGCGCAACAGCAGATTGGCGGGCGCGAGCAGGATCTTCATCACCGTGCCTTCCGCATGGAAGGGCGCGGTAAAGGCTTCCTTGAAGAATTTGCCGAAGCCTTTGTGGCTGATGCCGAAGACCTGGATCAGCAGAAAGACCATCAGCGACAGGCCGAGCGTGGTGTTGAGATCGGCGGTAGGCACGATGCGCAGATAGGCATGGTGGGGGTCGTGGCCAGCCATTTCATTGGCTTTGACCCATGCGCCCGGAAACCAGTCGACCGGGAGCATGTCCATGAAGTTCATCAGGAACACGACGCAGAAGATGGTGATGGCCAGCGGCGCGATCAGCTTGCTGCGGCCGTGGAAGGTCTCGCGGACCAGACCGTCGACGAAGCCCACGACCATTTCCAGGCCGGCCTGGAACTTGCCCGGCACGCCCGACGTCGCCTTGCGCGCGGTGCGGATGAAGAAGAACAGGAACACCGACGACAACACCAGCGTGAACAGCACGCTGTCGATGTTGATGGTCATGAACTTGCCCTCTCCCACTTGCCACTGGAGATGATGCAAGTGGTGCTGGATGTATTCGGTGGCCCCGCCACCCGAAGCAGTTTCAGCGCTCACGTTCTACCCTGACACAAAAGTTCAAAGCCAATGGGTGCGCGATCAAAGCGACCGCGAGCCCTGCGAGCAGCGGGAGCGGCGCCATGCGCCAGACACCCGATGCGGTCGCGAATATCGTGATGACCACCAACCACTTGAGGCCGGTGCCCAGCATCAGTCGCGATAACGCCGACCGCGCCGTCACCACCCCTCCGCCCAGCGCGATCGTCGCAGCCAAGGCATTTCCAACCACCACGCTGGTCCCGCCCAGAAACGCCGCCAGCGAAGCCGACCAACCCATTGCAAGGAACATCAACGCCACCAGTACCACGGCAGCCAACTGGCAGGCCACCGCCCGGAATGCGGCGCTGCGACCCGCAGCGATTGAATTCAGCACGCGGCACCCGGAGTAATGGCAGAAGCGTCGGGGCGGCCGGTCCCAAGACATGCTTGTGATCGAAAACCGCCCCGCGAAGCCGCAAAAGTATAACAGCCGGGCGTTTTCCGGGGCAACCGCCGAAAGCCCCAGCCGTGAAGATGGCCCAGCGGGCACAAGTCGTTGATCGGAAAAAACAAAGGCCGGCAACGCGCGCGCTGGCGGGAGGCCTGAGAGGCTGTGATCGGAGCCGCCGGCGCGAACATCCGCAGACCAGTTCGGGAACTTGTGGCGGCCGTCCCAGTCTGAGGATCGCTCTGCACGACTCTCCTTCGCCGACCCTCGGCGGCCCGTAGTGCAGGCAACCGGAGCCCCGGCCCCAAGCCGGGGCTTCGTTTTGTCTGTTCGAGGCTCAGTCCGCGAGGGCCCAGTCCACAGCGGCTTCGGCGTGGATGCGCGTGGTGTCCAACAACGGCACCGTCGAATCGCCCTCGCCCACCAGCAGCCCGATTTCGGTGCAACCGAGGATCACGCCCTGCGCGCCGCGTGCGACCAGGTCGGCGATGACCACACGGTAGTCGTCGCGCGAAGCATCGAGGATGCGGCCAAGACACAACTCGTCGTAGATCACGCGATGCACGCGTTCGCGCTGCTGCACGTCCGGCGTCGACACTTCGATGCCCGCCGCCTCGACGCGTTCGCGATAGAAGGCCTGCTCCATCGTGAAACGGGTACCGAGCAGTGCCACGCGCGTCAGCCCCGCAGCATGGATGCGCTGCGCGGTGGCATCGGCGATATGCAGCAGCGGGATGTCGACAGCGGCCTCGATCGCCGGCGCGACGAGGTGCATGGTGTTGGTGCACAGCACGATGGCCTCGGCACCCGCCAGCCTCAACCCGTGCGCGGCTTCGGCCAGCATCGCACCGGCAGCATCCCACTCGCCGGAACGCTGCAGCGTTTCGACCTCGGCGAAGTCGACGCTGTGCAGCAACAGCTTCGCCGAATGCAGGCCTCCACGTTTTTTGCGAACGTGCTCATTGATGATGCGGTAATAGGGAATGGTCGATTCCCAGCTCATACCGCCCAGCAGGCCGAGCGTACGCATCACTTCTTCTTCGGAATGTACAAATCCGTAATCGTGCCGTCGAACACTTCCGCCGCCATGCCCACCGATTCGCTGAGCGTGGGATGCGGATGGATGGTATGGCCGATGTCGGCGACTTCGCAGCCCATCTCGATCGCGAGGCCGACTTCGGCGATCAGGTCACCCGCGTGCACGCCAACGATGCCACCGCCGATCACGCGATGGCTGGTTTCATCGAAGATCAGCTTGGTGAAGCCTTCGGTGCGGCCGATGCCGATGGCGCGACCCGAGGCCGCCCACGGGAACTTGCCGACGCCGATCTTCAAGCCCTTGGCTTTCGCTTCGGTTTCGGTGACGCCGACCCAGGCGATTTCCGGGTCGGTGTAGGCCACCGACGGAATCACCCGCGCGACCCACTCCTTCTTTTCGCCGGCCGCGACTTCCGCGGCGAGCTTGCCTTCGTGCGTGGCTTTGTGCGCGAGCATCGGCTGGCCGATGATGTCGCCGATCGCGAAGATATGCGGCACATTGGTGCGCATCTGCCGGTCGACGTTGATGAAGCCGCGTTCGGTGACCGCGACGCCCGCTTTGCCGGCGTCGAGCTTGTTGCCGTTCGGCGTGCGACCGACCGCGACCAGCACGCGATCGTAGGTGTCGTTGGCCGGAATGCTGGCGCCGTCGAAGCCGCAGACGATGCCGGTCGGGGTCGCCTTGGCTTCGGTGACCTTGGTTTTCAGATGGATCGCGACGCCCTGCTTCTTCAGGCGGTCGGCGAGCGGCTTGATCAGGTCGGTGTCGGCGCCGGGCATGATCTGGTCCATGAACTCGACCACGGTCACCGCGCTGCCGAGCGCGCGATACACCGTCGCCATTTCCAGACCAATGATGCCGCCGCCGACGACCAGCAGCATATTCGGAATGTCTTTCAGTTCGAGCGCGTCGGTGGAATCCATCACGCGCGGGTCTTCCCACGGAAACGCCGGCAGCTTCACCGGCTGCGAACCGGCGGCGATGATGCACTGCTCGAAGCGGATCAACTGTGTGCCTGCGTCGCCTTGCACTTCGATCTCGTTCGGCGATACGAACCTGCCGCTGCCCTGCACCACGCGCACTTTGCGCTGCTTGGACATGCCGGCCAGCCCCTTGGTGAGCTGACCGACGACTTTTTCCTTGTAGCCGCGCAGCGCATCGAGGCCGATCTTCGGCGCGCCGAAGTCGATGCCGTAATCCTTCGCGTGCGCGGCTTCGTCGATGACGTTGGCCGCATGCAGCA
This sequence comes from Lysobacteraceae bacterium, assembly GCA_040079515.1. GTDB lineage: Bacteria > Pseudomonadota > Gammaproteobacteria > Xanthomonadales > Xanthomonadaceae > Lysobacter_I. The sequence goes on from JBEBKD010000007.1 coordinate 122,037, forward strand.
GCGCCTTCGACGGAATACAGCCGACGTTGAGGCACACGCCGCCGAGCGCGGCGTAACGCTCGACCAGCACGGTGTCGAGGCCGAGATCAGCGCTGCGGAATGCGGCGGTGTAGCCGCCGGGGCCGGCGCCGAGGACGAGCATGCGGCATTCGATGTCGGCTTTGCGGCCGGTGGCGGCGGCAGCGACCGATGCGGGCGCCACAGCGGACGCGGCGGGAGCAGGCGCCGGCGCGGCGGCGACCTTGGCGGGCGCAGGCGCAGCGGCCGACTCGGCGCCCTCGACGATGGCGATCACGCTGCCTTCGGACACGCCGTCGCCCAGTTTCACTTTGATCTCTTTCACCACGCCCGCAGCGGACGACGGCACTTCCATCGTCGCCTTGTCGGATTCCAGCGTGACCAAGCCCTGATCCTTGGCGACGGTCTCGCCGACCTTCACCAGAATCTCGATCACCGGGATCTTGTCGAAGTCGCCGATGTCGGGGACTTTTACTTCCACTGTCGTCGTCATCATCGTTCCCCGGTCACAGCAACACGCGGCGCATATCGGCCAGCACCTGGCCGAGATACGCCGTGAAGCGCGCAGCAGAGGCGCCGTCGATCACGCGGTGATCGTAGGACAGCGACAGCGGCAGGATCAGGCGCGGCGCGAATTGTTTGCCGTCCCACACCGGTTTGATCTCGGACTTGGAGACACCGAGGATGGCGACTTCCGGCGCGTTGACGATCGGCGTGAAGCCGGTGCCGCCGATACCGCCGAGCGAGCTGATCGAGAAACAGCCGCCGCTCATCTCGGCGGGGCCGAGCTTGCCGTCGCGCGCCTTCTTCGCCAGCTCGCCGGTTTCCTGCGCGATCTGGATCACGCCTTTCCTGTCGACATCGCGCACCACCGGCACCACGAGGCCGTTCGGGGTGTCGGCGGCGAAGCCGATGTGGAAATACTTCTTCAGCACCAGCGTGCCGCCGTCGGCGTCGAGCGAGGCGTTGAAGTCGGGATACTTCTGCATCGCCGAGACGACCGCTTTCATCAGGAACGCCAGCATCGTGAGTTTGATGCCAGCCTTCTCGTTTTCCTTGTTGAGTGCGACGCGCAGGTCTTCCAGATCGGTGATGTCGGCATCGTCGTGCTGGGTGACGTGCGGGATCATCGCCCAGTTGCGTGCGAGATTGGCGCCGGAGATCTTCTTGATCCGCGACAGTTCGCGGGTTTCGATTTCGCCGAATTTCGCGAAGTCGACTTTCGGCCATGGAAGCAGGTTCAGTCCCCCGCCCATCGGGGTTGAAGCCCCTCCTGCAGCAGCACCACCCTGCAATGCGGATTTCACGAATTGCTGCACATCTTCTTTGCTGATACGACCGGCGCGGGCGGTCCCGCTGATCCGTGCAAGGTCGACGCCGAGTTCGCGCGCGAACAGGCGTACGGCGGGACTGGCGTACGGCACCTTGTCGGGTAGTACGGCATCGGCTTCGAAACGCACCGGCGGCAGACCGGCGCCCATCGGTGCGGGCGCAGCGGGCGCGGGTACAGGAGGTGCGGCCGCGGGCGGAGGTGCTGGCGTTGTTGCCGGAGCGACTGCCGCAGGCGGTGGCGCCGACGCCACGGGCGCAGGCGCCGATGGCGCATCGGCCGCTTCGATCATCGCGACCACACTGCCTTCGGAGACGTTGTCGCCAAGCTTGACCTTGAGTTCGCGGATGGTGCCGGCGAACGGCGCGGGCACTTCCATCGTCGCCTTGTCCGACTCCAGCGTCGCCAGCCCCTGATCCTTGGCAACGATGTCGCCGACGGCGACCAGAATCTCGATCACCGGGATACCGGTGAAATCGCCGATGTCGGGAACGAGGGCTTCCTTCAGATCTGTCATATGCGGGCCTTGGTGGTCGCACCTGCGCCGGGCGGCGGAGGCATCGGGCTATTGTGGCCGCGGATGGGCCGCACGCCAACCACGACGCACGGTCCGGGCGCATCGAGCGACTTGCATGGAAGCGGAAAACGTATTCAGAACGCGGCCATACTGCGGCGCATGTCGCTGGTTCGACTCAGCCCGCGATGCCGCGCCCGGCCTCATGGCTCGCGATGTAGGCCTCGACCGACATGCTGGCGATGAGTTTGCCGATGGCGTCCAGAGGCAGATCCCCGATGTTCCTGAAACGCACGCAGCTCTTGCCCATATCCAGCTTCTTGCCCATGGCGGCGGCGGCAGCGCGCAGCGTGCGCTCCTGTTCGCCATCGGCATAGACACCCGACAGATAGAGTGCGTAATTGTTCTTCTGCGCCGCCAGCGCCACATAACTCAGCGGCTGTTTGTTGTAGGTGTTCGGGTAGCGCGACAGCGGGATCTGCCAGGAGATCATTCCCCAGTTCATGGTTTCCTCGTAACCCGGGGGCAGATGCGCATTGACCCGGTCGCGCATGGCGGCGATCACCGCACGCCGTTCCGGCGGCAGTTCGGCAAGATAAGCATCGACGGTTTTCGCTGCGCTGGAGACCATTCAGACCCTCGACGACTTTGATGCATGAAAAGCCGGCGTTGGCGGGAGCATCGCTCCGCGTCGGTCACCCGATACGCGATGGCTTTTCTCTGCGGAACAGGGCCGGACGCTACACCTTCGCCGGCACTTCGTCATCGTGCATCGCAGCGCCCCGACAAGACAAAGCCCGGCAGGAAACCGGGCTTTGCGTGTCGCAATCGGTCAGGCGAGCATTCCGCTTCGCGGGATCAGCGTTCGTCGCCCATCACGCGCAGACCGAAGACCATCGAGGCGAAACCGACGTTCTGGGCCGAGCCGGACACGTTGAGACGGATCGTCGTCGGCTGCTTGAAGAAATCCTTGGCCTGCGAATCGGTCAAGCCGTAGTTGTCGATCAACGCCCGCTTCGATACGAAACCCGCCATGCACACGGCGGAATCGCGGGTGCGCTCGGTGAAGTTGGTGCCCGGGTTCAACGGCACCACGAAGCTCTCGCTCGCGGTCATGCTGGTCAGGAGCTGGCCGCCGAAGGGTGCGCCGGTGGTCGGGTCGATCAGCGCCGGATCGTCGAGCACCGGATTCTCGATGGTCAGCGTCGGGGTATAGCGCAGACGGCCGTAGGTGGCGGTGGCGCCGAAGTTGGCGTAGTTGATGTTCAACACCGGCGAGAACCAGTAGCACAGCAGCGAATTCGCGGACTTGCCGGGCAGCGTGATGTGCGCGGCATCCTCGAAATTGAAACTGGTGAAAGCCGGCGCTGGCGCCAACACCTGGCACAGCTCATCCGGGTTGTCCGGATCGGTGGGGCAGGTGTCGCTGAGGTTGATGAATGCACTGGCCAAGCCCAGCCAGATCACATTGCGCTTGAAGGAGTCGACGTCGTAGACATCTTCCACTGTCGGAGCCTTGGCACGAGCGGCTTTGGCTTGGGTGGCGTTGGCGGACATTGCCGCGTTTTTCCGCTGCAAGGCATCCTGCCGGGATTGAGCGACGGGCAGATCCGGCGAAACGGCTTCGATGATCTCGTGCTTCGACGGGCCGCCTTTCTGGGCGTAGACCACGACCGAGGCCAGCGCGGCGGCGGTAAGACTCAAGGCGAGGACGTGCTTGCGTTGCATGTGGTTGCGCTCCGGGAGGTTGGCGGGTACCGGACAGAACGCGGAGGCGCCCTGAGACAGGACAGCTGCGGCCGGACAGTCCGGCCGCAGCGATCGATACCAGCGAGCGAGACCGGCAACCGGTCAGTCGCCGACGATGCGCAGACCGAACACCATCGAGGCGTTGCCGACGTACTGGGTGCTGCCGCTGATGTTCATGCGGACCGTGGTCGGGCTGGCGAAGAAATCGTCCGCCTGGGCCGGGGTCAGGCCGTAGTTCTGGATCAGCGATTTGTGGCTGATGAAGCCGGCCATGCAGACGGTGGAATCGCGGGTCCGCTCGTTGAGGCTGACGCCGGGTTCGAGCGATTCTTCGAAACGTTCGGAAGACGTCATCGAGGTCAGCAGTTGGCCACCGAACGGGGCGCCGGTGGTCGGATCGATCAGCGACGGGTCGGCCAGCACCGGGTTCTCGATGGTCAAGGTCGGGCTGTAGCGGAAGCGTCCGGTCACGCGGGCAGCGGTCGGATTGCTGTAATTCACGGTGAGCACCGGCGAGAACCAGTAGCACAGGATCGAATTCGAGGCGCCCTTGGGCAGTTTGATGCGCGCAGCGTCGTTGAACGAGAACGAGGTGTAGGTGCCCGGGGTCGTGTTCAATTCCTGGCAGAACTCGTCCGGCGTGGTCGGCTTCGGGCAGCCGGACTGCACGTTGATGAAGGCGCTGGCCAGTCCCAGCCATTTCACGTAGCGGCCGAAACTGTCGACGTCGTAGACCTCGTCCTCGGTCACCGGATAGATCGGAGCGGCCAGCTTCGCCGAAATCGGCGCGCGCTTGGCGGTCGTCTGTGCGCCGAGCTGACTGGCGCGCTGGCTCAGCACACGCTGCTGGGCGGTCACGGGGAGGTCGGCGGACACGCCGCGAATGGCGTCGTCGCGCAGCAGGATGCTCTTCTGCGCATAAGCGGCGACCGAGGCGAGGGCGGCGACGGCCAGACTCAGACCGATGATGTGTTTGCGTTGCATGGGACGGGCTCCGGAGGATTGGGTGACAACCCGTGGAGAACGCAGGACACCCTCAGCAGAGGACAACGGGCGCAGCAGCACGCGGGTCAGGGATGCTCGGCCTCCAGATGCACGCGCTCGCGCCGCAGCAGATACAGGCCGCTGAGCACGATGATCGCCGCGCCGACCCAGGTCATGCCGTCGGGCAGCACGCCCCAGAGGCTGAAATCCAGCAGCACGCCCCAGAGCAGGGCGCTGTATTCCAGCGGCGCGATCAACGAAGCCTCGCCCTGACGGAACGCCTCGGTGATGGTGTACTGACCGAGCGCACCGGCCATGCCCACGCCCGCGATCAGCCACAGATCCGCGCTGCGGATCGGCACCCATTGCGGCAACGCCAGCAGGCCAGCGCCCAATGCCATCGATGCCAGCAGCCAGACCACGATCGCCTGACTGCTGTCGGTCCGGGCCAGCACCCGCACCGTGATCGCGGAGACCGCATAGCCGAATGCCGCCAGCAGCACCGCCAACCCGGCCAGACTGCCGATGCCTTCGCCGGTAGGGCGCAGCACCACCATCACGCCGAGAAAGCCGACCACGATCGCGGTCCAGCGTCGCGGCCCGACGCGTTCGCCCAGGATCGGCACCGACAACGCGGTGATCAGCAGCGGCGCGATGAAGAAGATGGTGTAGGCGGTGGACAGCGGCAAGGTGCGCAGGGCATAGACGAAAGGCGCCATCATCATGATGCCGAGCACGGCACGCAGCAGGTGCAGCCGCCAGCGCACCCGGAACAGACTGCGCGCGCCCACCGTCGTCAATACCCAGGCCAGGACGAACGGCAGCGAAGCCCCGCCGCGCAGCGCCGCCACCTGCATCGGCGGGTAGTGCACCGACAGCAGCTTCAAGCCGGCGTCCATCAACGCGAACAGGCCGACGGCAGCGAGCATGAACAGGGCCGCGCGCCAGCGATGCGCGCCAGCGGGCCCGGAAGGGCGATGGGAAGTCATGCCTGCAGAATGAAGGGGGACGCCGTCCACCGCCAGCATCCCGGTGCGACACGATGTTTCACCGGCGTGGCCCACGGATGCCGATTCCCGCGTTTTCGATGTAACTTGCCCCAGTCATCCCAACGAGGATCCGCCATGTCGCCGAACGCTACCCGCGCCCTGCGCCTGCTCTGTCTATCGATGCTGGGCGCACTGTATTTGACCGCCTGCGATCGCAGCGGTAGCGACACCCGCACTGCGGAACCCGCACCTGTCGCCGAAGCAGCGCCCGTCGCGCCGCCGGTCGCACCCACCGAAACCGCCGCACCCGCAGCGGCCGAATTCGACCCCGCCAGCATTCCGGAAAGCACCGCGACGCTGCCGCCGTTCCCGTTCTTCAAGACCCCCGAAGGCCTGATCACCACATTCTCGGAGAAAGACCGCAACATCAATTTCGATCGTGCGCACATGATCGCTGGCGACAGGATCGTCGCGATCGAAGGCAAAATCGTCCGCGACCAGTTCCAGCTCACCAACCCGGAACAGCGCCAATACAGTGCGATCGAATTCCATCGCAACTACGAAAACGCGATCCGCGACCTCGGCGGCGTACGCATCAGCCAGACCCAGTACACCAATCCGGTCGTCGAGGCTTTCGGTGGATACGACAAGGTCCGCGAGCATTTCTATGGCATCTGCCCCGGCGATTACGACTGCGAAAACCACACCTATCTGATCCGCCAGGGCGGCAAGGAATACTGGATCCAGATCAGCACCGGCGCGGGCCCGCTGCACGGTTACGTCACCGTGCTGGAACGCGAAGGCATGAAGCAGTCGCTCGGCTTCCTCGACGCCTCGGCGATGAAAAAAGCGATCGACGCCGACGGCCGGGTCGCGCTCTACATCAATTTCGACGTGGACAAAGCGAGCCTGCGCGCCGACGCGCAGCCAGTGGTCGCCGAAATCCAGAAACTGCTGAACGCAGACCCGGCGCTGAAGCTGTCGATCGAAGGCCACACCGACAACACCGGCACGGCGGCGCACAACCAGGAACTGTCGACCGCCCGCGCCCGTAGCGTACTCGGCGCCCTGATCGGTCTGGGTGTCGATCCCGCACGACTTCAATCCAAGGGCTTCGGTCAGGACAAACCGCTGGCCGACAACGCCAGCGAGGACGGCCGCGCCAAGAACCGCCGGGTGGAGTTGGTGAAGCTGTGATGTCGGGCGTGCACTGACCGTACGATCGCGTGGCCAGAACCCGGCATCTGCCCGCAGCATGCGGCCCGCATGTTCTGCGGATGTCGATTTCGGCGTTTTAGTGCAAGCTTGCATCCCTCTGCACGAGGAATCGCCATGTCGCCGAACGCCGATCGCACCCTGCGCCTGCTCTGCCTGTCGTCGCTGGCCGCGCTGTGCCTGGCCGCCTGCGGCCGGGGCGGCCCCGCGACCGACGGCACGGGATCGGGGTCTGCCACCGATACGGCCCCGACCGGGCCGGCGAACGTTCTGCCGCCGGAACAACCCGATTTCGATGCCGTTACCGTTCCGGAAAGCACCGCGACGCTGCCGCCGTTCCCGTTCTTCAAGGCACCCGATGGCCAGGTGAGCGTGCTCGGCGAGCGCGACCGCAATGCCGACTTCGATCGCGAGCACATGATCGCTGGCAACAAGATCGTCGCCGTGGAAGGCAAGGTCGCGCGCAGCATGTACTCGCTGGATGCCACCGATCTGCGTCGCTACACGGCGATCGCATTCCAGCGCAACTACGAGAACGCGATCCTGGCGCTCGGCGGCGTGAAGATCAGCAAGACCGCGTACACCGACGAAGTCGTCGACGCCTTCGGCGGGCGCGAGCTTCTGGACAAGCACTACCACGGCACCTGCGCGGGCATCGACTGCGACAACAACACCTACCTGCTCCGTCAGGGCGACAAGGAATACTGGGTGCAGGTCAGCACCGGCGCGATTCCGCTGCACGGTTACATCGTGGTACTGCAGCGACAGGTCATGAAGCAATCGGTCGGCTTCCTCGATGCCGCAGCGATGAAGCAGGCCATCGACGCCCACGGACGGGTCGCGCTGCACATCAATTTCGATGTCGACAAGGCGACTCTGCGCCCGGACGCCCAGCCCCTGCTCGAAGAGATCAACAAGCTGCTCGACGCCGACCCGGCATTGAAGCTGTCGATCGAAGGCCACAGCGACAACAGTGGCGCAGCAGCGCACAACCAGGAACTGTCGACCGCACGCGCGCGCAGCGTGCTCGGCGCGCTGGTCGGTCTGGGCATCGATCCCGCACGCCTGCAGTCCAGAGGCTTCGGCCAGGGCGCACCGGTCGCCGACAACGGCACCGAAGCCGGCCGCGCCAAGAACCGGCGCGTGGAGTTGGTGAAGCAATGACATCCACACCCGGCGCCGCCACGCGCCGGGCGATGCGCACGACGCAGGCGGCATCGGTTAACCTGCGCACCCCGCCGCCAACCCTGCCGCCGCCATGCCTTCCTTCGATATCGTCTCCGAAGTCGATCTGCACGAACTCACCAACGCCGTCGACCAGGCCAATCGCGAACTGACCACCCGCTTCGATTTCAAGGGTGTGGATGCAAGCTTCGCCCTCGAAGACAGCACGGTGGCGCTCAAGGCACCCAGCGAATTCCAACTGCAGCAGATGATGGACATCCTGCGGCTGAGGATGATCGCGCGGAAGATCGACGCCCGCTGCCTCGACGCCGGCGACATCGATACCAATCTCGCCGGCGCGCGCCAGAAGATCAAAGTGCAGCAAGGCATCGAACGCGAGCTGGCGAAAAAGATCCAGACCGCGATCAAGGACGCGAAACTCAAGGTCGACACCCAGATCAACGGCGACAAACTGCGCGTCAACGGCAAGAAGCGGGACGATCTGCAGACAGCGATGGCGCTGCTGCGCGGCATGGAATTCGAGCGTCCGCTGCAGTTCGACAATTTCCGCGACTGATCCGATGAGCTGCGAAGACGGGCACGCGGTCATCGCCGACACCAGGCGCTGGCTGGAACGCGCGGTGATCGGCCTGAATCTCTGCCCGTTCGCCAAAGCGGTCCACGTCAAACAGCAGATCCGCTTCGTGTTGAGCGATGCCGAACTGCCGGACGATCTGCTGGAAGAACTGGCCGAAGAACTGCTGCGTCTGCGCGACACGCCTGCCGACGAGACCGACACCACACTGCTCGTGCATCCGAAAGTGCTGGGCGATTTTCTCGACTACAACGATTTCCTCGACCGCGTCGACACGCTGATCGAGGCACTGGAGCTCGACGGCATCCTGCAGGTCGCCAGTTTCCATCCCGATTATCGATTCGCCGACTGCGACGCCGACGATCCGGGAAATTGCACCAACCGCGCGCCCTATCCCACGCTGCATCTGCTGCGCGAAGCCAGTCTCGACAAAGCGGTCGCGGCTTATCCGGACGCGGATTTCATCGTCGAACGCAATCTCGATACGATGGCGAAGCTCGGCCTCGGTGGCTTTCGCAAACTGTTGGTGGAATAGCTGCGGTTCATAGGGTGCGCGTGCCGCGCACCGTGATGTCATCGCCGCGAACAGCCGGTGCGCGACACGCGCACCCTATGAACGCTGCCCACAAGGCATTGTCGCGATTCAACCCGCGAACAACTTCACCCGATCCGCATCATCCAACGCACGCCACTCGCCCGCGGGAAGATCGTCCAACGTCAAACTACCCACCGACACCCGATGCAGCGCCTCGACATGATTGCCGACCGCCGCGAACATGCGCCGCACCTGGTGATAGCGGCCTTCGTGCAGGGTGAGTCGAACGCGCTGTGATTCAAGCACTTCAAGCTCCGCCGGCAGCAGCGGCTTCTGTTCGGATTCCAGCATCAGCCTGCCGCTGGCGAACAGCGCGACTTCGTCGCCGCGCAGCGGATGGGCGAGCGTGGCTTCGTAGACTTTCGGCAATTCCGACTTCGGCGAAATGATCCGGTGCAGCAGCATTCCATCGTCGGTCATCAGCAACAATCCACTCGTGTCGCGGTCGAGCCGGCCGACCGTGGACAGCACCGGGTCGCGCAGTCGGTAGCGCGGCGGCAGCAGATCGTAGATCAGCCGGCCCTTGTCCTTGGTCGAACACACATGGCCGGCCGGCTTGTGCAGCATCAACAACAATCCCTGCGGCGGATCGAGCGGCTCGCCATCGACGCGGATCGTGTCGTGCGTGGCATGCACGCCGAGTTCGTCGTCGGCGTACAACACTTCGCCGTCGGCATCTGTGATGCGGCCCTCGCGGAACAACCCGGTCACTTGTTTGCGACTGCCGTAACCGAGATTCGCGATGAGCTTCAGCAGTTTCATGCGCCGCCACGCCATGCGCGCGCTTCGGCGGCGCGGCTGGGCACGCGACGCTTGCGCGCGGGTGTCGGCGTTGCGGGCTGCGGTGTCGCTGCGGCGCCCTTGATCGCTTCGATGATCTTGAACCCCTGCTGTTGGGCGACGATGCGTACGCTGCCGAAATTCGCGTCGAGCTCCAGTTCGTAAGGCAGATTGCGGTTCGCGACCAGCCACAGGCGCCCGCCCGGCGCCAGCGCCGCAGCCGCAGCGGCAATGAAGGCGCGGCCGATGTCGGGACGCGCGGCGCCCTGCTGCGCATGGAACGGAGGATTGGTGACGATCACGTCGTAGGTCTCGGACAAGCCCGATGCCACGTCTTGCCAGAAGAAACGCAGCGGCAGCCGCGCTGCGGCATCGGCGAGATTGCGCTTCGCCAGATCGAGCGCGCGCGCTTCGGCTTCGTACGCATCCAACGACGCGATGCCGGGGCAACGCTGCAGCAGTTCGAGCGACAGATAGCCGTAACCGGCGCCGAGATCGGCGGCACGACCGCGAAGGTCGTTCGGCAGATGCTCCGCCAGCAGCTGCGAGGCGGGATCGATCCGATCCCACGCGAACACGCCGGGCCGGCTGATGAAGCGACCATCGAGGATCGGGCGCTCTGCATCCAGCGTCGACCATTGGGCCAGCAAGGCCGCATCGATTCTTGCGTCGTCGCGCCGCGACCAGAACACGCGGCAGTGGTGCTTGGTGAGATTGCCGTCGAGCCCGCACAGCCGCTTGAAATCCCCTTCGCCCGATTTCGCGCCTTCATCGTTGGCGATGCAGGCCACGACGATGCCGCCCGGCGCGCAGCGCTGCAGCGCCTGCGCGAACAGCGCGCGGGCCTCGTCGCGCTGTCGAGGCGGCAGCACCAGCACCAAGGGATAACGCGCATCCGGATCCGCATGCTGCGGATCGACAACCGTCCAGCCCGAGCGCTGCAGCGCCTCGGCATCGGGCTTGAAGCTCTGTTCGCAGATCAGTCCCGGACGCGGCTGCTGGCGCAGCGGCCAGCCGTCGCGAGCACGCATGAACAGGACGCTCGGAGCCGGCATATCGCCTGCTGCGGGCCACGTCAGCAGGCCGGTTTCGAAAGGCAGGAAGAGGGTTTCGAGCGCGGGGTCGCGGCGATCAGCAGTCATTGCGGCGGCCTCGGCGGCATAGCGGGGAAAATGTCATCGCGGCATTTTATGTCAGGCGGGTGTGATCTTTGCCGCGTCGCTGCGAATCATGTGAGCATCCTCCCGAGATTCCCGCCAGTGATCGCGACCGCCGCCTCCATGGATTCGCCGCAAACCCGCTTCGCCGCCCTCCTCGACCAGCATCGCGGCATCGTGTTCAAAGTGGCGGTCACCTATTGCCGCCACCCCGACGACCGCCAGGATCTGGCCCAGGAGATCGCCGCCCAGCTGTGGCGCGCGTTCCCCGGCTACGACCCCGCGCGCCTGTTCTCCACCTGGATGTACCGGATCGCGCTGAACATCGCAATCTCGCAGGTGCGCAGTGTCAGCGGCCGCGCATCCGCCGTGCCGCTCGAAGACCATCAGGACACCCACCCCGGCTTTGCGATCGACGACAGCAGCGCGCAGCACGAGGCCGACCAGCAGCTGCGCGCGCTGTACGCGGTGATCGACCGCCAGTCGCCGATCGATCGCGCGCTGCTGCTGCTGTGGCTGGAAGACCGCAGCCAGCGCGAGATCGCCGAGGTCATCGGCATCAGCGAAAGCAATGTCGCGACCAAACTCAACCGGCTCAAACAGCGCATCCGCCAGCAGTTGGCGGACCCCACATTCGACTGAACCTACTCAAGAACACAACACATACGATGGATACCACCATGGAACTCGACGAACTCAAGCAAGCCTGGCATACCCTCGACAAGCGCCTGCAGCAGCAGAATGCGCTGCAATTCGATGCCTTTCGCGAGCGCAAAGCCAGCAGCATCAAAGCCAGTCTGCGCCCACTCTTCTGGGGACAACTGGTGCAGATGCTGTTCGGTATCGCCACGGTCGTGGCTGGCGTGTGGTTATGGAAAAACTTCTCGGCCATCACCACCGTTCTGGTCGCAGGCATCATCGTGCACTTGTACGGCATCGCGACCATCATCGCCAGCGGCGCTGTGCTGGGAGGCCTCTCCAAAATCGACCGTAGTCTGCCGGTACTGGAACTCCAGCAGCGCCTCGCGACATTGCGTCGCGCCTACATCGTCAGCGGCGCTGTCGTCGGATTGCCATGGTGGCTGCTGTGGATGGTGCCGCCGGTAGTCGTCATGTCGCTGCATGCACAGCAGACCGGCGTGGCCGCATTTTCGCCGTCTTTCCTGGGGTGGTCCGCTGTCGGCGTTGCGGGTCTGCTCGGTACGCTGTGGTTCCACCGCTGGTCGCGCAAACCCGGTCGCGAAGCGCTGGCGAAGCGGCTCGACGATGGCGCTGCAGGCGGCAGCCTACGCAAGGCACAGGCGGAAATGGATGCGTTGAAAGCCTATGAAAACGAATAGAACCAGCAACCGTTGAAGGCATGCTCTTGTAGGAGCAACGGAAGTCGCGACAGGCCGCGGCATTCGAATCGGCTGCCTGTCGCGACTTCCGTCTCTCGTACGAAACGCGATCAATCCCGACCTCCAGAAGCGCCTCACGCATCCAACTCCCGCAGCACCAGCGACGGCGGCGCATCCAGCACGCGGCGGGTCGCGAACAGACCCGCTACGAGGGCGGCGAGCATGCCGAGGCCCGCACCTGCAGCGGCCATGCTCCAGTTGATCTTCCACGGCAGATCGAACACCTGGGTGGCGACCACGCCGGCAAGGATCGATGCCGCAATCGCCGCCACCACGCCGGACAGCAGGCCGATCACCAGGAACTCCGAGGCCTGCGCCAAGCGCAACTGTTTGCGGCTGCCGCCGAGTGCGCGCATCACGCCGCCTTCGCGCAGGCGTTCGTCCTGGCTCGCGCTCACCGCCGCCAACAACACCAGCACGCCGGCGGCGAGCGAGAACCAGAACACCACCTGCACCACCATCGACACCTGATCGCCGATGCTCTTCACCTGGGTGAGGATGGCGTCGATATCGATCACCGAAAGATTCGGGAAGCGTTCGACCAGGCCCGCGGTGAATCGATCCTGCTCCGGCGCGACTTTCACCGCAGTGACATAACTGGCGGGATAATCGTCCAGCGTACCCGGCGACGCGATCACGAAGAAATTCGGCTTGAAGCTTTCCCACTCCACCGTGCGCAGGCTGGTGACCGTCGCTTCGAAACGCTGCCCGGCGATATCGAACGCGACGCGGTCGCCGAGTGTCCAGTTCAACGATTCTGCGAAACCCTGCTCCACCGACAACTCCGGTGTCTTCGCGCCCGTCTTCGGCCACAGTTTGCCGGCGACGATCTTGTTGTCGTCGCCGAAGCTGTCGGCCGAGGACAGATTGAACTCGCGTTCGGCCAGACGCCGCGCGCGTTCACCCTGTGCGCCGTAGTCGTCGCCGCTCGTGGGTTTGCCGTTGCGCTCGACCAGTCGGCCACGAATCATCGGATACAGCTTCGGTGCGGCAATGCCCTGCTCTGCAATAAAAGCGCGCACGCTGTCGAGCTGGTCCGGCTGCACATTGATGATGAAACGATTCGGCGCATCGGCCGACAGCGACAGCCGCCAGCGATCGATCAGATCGGTACGCACGAACGTGAGCAGCAGCAGCGCCATCAGCCCGAGTCCCAGCGCCGACACCTGGGCGATGCTGGTCGCTGCGCGGCGACTGACGTTGGCGAGGCCATAGCGAAGACTGCCGCGCAGACGCGAGCGCAAACGTCGCACCAGCAGGATCAGCAGATACGCGATGAGCGCCAGCGCAGCCAATGTCGCGACGATGCCCAGCAGCATGATGCCGCCGAGCTTGGCCGAGCCCGCCTGCCACCACAGCAGCGCACCCAGACCACCGAAACCGGCGAGCGCGACCAGCCATGCGCTGGGTTCAGTGGCATCCAGATCGCGGCGCAGCACGCGCAGTGCAGGCACGCGACGCAGCGCCAGCACCGGCGGCGCGCCGAACGACATCAACACCACGATGCCGACCGCGAACCCCTGCAGCGCCGGCCACAGACTGGCGGGCGGAATCGCGACCTGCAGTTCCTTCGCAAGCCACGCACCGACCGCCCACTGCAATGCGAACGCGATGACGATACCGATCAGGCTCGCGACAACGCCGAGGATCAGCAGTTCGCCGATATGGATCGCCGCGAGCGTGCGCTGGCTGGCGCCGAGACAGCGCATCACCGCCGCGCCGGAGAGATGGCGCTCGCTGTGACGACGTGCGGCCATCGCCACCGCGACGGCGGCGAGGACCACCGACACCAGCGCGGCGAGGCCGAGGAAACGCGAGGCTCGGTCGAGCGCGGAACGGATTTCCGGACGCGCGTCGGCGATGGTTTCCACACGCTGGCCGCGACCGAGTGAGGCGCGCGCGGTCTTCGCGAAGGTCTCGACCGCAGCGGGCTGGCCGGCGATCACAAGCTTGTAGCCGACGCGGCTGCCGGGCTGGATCAATCCGGTCGCCGGCAGATCCTGCATCGCGAGAAAGACTTTCGGCGCGACGTTGAAATAGTCGATGGCGCCGTCGGGTTCCTGCAGCACCACGGCGGCGAGTTCCAGTTCCGTGCCGCCGATACCGATGACATCGCCGCGCTTCGCACCCAGCGCATCGGCGCCGCTGCGGCTGAGCCACAGCGTGCCGGGCACGGGACCGCTGTTGATGTTGCGCTCGCCTTTGGCATCGACGATCCGGAACTGCCCGCGCAAGGGGAAGCCTTCGCCCAGCGCGCGCAACTCACCCAGCTTCAAGCGCGCAGCATCGCCTTTGCCCACGCGGATCATGCTCGGCAGTTCGACGATTTCGACGCGACTCAGACCATCGCGTTTCGATGCTTCGAGAATCTTTCCGCCGATCGGCGCATCGCCGCGCACCACCGCATCGCCGCCGAGAAGACGGTTCGCCTCGATCGCCAGCGCACGCGCGGCGCGGTCGGTCACGAAACCCACCGAAGTCACCGCGATCACCGCGAGTACCAGCGCAGCGACGAGGATACGGATGTCGCCGGCCGCGAGATCGCGCCGCAGTTGGCGCCATGCCAGCGAGAGCAGTTTCATGATGGCCTCCGCCGCTCTGGCTTTTGGCAGTCATCGCCGCGCCTTTGGCAGTCATCGCCGCACAGGAGAAGATCAAGCCGCGCCGTTTTTCTCCTCCCCTTGCGCGTAGCGCAGGGGGAGGTCGGGAGGGGGTGCTTCTGCATCGACATGGCTGCGAACGACCCCTCCCCAACCCTCCCCTTCGCGATGCGAAAGGGAGGGGGTGATGTTTTCGCTTGAATCGAGAATGCTCTGAATTCCTGCGTTCGCGGGAACGATCGGGAGCTGCGTGTCGTCGTCATGCCGACACCAGCCGGCCGCCATCCAACCGCAGCACGCGATGGCAGCGCGACGCCAGATGCTCATCGTGGGTCACCAGCACCAGCGTGGTGCCGGCATCGGCGTTCAGCCCGAACAACAGTTCGATGATCGCCTGCCCGGTGCGCGTGTCGAGATTGCCGGTGGGTTCGTCCGCGAACAGCAGCGCCGGCCGGGTCACGAACGCACGCGCCAAGGCCACGCGCTGCTGCTCGCCGCCGGACAACTGGCGCGGGTAATGATCGAGACGCTCACTCAATCCGACCTTGCGCAGGATCTCGCGCGCCGGCCCGTCGACATCGGCATCGCCGCGCAACTCCAGCGGCAGCATGACGTTTTCCAACGCGGTCAGCGACGGCAGCAGCTGGAAATTCTGGAACACGAAGCCGACCTTCTCGCCGCGCACCTTCGCACGCCCGTCCTCGTCCAGCGTCGACAGCGGCGCACCGTCCAGCAGCACCCGCCCGTCGCTGGGCGTATCCAACCCCGCCATCAGCGCCAGCAGCGTGCTTTTGCCCGACCCGGAAGCACCGACGATCGCCACGCTGTCGCCGGTCGCGATCTCGAATGCGATGCCTTCGAGGATGGTGAGTTCGCTGGTGGGGAGGCGGACGCGTTTGGCCAAGTCTTCGACTTTGAGTGCCGGTGGGCCTGACGGGAGGGCGCCGGCCTCGGCACTATCGATGGACAGTAGATCAACCGGTTGCAGGGTCATGGGCGTCATTGGGGGGAGACTGGAGTTTGGATATTGGGCGGGCGCGAGGAGGATGCAACCCCGCGACGACCCAACTGATGGCAGGTACGGATCCGTCGAACGAGCGGATTCAGCACCGTAGGGCGGGTCTTGACCCGCCGCGAACGAAGCAACGACCCGCAAGCCCATCACACAGGTGGTGCACCGAAGGATTTCGAATACGAAGGCCTGCCTTCAACCGGTATGGCGGCCCTGCTGTGTTTCATTCTTTTTGTGCCTGCATGCGTGTGCCAGAATGAATCGATGAACGATACCGATGCCCTGCTGGCGAGCGCACGACAATTGCATGAGCGCGGTCATGCCGACGCTGCGGCGGCGACCTATGGGCTGGTATTGCAAAGTCAGCCGGCATTGGCGGAGGCGCACGCGTTTCTCGCCGCGCATGCGCTGCAGCGCGGCGTATTCGCCGCTGCGGTGGCGCACGGCGAGCGGGTGCTGCAGGCCGATCCCGACAACGTGAAGGTGCATGCGCTGCTCGGTGAAGCGCTGCGCCGGCTGGTGGCGTTGGAGCATGCCGAGCGGGTGCTCGGTGAAATTCTGAGCGACCAGCCGCAGGCGTACACCAGCGGCCTGCATCATGCCTGGCTGTTGGAACGCCGTGGCGATACGCAGGCGGCGCTGTTGGGCTACCTCCGAGCGATCAAGACCGCGCAGCTGCGCGGCTTCTGGCGGGACGATGATTCCACCCCATTATGGTTGCGGACGTTGGTGCAGCATGCAATGCAGCGTGCGCAGTCGGGGCGTCGGCAGGTGTTCCATGACGTGCTGGATGGCATGATCCAACGCTACGGCCGCGACGAGCTGTCGCGCGTGGCCGATTGCCTGGCGATGTATCTCGGCGAATCGCCGACGGTGTATGCCGATCCGCGGCAGCGACCGACGTTCCTGTATTTTCCGGGCTTGCCGATCACGCCGGTGTTCAATCGCTCGCAATTGTCGTTCGCCGAGGAATACGAGGCGCGTATGCCCGCGATTCGCGATGAGATGCGCTCGGTGCTGGCCGGTGCGGAAGGCATCGAACCGTTCCACTACGATTTGACCGCTGAGCAGCGCGAGACCATGACCCGGGGCGCGGCCTGGGATGCTTACTTCTTCGATCGCGACGGTGTCCGCTTGCAGGACCACCACGCCGCCTGCCCGGAGACCTCGGCGACGCTGGCGCAGTTGCCGCTGGACCACATCCGCGATCACGGGCCGGAAGTGTGTTTCTCGATCATGCGTCCCGGCGCGCATATCCTGCCGCATCGCGGAGTGACCAACACCCGCTCGGTGCTGCATTTGGGGTTGGTGATCCCCGAACACTGCGCGCTGAATCTGCTGGAGGTCGGCGAAGTGCATTGGCAGGAAGGCCGCTGTTTCGCCTTCGACGATACCTACGAACACGAGGCATGGAACCGCAGCGACACGACCCGGGTCATCCTGCTCGCCGATATCTGGAATCCGCACCTGAGCGAAGCCGAACGCGCCGCTGTCGCAGACTTGATCGCGGCGATCGGCGATCTGAACCAGGCCACGGCAGCGACGTAGCGCCTAGGATGGAATGAACGCAGTGAACTCCACCATTGCAGATCACCACAGCGTTCACCGCTAGGATTCTTTACGTTGGGCATACGCTGCGGCATACATTCCGGAGAATGGGTGGGGTTCGCTGCGCTCACCACCACCCTACGCCACGACATCATTTCAATTCGACGTTGTCGATCTGGAACGCGAACGCGCCGACCGGCTGTCCGGCGGTGAACGCGAAGCCACGGACGCGACTGAGGTCGGCACCGTTGAAGCCGCTCAGTGGGATGCGGACTTCGGTCCATTCGGGGCCGGCGACGAAGGGTTTGACGCTGGGCATCGACTGCATCTGTACGCCGGAGAACAGCATGACGCTGTAGTTGCGGCCGTCGCCGCGCGCGCGGAACACCAGTTCCTTGCGTGCGGAAAGATCGGCGGGCTGCATCGGTTGCGCGGCGGGGAAATACATCGCGCCGGACCACGGGAAAGCGAAGCCGGCCTTGATTTCGCCGCTCACCGCAAGCACGCCGTTTTCGCGCTTGAGCGTCGCGATCGACGCGCCGCCGGCCAGTTGGTCGGTGGTCTGCATCCAACCGGCACCGAACTTCGCCGGCAACATGCCCATAGGCGATGTTGCGACGTTGCCTTCGAAATCATCGACCAGACTTGCGGCCGGGATCGTTTCGCCTGTCGGCGCGACTGACGGTGCCTGCGGCTGCACGCGCGCGACGACGTAACCGTTTTTCCACACCTTCACGATCGCGCGGGTGGCGAGAATGTCGCGGGTCGGGTCGCCGTCGACCATCAGCAGATCCGCACGCTGACCCGTCGCGATGCGGCCACGGTCGACGAGTTTGAAACGACGCGCAGGCACGGAAGTCGCGGCTGCCAATGCTTCGCTCGGCGTGAGACCGGCACGGACCAGCAGTTCGAGTTCGCCATGCATGCTCGCGCCGTGCGCGGTGCCGGGGTTGCCGGCATCGGTGCCGGCGAGGATGTCGACACCGGCCGCATGCAACGCGCGCACGTTGGCGATGGCGTCGGTGAGGATCGCCGGCTTCGGCGTCGCCGTGCCGAAGGTCGCTTTCAGGCTGTCGACCTGCGCAGCGGCGAGCCACGGCTTCAGCCGCGCGTCTTCGCCGAGCGCGCGACCTTCGCCGGTCTGCGCCATCGTCGCCAGCACCGACAGCGTCGGTATGACGAAAGCCTTGTTCTTTTTCGCGGAAGCGAAGAACGCCGCGTCGCCCGGCTCGCCGAAGATATGCACGAGGCCATCCGCACCGGCAGCGATCGCCGACTTGCCTTCGCCCAGGCGCGAGACGTGCACCACCGCGAGCTTGCGCGCCTTGTGCGCGGCGGCGATGGCGGATGTCGCCTGCGCTTCGGCGATCGTCGGGATGCGCATGGTCGCGCTGTACGCGCTCATGTCTTCGATGATGAGCTTGATGTAATCCGAACCTTCGCCGACGCGCGCGGCGACGAACGCAGCGGCATCGCCATCGGCGGCAAGCGTCGGCACTTTCATGCCGTACTGGGTGCCGTGACCACCGGGCGCGGTAACGGCGGCACCGGCGCTCCACAGGTCGGCTTCATCGGTGCGCGCCAGCGATTCGCGTCTGGTTTTCAGCGCAGGCAAGCGTGCGGCATCGCCCATCATGTCCAGTTCGATGGTCACGCCGAAACGCAGCGCGTCGCGCGTCGCATCGCCCCAACTGTGGGTGTGGGCGTCGATCAGGCCGGGCAACAAGGTCTTGCCGCTGCCGTCGACGCTGGGAAAGTCCTTCGGCGCATCGAATTTGGCGCCGACGGCCGCGATGCGCCCGTCGATCACCAGCACGTTGGTGTTCGACAACACGCGCGTGCCGTCGAAGACGCGGACGTTGCGGATGACGACATCATTGGCGGCATCGTTGTCGCGGACAGGCATGGCGGCATGCGATGCGCTGGAGACGGATGCGGCGATCGCGATCGCGATCGCGATGGCGATCGCAACGCCGACATTGGAACGGCGGGGGCAGAGTTTCATGGCAGGACTCCTCATGGAACGGGGTATGGAATGGGTTTGGAGGGACAAGACGCTCCCGGGCCGCCGATGTGACATCGGCAGAAATTCCTTTGAAATCCGGGCGCTGGCGTCAGGCGTTCGGTGGCGGGCGGGGCGTGTTCACAGCCAGCCCTTCTGTCTTGCCAGCCGGTAGGCTTCGATGCGGTTGCCGACGCCCAACTTGCCGATGGCTTCGGAGAGGTAATTGCGCACGGTGCCGTGCGAGAGATTGAGTTGAGTGGCGATCTCCCCGGCGGACAGGCCCTCGCCTGCGAGGCGCAGCGCCTGACGCTCACGGTCGTTGAGCGGATCGGCTTCGGACCAGGCTTCGAGCGCGAGCTGCGGATCGATCGCTTTGCCGCCGCGATGCACCTTGCGCAGGGCTTCGGCGAGATCTTCTGCCGGCGCGTCCTTCAACAGATAGCCGGAGACGCCGGCATCCAGTGCACGACGCAGAAAGCCGGCGCGGGCGAACGTGGTCACGATCACCACCTTCGTCGGCAGTTCATGGCGCTGGATGCGCTGCGCCAGCTCCAGCCCGGTGAGGCCCGGCATTTCGATATCGGTGACCAGCAGGTCGGGCTTGAGCCGCTGCAGCTCGCGCCACGCGGCTTCGCCATCGGCGGCGGCGCCGAGCACTTCGATGTCTGTCTCCAGCGACAGCAGCGCGGTGAGCGCGCCGCGCACCATCGCCTGATCTTCGGCCAGCAGCACGCGGATCATGCCTGCACCGCCTGGTTGGGCGACGACGCAGTGGATGCGTCGTCGTGTTCGAGATGCGCCGCGAGCGGCACCTGCGCTTCGATGCGCGTGCCTTCGCCCTTGCGTGAGTCGATGCGCAACCGTCCGCCGAGCGCTTCGATCCGCTGGCGCATGCCGTCCAGGCCGTTGCCGGGAACGATCGCGCCGCCGCGACCATCGTCGGCGATGCGCAGCACCACTTCGCCATCGATCAATGCAATCGAGATGCGCGCTTCGCGGGCCTGCGCGTGCCGCTGGAGATTGGTGACCGCCTCACGCAAAGTCATCGCCAATGCGGTTTCGACCTTCGGCGGCAGCGCGCGCGGGTCGCTGCTGCGCGGATCGATGTCGGACACCAATGCGATGCCGTCGCTGTCGAGCAGCAGCTTCGCGGACACGAGTTCCGCAGCCAGCCCGGTCGCGCGGATGCCGGTGACCGCCGAGCGCACCTGCGCCAAGGCATCGCGCGCGACCCGGCTGACTTCGACGATCTCGCGATGCGCGGCCTCGCGCGCCTGCGGCGAATCTCCGCGCAGCAGCAGCTTGCCGGCCAGCTCGCTTTTCAGCGCCACCAGCGAAAGCGTGTGCCCGAGCAGATCGTGCAGGTCGCGACCGATACGCTCGCGTTCGGCCAGCGCGGCGAGCCGGCGCACTTCGTCGTGCGACAGTTTCAACTCGGCGCGCTTGCGGTTGCTCTCGACGAACTGGTGGTTGCCGAAGAACACCGCCACCGACACGATCAGGGTGATCAGGAAGATGAAGATGGGGTATTCCAGAGCCATGATTTCGGCCAGGAAACCGCCGAGGATCGCCAGCGCCAATGCCAGGCGTTTCCACAGCGGGCCGCCAAGCATCGCCGCGAAGCCGACCGCGTAGATCGTGTAGGCGTTGGCGAAAGGGTTGTACAGCAGCAGCGCGTAGCCGATGGCGGCGATGGTCAGTGTGCACAGCAGCGAGCGGATGACGGTTGCGCGGTACGCGGCGAAATACAGCGGCAGAAACACCGCGATCGACAGCAGGGTCGGGGTGAGCATGTACGACAGCGGTTGGCGCCAGCCGTTGGATTCGCCGAACCACGACAACACCAGCGGCATGAACAGGAACACCAGATAGCCAAGCGTGTAGAACGGCATCCAGCCCAGTCCGTGCGACTCGGGAACCAGACGTCCGCGCCAGCGCAGCAGCAGCGACTTCAGCGTTGGATTCATGACCGGCTCCGTACGCGGCAGGAGGAGAGAATGGACACAGGCACTGTAGCGGCCGCCGGCTCAGGCCGCGAGCCGCCGACGGGCCAGCATGAAGAACAGCACCGTGACGCCGAGCAGCACGCCCAAATGCAGGGCGAGACTGCCGCCGGCGTCCATACCGATGACCTTCAGCGCGATCTGCGAATGATGGTAGGACGGCCACAGCGGGGCGAGTTTCGCGATCCAGGCCGGCAGCAGCTTCAGCGGCAGCCACAGCCCCGACAGGAAGGCCATCGGCAGGTAGAGCAGATTGACCACCGCCGGCGCGCCCTGGCCGTCGACCAGCGTACCGACGAGGAGCCCCAGCGCGGCGAACGGCAGCACCCCGACCACGTTGACGACCCACAGCAGCAGCCATTGCGACGCGCGCAGTTCGACGCCGCCGAGGGTGGCGGCCAAAGTCGCCAGCAGCAGTGAAATCATCATGGCGAACACCATCGCCATCGCCATTTTCGCGAACAGATACGCGCCCGGCGGCATCGGCAGCGCGCGCTTGTAGATCAGGAACCCCTGCTCCCGTTCCAGCGCCACGGTCACGCCGAATGCGAACAGACCTACGCCCATTACCCCGAATACGCCGTAGGTGGCCAGCAGATAACGCGCGGCGTCGCCGTTGGACTTGTTCAACAACACGCCGAACAGTACATAGAACAGGCACGGAAACAACAGCGACGGCAGCGCGAACGACGGCGTGCGCAGCAGACGCAGGAGCTCATATTTGGCTTCGAGAAGATAACTGCGCATGGACGAATGGGATGTCGCGCGCGCACCGGCGGATGCGGAGCCGGCGGATGTGGAGATGGCATTCATTACGCGGCCTCCTGTCGGGCATCGTCGCGGGTGAGTTCGAGGAACGCGTCGGCCAGACCGGCGCGCTGGATGTCGAGATCGCTGAGCGCGGCATCTTCGGCCAGCATCCGCCGCAACACCGGTTCGATGGCATCGGCCACGACTTCTATGCGCGCCGGATTACCGTCCTGGCCGCGCACCGCGCTGCGCACGCCGGGCCAGATCGCGATCCGCGCGACATCCAGCGCCGACAGACAGCGGATGCGGCGCTGGGAGACATGCGCGCGCACGTCCTGCATCGCACCGGCAGCGACCACACGGCCGCGATGCAGCACAACCACGCGCTGGGCCAGCGCTTCGGCTTCCTCCAGATAGTGCGTGGTCAGCACCACCCCGATGCCGTCGGCGACGAGTTCACGGATCGTCGCCCACATCCGCTGGCGCGCATCGATGTCCAGACCGGTGGTCGGTTCGTCGAGAAACAACACCTCCGGATTGCCGCAGATCGCCAGCGCGAACTGCACCCGCCGCTGCTGGCCACCGGAGAGCCGGCCATAACGACGGTCGAGCAGACCCTCCAGACCGGCAAGCGCGACGCAGTCGGCAACACTGCGCGGCGCCGGGTAATAGCTGCGGGTGAGATTCAGCAATTCCGCGACCTTGCTGTTGTCGGGGATCCCCGCCGACTGCAGCATCACCCCGATCCTCCGGCGTGCGACCAGCGTGTCGGGCGTGCGGCCGAACAGCTCGGCATTGCCTGCATCGGGCTTCAACAGCCCCAACAACAGCGCGATCGCGGTGCTCTTGCCCGCACCGTTGGCGCCGAGCAGCGCCAGCACCTCGCCAGCGTGCAGCGACAGGTCGACGCCGTCGAGCGCCTGGACTGCGCCGTAACGTTTACGGACACCTTGCAGCTGCGCGATGGGCTGGGTGGCGATGGGCATGGTCGGGCGCTCCTGATGCGATGGCGCCAGACTAGGCGCCTGTCCGGATCGCCTGCAGTCCCGCGCGTCAAGCATTCGACGTGACAACTGTCAGCAGACGCAGGGCATGCCGCGACATTAGGCTTGCCGTACGGTTCCACCTGCCGTCCTTGGCCAGCCTCAGCGTCGCATCGCAGGCGCCGGTGATGACCTTCTTCATGTTGGCGTTCGGCCTCGATACGGTCACACTTCCACCAATCCCACGTCCTGATCAATGATGAATACGAACGCCGACCTGCTCAAAGAGCTCCGAATCGACCGCAAGACCACACCTCCTCCGTCGCGACGCGGGTTGTGGATCGGACTGGCGATCGCCGCGATCGTCGCCCTGATCGCCGTCGCCGTCGTCTTCCTGCGCTCGGGCAGCCAAGGCATCGAGGTGAAGACCGCGGACGTCACCGCCATCGGCAACGGCGGCGGCAGCACGACAGTTCTCGATGCCACCGGTTATGTGGTTGCCCGGCGGATGGCGACCATTTCTTCGAAAATCACCGGACGCGTCCGCGAAATCCTCATCGAGGAAGGCCAGCGCGTCGAAGCCGGCCAAGTGATGGCCACACTCGACCCGATCGACGCCGACGCATCGCGCGCACTCGCCTATTCGCAACGCGAGGCCTCGCGCAGCCAGGTCGGCAGCATCCGGGCACAGCTGAAGGAGGCCGAAGCCAATGCGGCGCGGCTGGGCCAACTGGTCGGCCAGAAGCTCGTCTCGCGCCAGCAGTTCGAACAGGCCATCGCGACACGCGACTCGTTGCGCGCGCAGCTCGACGCCGCCGAGCACAACGCGCAAGTCGCGAACGACTCGCTGACCATCGCCGACAACGGCGTCGACAACACCATCGTTCGCGCGCCGTTCGCCGGCGTGGTCATCGCCAAGGCCGCGCAGCCGGGCGAAATCGTTTCGCCGCTGTCGGCGGGCGGCGGTTTCACCCGCACCGGCATCGGCACCATCGTCGATATGGATTCGCTGGAAGTGGAAGTGGATGTGGGCGAATCCTTCATCGGTCGCGTCCAGCCGAAGATGCCGATCGAAGCGACGCTCAACGCGTATCCGGACTGGAAAATACCCGGCGAAGTGATCGCCATCATTCCCACCGCCGATCGCGGCAAGGCGACCGTTAAAGTCCGCGTCGCGTTGAATCAGCGCGACGCCAGGATCGTGCCGGACATGGGCGTCCGCGTGAGTTTCCTCGAAGCGGCCAAGCCCGCGGCTGCGACCAATACCAGACCCGGCGTGCTCGCGCCTGGCGCCGCGATCGTCTCCCGCGACGATGCGGATGTCGCGTTCGTGGTCGAAGGCGACATCGCCCGGCAGCGCAAACTCAAACTGGGCCGTACGCTCGGCGACGACCGCGAAGTGCTCGAAGGCCTGGTCGGCGGCGACACGGTCGTGCTCGATCCACCGGACACGGTCGTCGATGGCGCGCGGGTCCGGGTGACGCCCGCCGCCGATGCCGAAGGCGGATAACGCAATCCGTTCCGCGACAACACAGCCCTGTTCCAACACAAGCCTGTTCCAACACAAGCCTGTTCCAACACAAGCCTGTTCCAGCACAACCGTTCAACAATGAGGATCCCGTCGATGGACGCTCTGGTTTCGCTCCGCAATCTCACCAAGACCTACCAGCGCGGCACCGAAAAAGTCGAAGTGCTGCACGGCATCGATCTGGACATTCCGCAAGGCGACTTCGTGGCGCTGATGGGACCGTCGGGCTCGGGCAAGACCACCTTGCTCAACCTCATCGGCGGGCTGGACTCGCCCACGGGCGGCGAGATCACGGTGGACGGCTCGCGCATCGATCAGATGCGTTCGGGCCAGCTCTCGGAATGGCGCAGCAACCACGTCGGTTTCGTATTCCAGTTCTACAACCTCATGCCGACGTTGACCGCGCAGAAGAACGTGGAATTGCCGCTGCTGCTGACCAGGCTCAACGCCGCACAACGCAAACGCAATGCCGAGATCGCGCTGCAACTGGTCGGTCTGGCGGATCGCGGCAAACATCGTCCGAACGAGCTGTCGGGCGGCCAACAGCAGCGCGTGGCGATCGCACGGGCGATCGTTTCCGACCCGACCCTGCTGATCTGCGACGAGCCGACCGGCGATCTCGATCGCCAGTCGGCCGAGGAAATCCTCACGCTGCTCCAGTCGCTCAACCGCGACCACGGCAAAACCATCGTCATGGTCACCCACGATCCCAAGGCCGCGGATCACGCGCGCCGCACCATCCACCTCGACAAGGGCACATTCGCAGACAACGGCGCAGGACACTGATGCCGATGCGTCCGCTCACGACGTTCACGAGGTCGCCATGAAATATCTCCATCTGATCTGGGCCGCGCTGTTCCGCAGCAAGACCCGCACCCTGCTGACGCTGTTGTCGGTGGTCGCCGCGTTCCTGCTGTTCGGAATGCTCGATTCCGTCCGCGTCGCCTTCAACTCCGGCGGCGCTGTCGCCGGCGCCAATCGCATGATCGTCTCATCGCGGCTGTCGATCACGCAGATGCTGCCCTACAGCCTGTTGTCGCAGATCGAAGCCACGCCCGGCGTGAAAAAAACGTCCTATGCCGCATGGTTCGGCGGCATCTATCGCGACCCCAAGAATTTCTTTCCGAATTTCTCGGTCGGCCCGGGTTTTCTGGATCTGTATCCGGAATACGCTCTGTCCGCGGCGCATCGCAAGGCGTTCGACGCCGACCGCAACGGCGCGCTGGTCGGCGAAGCGCTGGCCAAGCGTCACGGCTGGAAAGTGGGCGACACCATCCCGCTGGAAGCGACGATCTTTCCGCAGAAGGGCAGCAACGCGTGGCCGCTGAAACTGTCCGGGATCTTCACGATCAAGGACAGCAAGCGCAAGGGCGAGGAAAACCAGCTGTGGTTCCACTGGAAGTACTTCGACGAGTCCAACGATTACGTCAAGAGCCGGGTCGGCTGGTACGTCGTGCAACTCGACAACCCCGACGACGGCGATCGCGTCGCGAAGGCGATCGATGCGCTATCGGCGAACTCGGATCACGAAACCAAGACCCAGACCGAACAGGCGTTCAACCAGGCCTTCGCGAAACAGTTCGCCGATATCGGCCTGATCGTCACCGCGATCATGGGCGCGGTGTTCTTCACGCTGCTGCTGCTCACCGGCAACACCATGGCCCAGGCCGTGCGCGAACGCATTCCCGAACTGGCCGTGCTCAAGACGATCGGCTTTTCCAACCGCAGCGTGCTCTGGCTGGTGCTGGGCGAAGCGATACTGCTGATCGTGATCGGCGGCACCATCGGTCTGGGCATCGCCGCGATGCTGATGCCCGCCATCAGCGCCGCCAGCAACGGCATCATCCAGCTTCCGACGGTGCTACCGCAGACCTGGGGCATCGGTCTTCTGCTGATGCTGGCGATCGGCGTGATCGTCGGTCTGCTACCCGCGCTACGCGCCATGCGCCTGAACATCGTCGATGCCCTCGCCGGTCGCTGAGCCAAGGAACAGATCATGAATCGCATCAAGAAATGGTTGGGCAACCTCGGCATTCTGCTGCTGTTGGCGCTCGGACTCGCGGGGTGGACGGTGCTGCCGTGGTATGGCGTCCTCGCCGCGGTCGCGGCGCTGGCCGTCTGGCTGCTGCTGAGCAAACGAGGGCAGCAGACGCTGGCGGTCGCCAACATCGGCATCAGCAGCCTGCCGCAGCGCTGGGGCGCGTCCAGCGTCATCGTCATCGGCATCGCCGGCGTGGTGGCGGTGCTGGTCGCGATGCTGGCGATGGGCGAAGGCTTCCAGGCCACGCTCAAGGGCACCGGCAGCGACGACCGCGCGATCATTCTCCGCGGCGGCTCGCAGGCGGAAACCAATTCGGTGATCACCCGCGATCAAGTGCCCCTGATTTCGTCGCTGGCCGGGATCGCCAAGGGCAGGAACGGCCGGCCGCTCGTGTCTCCCGAGCTGTCGCAGGTGGTGAACCTGCCGAGCCGCAGCGACGGCACCGACGCCAATGCCCAACTGCGCGGTGTCGGCGAACAGGCATGGGAACTGCGCCCGCAACTGAAGATCGTCGAAGGGCGCAAGTTTTCCGCCGGCCTGCGCGAACTGGTCGTCGGTCAGGGCGCGATGAACCAGTTCCGCGGCATACGGGTCGGCCAGAGCATCACCCTCGCCAACCAGCGCTGGGCGGTGGTCGGAAAATTCGCCAGCGGCGACTCGCACGACTCCGAATTGTGGGCCGACGTCGAAGTACTGTCGTCGACCTACAACCGCCAGGCTTTCCAGTCGGTGACGGTCAAACTGGACGGCAAGAGCGGATTCAAACAGCTCAAGGCCGCGCTCGCCGCCGACCCGCGGCTCAAGCTCGATGTCCTCACCACGCGCGACTATTACGGCAAGCAGTCCGAACAGCTCACGAAACTGATCAAGGTGCTCGGTATCGTGATCGGCACGATCATGGCGATCGGCGCGGTCTTCGGCGCGCTCAACACCATGTTCGCCGCGGTCGCCGGACGCGCACGCGAAATCGCGACGATGCGCGCGCTGGGGTTCCGGG
The DNA here is from genome assembly GCA_040079515.1 of Lysobacteraceae bacterium. Lineage (GTDB taxonomy): Bacteria > Pseudomonadota > Gammaproteobacteria > Xanthomonadales > Xanthomonadaceae > Lysobacter_I. The sequence continues at coordinate 149,994 of JBEBKD010000007.1, forward strand.
GCGTGCCGGTGGTGATCGCAGTGATGATGGAGACGATGCTGCTGGCCCTGCTCGGCGGCCTGCTCGGCGCGCTCATCGCATGGCTCGTGTTCAACGGCTATCAGGTGTCCACTCTGGGCAGCAACTTCAGTCAGGTGGTCTTCCAGTTCAAGGTGTCGCCGGAACTGCTGTGGAACGGGCTGAAATGGGCACTGGGCATCGGTCTGGTCGGAGGTCTGTTTCCCGCGCTGCGTGCTGCACGCCAGCCGGTGACCGACGCGCTGCGCGGCGCCTGATGTCTCGCGCATCGTTTTTTTTCGCATCGCGGCCGACGGATCGCGGATGATGATCCGCAAACGCCCGGCTCCGGCCGGGCGTTTCGTTTTCGACTCAATCCGCTGTCGCCCGTCGCGCGCGGCGGAGGCTGTCGACGGCGAAGATCGCCAGCGCGATCCAGATGACGATGAAGCCGATCGCGCGGTCGCGGTCGAAGGCTTCGTGGAACACCAGCACGCCGATCAGGAACTGCATGGTCGGGGCCACATACTGCATCAGTCCGATGGTGGACAGCGGCACGCGCCGCACCGCGAACGAGAACGCGATCAGCGGCAACGCGGTCAGCGCACCGCCGAAGATCAGCAGCGCATCGGCGGTCAATCCCCACGTGCCGAAGAAACCTCCCTGCCCGCTGGTTTCCATCCACAACAGATACGCCAGCGCCGGCAACAACAGCACCGAATTCTCGAAGCCGAGTCCGGTCACCGAGTCGACCGCGGCGAGTTTGCGGATCACGCCGTAAAGACCGAACGATCCCGCCAATGCCATCGCGATCCACGGAAAACTGCCGTAGTTGAAAGTGAGCCAGAGCACGCCGGCGGCGGTGATCGCGACCGACAGCCACTGCGTCGGATTCAGTCGCTCGCGCAGGAACAACGTGCCGATCACGACGTTCAACAGCGGATTGATGAAGTAGCCGAGACTGCTTTCGACCACGTGACCCGCATTGACCGCCCAGATGTACAGACCCCAGTTGATGCCGATGCACAGGCCGCTGAGCGTCAACATCGCGGCGAGCCGCGGCTTGGCGATGATCGCCGCGAACCAGCCGCGACCCCGCGACCACAGCAGCCACAGCGAAACGAGCACCGCGCTCCAGAGCACGCGGTGGGCGACGATCTGCAGCGACGGCACCGCTTTCAACAGATGCCAGTACAGCGGCATCAGGCCCCACAGCACGAACGCGCTGGCGGCGATCGACAGCCCTTTGCGATCCAGGCCCTGCGGCGTCATCCGCGCGCTTTCGCCCGGCTGATCGCGACCACCCCGATCAGGATCACCGCCAATGCGCCGAGATCGTGCAGACCGAAGTGCTCATCTCCGAGCCATACTCCCAGCATCACCGCGATCGGCGGATTGACGTAGGCGTAGCTCGATGCCAAGGCCGGGCGCACATGGTTCAACAGCCAGAGGTAGGCGCCGAAACCGCCGATGGAGCCGAAGATCGCGAGATAGATCAACGCTGCGGTGCCATGCGCCGTCGGCGCGGCGGGCATGCGCTCGCCCATCGCAAGGCCGAGCACGATCAGCATCGCGCCGCCGCAGAGCATCTGGGTGGCGGCGGCCATGAACGGCGACGGCAGATCACGCCCGCGCGACCACACCGACCCGAAGGCCCAGGCGATCGGCGCGATCAACAGCAATGTGAGACCGCGCGGCGTGGACGACAGACTGCTGCCGGCGTTGAGCCAGAGCACGCCGATGAAACCGATACCGATGCCCAACCATTCGCCGCGACTGGGATGACGGCCGAGCATGGCGCCGAACAAACCCATCCACAGCGGCATCGAGGCAATCGCGATGGCGGCGAGCCCGGACGACACTTCCTCTTCCGCCAAAACCACCATGCCGTTGCCGAGCAGCATCATCAGCAGCCCCATCATCGCCAGCGATGGCCACTGCGCGCGCGTCGGCGCGGACACGCCGCGCCAACGCAGCACCGCGTACATCAATCCACCGGCCAGCAGCATGCGTCCACCCGAAACCGCAAGCAGCGGTGGCCAACCGCCTTCCAGCGCGAAACGAATGCCGAGATACGTCGAACCCCAGATGAGATACACCGCCGTCAGCGCGAGCGCGACGGCAAGTGCGGAAGCGGGACGCGGATTGCCCGCGGATGGAGCGGCCATCGCAGTGCTCGAAAGAAAATGGGGGAAATGAAGACATGTCGCAGCGCCGCAGCGACAGGGCCATTCTACGCCCGCGCCGCAGACGATTGGCGCACGTCGCGGAACACAGTAAAGCTTTTCGTCGCGATGCCCAGTTCTTGTAGGAGCGACGGAAGTCGCGACAGCTTTCCGTCACGCCCAAAAAATCGAACGCATCGCGACTCCCGTCGCCCCTGCAAAAACACGCGGCCTATCGGGCGCCGATGACTTCGCGCCCGAGCAACTGCTGCTTCAATGCCAAACCCCAGCGATACCCGCCGAGCGAGCCATCGCCGCGGATCACGCGATGACAGGGCACCACGATCGCGACGCGGTTGTGGGCACAGGCACTGGCGACCGCGCGCGCAGCCTTGGGCGCATCGAGCGACGCGGCGAGCTCGGCGTAGCTTCGGGTTTCGCCCGCAGGAATCTTCATCAGCGCATCCCAGACCCGTTTCTGGAATGCGGTACCGATCAGATCGACCGGAATCCTGCCGGTCGCGCGCGCGCGCTTGCCGGCCAGCACGTCGGCGACCGCACGTACGCGCGGCGCGAGGAATTCGTCGCGTCCGGCATCGACCTGCTGCAGCTGCGCGCGCGGAAATTCTGCGTGGAGCTTGCGCACCAGCGCATCGACATCGTCGCCAAGCTCGACCATGCAGATGCCGCGCGCGGTCGTCGCGACCATCGCCTGTCCCAACGCGGTGGCGACGATGCTCCAGCGGATCTCCTCGCCGCCTCCGCCGGCGCGGTAACGCGCCGGGGTCATGCCGAGTTTGGCGGCGCCGGTCTCGTATACCCGCGACGGTGAACCGTAGCCGGCGTCGTACAGCGCCGCACTGACATCGCGGCCGTCCTTCAAGGCGGACTTCAGTGCGCCGAGTTTGCGCTGGGCGAGATACTCGGCGGGACTCAGGCCGAAGCGCGCGCGGAAGCGGCGTTGCAGATGCGAGGCGCTCAGACCGACCGCGGCCGAAAGCTCGGCGAGCGTCGGCTCGCCGGCATCGAGCAATTCGCGGGCCTGTTCGAGCGCATCAGGAGTGGTGGTGTGCATATGGCAAAGACTAACGGGCGCTCGGAGCGCCCGCTATCCGATTCTTGCGCCGGGCGATGCAGCGTCAGAGCACAGGCTCCAGGTCACGCAAACAGAAACGGGCCGCGAGGGCCCGTTTCATCATGCTTGTGTCGTCAAACAATCAGTTCGCCCACTGCCCCGGCTTGCGCGCTTCGGTCAGCAGAACCTGCGCCGAGAGCGGCTTGTCGTTGCCCAGCACCTGCACCGCATCGACCAGGATCGCTGCCGATTCGCGCAGCAGCGGATCGGGGCGTTTCTCCGCGGCTTTTTCGCGTGCGGCGTCCTGGGCGATGTTGCGCTCGCTGGAGGTCAGGCCGTCGTCGGTGTCTTCGGCCAGCGGATCGAGATCCAGGCCCATCGTCTTGCGCGCTTCCTGGCGCAGCTTGCGCTTGGCGGCGTCGCGATCGCGCTCGGCGCGGCGCTCGGCTTCGTTCAACGAGATCCACTTCTTCGCGGTTTCCTCGCGGAACTGCGCGATGTCCTCGGACCACCACTGGAATTCCTTGTCCTTCGCCACGCGCGTGTCGTGCAGCGATTTGAGCTGCGGCAGCAGCGGAGCGAAATCGCCGTACTGGGTGTGCGGCACCGCAGCGATCCGGGTCCACGGCAGCGCGTTGTCGTAGGTGCTTTCGCCGAACTCGCTGGCGTCGACGCTGACCGGGAACGTGATGTCCGGCACCACGCCTTTGTTCTGGGTGCTGCTGCCGCCCGGCAGGAAGAACTGGGCGATGGTCAGCTTCACCTGGCCGAAACGCTTGCCATCGTTCATCGGCCAGCGATCCAGGTCGACGAGATTCTGCACCGTGCCTTTGCCGAAGGTGGTTTCGCCGATGATCAGGCCACGGCCGTAATCCTGGATCGCACCGGCGAAGATTTCCGACGCCGAAGCCGAGCCGCGGTTGATCAGCACCGCCAACGGGCCGTCCCAGGCCACGCCGGTGTCGGAGTCGCTGTCGACCTGGACGCGGCCGCCGGATTCGCGGACCTGCACCACCGGGCCCTTGTCGATGAACAGTCCGGTGAGCTCCACCGCTTCGGTCAACGAGCCGCCGCCATTGTTGCGCAGATCGATCACCACACCATCGACGTTCTGCTCGCGGAATCCGCGCAGCAGTTTCTTCGAATCGAGGGTGGCGGAGGCGTAATCGTCGCTGTTGCGGCGCTTGCCTTCGAAATCCTGATAGAACGCCGGCAGCTTGATCACGCCGACGCGGCGCGCGGGCTGTCCGTCGACACTTGGAATGGTCAGCACTTCGCCTTTGGCGGCCTGCTCTTCAAGACGGATCTTCGCGCGGTTGAGCACGATCCGGTTCGGCTTGCTGTCGAGCACCGCTTCGGCGGGCACGATGTCCAGACGCACCTGGGTGCCCTTGGCGCCCTTGATCTTCGCGACCACATCGTCGATGCGCCAACCGACCACGTCCTCCATCGGCCCGCTTGCGCCCTGGCCCACGCCGACGATGCGGTCGCCGGCCTTGAGCTTGTCGCTCAGCGCCGCCGGGCCGCCCGGGATCAGTTCGCGGATCACCACCACGTCGTCCTGCTTCTGCAACTGCGCGCCGATGCCTTCCAGCGACAGGCTCATGCTCTGCTCGAAGCGCTCGGCCGCGCGCGGATCGAAGTAATCGGTGTGCGGGTCGATCGACGTCGCATAGGCGTTGAGGAAGGTCTGGAACGCGTCGATGCCGTTCAGCTCGGCCACGCCCTTCGCCATGTTGGCGTAGCGCTTGTCGAGGGTCTTGCGGATCTCGTCGGGCTGTTTGCCGGCGAGCTTGAGGCGCAGCCAGTCGTTGCGTACCGACTGCTGCCAGAGTTTGTCGAGTCCGGCGGTGTCAGCGACCCACGGCGCGTCTTCGCGGTCGTATTCCCAGCGGTCGCTGCCGTCGAAGCGGAAGATGTCCTTGGCGAGCAGGCCGCGCGCGTGCGTCACACGCTCGTTCACGCGCTGCTGGTACAGCGCGAACATCTCGAACGCCGGGGCCACTTCGCCGCTCTTGATGGCGTCGTCGAGCTTGGTGCGGTAGGTCGTGAGCTTGTCGACATCCGCCGCAGTGAAGAACAACTTCGCAGGATCGAGGGATTCGAGATAGCGCTTGAACACTTCCGCAGAGAGGCTGTCGTCCAGCGCGCGCGGGCGGTACGCGTAACGGCTGTCGGACAGGATGCCGTAGACCAGCTTGGCGGCGGTGGCCTGCTCGGCACTGGGGCTGCCGGCATCGGCCTGCGCAGTGAGCCACGCCACCGGCGCGGTCAGCGCGAGGGCGAGCAGGGAAACCGGAAGAGCTTTGGCGACTTTCATCGGCGATCTCGTGTGGGTGGTGCCGGCGTGCGGGCTACGCGGATGCGTTCGGCTTACGACTCCGGAGAGTACCGAAAGTTTCGGCGCATACCTACCGCCCAAGGTCATGCCCGACCAGCGGGAACAGGCGACCCGACCGCTGGTCGGGCCGCCATTCATGCGCGGGACGGCTTCAGCCGACGACTCCGGCCCCAGCCGCCTGCCGGTCGGCGTGATACGAGCTGCGCACCATCGGGCCGGAAGCGACGTGACTGAAGCCCAGCGACATGCCGTAGTCCTCCAGCGCCTTGAACTCGTCGGGCGTCCAGTAGCGCAGGACAGGATGGTGGTGGGCGCTGGGCTGCAGGTACTGGCCGATGGTGATCATGTCGACGTCGTGCGCGCGCAGGTCGCGCAGGGTGCCCTGCACCTGGTCCATGGTTTCGCCCAGGCCCAGCATGATCCCGCTCTTGGTCGGCACCTCCGGATGCTGGGCCTTGAACTGCTGCAGCAAGGTCAGCGACCACTGGTAGTCGGCGCCCGGGCGCACGTTGCGGTAAAGATCGGGCACGGTTTCGAGGTTGTGGTTGAACACGTCCGGCGGATGCTTCGCGAGGATCTCCAGCGCGCGCTCCATCCGGCCCTTGCCGCGGAAGTCCGGGGTGAGGATTTCGATCTTCGTCTGCGGGCTGTGTTCGCGCACCGCCGCGATGCAGTCGACGAAATGCTGGGCGCCGCCGTCGCGGAGGTCGTCGCGGTCGACGCTGGTCACCACCACGTACTTCAAACCCATGTCGGCGATGGTGCGGGCGAGGCTCAGCGGTTCGTCGGCATCCGGCGGCTTCGGCCGGCCATGGGCGACATCGCAGAACGAGCAGCGGCGGGTGCAGACCTCGCCGAGGATCATGAACGTGGCGGTGCCGTGGTTGAAGCATTCGTGGATGTTCGGGCAGCTGGCTTCCTCGCAGACGGTGACCAGGCGGTTCTCGCGCAGCTTGGCCTTGAGGGCCTGCACCGCGTTGCCGGAAGGTATCCGCACCCGGATCCACGAGGGCTTGCGCAGTACCGGCGCATCGGCGAACTGCACCGGCGAGCGCGCGATCTTGTCGCCCGCGACCTGCTTCGCTCCTGGCTGGAGCCGGCCCGGCTCCAACGATGCGGGGGTATCGCCGACGACGGTCAGCGGAATGGTCTTCTCGGTGCGCGTCGGCGTGGACATCAGGCGGCCTGGGTCGCCGCAGCAGCGGCGGAAAAGGAGGAGAGTGCGACAAGGTCGGGCGGTGGCGCAGCTTGCAGTCGCAGGCCGAACTGCCGAGCCATTTGTTCCAGCAGCACGGGCTTGACCGCGTCGAGGCTGGAAGGGCCGCCCAGGTCCAGCATCGAGGTCACCTGCAGCCCGGCATAGCCGCAGGGATTGATGCGGTGGTAGGGCGCGAGGTCCATGTCGATGTTGAAAGAGAGGCCGTGGAAGGTGCAGCCGCGACGGACGCGGATGCCCAGCGCCGCGACCTTGGCGTCGTTGACGTACACGCCGGGCGCGCCGTCGCGACGTTCGGCATGGATGTTCCAGTGGTCGAGCGTGTCGATCACCGCCTGCTCGATCCTGCAGACGTAGTCGCGCACGCCGATCTTCAGGCGTTTCAGGTCCAGCAGCGGATAGGCGACGATCTGGCCGGGACCGTGATAGGTCACCTGACCACCGCGATCGACCTTGATCACCGGGATGTCGCCCGGCATCAGCACGTGCTCGGGCTTGCCGGCCTGGCCGAGGGTGAAGACGGGGTCGTGTTCGACCAGCCAGATCTCATCTGGCGTATCGGCGGTGCGCGCGTCGGTGAAGCCCTGCATCGCGCGCCAGACCGGCTCGTAGGCGTGACGGCCAAGGTCGCGAACCTGCGCCGCCGGGACGGTTACAGCGTCCATTTGATCTGCGGTTCGGCGCGCAGCGCGGCGTGCGCGGCCTCGTAGCGGCTGCGATCCTCGGCGTGGAAGCTCAGGCGGATCGACACGAACTTGCCGCCCGAGGAATTGCGCGTCGCGACCGTCTCCCGCAGCACCAGAATCCCGATCGTCTCCAGCAGTTCCGGGATGCGCTCCTCCAGCCCGGCGCCCGCAGGGCCCATGGCGGTGATCTCGAAGACCCCCGGAAACTGGAAGCCATGGTCGGGATGGTCGGAGGCGATTTGCATACGCGGATTATGGGCCCGATCCACAGCCAACCCAAGCGCGCACATCGGACATCTCTTGCCGATCCGGACGGACAAAGACCCCGGCTAATCGGGCAAGCGTCGACGGGCCCGGTGCGCCGCGACCTTCATCCTGTTGCCGCAGATCGCCATCGAACACCAGCGTCGCTGCGGCCCACGTTTGTAGTCGGTGAACAGCATGGTGCAATTCGGGTTCTCGCACTTGCGAACCTTATCGTGCTGGTGATGCGCGAACAGATCGGCGCAGACGGCCGCCAGTTCCGCGATCACGGCGTACGGCTCGGCGAAACACTGATGGGTGCGCAATTCAATGCCTTCCCGGCCACGCACCAGTACCCGAGTCGTGGGACTTTTGGCCATCAAAGCGTTCAAACGCCCCAAGTCCGCGGCATGCACGGCCCGATCTCCGCCGGCAACCCAGCGCAGAACCAGAGGCCGCAGCCACTCTCTCAATTCCCGGGCTTCGGCCGCCAAATGATCGCGTTGTCGTGGTGTGAAGTCCCGGACGGCCGAAGCGACCGTCTCCGGCAAGACACCACCGTTCGTCAACCAGCGCACAAGGCTTGCGCCGTCATGCAGGAAATCCACCACCTCCGTGGAAGGCGCAACGATGCTGTTCAGAAAATCGAGCGCGGCATGCTCCCCAACGCGCATCGGCTCGAAATCGTCGGGTGGCGCAATGGTCTCGACGGCAGGTCGCATAGATCTAGAAAAGCTGACGGTGGGCAAGAGCGCGAGGCTAACACGGCGTAACCGAAAAAAACATTTTGAAAGGTTATTGCTATTTGAGTAACCTTAATATACTTTTATTGAGGTTACTTAATCCCGGAAAACCTCCAATGCCTACGTTGCCATCCGTTTCCACCACCCTGCGCCTGCTGGCTCTGCTCGCATCCGCGATCGCCTTTTTCCCGCCTACAGCCACTGCGAGCGAGACCATGTCGACGACCGAAGTGCATTTCCGCACTGCGACGGTCGATGGTCAGAAAGTGTTCTACCGCGAGGCCGGCAATCCAAAAGCGCCCGCGATCGTGCTGTTGCACGGCTTTCCCTCCTCGTCGCACATGTATCGCGACCTGATTCCGCGTCTGGCGGATCGGTTCCATGTCGTCGCGCTCGACTACATCGGCTTCGGCTATTCCGCCGCACCGTCTCCTGCCGACTACCGCTATACATTCGAGAATCTCGCCAGCACCACGCAGAGCCTGCTCGATCAGATCGGTGTTCGCGATGCCGTGTACTACATGCATGACTACGGCGGCCCGATCGGGCTAAGACTCGCAACCGCCCATCCGGAGCGCGTCAAGGGCTTCGTCATCCAGAATGCGAACGCATATCTCGAAGGTGTCGGCAAGCCGGTGGCCGATGTGTTCCTGCCGCTGTGGAAAGAACGCAACCCAACGACCGAAGCGGCTGCACGCGGGTTCCTGAAACCCGAGACCACGCAATTCCAGTACACCTTCGGCGCACGCAACGCTGCTGCGCTCAATCCAGACACGTGGACGCTCGACCAGGCGTTGCTGGATCGCAAAGGCAACGACGCCATCCAGTTGGCGCTGTTCATCGACTACCAGAACAACGTCGCTCTCTACGACACGTGGCACGCCTACCTGCGCCAGCATCAGCCGAAGACACTGATCGTCTGGGGCAAGGGCGACCCGTTGTTCGTACCGGCCGGCGCAGAAGCCTACAAGAAGGATCTCCCGAACGCGCAGCTTGTCTGGCTTGAAGGTGGCCACTTCGCGCTCGAAGAAAACGCGGCCGAAATTGCAGCGCTCATCAAGAAAACATTCCGCTGACCGACAGACAGGCAAATCCGCAGCGAACTTGGAAATCGCTGCGGATGCGTATGCCCGATCGCATCATCACAATCTGGAAATCATCACCATGAAGACCCGTACCGACTCCAAAGTCATCCTCGTCACCGGTGCCAGCACCGGCTTCGGCCGCGACACCGCAGAAACCCTGGCCCATGCCGGCCATCGCGTATTCGCGTCGATGCGCGGCATCGATGGCAAGAACAGCGCTCACGCCGAAGCGTTGCGATCACTGGCAAATGCGAAAGCACTCGATCTTTCGGTCGTCGAATTGGATGTCACCGACGACGTATCGGTGAACCATGCGATCGCGCACGTTCTCGAATCCGCTGGCCGTCTCGACGTTCTGATCAACAACGCCGGCATCGCATCCGCGGGCGTCAGCGAAGCGTTCACCGCCGGGCAGTTCGCGGCTCTGCTCGATGTGAACGTGGTAGGTCTGCACCGCGTCGCGCGTGCAGCACTGCCGGCACTGCGCGCACATCGTTCCGGTCTCCTGATCAATGTGGGTTCGATTCTCGGCCGCGTGACGTTTCCGTTCTTCTCCCTCTACGGCGCAAGCAAGTTCGCCGTCGAAGCGCTGAGCGACGGCTATCGCTACGAATTGTCACAAGCCGGCGTCGATGTGGCATTGGTGCAACCGAGCGCCTATCCGACGCCCATGTACGCCAGCGCGCAGCAACCGCAGGACCTGTCGCGCGCTGAAGGTTACGGCGCTGTGGCCGGGATTCCGGGCGCGATGTTCGCGCATTTCAATTCGGTGTTTTCCGCGGAAGACGCACCCGATCCGCACGATGTGGCGGTCGCGATCCTGGCACTTGTCGATGCCCCTCAGGGCCGGCGCGCCCACCGGACGATCGCAGGCAGCCCATTCGGAGCCGACGCCATCAATCTGAGCACGGCACCGGTGCAGGCGGAGATCGTGAAAGGGCTCGGTCTTGCGCATCTGGACACAACGAACACGTGAACTTCGGGCATTGATCGCCGGTTCTCGACTGCCATCCGTTCTCCCATCCATCCAGGGACAGCCATGAAACTCCTGTACGTGAAAGGCTCGCCGCGCGGCGAACAATCCACATCGGCACGCGTCGCCGATGCCTTTCTCACCGCCTACCGCGCCAAGCATCCGGACTCCGACATCGACGAGATCGATCTGTGGCGCGAGCCATTGCCGGAATTCGATGGCGACAAGGCGGCGGCGAAGATGTCGTTCTTCGGCGAAGGCGATCTGGAAGGCCGTCGCAGAACGGCTTGGGATGAGATCGTCGCGATCACGAATCGCTTCACCAGCGCCGACGATTATCTCTTCACCGTACCGATGTGGAACGGTGGCATTCCTTATCGTCTGAAGCTGTACATCGATATCATGACGCAGCCCGGACTGTTGTTCAGATTCGACCCGGCCACCGGGTATTCGGGCCTACTCGCAGGCAAGCGGGCAACGGCGATCTACACCAGCGGCGTCTATGCGCCGGGCGTGCCCGCGGCTTTCGGTACGGATCACCATTCGACCTATTTCGATCAATGGCTGCGCGGCGCCGGAATCGGCGATATCGCAACGATCCGATACCAACCCAATCTGCTCACGACGGACGCAGCCGGAGGACTGGAAAGAGCACGGGCCGCATCCATGGAAGCGGGCGCGCGATGAGTGGGGTCCATCGGGCCGGACAGCCTGCGTATACTCGATTCACGACGAAATGCACCCTAGTTCCGCATGATCGGATTGCATGGAAGGACCTGTGAAACTCCAGTATCTCGGCGATTCCAAGGACAGCTTCAAATGGGACTATCTCCATTTTCTCGCCGAGTCGCTCGCCTACGAAAAACTCGTGATCGTATGGATGATGACCGCCGATGATGGAAGCACGTACGGCAGAACAGCGCCCGAGACGTTTCCGGCAAGAAAGGAAATCCTGGATCTGTGCCGCCGATTGCGCGCTGAGCGGCAGCCCGCATTGCTGTTCGGGCTTCCGGCGATCACGGGCGCCAATTACACGGTCAGTCTTCACGACGCGGGCACATCCGTTCGTGGGCGCGGACAGCACTCCTTCTTTGGAGAGATCGAAGGCGGCTCCCGGCATGTCGTCTTTCTCGACCCCGACAACGGTTTCGAGCCCGAGCGCAGCGCCACGGAACGCCATGTCCGCTACTCGGATCTGGACAGACTCGTCAGATCGCTACCCGACGATGCGGTCGTTGTCGTTTTCCAGCATCATCGGCGCAGGAAATTCGTGGACGATTTCGCGCGTATCCGCGAACGGCTGCTGAGCGGATTTTCTTCGGCGATCTATTGGCGGTCGCTGATGTTCGTCTGCATCGCGCCGTCCGCCGAAACGATTGCAAAAATAGGTGAAATCCATCGCGAATACGCAAGACATCGGCCCGTGGAGGTCATCGGATAGGGCACAGCAGGAAGCTGCGATCCTTGGTCGCTTCGATGAACGCCTGATGCCTGCACGAACACGAGTGTGGTGCTGTCACGACACGATCGCATCAGACACATGCGACACCAGGAGCCCGACGACGCCTGCACTTCAGGCCTGCGCTCCTCCGGCCGCTGGCTACGATGGCCGATGGCGGTGATCCCGAAGACACCCGGAAACTGGAAGCCGTGGTCGGGATGGTCGAAGCCGATCGTCATGGACGGATCCTGGGTCCGATGCGCAGCCGATGCATGGCCCGGAACGCACCGCGATGGGTGTCAAGAACGGCGTCGACGCTGACGATAGGCCACGTCGACACGCCATGACGTTGGCTGCAGCGGATGTGGCCGGAGCAGCGGCGATCCGCCGTCTCCCGGGATGTGGCGCGCAACGCGCCGACCGCACGGAGTCCGTCATGGCTGCACGCACATCGATCCTCGTCCCATTGCTCGCACTGGTCTGCGGCGCCGCCACCTCGACGGCCTTGCTGGTGTGGCACACCTCGCGCGTTCCGGCGATGCCGGCACAAGCGGCGACGGTCGATCACGACGACCATGTACTGTCGAGCGCCATCGTACCGTCCGCGCTGCCCGACACGACGACGTCCGTCTCCGCCGCGCGCGCTCCGGCCGAAGCGCGTCGCGGTGATCTGGATCCGGTCGAAATCCGTGCGCGGATCGAAGCGAACATTTCCACGCTCGATACACGCTTCGCTGCGGAAGCGCCGGATGCCGCATGGGCGATGCGGGAGGAGCGCACGCTGGGTGCGTTCTTCGCCGCCGATGCGCTGGCTGTGCAGGGATTGCCCACGCCCGACGGCCTGGAGATCGCCTGCCGCAGCGCGACCTGCCGGATCAGCGCGCGTTTCGCCGATCCGGTCGAAGCCGAAATGACCACGCAACGGCTGGCGATGCATGTCGCCGCTGACATGCCCTACGGCGCGGTGATGCCGCGCGCGCTCGACGACGGCAGCATCCGGGTCGAGGCCTGGTATTCGTCGACGCGCATCGCACTCTGACGCTGATCTCCGCGTGCGCCGCGCACGCATCCGCCGCATATTCAACGAAGGCATTCGCCATGAAAAGCATCGCACTCCCGTCCGCCGCACTGACCCTCGCCATCGCGGTCGCGCTCAGCGCCGCACCGCAGACCGCGCACGCGAACTACAAGACCAGCACCGGCAGCGCCTGTCTTGCCTACGGCAACAGCACCACGCCGGACGAGTTGCTGTATCTGGTCAACGGCATCACGCCGCGCTATGCGACCGACGAGTACATCCTCTGCAACTTCGTCGTCGACAGCGAGAACGGCTGGTACAACGCCGTCAACAGCGCCACGCTCTCGATGTACTTCAAGGCGGGCAACGTCGACGCGCCGGTGACCTGCACCGCGACCGCAGGCTCGGCCTACATGTACGGCGTGCTGACCTACAGCGCCGCGCAGACGATCCCCGCGACGCTCAGCAGCACACTGACCATGAGCGGCATGACTTCACCGGGCAGTTACTCGTGGGCGCCATTCAACGTCAATTGCAAGCTGCCGGCGAAAGCGACGCTGGCACGGATGGTGTTGAACGAACTCGGCCCCGTTTGAGTCCATTTTTCATAGGGTGCGCCTCGGCGCACCGTTGCTTGCGATCACCGCGAAAAGCCGGTGCGCCGAGGCGCACCCTATGCGACATTCGTCGTTCCTGCGTTCGCGGGGATGACGGCGCTTTTTTCAATCACTTGAAGCAAGCACGAAGACCCCAACCCTGTATCGCTATTCGGTCAAGGCACGCCAGACTGCGAATGCATCCGCATCATCGGCGAAGACATTGAGATCGACCGGACCGGCGATGCCATCAACGCGACCGCGGTTGTGGTACTGCCAGATGCGCCACGGCGCGGCGCCGTCCGGCTTGCGCAGGATCGATCTGCGCCACAGTGCGCGCACCGGCAACTGCGTGCGATACGCATCGAGAAATTCCGGTGTGACATACAGCAGCGCAGGCTTGCCGTAGGCACGTTCGACCGGCGCGAGGAACGCATCGAGTTCGCGACGCATCGTCGCGCCATCGGGCGTGCGTCCGCAGTTGCCGCCGTATTCAAGATCAATGGCCGGCGGCAGCGCATCCGCTTCGACCGGAACGACGGCGAGGAAATTCGCGGCCTGATCCGCGCCCGGGCGGCAGAAAGTGAAGAAGTGATACGCGCCGACCGCGATCCCTGCATCGCGCGCGCGCCGCCAATTGCGGGCGAATTCGCGGTCGCGATGGTCGCCGCCTTCGGTGGCTTTCAGATACGCGAAGGCGACATCGTCGCCAGCGACCTTCGTCCAGTCGATGACACCCTGATGATGCGACACGTCGATTCCACGAATCGGGTAACGGTCGCGATCGGGCCGGTACTCGCGAAACCACCACCACGCCGCGAGTGCGACGACTGCGGCGAGCACCGCTAAAAGCAACAGCCGGATCAACCCGCGCTTCAATGCGTCGTCACCAACCGGGCATGCGACCCGGATCGAGTCCCGCGACTTCGAACACCGCACTGCGCTTACCCAAGCCTTTCACAGGAAATTCGATCTCAAGCGTTTTCGCGCCCTTGGCCATCTTCCACAGCGCGCGTTCGTCTTCGATGAACATCGCGATGGCTTCGTCGGTCTTCGGGCGCGAGCCCGGCAGCGATTTCGCGGGCTTGCCGTCGAGCTTGATCTGCACGCGGCATCCGCCGTAGCAGTTGAAGTCGCCGTTCTGCAGCACGAGATAGCTGCTGCGGCCCCAGTCCGGGTGATCGCGGAAGATCAGCCGCACCTGGGTGGGGCCGGTGCCATCGACATCGACGTTGTCCTTGGCGTAGATCGCCGAAGACCGCTGCAGCCCGCCCTTCACGCTCTGGGTGCCGTAGCTCCAAAGGGCGGCAGTGCGTGCGGCTTCCCGGGTCGCGTCGAGTTTCTGTTTGATACCGTCGTATTCGGGGCGTACACGTTTTGCGGCGGCGCTGTCGGGATACTGCGCGATCAGCACATCGGCCTGCGCTTTGGCCAGCGACCAGTTTTCTTTTTTCACCGCATCGTCGAATGCGGCTGCGCCTTCCTGCGCTTTCGCTTCCAGTGCCGCAACCTGCTCGGCGGCGGCCTTGGCGGCGACGGCCGGATCTTCGCCCGCGCAGCCGGCCAGCAGCGTGCATGCGAACGCCAGCGCTGCGAATTCGATGTTCAGGGTTTTCACTGCGGCTCTCCGGTCGGTGGCGCCTCTCCCGGTGCGCCGCGTTCGATCATCATCGCGACCGCTTCGGCGGTTTCGCCGGGTCGCTCCATCAACGACATGTGGCCGCAGCCTTCCAGCAGCACCTGACTGGCCTGCGGGATACGCGCGGCGTAGAGCGTCATCGCACTGGCGTCGATGACTTTGTCTTCGCGACACCACAACAACAGCGCCGGCTGCGAGATGTACGCGGCTTCGGCGCCGGGCAGGAAGCGCTCGTCGCCGCGTCCGATCTTGTCGAGCACGCCCTGCTCGAACGCGGCATCGCGTTTGCGCTGGGCGATGTAGATATCGGTCGCCGGCCACGGCACCCACGGACGCGCGTCGCGGTTGTGGAAGACGGTGGCGAGATAGTGCTCCAACGAGGCAGCATCGCTCACGCCGAAGGGATTCTTGCCCGCAAGCACATCGATGCCGAACCGGTTGTCCTTGAAACGGACGCCAGCGGCATCGAGCAGCGCGACCCGCGCGACCAGATTCGAATAGCGGGCAGCGGTCAGCGCGGCGATACCGCCGCCCATCGAATGGCCGACGAGTACCACCGGCTGTTTCCGTGCGATCTCGGGTTTGCGCAGGAACGCGGCGACGCGCGCGCTCTGGGCGACGAAACCGTAATCGCCGCCCGCCTTGCGCTCGCTCTGGCCCCAGCCGGGCAGATCGGGAATGACGATGCGATAGCGGCCCTTCAGCGCACGCGCGACGCGATACCAGTTTTCCTTGCTGCCGGTGTAACCGTGCAGCAGTACGAGAGTGGGCGCATCGGGCTTGTCCGCCGGCAGTTCGACGTAGGTCCAGCGATGGTCGTCGACAACGATGTCGTGCGACGCCGCGCCGAGCCGCATCCGCTGTTTTGCGAATTCGGCGCGGATCACCAGACCCGGGTCGAGCCACAGCGCGACCGCGAGCGCCAGCAGGATCACGGCAGCGATCCAGTTCGCGCCCCTGGCCCAACGAGGTGCGAACCAGCGCGACGACTTCGAAGTCATCGGCTCAGCGGATCACTTCGCCGGTGCGGCGGCTGGCGCCGCTGGTGCAGGCGTCAATACCGCCGGCGCAGGTGTCGCCGCTGGAGTCGCCACGGGTGTCGGCGCCGGCTTGGCCTCGTCGATCACCTTCTGCACCGAGCCGGTGGTGATCGGGTGATAGCCGGGTTTGGCCTTCTCGAACACATCCTTGGCGAGCGCGAGGCCGGCTTCGGTCTTCGCCAGCGCGGTGTAGGTCGGCATGATCAGTTTGCGACGGCCGATGCGCTGCAGGAATGCGGCGATGGCGTCGTTGGCCTGGGTGTAGCCGTTGCGTACCGCCAGCGGATACCAGCGCTGCGCGATTTCGCCGTTCATGGTGCCTGTGAAACCGTAGGCGCCGTCGAGCTGTGCAATCTGCTCACCCGTCAATGCCTCCGGCAGGCTCTCGATGAAATGCACCCACTCCTGGGTGGTCCAGGCATCGGTGATCGCGGCCGGCGGCAACTGCTGGCTGCCCAGCCACGCCAGACGCGCGGAATCGACCACGCCGAACCGGCGCGCCTGCGCCAGCGGCGCGGTCGGCGGAATGCCCGGGTCGTACAGCCACGCATTGAACTCGGCCGGGGTCACCACGTTCGGATACTTGGCCAGCAGGTTCTTCTTGGCGTAGTCCGCGAACTGCTTCGTATCGATGCTCTGGAACGCGAAGTGGTTGAAGTATTCGCGCAGGAACGGATCGAACTTGTCGCGGCCGTAGCGCTGTTCCAGGAACTGCAGGAACCACGCGCCCTTGGTGTAGACGGTGGCGCTGCTGCTGTTGTCCGGGTCTTTCAGCACGCCGGGCTTTGTCGCCAGCGCCTGCAGCGATGCGTCGATCTCGGCGAACTCCTTCTTGAGTTCATTGCGTTCGATCACGTTCTCCATGTCGGCCTGATCCTTGCCGTACAACACCTCGATGATGCGGTTCTCGACGTAGCTGGTGAAGCCTTCGTTGAGCCACGCGTCCTTGGCGCTGGAGAAGGTGACGAGATTGCCGGACCAGCTGTGCGCCAGTTCGTGCGCGATCAGCGACACCAGGGTCTTGTCGCCGACGATCACGGTCGGGGTGAGGAAGGTCAGACGCGGATTTTCCATGCCGCCGTACGGGAACGACGGCGGCAGCACCAGCATGTCGTAGCGGTCCCAGCGATAGGGGCCATACAGCGCTTCGGCGGTGGCGATCATGCGCTCGGTGTCTTCGAACTCCTTCACCGATTTGTCGAGCATGGTCGGCTCGGCCCACACGCCGCTGCGGTCGGAGATGCGCTTGAAGCCGAGATCGCCGGCGGCGATCGCCATCAGGTACGACGGGATCTTCTGCGGCATCTTGAAGGTGTAGTCGCCGTCGCGGATCGCATTCGGGTCGTTGTCGGCGCTCATCAGCACCATCACGTCCGGGCGCGAGGTCACGTGCGCGCTGTAGGTGTAGCGCACGCTCGGCGTGTCCTGCAGCGGCACCCAGGAACGCGCGTGGATCTGCTGCGACTGGCTGAACATGAAGGGCAATTGTTTGCCCTCGGTCATCGACGGCTCAAGCCACTGCAGGCCGGAGGCCTGCGGCGAGGTGGTGTAGGTCACCCGGACCTCGGGATTGCGCTGCGGCGTGTCGACGCTGAGCTTGCTGCCGAGAATCGGGTCGGCCGCCGCCAGCGCGAACTTCAGCGGTGCCCAGGCACCCTTCGCATCGGTTCCTTCGACCTTGGCGATGTTCAGATCGCGACTGTCCAGGACCAGCGCGGTCGCAGTCGCATCCTTCCAGTCCAGTTGATACGTCGCGACACCCGCCAACGTCTTGGTGTCGAAATCGACCTTGAGGTCCAAGGTCAGATCCTTGATGACGACCTTGCCCGGTTCCGCATAGGAATGTTCGTCGACCACCGCTTTCTGCGTCGGTGTGGGCTTGGCGGCGGGGGCGACGGGGGTCGCATCCTCGGACTTGCAGGCGGTCATCATCAGGGTGGCGAGCAGGGGCAGAGCCAGGATCGAAGCGCGCATGGCAGGGGCTTGGCAGGGAAAGCGGTGAGTGTACCCGCCCTGACCGGCGCCCGGATGCGGACCGGCCACAGTGTCCCCGGCCGGGTGCGGATTTCGTTAATCGTCCTCAAGACAGCGACAATATCAACGCACGGACCGCCACCGGAGACCGGCCGGGTTCCACGTCCTGTCCATCGTTGATGTTCTTACCCGCTTTTCCCCAATCGTTTTCCACCGCACACAGCCACAAGGTACCGATGATGACCAACCAATTCCGCGGATCGACTGCCCTCTACGCCGGCCTGCTTACGCTCGCCGTGACCGCCGTTCTGGCGATGCCGGCACACGCCCAGCGCCAGAGCGCGCAGGACCAGCGCAAACAGAAGACGGCCGAGATCCCGACCTGCGCCAAACCGCTGGGCACGCTGTCGGTGCTGGAACCGGAAGACGCCACGGACTGGTGGACCGGCCAGCAGCTGCCCGCACCGTCCAAGCTGATCAAGGTCTTCGTCAACAAATCGCGCTGCTTCACACTGGTGGACCGCGGCGCAGGTCTCGACGCCGCGCAGCGCGAACGCGCGCTGGGCGCCAGCGGCGAGCTGCGCAACCGTTCCAACGTCGGCAAGGGCCAGATCAAGGCTGCCGACTACGTGATGACGCCCGACCTGATCTCGCGCAACAGCAACGCCGGCGGCAACGCGATCGGCGGCATCCTCGGTGGTCTGGTCGGCGGCCGCGCCGGTGCGGCCATCGGTGGTCTGAACTTTCAGAAGAAGACCGCCGACGTGGTGCTGACCGTGACCGACGTGCGTTCCACCGAACAGGTGGCGATGGCCGAAGGCAGCGCCAAGAAGACCGATATCGGCTGGGGTGCCGGTGGCGGCCTGTTCGGCGGCAGCGGCTTCGGTGCCGGCGGCGCCAGCGGCTACGCCAACACCGAGATCGGCCAGGTCATCACCCTCGCCTACCTGCAGGCCTACACCGACATTGTCGCCCAGCTCGGCGGCCTGCCCGCCAACGCCTCCGCCGCCAACGCGCAGCAGGCGGTGACCATGACCAAGCCGGGCCGGCTGTTCCCGAACGCGAAGGGCACCGGCAAGATCGTCCGCACCCTGGACGCCGGGATGATGCTGTACCCGACCGGCAACAAGGACGGGATGATGTGGGAAGTGGAAGACGAACTCGGCAACAAGGGCTGGGTGTCGTCGAGTCTGTTCGAGCTGGCGCGCTGAGCGACAGACAGCGCAAACACGAAATAGGGTGCGCTCAAGCGCACCGGCAATAAAAAAGGCGCTTCGGCGCCTTTTTTATTGCATCGACAATTGACCCCGAAGGTGATAATTCAGGGGGTGATTGCTTGATAAATCGGGATTCTGTGGGAGTAATCCGGAGATAACGGGAAACTCTACGCAAGACAGTTGCGTGTCAGTAAAAATTAGGCCCGGCCGGAAAACGTCGGCGCGCGGCCGTGATGCCGCTCAGGGCGGGACGATCCAGTCAGGGTCAAAGTGAGGCTCAGGATCTGCGTCGGGCATGGCCCACCGGAGGTAACGACGGCTCGCCCTGGTCAGCCTCGGGTGGCCATCGATCCACAGAGCCATGCGTCCGCGCGCTGGGGCGTACTCCATTCGGCCCACGTAGGCCGACCACCATCGAGCGAGGCGTGCGGAGACCAGCAGGCCGGGGTCGCCCCAGTCATCCGGTAGACGTTCCTCCGCCATATCCACGACCGCGTGGAAGCGCGGCCCGCCGCCAGGGGCACGGCCGGTGCCATCGTTGAAGAGCACGTCGTAGCGGGCATCACAGGCGGGCATGGCCGGCATGGTACGCCGGGCCCGTCTCAAACACTGATCAGTCCCAGCGCTCTGAACGGGCGAATGCTTTACACACGAAGATGACGGCGCAGCGAGCTTGAATATCGAGATCAGCCCACGCCCGCCGGACCTCTCCAGGCACATGTGAGCGCCAATCCAATACCGCAACGCTCTGCTTGTCGAAACCATCGAAGTCTGGAGAGTTGGCCTCAGCGAGGCACTCATTCAGGAAGTCGGTAGCACCGCTTTCAATCACCGGGCACATGGCTGCTCTCATTCTGGGTAGGGCATCGTTACGCTATCAGGTCACTCGAAGGAACCGAAGCTGTCCTGGGCGAGGTTGTCGAAGCGGGTGTATTCGCCGAAGAACTTGAGCTTGAACGAACCCGTGGGGCCGTTGCGCTGCTTGCCGATGATGATCTCGGCAAGGCCCTTATCCGGGCTGGCTTCCTTGTTGTAGTACTCGTCTCGGTAGATGAAGACGATCATGTCGGCGTCCTGCTCGATAGCGCCGGACTCGCGTAGGTCAGCCATCACGGGGCGCTTGTCGGTCCTGGTTTCCAGCGAGCGGTTGAGCTGCGACAGGGCCAGCACCGGCACGTTCAGTTCCTTGGCCAGCGACTTGAGCGAGCGCGAGATTTCGGAGATCTCTGTGGCCCGGTTTTCCCGGTTGCCGGGCACGGCCATCAACTGCAGGTAGTCGATGACGATCAAGCCCAGGCCATGCTCACGCTTGAGCCGGCGGGCTTTGGCGCGGACGGCCTCGGGCGACAGCGCGGGCGTGTCGTCGATGAAGAGCTTGGTCTGTTTCAACTGGCGGATCGCCGCCGAGACCCGGCTCCAATCCTCATCTTCCAGTTGCCCCGTGCGCAAGCGCGTTGCGTTGACACGGCCGATCGAGGAGATCAGGCGCAGAGCCAGCTGCGAGGCGGACATCTCCATCGAGAAGACGGCCACGGGCTTCCTGGCGGCGATGGCAGCGGCCTCGGCGATGTTGAGGGCCAGCGTGGTCTTGCCCATCGCCGGTCGGGCCGCAAGGATGATCAGATCGGTCGGCTGCAGGCCGGCCGTCATGTCGTCGAACTCGATATAGCCAGATGGTAAGCCGGTCACCCCGCCGCCGTTCTGGTAACGCTGCTGCAGCAGGTCGAAGGCTTCGCTCATCGCCTTCCCGATCGGCACGAACTCCGCCCGGCCTTGAGCGCGCAGCTCGGAGATCGCGAACACATGCTGTTCGGCGTTCGACAGGATCTCGTCGCTGTCGCGGCCGTCCGGCTGAAAGGCGTCGTTGACGATGCCGGTGCCGGCATCGATCAGCTGGCGCAGGATCGCCTTGTCGCGAACGATCTCGGCATAGGCGGTGATGTTGGCGGCCGATGGCGTGGTGCTGGCCAGCTCGACCAGGTAGGCGCCGCCGGCGACATGCTCGGCCAAGCCCTGCGACTCGAACCACTCGCCCAGCGTCACGGCGTCGTAGGGCCGACTCTTTTCGGCCAGCTCACGGATCGCGCGATAGATCAGCTGATGATCGCGGCGATAGAAGTCTTCTTCATTGAGGCGGTCGGCGATGCGGTCGAAAGCATCGGGTGCCAGCATCAGCCCGCCGATCACTGCCTGCTCGGCGTCGATCGACTGCGGCGGCACACGCAATTGCTCCACGCGACTGTCGCTGAAGCGCATCTCAGTAGTGCTCTGGCAGTTCTAGACCGCCGAAAAGATCGTCGTCGCGCACGATGCGGTCGATGATCAGGCCCCGCTTGGCGATGCGCCTGATGTGTCTGGGGCTGACTTTGTACTCGCGAGAAAGCGCATTGATATTGGTGCCGTTGAAGCGTCTGTAAATTTCGAGGTCGCGACCATCCAGCTTGTGAGCGATGGCCTTCGCGATGTACGCCTGTTCACTGCGGTGATCCTCAGAGAAGCGAATCACGGTCTCGCGGGCAACCCGCGTGGCAACATCGATCGACATCCCTTCCAGATCCACCAGAACATCGCGCAGCGTATCGGCCCACTCCTGCAGCGTTGGCTCAATCGCGAAAGGCTGGCGCTTTTCTTTGCTCATCAAAGAGCAACCCCAGTGCGTCGGCACCATTGCTTGAGATGTTCGATGACACGCTGCGCGACCCGCGACGGCAGCAGCTCGGGGGCGTCGTAGCCGAACTTCTGCGGGTGGTATGGCGCCGACTGTTTCTTGACGAATGCGCGCAGCGCAGTTTCAGTCGGGCTGTCGAGATGGCCTGCGTCACCGAGCGCAGCCCACAGCTTGCGAATCAGCTGGACCTGCGGCTTCGGTCCCTGGCCACGTGTGGGCGGGCTGGTGTCGACCCAGCCGCTGTTGCGCAGGTACGCCAACACTTTCTCGCGGCCGGCATCGTCCAGGTCTTTTGCAGAGCGCACGCGCGCCACTGCCCACAGCATGTCGCGATAGGCCGAATCGTCACAAGGCTGGATCAGCTTCAAGAACGTGGCGCCGATGTGGATCTTGCCTAGCTCGATATTGCGGCCTTTTGGCGATGCCTTGGCAGTGGTACGGCGCCGGGTCATTTTGCAGTGCGACCTACAAACGAAGCGCCGACGTTTCCGGTGACATACAGGCCGAGCACCCACGTGCTGAAACCCGACCATGTGTCTGGATCAATGAGGCCGGCGATCAGCAGGCCAAGCGCCGCGACCAGCAGCAGCGCAGCGAGGAGAAATTTGCGTGAGGCGTAGCGCGAGTCATTCATGAGCGGCAGCTTCTCTTGCGATGTTTTGGCGGTACACGCGCACCAGCTCGGTCAGCTCGCCGGGCATCAGCGCGATGGTGGTGCCGAATTCAAGGCCGCTTTGCTTGAGCGCGGCGGCTTCGAGGCGGGAGAGGGTTTCTTCAGTCAGCATCTTCCTCATCCTCCCGGTCTTCCAAAAAGCAGAGCCTGCAGACGCTATGCTCGGCGATGGATTCAACGTCTTCGTCTGTGAGTTGATCTAAACCACAGACTGGGCAGCAGTCGTCTTCCTCATCCATTGGCCACTTCCTCCTGCGCACATGCTGCCGGATCTGCGGGCGTGGCTTTGGGCTCGGCTGACGGATGCTGGGCACAAGGCCAACTCAGCGATCCATCACCAATCGGGCAACTGCAAATAGCGTCAGCCATTGGGCACCTCCACCAGGACCGTGGTCACTTCGCCCTGGTCACGTGATTGGTCAGCGCCGCACCCTTCACCACGCCACCGCGTGCTGGTGCTCAGCTGATCGGTTTCGGCCTGGTGCTCGATCGTGCGGCATGTGCCGTCGCGGCCGATCATGAGCGTCCAGGTGCCTTTCAGTTCGTTGCCAGTCGCGCAACTGCAGAGCATCAGCGCGAGCAGGGCCACGGTTGCGAGTCTGGTCCTATTTGTCATTGGCCACCGCCGTACGTGCCGCCTTCTTGGGCTTACGGGAATCCCAGGCTTTGCGTTTCTGCTCTTCAGCAAGCACGCCCGCACGATCACACGCGGCTTCAACACTTTCAGCAAGAAGCCATTGCCAGCTACTCATCCCCCAACCCGATCGCCAAGTGCCGCATGGATATTCGTCATCAGAGTGGCGGATCAGACACTCTTTGACGGTGAACTCGGCCTTTACCAAGAATGGAACTGGGCAATTGTGCTGTAGAAAATCCAGCACCTCTGCCTGATCGGCGTCACCCAGCCCGAAGCGTTTAAAGAGATCTGAAAAATTCGGCCATATCAGGTCGAACTCTTTGGCAACGCCGCCTTCAAATATTTCTTCGCTGATGAAGTCGCTAAGAGCTTCAATCGCGTTTTCCCCGTCATGCGCAGCCGGCAAGAAAATTATGGTGGAAAGACGCGCCTCCGAATCATAGAGGCGTTCTGAAATAGCATCATGGGCAGAATGGCGTTTGATCTCAGCCATGAGCTTTGTCCTGATGCGCCGGCTGGCCACCTGCTTTCATGGGCTGGCCCTGCTGGATACGTTGAAGGATCTCTTCGCGATGTACCGGCACGTCATCGGGTGCGGTGACGCCGATGCGGACCTGGTTACGTTTGACGCCAAGAACAGTGATCGTGATCTTGTCCCCGATCATGATGGATTCGCCGGGGCGACGGGTCAGAATCAACATGGAGTTTCTCCTTGAATGGGCGGTTGGAGCGGGCGGGCGCGTTTCAGCGCGTGTTGCGGTTTGGATCAGGTTCCGACGCTACCCGCCGGCAGTGGTGAGAAAAGTTGCAGTGCGACAGTCAAAAGGAACTCGTGGCCATCGATCATCAGCTGGATATCGGCATTGCCGCTATTCGGAATACGCGGCGGGAAGTCCTCAGAAAACTGTTGCGGAAAACCTATGTGCCTCAAGTGAATGCCGCAGGCGACATCGGTCGACCAGCCGTTGTCCATCATCATCTGCCGAGTAACGATGGTGCTCGGGAACGGTGCCGCCACATCGGACGCAATGGCCTTCAGTGAAGAACCCTGCGTCGTACCCACGCCCGGGCCCAGGTCGCCAGGCGCGGCGAGTGCGAAGTCCGCGCTGGTGATGTCGACGCCGAATGCACTGCCTTCGCTGGTTTCACCCTTGACGACGCGGTATGTGCCCGGCAGCAATACGGGGATGCTGAGATCGCGACCGCTGCCGATGAAATAGACATCGTTGAACTCGCCGAGCGAGTTCAGCTTCTGCACGCGTGCGAATGCAGCGGCAGGCAGTGCGCCGTTGTGGCCAGCGGCTTCGCCGCCATCGATGAGCGAGAACACCACCGTGTTGCCAGGTGCGACCACGATGGGGGTTGAGGTGGCTGCGAGAATCGAAACAGCAAGCAAACTTCGTGTGTACAGATCCATAGAGCGATTTCCTTGGTGAATCGGCGAACACCGCCGGGGGTGCCCTGCCCGCGATCGAGCAGAGAGAAAGTGTTATGAGCTGGCTGTCAACGGATAGCCGTCGTGCTGCACACCATCGAGCAGGCGGCCGGCCGCTTTCTTGCCGACGCGGGCCATTTCGCCGAACTCGGCGACATAGAGGTCAAGCCGACTCCCGCCGTTCTTCATCCATTCGATGCCGTTCGCGGGCGCCCACTCCCCCCACTGTTTGAACAGGAACGGCACGCCGGCTGCTGCGCACTGATCGCGCAGCGAGCGGAACCAGTCCGGATGCGACGGCCGCGCATAGCTGCCGCTCTCGCCGCCGGCGATGACCCAGTCGATGCGGCTGTGTGGATAAGCAGGACCGAGCGACGCAACCAATTCAGCATGCGCCGGGTTCGCTTCTCGCGCCTCAATCGAATTGATCCATAACCCGCGTACGCCCGACCTGTCGCACACTCGCGTCAAATCCACCGCACCCAGCATCGGCTCGACCGACAGGAAGCGAACCGCAGCAGGCACGGCAAGAAGTTTCGGGATATCTCGGTCGGCCTCGGCTTGGTTGCAGATGGTGGAGCCCAACCAGATATTCGGTGGCGTGCCGTCGAGGAACATTTCTCCCAGCATGCGGCCGGCGTTGCCGACACGCTTCGTCAGCAGCAACCAATCAAGGTTCGGCGTGTCTAAGATCAGCGTCGCTAGGTCATCACGCCAATCGCGATTGATTTCGTTATCGAACACGTCGGATAGCGATGCGCAAAAAACGCGACGACGTACGCTCTGAAACCTCAGCCCGCATACGTGAACCGCATTTGTGGTCATTTCATGCATCGTGCCGCTATAGCCGCAATCGCACATATAGAACGGCTCTTCGTTCCACCGCAGCGGCAATCTCCAGTAATCAGCATTCGTGCGTAGCCGAGGAGTCCCTACACCCCACTTGATGCCGCGAGTCCGAGACGGCGCCGAAACTTCTGCATAACAGTGGTCGCATGCGGGCGAGACCTTCGTACAGCCGATCCACGGGTTGAACGTTGAATGAGCCCATTCGATCTTTGTATGGTTAGCCATTGGATGGCTCCTGAGTCACACCTTGCAGTTGAGCAAGCTGGATGCGCATGAGGAATCGAGCTTTGTGCAAGCGGTGCGCTACAAAAGAACGGCCATAACGTTGGATCTCAAGAATATCGAAGCTCTCTTCGGCCCAATAGATTTGGTCTTGCACGACGTAGCGCATGCAATAGGTCACAAAGCCCATCTCGATATCGACACGCCGCCGCCAACGGAACTTATAGTCATAGAGCAATAACGGCCGCTCTCGAAGATGCCGCGCCGCCCTGGGCCCGCAGCTGCTACAAAGATCCTCACCGATCCACCGGCAGCCCCCTGGGCAGGCGTTGGTGTCGGTGCACTTGCATACGTGGCAGCGGCGGATTTTCATCGGCAGGCACTCGCAAATAGGTAGGCCAAAAGTGAATTGATCAGGCCGGGCTTTCTGACACATAGGGCAATGTCGGACTTTCATCGGCATTGACCTTTGCGTAATGCGTCAAGAATCAGGTCGAACACATCGAGTTCCGGGTATGCGAACAGCAGCAGCGCAAGCGACAGACAGCCGGCGCAGAACAGCAGCGTGATGCACTGGCCATTACCGCAACGGAACTTCATGGCGTTCCTGCCGTAGCGATGTCCAGCGGAATCTGGCGCCATTGCTGGGTGTTGCCTATGCGCTCATAGAAGCGCACGTAGCTCTTGCTGCCAACGATCTGGATCGATTCGCTGATAGCGGTCATGGCGCGCTTCCAGCGTTCGTCCTCGATGCTGAAACGGCGCAGGCCCAGCACCTGCTGCGTGCGGATGTTCTGTGCCTGGTCGACGCGAAAGGCGTCCTGGACAATGGTGCGCAGCTCGGTTCGCGACTCGGCGGTCCAGTCGTTGAGGCATGCATCGATCAGCGCTTTTGCAGCCTGCAGGCGCTCGTCGAACCGGATGAGCTCCGACACCGCGCGCACGATCTTGTAGCGGCCGTCGTAGGACATCAGTGTGACATTGCCCTTCTCGCCGCCGCGCTCCACGCCGTACTCGCGCAGGCTCAAATACACGAACGCATCGATCTCTGAGAAATACTGTTTCTTCTCCTCGGCGATCGTTGCAGCAAGAAATTGCGCACGGGCAATCAGTGTGCGCACCAGCTCGTCGCGCAGTTTGTCGATCTCACGGACTTGTTCCTCGGGCACAAGGTGGCCTTGTGTATTCACGCGGTGGCCGTTGGAAACATAGGGCAGGCTGTTCATAGTTCAATCCTTCGGGGCGTCGGTACCGGTTGCAGCCGGCGATGTGAGCCCATCGCGGAGGGCGTGGTGTTCTGTGGGCGGATAGCGCTCGATGTGCTCTCGACCCATGTCGCGGAATCTGGTGCCGATCGAGGGCGGCAGTTCGTCGTCGATGTCGTCGGTCATCACGTGGGCAGGTGCAGTTGCCCGAACAGATCCGGCAGCGAGACTTTCTCCATTGCAGAGACCTGTCTCAGGCTGCTGATCGCGCGGTCTTTGAGATAGCGGGTGGACTCCTGCAGCTCTTCGATGTTCGCGGCCAGAAAGTAACCGGACTTCGGATGCGCGCAGACGTGGTGCCCTTGCAGTCGCAGTGCTACGACTGCATGCCGCAATGCGCGTTCGTCCAGCTTCGGGCGCACCGCATCCGTGGACAGCGCATTCACTTCGGCGACCAGGTCGCGTGCGGTGATGCCGTTGCTGCCACCGATATGCTCGCGAAGCGCGACCAGCAGCAGGTGCAGGGTCATGTCGTCCATCACCGCGCCCCGGCCATGCCGCTGCGCGCCGGCGACATCTGGTCCAGCCGTAGCAATCGGCCGCTGTCGATCGAGTCCAGCACGTTCTGCGGGTTGATCAGGAAGAACTCCAGATGCACGCCGTAGTCGTGCACACGACGCTCGACATAGGCGTCCGACCACCGCTGGATGTATTCGTCGCTGTAGGTCGTACAGGTGACATTGCGTGCTGGCTTGGCGTGCATGATCAGCTCCTCAGTGGTGCCTGCGGCTTGTTGAGCGCCAGGCAGTGCGTGCAGCGTTTGATCCTTTGGCCACGCATTCCGGTGGCGGGGCGCATCTCGTCGGCAAAGCGTGGCTTCTTGCAGTAGAGGCAATAGGCCGATTTGACCCGGTCTTCAGGTGTCTCAGTCGTCATCGTCATCCTCGATGCCGGCTTGTTTCTTGAGCGCTTTGATCAAGGTCGACGCCTGCGCGAAGGTCAGCGCTTCAAGTACCGGTTCGAGCTGCACATCGACCAATGGCTCAGGCAAGCCTGCGGCACGGAATGGGATGCGATGCAGCAGCGTCGTGCGGCGCGTCGGCAATTCGTTGCGCGCCATCAACCTGCGGATGTGGTCGCGCTGGTATCGCGTCGACGCGGGCTGCACCTTGTTCTTTTGAATGTAGGACGGGCGCATCATGGTCATACCTTCCTCACAAGATCCGCGTTGACTTTCGGCAGGCCCAGTTCTGCGGCCTGATTCATGCATCTGATCAGCGCGTTCTGCACGATCAACGGATAGCATTGCGATTCGGCCGCCTTGGTCCTGCGGTTGGTCGCCACCAACCGCGAGCGCATCGCGTCGTAGGCGGATTTGTCGATCACATCATCCACATCCATGCTTACGCGCTTGAACTTCATCGCGAAGTACTCTTCGAGATGGTTGTCCAGTGGTGCGAGGGTCGCCACTTCACAGCGCTGGATGAACTCGCGCAGATCGTAATTGGTCTGCAGGTTGAGCAAGTCGGCGAGCTCCGGCTGGCCGATCAGGATGATGCCGAGCATCTTCCGGTAACCGTCTTCCAGCTCCCAGAAGCGTTTCAAGTACTTCAGCGTGGGCTTCGACAGGTCGTGCGCTTCTTCGATCAGCAGCACGTGGCGGTTGCCCATCTTCGAGCTGTTGTTCAAGAGCCGCTCGACCTGTCGCGCCCTGGCTTCGAGCGAAGCCTTGGGCTTCTCCTGGGACATGTCGGCGATGACCGCATCGCAGATGTGCTGCGCCGATAGCCGCTGCTTGTCGATGGTCTTCACCTGGATGACGACGATCCGGTCGTTGTCGCGCTGGATACGGTCGATCAGGTCGCGACGCAGCGTGGACTTGCCGCTGCCGGACTCGCCGATGATGGCGATCAGTCCGCTGTGCTTGGCGGCTTGGTACATCGACTCGCGGATATAGCGCTGATCGCGTGCCAGGAACAGATCCTCCGGGCACAGCACATCGTCGATGAAAAGCGGGCGGGTGACGCGGAAATAGTCGCGGGCGCGTTGGCTGAGCATTGCTGGCTCCGGGGCATTGAAGTCGTTGTCGAGGATCTCGGGCGTGCTGACGTGGCTATTGCGACGCTTGAATGTCTGCCGGTCAGTGGTGTCGTTGGCGGGTAGCTCGCCTGCCGGTTCCCAGGCCGACGCGATGGCGTCCTCAGGGATACCGCGATCGCGCAGGAAGCTGGCCGTGGTTTCGACCAGTTCGGTCTTGTCCAGCGCACTGGTCCATTCGCGTCGCAGCAACAGCCCAGACATGGTGGACGCTGCGATCGGGTTGCCTTGATTGCGTCCTCGCGAATAGCGCAGGCGCAGGCGCAGGTCACCGATCGGGATGCCATGCTGTGCCAGCAGCGCATGCAGTTTGTACGGCTGCTGCGAGCGCGTGCTGGATGTTGGGCGGCCGGAGATCATCTCAGCGCGCCCTCACCTGCAGCGGTGCCAGTACATCGACCAGGCGCACGGTCTGCAGCGGTGCGTGCTCGGTGATCCTGCCGACCTGCGTGTGCCCGTCCGGCGCGGTCGCCGCAATCGCGACGACGGCAATCTGGCCATCGCTGTATTTGCCAAAGCCGAACTGCGCCAGCACGTACAAGGTGTGCAGTTCGCTGTCGAAGACGAAGTGCTGGCCGTATTCCACGTCGCGCAGGTAGACCGGTGCCGCGTAACCGGCGCGCGGCCCAGCGGATGACGATGCAAGAGCCAGCGGCTTCGCGTCGATTTGGAAGCCGAAGTCGTCTTTGCCAATCGGCGTGCATTCCGTCTTGATCATGCGGCCGGTTTCATCCCGCGCATACACGAAGACGTTGATGTAGCAATCCAGATTGACCTCTACTTCAACAGAGTCGCCGGTCTTCACGAACGGGATACCGGCGACGCTATAGACGTGCATGCGGTGTGTGATCGTCAGGCCATTGGACACCTTGCGCTGATGCAAGGTGGGCTTCAAGGCGAACTCATGACGGAACTGACTATCGAGCGTGGCTGCAGCATTGGGGGGCAAGATCGATTGCATGGGCGTCTCCTGGGCGGGATGCGTGGATGGGCGTTTACTTCACGATGGCCAATCGCGGGCGCGTCTGGTCTTCGGCAGTCGGGTTGAGAATCAGCGCGTGCAGGGCGTCCAGCGCTTCGTAGGGCACGCCGTCCGGATAGCGCTCGGCCACCAGTGCGGCTTCGTCGCGGGCCAGCGGGCGGCCCAACTTGGCGCGCAGCTCGTACAGCGCCTCGACGTGCGATAGCGGTTTCAGTTCGACATGCGCTGGGTTGGGCGTATTGAGTTCGGTACCGCGGCGTTGCATGAATGCCGGCACCTGGGCCGCGCGCTTCTCGGTGTCGCCGAACGGGTCGATCGCGCCATCGAATGCAAGGCGGCCTTTGACCTTCGCGTTGTCGGCGGCCAACGTTTCGCGCTCGCCATAGGCTAGCTCGTTGATGCGCTTGCGGGCGCTGTCCGCATCGGTGTCTGCTTTGGCGGCATAACGCTCGCCGATCACCGGGCCGTCCACTGCGAAACCGAAGCGGTCCTCGGCGACCGGCTGACATTCGTGGTAGCGCGTCGCACCGGTATCGTCTTTCATGACGATGAAGATGTTGGGCGCGCGGTACGGGTTGACCGTCACGTTCACCACATCACCGACGCGCAGCGTGTCGATGTCGCCCACGTAGTACTGTCCCGCCGCATAACCGCGATATTTGAAGCTGATGGTCAGATTGCCGGCGACAGTGCGTGGCTGCGGCTTGGCGATCATCAGGTCGCGGCAGGTGGCCAGCGGCGGACACAGGCGCAGCTGTTCCTCGCGGATGGTCTGCCACACGCCCCAGCGCGTGGATCCGTGGCGGCTGTGGATGGCGTTGCCGTTGAAGTCGCGCAGCCACGTATCCAGGTGCGCGTTCAACACGGCCACGCATTCGATCCGCACGAACGACAGGCGGCCCTCGAACTTCCGTTCGATCACGTTGTGTACGCCTTCGACCTGGCCTTTGGCGCGCGGGTTGCCCGGCAGGTGCGTCCAGTGCCGCACCGCAAGCGCGGTCAGCAGGTTCTGGATGCCGTGCGCCATGTTGGCCGAACCCGCATCCCACACCAGCATGCTGGGCACGCCGTGCATCAGGCCTTCGGGTCGCTGGTTGAACGCGGCCATCAGGAACTCGAACAGGGTCAGCTGGTCTTCGCCTGCGGCTTCGTAGTAGCGCGCATACAGCGCGCCGCTGGTGTGGTCGGTCACGGCATAGCGCAGCACGCGCTCGTTGATGATGGCGGCCAGGTCGCGCGGCTTGCGCTCGTTGAACTTGCGGTGGTCCATCACGTTCACCCGGCCATTGCGCAGGCGGTACAGCACGCACACGGATGCATCGAGCTGCCAGACGTGGTTCGGGTGCAGGCTGCGAAGGTCCACGTGCGGCTCCGGTTGCGCCAGCTGCGCGGGGTGGCAGTGGTAGCGCCGCATCAGGCGCAGCATGGTGGTAGGCGTGACCCGCGTACTGAGCAGCGCGTTTTCCAGCGCGATCTCGATCGCATCCGGTACCGGCAACAGGGTCTTGCCGTTGGCACGACGGCTGCTGCGCATCACCGCTGCCACCGCCAGCACTTCGGTTTCCGAGACTTCGCTGTCGCCCTTGTCGGTGCGCAATTTGCGGCCCGAGGACCAGCCCACGCTGCGCAGCTTGGTGTACAGCGTTTGTTTCGACAGGCCGAGAAACGCGGCCGCCCGATCGATGATCGCGCTGCGTCCGCCGTGGCCGGCCGCAGTCAGTTCGCGGACGATGCCGCGCAGGTAGTCGATTACGATCAGGTCGGTTGCGTCCATGCTGTCCTCAGGCTTTCGCCAGCTCCGTGATGTCCTTGGCCAGCGCCATCACGCTGCGCGCGTGGCCATCGATGACTTCCAGCACATCGGCCGTATAGTTTTCGCCGGCCTCGTTGTGCAGTTCGTCCAGACCCAGCAGGCCGGCGCGCAACGTATCCAGTGCGGATTCCGCAGCGATGGCCGCTTCGCTGAGCTCCTGCAGGGTCGCTTCCAGCTTCTCGCGGAACGGTGCTTTATTGAGACGGCGGGCTTTCAGATCCAGCTGCGCGATCTTCTTGTCTTTGCGGCCGACAATATCTTCGTGTGCTTCGGCGTCGTGTTGCCGCTCCTCGCGTTCTCTGCGGAGGGCCGCACGAAGTTCGCGAGTACTCATGCACTCGATTTCATCGAGGGTCTTGCCAGCGAGGGTGCCGCCATCGGCCAAGCTATCGAGGTCGTCGTCGTCCTCGGAAATAAGCTCCAGCAGCTTGGCGGAAGTCAGGCGGCCCGCGAGCATCTTCCGGGCGTCACTACCTTCCATCTTGCGCACGGCCGCCATGCACTTCTGCGCAAACCGTGGGGCGATGCCGATCAACTCAAGCGCTTGTCCGAATGTACCGTCCGGCTCATTTGCACGAAGCTGTATGCAGATGTGACCAATCACAAACACGCGGGCACTGATGACCGACACGGCGTCGCGCGCAAGATTGATAAATGCTTCGCGATCGTACGGCCGGTCGATGCCGAAGCGGGCTTCGATATCATCCAGCTCACGATCGCGCTGGGTGATCAGCTCGCCGTGCCGGGCGGAATCGTCGGCGATGCTTTGCTTCATCGCTGGTGTAAGAACGGTTGATGCCGGTGGTGCGGATTTCTGGCGTGCCATGTCGTGGTCTCTCAGGCGGTGCGAGTGATGCGCTGCTGGTATTCGCTGATCGATGCCAGGTCGCGCTGGATGTGGATGTGTTGAGCGGTGGCCATCTGCGCCCAGGCCACGCCTGCGCGCCAACGGCCGGTGTCGCCTACTTCTTCGGCCATGCCCAGGTTGGCCAGCTGCCCCAACTGCTGCGTCACGTAGCTGGCGCTGAGCTTGGTGGCGCTGGCGATGGCGCCGGGCGTGAGGCCCTGCGCGCCGTTGGCGAACAGCACGCGCAGGATGTCGGCGACGCGTGCCAGCTGGGCGCTGGGCGGGTATTTGCTGATGTCCATCAGCCCGCCTCCGCCGCAATCACATGCTCTGCAGCAACAAGCCCTGCGGCCAGTGGCAAGCCCAGTGCTAGACGCAGCCTGCAAACACGGCAGACGTGTGCTTCGTAGGTTTCTGATTCGTCCGTGCATGCGCATGGCTCGTCATCCAGCAAAGCGGCTAAATCACTCGCAGTCTGATAACTGAGGTGGAGAGTGATGTTCATCAGGCGGCCTTCTTGTTGTGCGACAGGGGCCACATCTGCTGTGCCAGTCCATCCCGCGCTGCAGTAAGCGACAGCAGCGCTGCCGACCAGAACAGCTTGTCTTCGTCGCTCCGCGCAGCCGAGAGCACCTGTTCGGTTTTCTGGATCCGCGTGATCAGCACTGCGTAGCAGGTGGAAGCGTTATCGATGGAGATTTCGATGTTCATGACCGTTCCTTGCAGAACTCGATGGCGGTGCGCAGACCGCTGCGATACACGTCATCCGCGTGCGCGTCCCATCCGCGAATGAAAAGCGCCCACTCAGCGTCTGTGTATCCGACTCCGCGCTCAGGCCGATTGGGGCGCTTGTCGCCATCGGCGCGTTCACTTGCAGCCAGCAACTGCTCGTAGTCGTGCTTGTGCTGCTCAAAGCATTCGATCAGATAGATCGTGCGGTCGTGCGAGCACTGCGCATGCGTATGCATGCCGCCGTTCGCTTGCGCTTTTGCCGATCTGCGCCGATGCCGGCTCACGCGGTCTTTCAGCAGGTTATGAATAGCGTTGAGCAAGCTGGGCTGGGTTCCGACGGCCATCACAGCGTCCCCGGCAGCGGAGCAGATGTGCCGCTCATTGCGGCCTGGCGCATAGATAGGCCGGGCACGGATAGCGGGTCAGGTTTGTTCGATGGCATGGGCGTGCCTTGTCGTTGTGTGGGTGGTTGGACCGGCTTATGCTGTTTCCGCGACACGTCAGGCGGCTCTCTTGCGCTTGACGGCTTTGCCACTCGGCGCATACCAGTCGGGCCAAAGTTCGTGCAGTGGAAATCCGGTGATCTTCGAGATCTCTTTCTCGACTCGACGGCTCCGGGAATTGCCGTTGATGACCGCGCTCACGATTGGGCGAGAGGTCTTCGACATGCCTAGACGCACGACCACGTCGATCTGGCGGATCTCTTTCTCTTCGAGGGCTTTCTTGATCTGGAGAGGCGTCATGTCCTAGTTACGTCGGTTGCGTCGTGTGTGTGTAACGTAAAGGAACGATTTCATTACGTCAAGGGGTATTTGCGTGTCTGAAGTAATAAAAACGATAGGCGCCCGATTTGCCGAGGAAAGGCTCCGGCTAGGGCTCGGTGTTCAGGAATTGGCAGACCTCTGCGGGGTAACCCGCCAGCTGATCAGCCGACTGGAGAGGGACGGGAACGCGCCAGGCGGTGATCTGCTGGTAGCGTTCGCGGGCGTAGGAGCGGACCCTGGTTATCTGCTGCTGGGCCGGCGATCTGGGCTGATAGATCTCCAGCTTCTGGGTCTTGCTGAGGCAGAGCTGCGCGCTGCGTATGGGCGGCTTAGGCCTGCGATAAAGACCGTGCCTCCAATTCGTTCACGGATATCTGCGACGATTTACAACCAGGCAATGACAGGCTTAAAGCCAACGATAGACGTAGCGGCTTTGCTGGCTGCCGCCGCAGACTTGTTGATGCAGTCGATGGATGATCCTGCTGCGCCTGGGCTGCTTGAAACCAATCTGTTCGCGACACAAACCGTAGAAGTGCCTACTGCCGGCATCAACGTCTCAGGGTCCGGAAATCGGGTTGTTGGCCGGGATGTAATCGTGGGCGGAATACCGCCGTCGAAGGCCTGATCAAAACGATAGACGTGCGCGCGTTTGATTTAAGTGTCTTACGTGTAACGAAAACTCAGGCATGCGCCGTCGACGGCGCATTGGGTTTAATAGTGTTGCGTACCACGAAAACGGACGTGGTTGAAGGTAGGGGCTCCGGGTCTACAGTGCCCAACGATGGATAATGCCAAGTGGGCTGCCAATCATTCACAGGGAGATCATCATGCGTAACAACAAGGCTCTAGTCGTCGCTCTTTCGCTTGCTCTTGGACTGTCCGCCTGCACCACATATCAGGCACACAGCAACCTCCCCACGGGCACGGCTATCACGCCCACCAACGCAAGTGAGGTGCAGGTGCTGTATTCACCGCCGCAGCGGCCATACGAGTCCATCGGAATTGTGTCAGCCAAGCGCTACAAACCAGGCTGGACTGATCCATCGGTATCTGACGCTATTCCCCAACTGCAAGCTGCGGGTGCGCAGCTCGGCGCCAATGCCGTGATCGTGCGGAGTGACCGAGCGCTCAACGATCGTCACATCATGGTCGAGGCTGAGGCGATTCGATATACGGATAAGCCCGCTGCGCAAACACCGTAAAGTCGGTCGCAGCCCCTGAGATGACGCCCCGCAAAGCTGACCACGATCACAAGACGGGGTGCCGGTGTCATGCAGGGGCGACAGGGACAGATTGGCGGCCGGCGCAACCGCGTCGCCGCACGCGACTATTACGAGCATCCTACCTTCGTGACAGCGGCGGCGCCGCCCGATAAGCCGGGCCTGCTGCATTGCCCGGCCTGCGACCGCGCCGGGCTGGCGCCCACTGCGCTGATCTGCCCGGACTGCGGGCACGACTTCACCCATGCCTGGCGCGCGCTGCAGCGCCGCCTGCGGAACCGCCGGGGCGCGACGATGGTCGCACTGACCGCCGGCGCCATCACCGCGGCCCATCTTTACGACGACAGCGCGCGCCTGCTGGGCGACTGGGTACTGTATGCATTGGCGGTCATGTGGTGCGGCGTGGCTGTGATCTGGGCCCAGTACTACTGGCTGCATATGCGTGCATAGTGCTGAAACCAGCAACTTGCGCAATTCGGCAAACTGACTGGAATGCTTGTCTCGCGCGCGTGCGAGGGACAGTCTCTTTTTGACACGTGTCAATAGCCCGCAGCCGGATGTGCGCGGCACGCTGTGGGCATGAACAGCACACTCCCTTCCCGCATTCGCGCCTTCATTGGCGACCAGCTGCGCGCATGGCAGCTCCTGTTGATCTTCGTGGTGTTGATCGCGATCGTGGTCGCGATGGCGCCGGCCAAGCTGGGGCTGACGCTCTACGGCTTCGGCAAGATCGTCGGCGGCCTGTATGTGGGTCTCTGGGGCGACCGGCTGATCTTCCCGTATGCACGGCCGCATGAGGTGTCTGGCATCGAGCGCAGCAGCGCGTGCTACCGGCGCGCCATCATCGTCGGCCTATGCGCGCTTGCCTCGGCGCTGATCCCATGATTCCGAAGACATCTCCTGGCCGTTGCAAACGGTGCGAGCGTGTATTGATCGCGCTCATCGCTGCACTGTCGGCGGCGATCGTGCTGGTTATCGCGGCCATGTTCACAGCACCGCAGGCGCAAGCGGCCGAGCGCACGACCCGGGTGCGAGTGCCCGACGTGTCGCCGCTGTACCGACTGCAGGTGGAACGCGATGCCGCGCGGTTCTTCGGCCTGCAGTCACAGCCGGCACGGCTTGCGGCACAGGTGCATCAGGAGTCCGGCTGGAACCCGCGCGCGCAATCGCCGTATGCGATCGGCCTGACGCAGTTCACACCGGCCACCGCGAAATGGTTGCCCAGCGTGTGCCCTGAAGTGGGCGCGCCGGATCTCTGGAACCCGAACTGGTCGATCAGCGCGCAGCACTGTTACATGGCGTGGCTGTTCTACCGCGTGCAGCCCTTGGCCAGCGGCCGGGCATTGAACGATTGCGACCGCTGGGCGTTCGCATTGCGCGCCTACAACGGCGGCGAAGGTTGGCTGTTGCGCGAGCGTCGTGCTGCGGCGAAAGCTGGCGCACAGGCCAACGCATGGCGGGAAGTAGAGGGCTTCCGCAGCCGTGCCGGCTGGGCGCATAAAGAGAACACCGAATATCCGCAGCGCATTCTGCTGCGCATCGAACCCGCCTATCTCGCGGCCGGCTGGCCAGGAGGCCCGGCATGCAGCTGAGCCGCGCAGCGAGATTGGCAACCACACTTTCGACAGGCCTGGGCGTATCGCGATGGAGCCGGTGGCTGGCGACGATGGGCATCGTCGCTGTCATCGGTCTCGGCATTGGGGTCTGGGCGGGCGCTCGCTGGGAACGCGGCGCCCAGGCTCTGTCGGAAGCCCAAACGTCGCGCGATGTCATCGCGCAGAAAGACCGCGACATCAAGGCCATCACCCAGGCGGCGGAAGAGATTCGCCGCGCCGGTGTGAATGCCGCCCAGGACTATCGCACCGCCGCCCTGCGGTTGGAGACCATCGCCAATGCTTACGACCAACAAGACCGCGCCCGCAACCGGGCGTTCTCGCTCGCGCTGGACAGCGCGCGTGCGCCACTGCTGCGCGATCGCGCTGATCTGTGGGCTTGCGATATCGGCCAGCAGCTGCTCGACCACTGGAACCGCGCCAGCGCCGGTCCCGACGCAAGCGCCGCGCCAGCCGCCGCCGCCGATTCCGCAGGCGCTGAGGGCGCCGTGCGAGCCGATGCCGCTGGCCAGCGACAGCCGGGTGCCGGCGCTGATCGAAACCCACGACCGCGAGATGGCGATCGCGCACGACTGCAGCGCGCGCCAACGCCGCCTGGCTGACGCTGTAGACGAGCAGGAGGCCATCGCCTGGCGTTGGTACTGCGATGTACTGGCGGCGCTTGCCATCGAGGCTGATGGTTGCGAGGTGTCGCCGTGAACCTGCAGGAAATCTATTGGCTGGTGGGCATGGTCGGCGTGTCCGGCAGCGTGCTGACCACGGCCATCAACATTGCGCTGTACCGGCGCAACCGACCCGACACGGTGAAGTTGGCCGTACAGCAGGCCATCGAACCACTGCTCAAGCGGATGGATACGATGGAGACCACACACAGGGCGCAGGGCGCCGAACTGTCACAGCAAGGCAGAACGCTGACGAAGATGGAGTCCGAACTCCAGCACATGCCCAGCCGAGACGAATACAACAGGCTGTACGAGCGGCTGACTGACCTGGTTGGCAAGACGGGTGAGATCACAGGTGCGGCACGTGCCGAGTCGGCGCTGCTCGATCGCATCAACCAGTTCATGATGCAGGCCAAGCCGTGAGCGACTTCATGAAGTTCCAGGCGCCACTGCGTCGCCGCGATGCGCTGTATGTGCTGCTGCAGACGCGTGGCTATGTGTGCAGCGAGTTGACGCTGCGCCGGTTCGTGCGCGAACTCGGCAACTACAACCTGCCGGCCGCGCTGATGCGCGAGGACATCCAGTTTCTGGAAGACCGCAAACTGGTGAAGACGCATGAGACCGACGGCGTGCAGTTCGTGACGCTGATCGAGCGCGGCCGCGATGTCGCCGAGGGCGACGAAATCATCGAGGGTGTCGCGCTGGCCGATGTGGCGCGCGGCTGATATGGACACGACTTGCCGACAGGGGGCAATGATGGAGCGCGCCGCGCTGGGTGATTCGCATGCGTAGGTTCTTGGCTACAGCCGTCGCCTGGGTGGCGATGGTGTTGTACGCGAGCGCAATGATTCTGACTTCGCTGGCCGAGTGGATTCACCGGCCGCGTCCAGCCGCGCCTGCTGAGCCGCCGGGTTCACCGCCGGGCCATGTGTGATGGGTCGCAAGGGCGCATTCGACGGCATGGATTCTTCGCTGCTGACTGAAGTGGATCGGTTGATTCGCGGCGGCCGTACGATTGCGGAGATCCGCGACCATCTGTCGCAACTTGGCGTTGAGGTCTCGAACGGCGCTGCCGGCCGCTACATCAAGAATGCGCGCGCCAACATGGCGCGCTATCGCGAGGCGCAGGAAATCGCCGGGCAGTGGGTCGCTGAGCTGGGCGAGAACCCGCGCGGCGACGTGGGCGTGCTGTTGGCGGAAATGCTGAAGTCCGTCGCGTTCAACACGCTGGACACAATGGCCGGTGGTGTCGATGGGTTGCCGGCCAAGCCGGCCAAGCCGATGGACATCATGATGCTGGCCAAGGCGATCCAGTCCTTGGAAGCGAGCGCGAAGCAAAGCATCGAGCGCCGCGAGAGGATCGAGCGCGCGGTGCTTGAGCGGCAGGTGAATGCCACCGAGCAGACGGCGCGTGATATGGGGATGGGCGACGCCGCATGGGAAGCGATCCGCGCTAAATTCCTTGGTGTGGATCAGGCGCCGAAAGCATGACTCCCGCAGAGCGCGAAGAATCCCTGCAGATGGTCAGTGACCTGCAGCGTGAGCGCAGCGGCGTACGCCTGGGCAGCACCGCAGCTGCGGATGTGCCGCATATCCTGCTGCCGTATCAGGCACGCTGGCATCGCGATGAATCCATCGTACGGATCTGCCGCAAGGGTCGTCGCGTCGGATTCACCTGGGGCGCCTGGGCGGCGGAGGCAGCGCTGGAAGCTGCACGCGCCAATGGCGGCATGGACCAGTTCTACATGGGCTACAACCAGGGCATGGCGGCCGAATTCATCGGCGACTGTGCGACCTTCGCGCGCTGGTACGGCGTGATCTGCTCGGACGTGGATGTCGGTCTGCAGCAGGTGGTGATCAACGACGAGAAACACGACATCGTCACGTACAAGATCAAGTTCGCCAGCGGTAACAAGATCGAGGCGCTGTCGTCGATGCCGCACAACTGGCGCGGCCGGCAGGGCCACGCACGTATCGACGAAGCGGGCCATCACCAGAACCTCGGGCCTGTCATCGATGGCGCAATGGCGTATCGCATCTGGGGTGGGCGGATCTCGATCGGCGGTACGCTCAACGGCGAAGACGACGAATTCACCGACCTGTTGAAGTCGGTCGAAAAAGGGTCGCTGCCGTGGTCGCTGCATACAGTGACGTTCTCGCAGGCGATCCGCGAAGGTCTGTATCGCCGCATCTGCCTCGTCACGAAGAAACCGTGGTCTGTGGAGGCGGAGGAGAAGTTCATCGCTGACACGCGTGCGGACTATCGCACTGCGGAGGTTGCCGACCAGGAGCTGGAGTGCATCCCGCTGCGCGGCAGCGGCGCGTTCTTCAGCCGTCTGCTGTTGGAGAAGTGCGCAGACAAGTCCTGCGACGTGTTGCGCTTCGCCAAGCCCGCAGACTTCGTGCTGGACACGCAACGCCTGGCGATCACGCAACAGTGGTTCGAGGATGTGGTGGCGCCGCGCATCGCGCTGCTGCCACCGGACCAGCGCACCGTGTTCGGCCAGGACTTCGGCCGCAACGGAGATCTGTCGGTGATCGTGGTCGGGCAGAAATCCACGGGCCTTGGATGGCGCACGCCGCTGCGCATCGAGCTGCGCACCATCCCATTCGACTGCCAGTGGCGGATCGTCAAACTGCTGGGCAGCACCCTGCCGCTGTTCGCACATGCGAAGTTCGATGCGCGCGGCAATGGCCAGAGCCATGCCGAAGCGGCGGTGCAGGAGTTCGGGCCCAGCCGCGTTGAGCGGGTGATGTTCACGCCCAAGTGGTACGACGAGCATTGGCCGAAGTATCACCACGCCTACGAAGACGGCGAGATCGAGACCTTCGGCGACGAAGACTGGATACAGGACCATCGCAGCGTGATCCTGGTCAACGGCCAGGCACGCGTGAGCGAGGCGCGCATCAAGGGCAGCGACGGCCACGACCGCCACGGCGACGCCGCGATCGCCGGCTTGCTGATGTGGGCGGCCTCGCACTCCGATGCGGTGCCCTCGGCTGGCGAATATGCCAAGCCCAGTACCGGGGCGTCGCCCTACGTCGCACAGCGGCCAGGGCGGCGGTTGCCGGGCAGCTTGTTCGGCAGCAGGGAAGCTTTTCAAAACCGCGCAAACGCGGCCCAGGAGGACGGGGGGAGCCACGAGCACACGTCAGAGGGTGCCGGACCTTTTCGGAGGACTTCGTGAAAAGTATCAGAGGCAATCCGATGGGTATTTTCAGAGAGGCATATCACCGCGCCATGTCCGAGTCCGGGTTGAGCCGGTCGGCGGGCGCTGAAGCCGCCGTTGTGTCGGTGCCGATATCGGTACCGGAATCATCGGTGCGACCCGCGCCAGCGGCCACCCCGTTTCGCGAGGCGGCCGGCGTGACGGTGGACACCGACGACGCCAATTGGACCCGGTTGACCGGCAACGGCGACAAAGACCTGGACCCGCTGACCCACGGCCGCGCGGTGAAGCTTGCGCAGTACCTGTGGCAGAGCAACCCGCTGGCCAACCGGCTGATCGAACTGCCGCTGGCGTATCTGCTGGGCAAGGGAGTGAAGCTGAAGTCATCGGACACCGAAGCGCAGACCGTGTTGAACCGGCACTGGGGCGACTGCATCAACGCGTGGCCGATCAAGCTGCCAAAGCGCATCCGCGAGCTGAGCCTGTTCGGCGAGCAGTGCTGGCGCGCTTTCGTGGGGAGCAACGGCTTTGTGCGGATCGGCTATCTGGACCCGCAGCGGATCGGCACGGTGGTGATGGACCCGGACAACGGCGAGCAGCCGATCGGCATTGTCACCAAGACCGACCGGCACGGCAAAGCCCTGCGGTTCCGCTGCATCGTCAACGGTCCCGAGTCGGTGTTCACCCAGCGCACGCAAGAGATCCGCGCGACGTTCACTGATGGCGACTGCTTCTATTTCCGGATCAACGATCTGTGCAACGGCCAGCGCGGCCGGGGCGACCTGGTGCCGCTGCTGGATTGGCTGGACGCCTATGACCAGTTCCTGTTCGGCGAGATGGAGCGCGCTGACTTCATGCGTGCCTTCGTCTGGGATGTGACGTTGACCGGTTCCTCGCCCGATGATGTGAAAGCGCGGGCAAAAAACATTTCTGCGCCATCGCCGGGTGCGGTGCGCGTGCATAACGAGAACGAAAAGTGGGAAGCGGTGGCGCCTGAGCTGCAGTCTGGCGATGGCAGCATCGCGGCGCGGCTGTTCCGCAACCAGATCCTCGGTGGTATTACGGTGCCCGAGCACTGGTACGGCGGTGCGGCCGATGTGAATCGCGCCACCGGCGAAAGCATGGCCGAGCCGACAGAGAAGTCGTTCGAGATGCGCCAGGCGTATCTGGGCCACATGCTGATGGAGGTGGCCACCTACGTGCTGCGCGCGCATTGGCGTGTGCTGGATGGCCGCGAGCTGAGCGAAGAGCAGCAGCTGGTGATCGATGGCCTGGGCATTGAATGGCCCGAGATGACTACGAAGGACACCACCCGATACGCAACGGCGCTGCAGCAGGTGATCATGGCGGCGGCCGATGCGATGGAAGCCGGACTGATCGGCGAGAAGACCGCGCTGAACATCATCGCGACCATCGCGGCGCAGTTGGGCGTGGACATCAATGTGGAAGCCGAGCTGCTGCTGGCCAAGGAAGACCTGGCGAAACGCGGCGGCACCTTGAAGGATCTGCTGCGCAACCAGCCGACCGGCGTTGTCGACTCTGCTGACACCACGGGAGACGATGCCGGCGATGGCGGCGACGGTGGCCCGGCGGCCGTCGCGTAACCCATGTCTGGCGTGTACGACGACGAGCTGAAGCGCCAGCTCGCGCGGTTGCCGAAAATTCGCGCGGACACCGTGCGTGAGATTCTCCGCCTCTTGGCCGAGGCCGAGGCGGACATTGCGGCGCGACTGGCCAAGGCATCGCAACCATCGGCAGCGAAACTGCGGCAGCAGCAGAAGGAAGTGCGTGCGGCGATCGAGCGGTTCAGTGCTGCTGCCGATCGCGGCATGCAGGGTGCACTGGGCCGCAGTTGGACGGCTGGCGTCGATCTGTTGGTCAAGCCCATCGAGCGTGCCGGCGCTGCCATCGGGCCGGTGTTGAGCATCGACGACCGCAGCTTGCGCGCGATGCGCTTGTTCACGACGAATCTGATCAAGGATGTGAGCCTGCGCGCGATCGACCGGATCAACGGCGCCCTGGGTGGCGTGGTGTTGGGCTCCACCCCGATGTCCGATGCGATCACCGAGATCCAGCGCATCCTGGGAAAGGCCACACGTCAGCGCGCGGCGAATATCGCCTACACCAATGTGGGCATGGTCTACAGCGCGGCGAGCCACGAATCGATGCAGGCGGCCGAGGCGTTGGGCATCCCGATCGCGAAGCGCTGGACGAAGTCCGGCAAGCTGCATCCGCGCCCTGGTCATGTGGCAGCGCACAACCAGATCGTGCGCGTGTCGCAGCCGTTCCTGATCGGCGACCCTCGCACCGGCGAAGTGGAAGAGTTGCGCTACCCGCGCGACCCGGATGCCTCGATCGGCAACACCATCCACTGCGGTTGCATCATGATTCCGGTGCTGAGTGGCAGCACGTTCGGCGCGAGCGTGATTGAAGTGCCGGAGAATCCCGACGAGCCGATTCGCAAGGTCTCGCCGGCAGCGCGCGATCGCAACGACCGCGACACCATTGCGCGCGTCAACGACCGCCTCGCCCGGTTTCTTGCCGACCAATAACCGCGTGCAGCACCACGCGTGCGCGCGAGGCAATTATTGACACGTGTCAATAGCATCAAACCAACCACTCGGCGCAACGTATCGACACAAGTTCAACGGTCGATTGCGGAGCACACCCAGTGGGCAACGAGAAAGGCAATACCCCGGCAGGCAAAGCCAACGCCGAGAAGGTCAGGGCTGAGTCCGATCGCCTCGCAGCCGAACAGGCCGAAGCCGATCGCCTCGCAGCCGAACAGGCCGAAGCCGATCGCCTCGCAGCCGAACAGGCCGAAGCCGATCGCCTCGCAGCCGAGCAGGCCGAGCAGGCCGAAGCCGATCGCCTCGCAGCCGAGCAGGCCGAAGCCGATCGCCTCGCAGCCGAGCAGGCGGAGTTCGACCGCCGGGTGGCTGCCAATGCAACACATGACGACGACGAAGGCGGTGCCGGCGGCGACGGGCAGGGGAAGAACGATTTGCCCCTGCCGGCCGCCGGAGTGGTTCGCAGCGTCGTGCGCGAGCTGGACCGCAGTGACACCCGCGCTGTCGTCACCGATGACGTGGACACGTGGACGGTCGATCTGGCCGATGGCGACCCGCTGAAGTCGACTGCGCCATCCCTGCGTCTGCGCGCTGAACAGTTCGCCGACGGCTCGGCAACGCCTGCACCCGTCGCGCACAAGCCGACGGAAGTCGGCAAGTCGAAAACCCACCGCACCCTAGATGACGGCGTACGTCGCTGGAAGGAAGAGATCGCGTGAACCGCATCCCGGCCGAGGGCATTGCAGGCGACGCGCTGCGGGAAGCTGCGAGCGAGTTCGGCGCAGTCACCGAGCTGGTGTCCGCTGCACTGCGCCGGCACTACGGCCTGGCTGCTAACGACTTCGGCGTATGGCCGCATTCGATGTACCCCGATCGGGTCATCGTGCGCCGCGAGGGCAAGCTGATCGAGTTCGGCTACACCATCTCCGAGACGAACGAAGTCCTGCTTGGCGCTGCGGTCGAAGTGATGCTGGAAACCAAGCCGGTCGCCACCGCGCCGATGCGAGAAGCCGCTGCGACCGAGATCGGTCAGCGGGTCGAGCTGATACGCAGCGCCATGCGCGAGAAGATTCGCGCGACCAACCCCGACCGATATGTCGGCATCAATGCCATCTATTCCGACCGTGCGGTCGTGGAACTGGACGGCCGCATGTACGCGTACGCCTACACGCTGGGCGACGACAACGTGGTCACGGTGGGTGAGCGTACCGAGGTGGTGATCGAGCACCGCCCGGTGAATGCGCCGATGCGCGAAGCGGCGAGCGACGACTGG
Organism: Lysobacteraceae bacterium; assembly: GCA_040079515.1. Classification (GTDB taxonomy): domain Bacteria; phylum Pseudomonadota; class Gammaproteobacteria; order Xanthomonadales; family Xanthomonadaceae; genus Lysobacter_I. Next base: position 194,875 of record JBEBKD010000007.1, read on the forward strand.
TTCATCGAGGCGAAGAAAGCCGACGGCGACAAGCCGCCTCGCTACCTCGTACGGCTGATCAGATCAGGCCTGTCTTTGAACAAGGTCGACTATCCGGCCAAGGTGCTGCGCGAAGCCGCGCCGCTGTTCGAAGGTGCGCGGGTCTTCACGAAAGCGGACTTGGAACACCTCAAGGGCGGTGGTAAAGAATTCAAAAAGCTGCTCGGCAAGCTGAGTGATTCGCGCTTTGTCGAGACAGCCAAAGGTCAAGGCGAAATTCACGCCGTGATGGACGTGCTGGAGTCCCATCCGGCATCCGCGCAACTGCGCGAGATGGTGGATCGCGGCATGACCGATCTGTTCGGTCTCTCGATCGATGCCAGCGGCCCATCCGTACAAAAAGGCACGTTCCGCGAGGCGACCAGGATCAACAAGGTCGACAGCGTGGATCTGATCATCTCGCCCGGTGCCGGCGGGCAAGTCATCCGTTTCGTTGAAGCTCACCAGGAGCCAAATCACATGTTGCGTCAGCAGATGCTCGACCAAATCCGCCTCCGCGACGCAAGTCGTGCCGATGCGCTCACCACCGCCAACGCCACCGATGACCAGGTGCTTGCGGCTTTCCGCGAAGCCTGCCAGCCGGAGGCCGGCGACAGCCAGAAAACCGGCCTCACTGCGGACGATCTGAAAGCGCACCAGCGCTTCGTCGAAGCCCGGGCCGATGCCAAGGTGCGCGTCGCCGGCAGCAAGCTGCCGCAGGCAGCGCAGGACCGCCTGCTGACCCGCTTCGCCGAAGCGACGAGCGCTGAAGATCTGACGATCGAGAAGGTCGACAAGGCGATCGCCGACGAGAACGCCTACATCAAAAGCTTCCGCGAATCCGCGCCGGTCTCCGGCCTGGGCAACTTCGCCGAGGTGCAGGGCGAAACGACGCAGGAAAAGACCAACCGGATGCTGGATGATATTTTCATCCACCGCAAAGGTCTTTCGTTCCGCGAAGCGTATGTCCAGATCACGGGTGATCGCAACGTCAGCGGCCAGTTCGATCAATGCGACTCCAGCCTGCTGGCTGCTGCGAGTGGCACTTTCCGCGAAGCGGTGAGTGCAGCCACGTTCGCCAATATCCTGGGCAATGCCATCACCCGGGCAATGCTGCCGGTCTACCAGCTCAATCCGCTGTACCAGGACTGGCGCGACCTGGTCGACATCGTGCCGGTTCGAGATTTCCGCACGCAAGAGCGTGGTCGCATGGGTGGCTACGGCAATCTGTCGGTCGTTGCCGAGAATGGCGCATATCCGGCGATGACCTCGCCGACCGATGAAAAGTCCACGTATGCAGTCGCCAAGCGTGGTGGCATCGAAACGCTCAGCCGTGAAGCCATCATCAACGACGACGTCGGCCTGATCCAGCGTATCCCGCAGGCGCTTGGCATGTCTGCCTCGCGCACGCTGTACGAGTTCGTGTATTCCTTCATCGACGCCAACCCTCTGATCTACGATGGGCTGGCTCTGTTTGTCGGCGGCCACAACAACACTGGCGTGGCGGCACTGGACGCGACCAGCTTCGCGGCAGCCCGTCTGCGCATGGCAAAACAGACTGAGCTCAGCAGCGCGAAAAGACTCGGCTATCTGCTGCAGCACCTCTATATCCCGGTCGACTTGCAGGAAACCGCGTTCAATATGTTCGTGCGCGGCACGAATAACGACGAGACGTTCACGCAGAACATCAAGCCCAAGGTGCACACGGTTGCGCACTGGACCGATGCCAACAACTGGTATGCGACGGCCGACAAGAGCCAGGTCCAGCTGATCGAGCTGGGCTTCCTGGGCGGCAATGAAGAACCCGAGATCTTCGTGCAGGACAACCCGACGCAGGGATCTCTGTTCAGCAATGACCAGGTCAAGTACAAGATCCGGCACGAGTACGGGGCGGCGGTGAAGGACTATCGCGGCTTCGACGGCTCCATCGTTCCGTAAGAACGCATGAGCCTCGCCGACTTCCAGCAGGCCATCCAAGACCTGGTCCGGGACAAGGACCAGGTCTTGACGTTGGGCAACATCGACCAGGCCATCACGGCGGCTGTGCGGCGCTACAGCGACGACGCTCCGCGTCAGCTGCTGGTGGATCAGGTCGCGGTGGCCGGCAGTGTGCAGGCGTTGCCGGCGGGGTGGCTGGTGGACAGCTCGGTGTTATCCGGCGTGGAATATCCCGTCGACGAAATGCCGCAGCGCGATCTGACCACGGCCGAGTTCGCCTTGCGGCAAACACCCACCGGGCCGGTGCTGCAACTGACATTCGATGTGACCGCAGGCGAGACGCTGCGCATCGGCTACACGGCCGACCATCTGGTGGATTCGGGCACCGATACGGTGCCGGTGAAGCATCGCCATGCGGTGTCATGCCTGGCCGCTGCGAACCTGTGCGGACAGCTGGCCGCTTACTACGCGACCGAGGGCATGCCGGCGATCGGTGCGGACGTGACCGATCACGTGGGCAAGACCGAGCGCCTGCGCGCACGCAAGCGCGATCTGGAGGCCGAATACACCCGCGCCCTGGGCGTGCCTGAAAAGCCCGTGTCTGCGGCTGCAGGCGTGGTGGTGCAGATGGATGTGGGCGATACGCAGGGCAGCGGCGGGCTGTTTCATCGCCGCAGGTATCCGCGCACATGAGATTCACGATCGATACCAGCGAGATCAAAGGACTGCGCGCCTTGTGGGCGCTTGCGCCACAGATCGTTGGCGACGAGATGTATGCGGTGGTGGTGGAAGCCGATCAATACCTGAAAGGCGAACTGCAGCAGCAGCTGCCGCGCGGCGCCGGCGGCATCTCCGGTGGCGCTGGTCTGGTGGGGTCGATCTTCACCGACGAGCAGCGGATGTCCGACCGTGTCATCGGTGCAGTGGCATCGCCGCTGCTCTATGCCGAGTACGTGGAAGTGGGCACGCGTCCGCACATGCCGCCGATCCAGCCGCTGCAGGATTGGGTGCAGACGAAGCTCAATATCACCGATGAGGCCGAAAGCCGCAGCGTTGCGTTTTTGATCGCGCGCAAGATCAGCCGCGTTGGCACCAAACCGGACGGTACCTGGCAGCGCATCTATGAGGCCAGCCAGGTCGGCATCGAGGCGCGCTTTGCGCGTGGCGTCGATCGCGTGCTGGATCGTCTGGGAGCGCCGGCATGACGCCTGAGCGCGCTGCGATAGTCGCCACATTGCAGGCCGTGCCGAATATCGGCGTGGTGCACGCGTACGAACGTACGGCCGCCGATCTGGCGAAGATGAAACAGCTGTACTACTCCGCAGCGCACAACCAGATCCGCGGCTGGTTCATCCGCCGTGTGCGCGTGCGCGAGATCGGTCTGTTGCAGCCGGTCTATCTGGAAGTTACCGAATGGCAGATCCGTGGGTTCATGTCGATCGACGACAGCGCCGGCAGCGAGCTGGTGATGGATTCATTGATCGAGGCGGTCCGCGATGGCTTGCGTGCGAACAACACGCTCACCGGCACGGTCCGCAAGCTCGGGCTGTTGCAGAGCGGCGCAGAGCGCGGCCTGCAGCTTGAGGACTTTGGGCCGTACATGTTCGGCGGTGTGTTGTGCCACGGCGCGCGGCTTGCGCTGACCACCACCAAAGAGCTGACGCAGACCGGCAGCAGCACCACCGTAGGCGATTGATCCGCGCCCAGGCGGGCGCCCGAAAGTTTCACCGCAACACATCGACGGACACATCCATGACCCAGATCATCAAAGACAAACACGGCAAGGTGGTGAGCACCACCGACACCGAATATCACCGCGACGGGACTGGTGCACGCGACAAGGAAGGCGTGCCGATCTCGGATGTCGTCACCGAACCGCAGCCCGAAGGCTTTTCCGAAGAGAGTGCTGCCGCGTTGAAAGCGGCACTTTACGGCCCCACGTCCACCACCGTCGCGTCGAGCAGCGCGGCGAACAAGCCGGAGCGCTGAGTCATGCCCGCATTGCTTACCGAAAATGTCATCACCTTGGCGAAGGTCGAAGCGACCTATGGCGTGGATCCAACGCCCACCGGCGCGGCCGATGCGATGGTGACCAGCGAAGTGAAGTTTATGCCGCTGGAGATGAAGACCGTCAGCCGCAAGCTGGACAAGCCGAACTCCGGTTCCGACCAGGAGTTGGTGGTCGATCACTGGGCAATGATCGAGTTCTCGATCGAGCTTGCAGGTTCCGGCACGCTGGGGACGGCGCCGAAGTTCGGGCACCTGCTCCGCGCCTGCCGTTGTCAGGAGGTAATCGTCGCGACTACGTCGGTGACCTATTCACCGCTGCGTTCCAGCACTGCTTCCCTGACGGTGTATTTCTACATGGATGGCAATCTGCACAAGTTGCAGGGTGCGCGCGGCACGTTCACCATCGAAGTCAGCAGCCAGAATATCCCGTACATAAAGTTCAAGTTCACCGGAATCTGGACGACGCCGATCGCGAGCGCCAATCCGACCGTGTTGACCAACTGGGCCGGCTTCCAGATTCCCGACCCGGTGACCTTTGACAATACGCCGACGCCCACGCTGCATGGCTACACCGGTGTGTACAAGGCCTTCAGCTTCGACGCTGGCAACAACGTGCAGGTGTTCAACAATCCGGGCGAGCGCGAGATCCGCATCACCAGCCATGCGGCCAAGGGCAGTATCAGCATGCTGGCGCCACCGCTGGGGACGAAGGACTTCTTCACCATCGCCCGCAATGCGACGTTGGGCACGATGAAGATCCAGCACGGGCCGACGACGACCACGCGCTGGTTCTTGGAGTGCGCGGCGAACACCTGCCAGATCCTCAACCCGAAATACGGCGACGATCAGGGCCGCGCGATGATCGAGGCCAATCTCGGTTTTGTGCCCACCGTCGCCGGCAACGACGAGTGGCAGCTGCGGTTCGCTGCGGCCTGATCGGTTCCGCCTGAACGCGCAGGTCTCGGCCTGCATTCAACCCACCGGAAGCCGTCGACCGTTGATGGCTTTCGCATTCCCGCCAGGAGCGTCTCATGTCTACCAAGCCCAACCGCAATGTCACCATCGGCGACTTCGTGCTCAACAACGAAGCCTTGTTTCCGTGGACCGTCTACGTGTACGTGCCCAACGCAGCAGGCACCGGCAAGACCAAAGCCAAGTTCGGCGTGGAGTTCTGCCACGTCACGCCGGAGCGACGCCTGGAGCTGCTGCAGGATTTCCGTGAGAAGGCCGAAGAGCGCAAGCGGCTGGAAGAAATCCCCGATGGCGACAAGACCGACGAAGACATCGAGGCGATCCGACAGGTGCTGAGCTTCGAGCTGATGCTGCTGCAGGAAACCGTGGCCCGCTTCACCAAGGGTATCCGCGACCCGCAGGGCAACGATGTGAGCACCGACGAAGCGACGAAGGCGCAGATGTTCTCCAATGCCTGGGCGCGTGACGCGCTGTTGTACAGCTATCAGCAGGCACTGCAGGGACGCAGCGCCGAGGGAAACTGACCGAGGTCGGGCGCGCATGGGCCGAGCCGCGAGTCTCGCGCTCATTCGACAGTCTGGAGCGATCGCTGCGACAGGCTGGTGCGCCCGACGCCCTGATCAACAGGGAGCGAAAGCGATTCGAGGCCGCAGCGCACTTGCGGCCGACGATCGAGGTGTATCCGGAGAACATCCCGGCCTTTCTGGTGCTGCTCGCCACCTCCAGCGATTGGGAATATCCAGGCGCGATGGGCGGCAAGATCAACCTGCCAAAGACGCAGATCCTGGCCTGCATGAGCATGCTGCAGATGCCCATCACCAAAGAGAACTCGCTGCGCATCATGGCTATGGTGAGCGCGGCACGAGATGTGAAGGTGAAACACTGGAACCGCGAGATGGCGGCCGCACGCGACAAGGGGTGATCGGGCCATGAATGAAAAACGGATCGCAATCATCTTGGATGCCGACGGCCGCGCTGCGATCGCAACCTTCGACCAGACAACTGGTGCGGTCACACGCATGGACGACGCTACCGAGAAGCTCAACCGCACAGCGGCGCGCAACGCAGTCGAGGCACAGAACTCGGGCAAGAAGTGGGAGCAGTTCGGGCGGACGTTGGGACAAGGTCTAGTCGTTGGCAGCACCGCGCTCGCGCTGTTGTTCAAGCATCAGATCGACGTAATGGATGCCACCGAAGAGATGGCGGCACGCATCGGAGTAAGCACCGAGTTCATCAGTGAGATGGGCTATGCGGCGAAGATGGCCGGCGGCGACAGCAGCTTCCTGGAAGCCGCGTTGGCACGTCTCGAAGTGGCTAGCGCAAAAGCCGAGCAAGGCGCGAAGGGACCTTCAGCGGCATTCCGCAGCCTGGGCATCGATGTCCGCGACGCAGAGGGCAAGGTCAAGTCGCTCGAACAACTCTTGCCGCAGATCGCCGACAAGTTCAAAGCTATGCCCGATGGGCCGCGCGAAGCGGCTGTTGCAGTGGCATTGTTCGGGCGCGAAGGCAGAAAGATGCTGCCTCTACTGAATGAAGGTGCAGAGGGCATAGAGAAGCTACGCACCGAAGCAAGACGTCTTGGCCTGTCGGTCAGTACAGAAATGGCGGCGGCGGCCGGCGTCTTCAATGACAACATGGACCGTATGATGTTCACCGTGCGCGGTCTCGTGAGCAGCATATTGCAGGACGCACTGCCAGCGATGGTCGAACTGAGCGGAGAGCTTGTCGACAGTAGCAAACAAGCATCAACGGCTGGTGCGCAATACGGCGCGCTCGGATTGCTCGTAAAAGGACTGGGCACGATCTACTACTTTGTTGCGACGATCGTCGAAACAGGTACCACTCGAATCGCTGTCGCCATCGATACGGTGAAGCTTCTGATGCAAGGTGCCAGCAGCAATATCGCCACGTTCTTTGCAGGTGTGACCGACGCCGCCTCGCACCTGATGACCGGTGACTTGACCGGTGCGTTCGGTGCCTTCAAGGCGATGCAGGACTCCGCACGTGCGAACAACGAACGCGCGACGCACGATATCGGTGATCGCTGGCGTGTCGCCAGCGAACTCACGGGCCGCTCGATCGGTGACTTCAAGCGCAAGGTCGACGAGCTCTGGAACCCGGCCGCCATCGAGGCTGGGAAGAAAGGCAAGGAAGGCGCAGAAGGCGCCGATGCCCTGGGCGATGGTTTCCTTGGCGCCGGACGCAAAGCCGCCGAAGCGGCGGACAAAGCGCAGAAGGCCATGCAGCGCCTGCGCGAGCTGGTGCGCGACCAGCAGAACGAAACGCTGTCTAACGTCGGCCAGGCCGACAATAAGAACGCCAGCACGAAGGACCAGATCAGCCAGCTGGAAAAAGAGACCGCCGGCGTCAGCGATCTGGCTGAGCGCCAGCAGCTGCTGGCGCAGGCGCGTACCGCGGCGGCCGCAGCGCATGAAAAGGCGTTGCGTATTGCGCAAGCGGCTGATGACGAGCGCGCCCGCGAGCTTGATATCGTCGGGTCTCTGTTGAAGAGCTACCGTGAAGAAGCGCCGCTGGCAGTGATGAATGCACGTCAGCGGGAGGTGGAACAACTTGTGCTCCAGGGCGTCAATAAGGCGCGCGAGCAGTACGCCGCATTCCTTCGCGCTTCGCCGACGCTTACCGCGGCGGAAACTGCAGAGTTACGAAAGCAGGCAGCAGCGTACATAGAGGCCCGAGATGCCTCACAGGGTCTGCGCGACATGCGCGAGTCTCAACAGGATGAGATCAACACGTTGCGCGCCACTGTGAAGGCGGGCGGCGAATTGACCACTGCCATGAAGGCCGAGTTGCAGATTCGCAAACTGCTGCACGGCATGAGCGCAGAGCGCATCAAGGCGAGCGAAAAGGAGATTGAGTTGATCCGGCAGCAGGCGCGCGAGATCGACACGCTCAATGCGCAGGGCAACATTCAGAGCGCGATCAAGAACGTGTTCGGCGCTGTCATTGATGGTCAGCAGCAGGGCCGCTCGGCATGGGATTCGTTCCGCAATGAGGGCGTCCGGGCGATGTCGACGATCGGCGGCGAAATCTTGAAACTGCGGAAGTCAACAGGCAGTTGGGGGCAAGCCTTCAAGGAAGCTGGAAAGTCTTTGGAGGAAATCCTACCTGCGCTTGGGCAGCTGGCAGGTACTGCTGCAGGTGGCGGTGGTTCTGGCGCCGCCCTTGGCTCATCGATTGGCGGCATGATCGGCAGCTATTTCGGTGGTGCGATTGGATCGGTCATTGGCAGCCTGATCGGCGGATGGGCGGGTGGCACTTTCGATGAGGACCCCTCGATCCGCGTGGGCCGTACGGTGAGCAAGCCCGAGCAGACGCGTACGTCGCGCTTTCAGACCTTCCAGGTACGTACCGAGTCGATGACAGAACCGACTTCAAGCGCGGTTGCTGATGCGATCGTTGAATTCGATTCGCTGATCTACGACATGATGACCACCGGGCAGCGTGCAGCTGTGCGCGCGACACTGCAGAACTTCTCAGCCGACTCGCCTGTGCTGACCGACCTGTTGAAGCAACGCATGAATGCGGTGCTAGGCAGCATCGATAAGTCGATCGGAGATTTCGTGCGCGGTAGCAGTACCGATCTCCAGCGTCAGATGCAGAACCTGAGCGAGGTGCTGACCATGCAACGCCTGGAGTCCGAAGGCGATCTGCTGACCGGCACGCTGAGCCGTGCGTTGCAATTGATCGAAGAGTTCGGCCGCGCCGGCGAGAGCGCGGGCCAGACTTACCAACGACTGGCGCAGATCGCGACGAACTATGGCTCGTCGATGACCGACATCAACAAGCAAGTGATCATGCACGGCCTCAACGATTACCAGCGCTCTCAGGTGGAGATCGAGCTGCAATACCGCAATCAGATCAAGCAAGCGAACGATCTGGCCAAGGCGATGGGTCTGAGCGGTGCCCGCGCAGAGGATCTTGCAAAGATCGAGCAGTTGCGCGCGATCAACATGGCTGATGTGCAGCGCCAGATCGAGGCCGAGCGTGCACGCGTTCTGACCGACCTGAGTCTGTCCGACTTGTCGCCGTTACGCGACGAACAGAAGCTCGGTCGAGCGATGCAAGAGTTGCGCAGTGCGGTGAGTACCGGCGATATGTCGCGGGCACAGGAGCTGGCGCAGTCCGCGCTTGGCTTCGGACGAAGCCTGTTCGCCAGCGGTGCCGACTACAACTCGCTCTACAGCGAGGTGACCGGACTATTGCAGCAAGTCAACCAGGCGGGTACACAACCGCTGAGCGAGACGCAACTGGACACCATTGCGGATCTGCTGATGGATTTGCCGGAGCAGATTGCGCGGGCATTGTTCGATCAGCTGTACGCAACGATTCCGGCCGCCAATAGAACGCCAACGGTGACGACACCGCCGAGCACGCCAACGCCTCCGACTACGCCACCAATTACGACACCACCCGTGACTGATGTTGTCCTCAAGAGCATTCTGGACAGACTTGCAGCAATCGAGGCCAACACCGCATCGACGGCGAACACCAACGCGGCAATGAATAGCGCAGATTCGCGTCGCGAACTGGCACAGATCGGTACGGATCGATGAGCAGACGCAAGGTGCTGCTGATGGAGTTGGGAGTGGGCGGATTGCCTACGACCACCGCACCGCTGCAGATCCTTTCGACATGGGTGCCGGCCGTGTATACGCCGCCACCGTTGCCGACGCCTACGGGTTTGGCGGTGCGTGCGATCGACTTGGCTTCGGTGCTGACATTCACGCCTACGGCGAACACGTTGACGGTGATCGAATCGGCGCCGAATCTTGGCGGTACGCCAGGCGCATGGGTTTTCGCAGCGCAAACAGGTGATGGGACCTATACGCTGCAACTGAGCCCAGGGACACCGCGCTGGGTGCGGATCAAGGCAGTGCGCAATGCGCGCAGTTCCGGCTACAGCGCAGAGCTGCTGGCCAGCGCTGACAGCAACCGCGTCCGTGTGGCGATTCAGGACACGGTGAATGTCTCGGGGTTGGAACGCGTCGGCGTGGGCATTGCTGGCAGCAATATCCAGGTGGGCGGCTTCGACAATCTGCCGACGACACTGTCCGGTTCTGCTACATCGTATTGGACGGGGCTGTCGGTGAGCTACACCTCTACATCGTCCGGTACCGCGACCGTGAGCGTGTCGGCCGCGACAGTCAATCGAGGCAGTCTGTCAGTGTCGTATTCGGCCTCCACGTTGAACCTCACTGGCTTGGCCACCGGCAACAATCTGATCTATCTGTACTACATCGACGCGAACAGCACGGGCGGCGCCAAGACGCTGAACTTCACAACCGCTGGCGTGAATCTGGCGAATGCAAACGGCATCCAGTCGATCGCATCCCTGGTCATCAACATCCCCGCGTCCGGTTCCGGTACCGGCGGCGGCAGCATCGGCGACGGCGGTGGGCTTCGCCCGATTCCACCTGGAGGCTCTATTCCATGACACCCAAAATCAAGCCGATCGTGTTGGCCGGTACAGGCAAGAACGAATTCGGCATTCAAATCGATCTGCAGGGCCGCAGGCATTACGGCGTGGCGGCCTACGCGAAACCAGAAGGCGCTGCTGCGAACATTTTCGCGGTCACTTGCCATCTTCGGCCGATCAACGGCGATGGGAGCGGCGTTATCCGCAGTTCTGGCAAGTTGCTTGTCGTGAGCCACACGGCTTCGATGGAAAAGGCGGTGCATCGCCTCGATGCCGAAGGCGAAACCGTCAATCTGATGCAGCAGGCATTGACTGGCGCGGCTGTGAAGTTGCTCGAAGAAATTGCCGTCGAAAAAGGGAATGAAGTTCTGCTGGTAGCCGGTTCAGTCGAACAGCTCTGGGCCAAGCTCTGATGCCACGCGAGTTCGACCGGTTCGACGCGACGACCATCGGGTCTGGCCTTGTCGCGACCGATGGCGGATTGCTGCTGACCACCAACGCGGCCGCGCTGAGTGTTTCGCGCGCAGCGCGCGGGACGATCTTCAAATCATCCGGATCGCAGGGTGTCGAATTCACCTTCTACGGCGACGCTTCCCTGATCGCATCAATTGGGCTTATGCAGTCGACGGTTTCATTGGCGGCCGCAGTTGGGACGACGGCCGACTCGGTTGGCTGGCAATTGGACACGGGTGAGATTCGCCTCGGCGGTACCGTCGTGGCCAGCGGCCTAGCGGCGGTCACGAAGGGTCAAATTGTGGGTGTGGTTTTCTACGACGGCCCGGGGTTTACTTACTTCGCAGACTTCTATCTGGCGAACGCGATCGTCGCGACCGTGAACCTGCCTGCAGGCGCGAGCTGGACGTTCGCGGTGAGTCTGGCATCCACCGTCGCCGGCGATCTCACTGCCGCATTGAATGCTGGACAGTGGCCTGTGCGTAGCACGGCGGCATATCTTGGGTGGCGCCCCGATGCCGCCGGCTCGACGACAGTGCGCATCTGCGATACGCACTGGCTCAGTGCGAACAGCGACGACCAACCGAACACACGCTATGAGGGACGCATCGCGGACACCGGCATCGAGATGCTGCAGTCAGTCGGTTTCTGGCCTTGGCAGGATGCCGTTTCACCGCGCGGCGGCTCTGCGCAGTTGAATGTCTATGACCCGGACGGTTTGCTCGATCCGCTGTCGATCGACGGTGAGGTGAGGGTCAGAATCCGGCAAGCCGATGACGATGGCACCTTGGCCACCGCGACCGATGTCGGCCGCTTCATCTTGGATGGCATCGAAGTCGCCAGCGACGATTGGAAACGCCTGCGTCTGCGTGATGCGCATGACGATCTGGACGACCCGCTCAATACGGGCGTTTTCCTGCCGAATATCACGCAGCTGGCATGGCAGCCGCAGCCTGTTGTAATCGGTGCGGTGTGCAGCGTGCCATTGCTGGCCGCGAACAGCGACGGTTCGGTCGGCTTTCTTGCCGATTCTCCGCTTGCGGATGTCAGCGCAGTGCTCGATCGCGGCGATGCTTTGGAAGCGGGCACGTGGTCGATCGCGCCTGGCGCGCAGCAGTTGTTGCTCGAATCTCCGCCGCTGGGCCCGGTGGTTGCGGATGTGAGCAGTATTGCCGCCACCATGACGCCAGCGACGCTGCAGCAGGCGCTGCATCAGGTTTTCAGTCGCGTGCGGAAGTCCAGCTGGTCATCCACTGATGCGGCCGCGATCGACTCGGCTACAGGTTACTCCGGCATCGGTTACTACGTCGGCGGAACCGTCCTGAGTGCGCGCCAGGCGCGCGACACGATGCTGGCCAGTTACTGTGGTGCCTGTTGGCAGGATTCGAGCGGCGTGTTGCGCTTCACGCGGCTGATCGATCCGGATACGGCGTCCGTCGATATCGAACTGCCTCAGGCGGTCATGAGCGAAGATCTGACGTGGGTCCACGACAACGCGCCGAACCTGACGCGACGTATGGGCTATCGGCCCAACGCAGCGCCGATGTCGGCGAGTGATTTTGTTGCCGATCTGGTTGACGTTCCGATGTCGCGTCGCGTTGAATTGATGCAGCCGTATCGAGGGACCGTGTACTCCGCCGTGCCGCTGCATTCGCGCTATTCGGCCGCCGATCGGCGCCCTGTATTTCCTTCGCTGCACTATGACCGGGCGAACGCGCAGGCGGAGATCGACCGCGTCTGCGGTCTCTATTCTGTCGAGCGGCGTTTCTACTCGGTGCGGATCGTCGGAGACAGCAGCACGGCGCCTCGGCCTGGCCAGATCGCACTTGTGACCTATGATCGCTATGGATTGAGCGCAGGCCGCAAGATGCTGATCGTGAGCGTGCAGCGGAACCCGTGCACTGGCCGGCTTTCTCTTCGTCTTTGGGGTGCGTGATGTTGATCGGATATTCCATGCCGGCGGTGCTCGGATACGGTGTCGGCTCCACCTTGGGCGGCGGCGGTTTTCTTGGTGGTACGCAAGACGGGCTGTATGACGGGGTGCCGTCGCGCGTAGCGCGGCTGCAGTGGCCTACAACGGCCGGTGTCCTGACTGATCACATGCGCATCTTCCTCACGTTTTCCGGTGGCCTGGCGCCGCTGCGCCTTTTTGCTGTTCGCGGCTTGACATTGCCCGCTGGCACGATGTTGCGCGTAGAGCTGTATCTGGCCGCAGGCCCCACGTATGTGACGCTGCAAAACCAACGTGCGGTGCGCTTTCCCGATGGTTCTGTGGGCGCGTGGTTCCTTTTCCCGTCGACGACACCGAACGTTGATCGAGCCGATCTGCTGGTCTTCAACGACGTGAATGGCGTTGCTGCGATAGCAGCCGATCAAGTCTTTGAGATTGGTGAGTTCGCTGCCATGCGCTGTGTCGATACTACGATGCAGGAAGACTGGTCGGATGAGTTCATCGATCCAACCGAATCGAGCATGACCCGGGATTCTCAGCCAGCGTCGATCGGCAGGCTGGGCTACCGGAAGGTTGAAGTAAACCTGTCAGCTGCGACATATTCGGAATGCTACAGCGGCGGCCTTTCCGGTGGCATGGACTTGGCACAGCTTCGGGACGCCTTCTCTGGCGATCGTCGCGTCATGGCTGTTCCGCGCTGGCGCGATGACACAGGAGCTGTGGTGCAGAGCTTGCTCGATACGACGGCCGTCTACGGTACGGCCCGAATGGGCAAAGTGCAGCATCTGGGGGGCGACTACTACGCCGCTTCTGTTGTGTTCACGGAGGCGCC